>NZ_PDHT01000001.1:0-686565 GCF_002917135.1 Methylobacterium sp. V23
TCAGCGCCGAGGTCCAGCGCTTCCTGGCCACCGTGCGCGCCGCCTGAGCGGCGCCAGAGGCCGCCACGAACGGACGGACCACGGACAGACGGACAGGGAAGGGCCCGGCGCGTTCCGGGCCCTTCGTCGTTTCGGGCTCAGCGGCTGCCGGTGCCGGACTTCGTGCCGGTGCTGCCCGAGGCGGTGCCGGATTCATGGGATCCCGCGCCCGAATGGCCGGTCGAGCCCGTGGTCGCGCCCTTCTCATGGCCGGGCGCGTAACCCGAGGCGCCGGGGGCACCGTACTGAGATCCGTTCTGCTGCATCTCCTGTCCGGGTGCGTTGTTGGCGGATCCCGGGCCACTGCCGGCGGCGAAGGCGACCGTGCTGAGGGCGAACGTGCTGGCGAGGGCGAGTGTGACGGCTTTCATGAAGAACTCCTTGCACCACTGCATTGGGGGCCGAACAACGTCGGCTCGGCGCGCGGCGTTCCCAAAAACTTCCGTGCGTCCCTGCATCGATCTTCCCTATGATGCCGGGATGAAAATCGGGCGTCGATCTTGCGGATGCGGCTTGAACAGCACGGCAATACCTGAGGCCGTGCCGTTCTTCGCGAGCCGGAGACGTTACGCCAGCGCCGCTTCCGCCTGCCGATAGGCCATCCCGTGGGCGACGTAGCCCTCGACCACCCGGGCCATCATGGTGCGTTTCTCCGCATCCAGGACCCCGAGGATGCGGGCCGGGCGTCCGCCCCAGAGATGGCCGCCCTCCAGGAGCTGGCCCGGATCGGTGGTGGCGCCGGCGGCCAGCAGCACGTCGTCGGCGATCACGGTGCCGGGGGCGACGACGCAGCCGATGCCGATGAGGCTGCGTGCACCGATGCGGCAGTCGGCGAGGCGGACATTGTGCCCGACCGTGGTGTCGCGCCCCAAGACGACGCCCTCGCCCCGGGTCCGGATGACGGTGTTGTCCTGAATGTTGGTGTTGGCCCCGACCACGATGGGACCGACCTCGGCGTGGAGGTCGCAGGAGAACAGCACCGTGGAGCCGGCCCCGAGGGCGATCCGGCCGCGCAGGCGCGCGGTGCGGGCGACGTAGACGCTGGGATCGGGGTCCGGCTCGTCGGCGGGCGGGAGCGCCGGCAGGTCGCCGGAGGCCTCGCGCAGGCGCTCCGCCTGCTCGGCGATCTGCGGCAGGCTGATCGCCCGCACCGCCTTGGCGGGGCTGCCCGCATAGGCGAAGCCGGCGGCGAGGTGCGCCCGCGGGAAGACGGTGGCCCCCGCCTCGATCAGGACACCGTTTTCCACGCTCGCCCCATCGAGTACGATGACGTCGTCCTCGATCACCACGTCCGAGCCGACGGTGCAGGCATGCACCACGGCGTTGCGGCCCACCGTCACCCGGTCGCCGATCAGGGTCGGATAGGTGTTGGTCGCAATGTGCACGGTGGAGCGGTGGCCGAGCCAGAAGCGCTCGCCGATGACGATCCGGTCCCCGTCGGCGCGGATCACGCTGTAGTCGCCGAGCCAGGCCTGGGCGCCGAGGGTGGCGTCGCCGATCACCGTGCTCGCGCGACCGCACCAGACCGGACGGGCCGAGAACACCGGCAGGGCGCCCTCATGGGGCAGGATCAGCTCTGGGGTCACGGCGAAAATGTCCTTCGCATCCCGGTGGCATCGCCGGGCGTTCGGGGGCATAGAGCGCCCGTGCCCGTGAGGTCAGGTTCGCCGGGCCTCGTCAAGGGTGTACCGCCCGAAGGCGGTCCGCCCAAGCCCCTCGCCCAAGCCCCTCACCCAAACCACCGGCCCAAGCCCCTTGCCCAAGTCCCGGTTCCGGACCTCTGCTGTCGAGCGCCTGTTTTCGCCTCCTGTCGTCAGTCGCCTTGTTCCCAACCGCCGTTCCGAGGTCAGCCCGGGGAAGCCCATGCCCGATGTCAGCATCCAGAGCGCACCCTTCGACGCGAGCGCCGAGATCGCCCGGCTCAGCCGCGATCTCGGCGGCAGCGTCGGCGCCATCGTCACCTTCACGGGCCTGTGCCGCGACGAGCGCGGCCGCCTCACCGGGCTCGAACTCGAGCATTACCCCGGCATGGCCGAGGCGGAGATCGGCCGGGTGGTCGAGACCGCGCGCGCGCGCTGGCCGCTCCAGGGCGTATGCGTCATCCACCGCCACGGACTCGTGGCCCCGGGGGAGGGCATCGTCCTCGTGGTCACCGCGTCCAGCCACCGGATCGCAGCCTTCGAGGCCGCGAGCTTCCTGATGGATTACCTCAAGACGCGGGCCCCGTTCTGGAAGCGCGAGCACCTCGCCGACGGCACCACGGGCGGGTGGGTCGAGGCGACGGAGGCCGACGACCGCGCCGCTGCGCGCTGGGACCAGGAAGCCGGCGCCCCGCGCTAGCCTTGCGCCGATGCCGACCGGTCGCGGCACCAGGCGGCGGAACCCAAGGTGAGCTGGCGACATCCTCCCGCAGGATGGGCCGGGCGCAGCGCGGACGGGCCTGCCCGGTGACCCGCCCGAAATCCGCGTGCCCGACCCGGCATGCCAGGAGCCCAAACCGTTCATGGCCATTCCCTTCCTCAGCGAGGAGCCCGCCGGTCCGCGCCCGCGCAGCTGGTCCCTGACCGTCTCCGGCATCGCCGTCGTGTCCTTCATCGCCGTCCTGGCACTCGCCTGGATGGCGGCCTCGACGCTGCTCCTCGTCTTCGCCGGCATTCTGCTCGGCGTCTTCCTCGACGGCCTGACGCGCCTTCTCGGCCAGGTGCTGCCCGCAGGCCGGGGCCTGCGCCTCAGCCTCGTCAGTCTCGTGCTCGCCGGCCTGACCCTCGCCCTGATCGCCTTCGGGGGGGCCACGATCGTGCAGCAGGGGCGGGACCTCGGCCAGACCGTGGCGTCCCAGGCCGGCACCGTGCGCGACCGGCTGAAGGATTACGGTATCGACGTGCCCGAGATCGTCCCGGGCAAGGGCGATGCAAACAAGAGCGGTGAAAACAAGGGCGGCGGGCCCAAGGACGGCGAGAACACGAGCGGAGAGAGCAAGGACGGCGCCCCCGGTGGGGACGCGAAATCCGGCGGCGGGGGCGATTCGAGTCCTCGGCGCGACGACGGTTCCCTGTCCTCGGGCCAGAAGCCCGGCGGCCTCACGGGTCTCGCTTCGGGGGCAATGAAGAGCCCCGGCTCGCTGCTGTCGGATGCCGGCAGCGTGCTCGGGCCGGCGGCCACCGTGGTGATCGGCCTGTTCAGCGCGCTCGGCAACGCCCTCGTCATCATCTTCCTGGGCCTCTCGGTGGCGGCAGATCCGGGCGCCTACCGGGACGGGCTCGTCCGCTTCGTGCCGCCGGCGCATCGCGATCGCGCCACCGCCCTCCTCGACGGCATGGGGGAGACCCTGCGCCACTGGCTCTTCGGCCAGCTCATCACCATGGCGGTGATCTTCGTCTGCACCTGGGCCGGCCTCGCCTTCCTGGGCATCGGCGGCGCCCTCATCCTGGGCCTCCAGGCCGGGCTGCTCGCCTTCATCCCGACCATCGGCCCGCTGATCGCCGGCGTCGTGATCCTGCTGGCCTCCCTGGCCTCGGGCACCACGGCGCTCCTGGGGGCCCTCGGCGTCTACCTCGCGGTGCAGACCCTGGAGAGCTATGGGCTGACGCCCTTCATCCAGAAGCAGGCCCTCGACATCCCTCCGGCCACGATCTTCGCCGGGCAGCTCGTGCTCGGCGTGATCTTCGGCCTCTGGGGCATCGCCCTGGCCCTGCCGCTGATGGCGGTGGCGAAGGTGCTGCTGGCGCAGCTCTATATCGAGGACACCCTGCACGAGGAGACGGAGGACTGAGACGCCCTTCCGGTCGTGGGGCGGGTTCGGAGCGTCCGGCGGCGGCTCGCGCCGCCGCCGGGCCTCACTCGTCCATCAGGGGATGCAGGTCGCGGACCATGCTCTTCAGGCGCTCGTCGAGGACGTGGGTGTAGATCTGCGTCGTCGAGATGTCGGCGTGGCCGAGGAGTTCCTGGACGATGCGCAGGTCCGCGCCGTTCTGCAGGAGGTGGCTCGCGAAGGCGTGGCGCAGCACGTGCGGACTGACCCGGTCCGCCCGCAGGCCGGCCGCCGCCGCCACCATCTTCAGATCGCGGGCGAACGACTGCCGGGTCAGGTGACCGCTCTCGCTGTCGGCGGGAAACAGCCAGGGGCCCTCGGCGCGCAGGTGGGCGAGGTGGTCGCGCATGGCGCTCCGGGCGATCTCCGTCAGCGGCACCAGCCGCTCGCGCCCGCCCTTGCCCTTGACCACGAGGTAGCGCTCCTTCGTGGAGGCCGCCGCCCGGGGCAGGGCGATGAGTTCCGAGACGCGCAGGCCCGTGGCGTAGAGAAGCTCGATCAGGCAGAGCAGGCGCGTGCCCCGCGCGCGCGCCGCGGTGCCGTCTCCGGTCGCGCCCTCACCGGTCGCACCTTGAGCGGTCGCACCCTGGGCTGTCGTCCCCGGGCCAGTCGCACCTTGGCGCGCCACGGCCAGCAGCCGGTCGACCTCCGCCACCGAAAGCACCTTGGGCAGGGCCCGGACTCGGCGCGGACCGCCGATCGGGGCGCTGGGGTCGTCCTCGGCCAGGCCCTCGGCGTAGAGGAAGCGGTGGAAGCCCCGGATGCAGGACAGACGCCGTGCCGCCGAAGCTGCCGAGAGGCCGCGCGTCTCGAGGTCGGCGAGGTAGGCCCGCAGGGGCGCCGCTTCGAGCGCGACGGGGTCGTGCCCGCCCCGTGCCAGGGCGGCGAGGTAGTCTGCGAGGTCGCGCCGGTAGGCCGCGAGGGTGTTGGCGGCCGCGCCCCGCTCGGCGGCGAGCATGTCGAGGTAGTCGCGGATCAGGAGGTCGCCCGCGGACATTTCGACCGCGGGCATCCCTGTGGCGGGGGTCTCGGGTCCGGGGATTTCGGCCGGAGGAATTTTGACCGCAGCGGTCTTGGCCGCCCGGTTCGGATGAGGGGTCGGTGCCCGCGTCACCGGTTCGGCGGCTGGAGCTTCGAGGCGGGGATGGTCACGCTCATCTCGCGCGGCGTCGGCACCACGAAGGTCGCCAGCGCGAACATCCCCGCGAAGGCGAGCCCGGCCAGGATGGCGAGGGTGGCGAGGAAACGGAACAGGGTCGGCACTCGGACGAACCTCGATCGTGCGGCGCTGGGGACGTGAGCGCGCCTCGGGGGCCAGATGGCTTCAGGAGCCGGATGTGGCTGACGACAAGCTTGGGGTTGCATCACGGGCCGACGCCGATGGCAATGACTTCGCGGCCACAGGCGGCGCGGCATTCCGGTGCGCGCGCCGTCCCGGGTGCTTCGCCCCCACCGGAAAACGCGCTAAGACCCGCCCAACGATGTGTAGATGAACGTGATGACCGAAGTCCCTCCTCAGGGCGGCGTCCCGCCCCCGGGTGAACCGCCGGACGCCGCCGCCGGCGGCGAGCCGATCGAACTGCGTCTCCGCCGGGCCCTCGGGCACCGGTCGATCGTGCTCGTCGGCCTCATGGGAGCTGGCAAGAGTACCGTCGGCCGGCGCCTGGCCACGCGCCTCGGCCTGATGTTCAAGGATGCCGACAACGAGATCGAGACGGCGGCCAAGCTCACGATCCCGGACATCTTCGCGATCTACGGCGAGCCGAGCTTCCGCGATGGCGAGGAGCGGGTCATCGCCCGCCTGATGCGCGAGGGCCCCCTGGTGCTGGCCACCGGCGGCGGCGCGTTCATGCGCGAGACGACCCGCGCCCGCATCGCCGAGGGCGGCGTCTCGATCTGGCTGAAGGCCGAGCTCGACGTGCTGATGCGCCGGGTCCGCAAGCGCGGCGGGCGCCCGCTCCTCCAGACCGAAGACCCCGAGGAGACCCTGCGCCAGCTCATGGCCCAGCGCCATCCGGTCTACGCCACCGCCGACGTGGAGGTGATCTCCCGCGACGTCGCCCACGACCGGGTCGTGCAGGACGTCATGGAAGCGCTCGACGCCTACCTGAACCGACCTTCGCAGACCGGGATCGCAGCCCAGTGACCGACCGCCTCACCGTGGCCGTTCCCCTCGATCAGGGGCGGGCCTACGACATCCAGATCGGCCGCGGCCTCCTCGACGAGGCCGGCCGGCACGTGGCTGCCCTCGGGGCGAAGGCGGCGGTGATCGTCTCCGACACCAACGTGGCCGCCCTCTACGGCGCGCGTCTGCAGGACGGCCTCGCGGCGGCAGGCCTGCGCTCGGGCCTCGTCACCGTAGCCCCTGGCGAGGCCTCGAAATCCTACGCCACCTACGCGGCGGTCTGCGACGGGCTCCTCGCCCACAAGGTCGAGCGCAACGACCTCGTGGTGGCCCTCGGCGGTGGCGTCGTCGGCGACCTGGCGGGCTTCGCGGCCGCCACCCTGCGCCGCGGCGTGCGCTTCGTGCAGGCGCCCACCAGCCTCCTCGCCCAGGTCGATTCCTCGGTCGGCGGCAAGACCGGGATCAACTCGCCCCACGGCAAGAACCTCATCGGCGCCTTCCACCAGCCCCGCTTGGTGCTCGCCGACACCGCCACCCTCGACACCCTGTCGGAGCGGGAGATGCGGGCGGGCTACGCGGAGGTGGCGAAGTACGGCCTCATCAACGATGCCGCCTTCTTCGACTGGTGCGAAGCGCACTGGGCCGGGATTTTCGCGGGCGGGCCGGAGCGCGACGAGGCCGTGGCGATCTGCTGCCGCTCCAAGGCCGGCGTGGTGGTGCGCGACGAGCGCGAGGACGGTGAGCGCGCCCTGCTCAACCTCGGCCATACCTTCGCGCATGCCCTGGAGCGCCTGACCGGCTACGAGTCCGCCCGCCTCGTCCACGGCGAGGCGGTGGCGATCGGCCTCGCACTGGCCTTCCGCTTCTCCGCCCGCCTCGGCCTGTGCCCGGGCCAGGACGCGGGCCGGGTCGCCAACCACCTGGCTCTGGCCGGCCTGCCGACCCGGCTCCAGGCGGTGCCCGGCGGCTGCGGCGACGCCGATGCCCTCGTGGCGGCGATGGCGCAGGACAAGAAGGTGCGCGACGGCGCGCTGACCTTCATCCTGGCCCGCGGCATCGGCCAGAGCTTCATCGCGCCCGGCATCGACGGCGCCGAGGTCCGCGCCTTTCTGAATGCCGAACTGAGTGCCGCTTGAGCGATCCCGGGACCGAGGGCCTGCATCGCCGCATCGCTGCGCTGGAGGCCGAGGTCGCCCGCCTGCGCGGCACGCCCGCGGGACAGCGCGAGGCGGAACTGCGCCTCATCACCGACGCGCTCCCGGTGCTCGTCGCCTATCTCGACCGCGGCTACATCGTCCGGTTCAACAATCGCGACTACGAGACCAGGTTCGGGCGCGGCGTCGAGACCCTGGTCGGTCGCCATGCCCGCGCGGTGCTCGGCGCCGAGATGTTCGCTCAGTCCCGTCCCGACATGGACCGGGCCCTGGCCGGCGAGACCATCGCGTTCGACGGCGTGCTTCCGGACGGGCAGGGCCGGCATCGGGCCTGCGCCATCCAGTACATCCCGCGGCGGAACGCGGCCGGCGCGGTGGAGGGCTTCTTCGTCCTCGCCATCGACGTCGAGGAGCGCCGCGCCGCCGAGGCCAGGCGGATCGCGGTGGCCGAACTCGGCGACCGGCTGCGCGACCTCGACGACACCGCCGCCATCGCGTACGCGGCCGCGGAAATCCTCGGCACCACCCTCGGGGTTAGCCGCGCCGGCTACGGCACCATCGATGCCAAGGCCGAGACCATCCTGATCGAGCGTGACTGGAACGCCCCCGGCATCCGGAGCCTCGCCGGAACCCTGCACTTTCGCGATTACGGCTCCTACATCGAGGATCTGAAGCGCGGCGAGACCGTGATCTGCAGCGATGCCGACGCCGATCCGCGCACCGCCTCCGGCGCCGAGGCCCTGAAGGCGATCAGCGCGCACTCCTTCGTCAACATGCCGCTGACCGAGCACGGCGGCTTCGTCGCGCTGCTCTATCTCAACCATGCCACCGCCCGGTCCTGGTCGCCCGAAGAGCTCGCCTTCATGCGCAACGTCGCCGAGCGCGTGCGCGCGGCCACCGAGCGCAGCCGCGCGACCTCCGCGCGACGGGTGAGCGACGCGCAGTTCCACGCCTTCGCGCAGGCGGTCCCGATCCACGTCTGGGCGGCCTCCGCCACCGGCGCCCTCGACTGGTCCAACGCCGCCTGTGCCAGCTATTGCGGCCCCGCCCGCGACGGCGTCCGCGGCGCGGCCTGGGCCGGCCTCGTCCACCCCGCGGACCGCGCGGCGGTGGAAGCCTGGGAATCCTGCCTCGAAGACGGTCGTCCCTACGCGGGCGAGTTCCGGATCCGCCGCGACGACGGAGCCTATCGCTGGTTCCTGGTGCGGGCCGAGCCGATCCGGGCGGCCGACGGCACCATCCTGCGCTGGGTCGGCACCAACACCGACATCGACGACCAGAAGGCCACGAGTGCCGAACTGGCACGCCTGAACACCAGCCTGGAGCGTCAGGTCGAGCGCCGCACCCGCGAGCGCGACCGCATCTGGGAGACCACCACCGACCTGATGGGAACGGCCGGGCTCGACGGCTACCTGAAGACCATCAATCCGGCCTGGGGCCGCACCCTCGGCTGGGACGACGACGCCCTGCTCGGCCAGCCCTTCGCGGCGCTGATCGATCCCGCCGACCATGCCGAGACGGCCGAGGTGGTCCGCCGTCTCGCGCGGGGCGAGACGGTGACCGGCTTCGTCGACCGCGTCTTCACCAAGGCGGGTGAGCGGCGCACGGTGATGTGGACGGCAGCGCCCGACGGCGAGACCTTCACCATCATCGGGCGGGACATCACGGACCAGCGTCGGACCGAGGAGGCCCTGCGCCAGGCGCAGAAGATGGAGGCGGTGGGCCAGCTCACCGGCGGGCTGGCCCACGACTTCAACAACCTGCTCACGGGGATCTCCGGCAGCCTCGAACTGCTCCAGGCCCGCATGGCGCAGGGACGGATCACGGACCTCGACCGCTACATCAACGCGGCGCAGGGCGCGGCCAAGCGCGCCGCCGCGCTGACGCACCGCCTCCTCGCCTTCTCGCGTCGACAGACCCTCGACCCCAGGCCCACCAGCGTGAACGCCCTCATCGCCGGCATGGAGGAGCTGGTGCGCCGCACGGTCGGGCCGGCGGTGACGATCGAGGTGATCGGCGCGGTCGGGCTCTGGACCGCCCTGGTCGATCCGAACCAGCTCGAGAACGCGCTCCTCAACCTCTGCATCAACGCCCGCGATGCCATGCCGGAGGGCGGTCGCATCACCATCGAGACGGCCAACAAGTGGCTCGACGTCCGCGCGGCCCGCGAGCGCGACCTGGAGCCGGGGCAGTTCCTCTCCCTGTGCGTCACCGATACCGGGACCGGCATGACGCCGGAGGTGATCGCCCGGGCCTTCGACCCGTTCTTCACCACGAAGCCCCTGGGCGAGGGCACGGGCCTCGGCCTCTCGATGATCTACGGCTTCGCCCGTCAGTCGGGGGGCCAGGTGCGGATCTATTCGGAGGTCGGCCAGGGCACGACGGTGTGCCTCTACCTGCCCCGCCACTACGGAGAGGCCGAGGCCCGCGACGGCGAGGCCGACCTCGCCCACGCGCCCCGGGCCGAGCAGGGCCAGACCGTGCTCATCGTCGACGACGAGCCCACGGTGCGGATGCTGGTGACCGAGGTGCTGGAGGACCTCGGCTACACCGCCATCGAGGCGGCGGACGGGGCGGCCGGTCTCAAGGTGCTCGAATCCGACGTGCGGCTCGATCTCCTGGTGACGGATGTCGGCCTGCCCGGCGGCATGAACGGCCGCCAGATGGCGGATGCGGGCCGGGTCGTGCGGCCCGGTCTGAAGGTGCTGTTCATCACCGGCTACGCCGAGAATGCCGTGCTCGGCAACGGATACCTTGAGCCCGGCATGCAGGTGCTGACCAAGCCCTTCGTGATGGAGGCGCTCGCCGGACGCATCAAGGAACTCATCGCCGGGACCGGAGGGGCGTGAATGGCCCGGCCCGCGACGTGGTAATCAACGGCTCGACCTGACGACATCCTCCGGCATCGGCACGCATGGAACCCCATACCGATCTCTGGCTGGCCGCGAGCATCGTGGCGATCTCGCTCCTGCTCTCGGCCTTCTTCGCGGGTGCCGAGACCGCCTTCACGGCGGCGTCCCGGGCCCGCATGCTGGCCCTGGAGAATGCCGGCGACGCGCGCGCGCGCCTCGTCAACGCCATCCTGGCGAGCCGCGAGCGCTTCATCGGCGCCATGCTCATCGGCTACAACATCGTGGCGATCGGCGCCTCGGCCTTCACCACCAGCGTGCTCACCACCCTCTTCGGCAAGAGTGGCGTCCTCTACGCCACCGGGGTGATGTCGGTCCTGGTCATCATCTTCGCCGAGGTGCTGCCCAAGACCCTCGCGATCAACAAGCCGGACAGCGCCGCCCTGGTCATGGCCCGGCCGGTGGCCTTCGCGGTGGCCCTGCTCGGGCCGGCGGCGCTCGCCATCGAGGCCCTGGTGCGTGGGATGCTCCGGCCCTTCGGCGTCCGGATCGGCGAGCGCCAGACCATTCTGTCGGCCACCGACGAGATCCGCGGCCAGGTCGCCCTCCTGCATCGCGAGGGCGGCGTGGCCAAGGCCGAGCGTGATATGCTCGGCGGTCTCCTCGACCTGTCCGACCTCACCGTCTCGGAAGTGATGGTTCACCGCACCAAGATGCGCACCATCGACGCCGACCTGCCCTCGGAGGAGATCGTGCGCGCGGTGCTAGCCTCGCCCTACACGCGCATGCCCCTCTGGCGCGGCACGACGGAGAACATCGTCGGCGTGCTCCACGCCAAGGATCTCCTGCGGGCGCTGGACGCCGCCGGCGGCGACGCCTCCGGACTCAGGGTCGAGGCCCTGGCGCTGGAGACCTGGTTCGTGCCGGACACCACCTCCCTGCGCGACCAGCTGAAGGCCTTCCTCACCAAGAAGACCCACTTCGCCCTGGTGGTCGACGAGTACGGCGAGGTGATGGGCCTCGTGACCTTGGAAGACATCCTCGAGGAGATCGTGGGCGACATCGCCGACGAGCACGATGTTACCGTGTCCGGGGTTCGGCCCCAGGGCGACGGCTCGGTGCATGCCGACGGGAGCGTGCCGATCCGCGACCTCAACCGGGCGATGGACTGGGACCTGCCGGACGACGAGGCCACCACCATCGCGGGGCTCGTCATCCACGAGGCCCGGGCGATTCCCGATACCGGGACCGCCTTCAACTTCCACGGCTTCCGCTTTCAGGTCCTGCGCAAGGCTCGCAACCGGATCACCGCCCTTCGGATCACCCCCCTTGGTCCCGGTCCGCGCAAGGCGGAGCCGTGACAACCCATCGTCCGTAGAGATTTCGACGGGCCGCGGGTGTCCAGATCTGCGTAACCCTGATCGTTTAGGATGGATTCGGACGCTGGAACGCTGTCCCGTAGAGGCGAGCGGCTTCCGACGATCGAACGCGTGAAAGGGGGGGCGGAACCGATCGATGCTGCTCGATGCCCCGACCCTCCTGCTCGTGACCGTGATCCTGACCTTCATGGTCGGAAGCCTGTTCCTGCTGTCCTGGAGCCAGGCCCGCCACGTCCACGCCCTGGCGATCTGGGGCGTCGCCCACATCACCGGTGCGATGGCCTCGGCCCTGCTGTCCCTGCGCGGGATCATCCCGGACTGGGTCTCGATCGGGGTCGCCAACGGCGTGATGATCGGCGCCTACGGCCTGATCTGGACCGGGACCCGGGCGTTCGAAGGGCGGCGCGCATGCCTCGCGCCGATCACGGTGTCGATCGCGCTCTGAGGAGCGAGCTGCCTGGTCCCGGCGTTCTTCGGCTCAGTTCCCGCCCGGGTGATGCTGGCCTCGAGCCTCGCCGGAGGCTTCTGCCTGCTGGCCGCTCGCGAGATCTGGCGAGCCCGCGCCGAACCCCTGGTGTCGCGCTATCCCGGGGTTGCCCTGTTGCTGCTCTACACCTCGGCCTACTGGATCCGCGTGCCTCTCGCGATCGTCGCGCCGCCGCAGGCCATCCCGAATCCGCTGCAGACGCCCTGGCTGACCATCCTGTGCCTTGCCGGCATGCTCTTCACCCTGGCGATCGCCTTCGTGTTCATGTCGCTGACGAAGGAGCGCGCCGAGCACCTGCAACGGCTCGCCGCCGACACCGACGCGCTGACCGGCATCCTCAGCCGGCGCGCCTTCGTGGCCCAAGCCGAGGCTGCTCTGGTGGAGGGTGGTGCCGTCACCCTGCTCCTGTTCGACCTCGACCATTTCAAGCTGATCAACGACCGGTACGGCCACGCGGTGGGCGATGGCGTCCTCGTCGGATTCTGCCACACCGTATCGGCGCTGCTGCCGGGTTCCGCGATCTTCGGTCGGATGGGCGGCGAGGAATTCGGCTGCCTCCTGCGCGGACTTGCCCCGGAGGAAGCCCTGGCCCAGGCCAAGTTCCTGCGCCGCGCCGTGGCTCGGATCGCCGTACCGGAACTGCCGCACCTCGCGATCGGCGTCAGCATCGGTCTGGCGGTGCCGGAGCAGGGCTCTGATGCCGCGGCGCCGGCACGCCGACTCGATGCCCTGCTCAGCCGCGCGAATGCCGCACTCTATCGGGCCAAGCGCAACGGGCGTGGACGGACCGAGCCCGCCTCGTACCCGCTGCGCCGGGTCGCCTGAGGCAGGTTACGGCGCCTTCTGAGCCGGGGCGGGCGCCACGGCCGGAGCGGCCGCCGTGCGCTCGATCTTGGCCCCCTCGCGCAATTTCAGGATCAGGTCCTGCTGCGCCTTCCGAGTCAGGTACTGGTCCACCTGCTCCTTCATCTCATCGAAGGTCGGAACCGGCTTGGTACGCTTCTCCTCGAGCTTGATCACGTGCCAGCCGAACTGGGTCTTGACCGGGTCGGAGACCTGCCCCGCATTCATCTTGAAAGCGGCCTCGGCAAAGGGAGCAACCATGCGCTCCTTGGTGAACCAGCCGAGGTCGCCGCCCTCGGTCTTCGAGCCGGGATCCTTCGACACCTCGGCCGCGACGCGAGCAAAATCCTCGCCGCCCTTGATCCGCGCGGCGATCTTCTTGGCCTCGTCCTCGCTCTCCACGAGGATGTGGCGGGCATGCACCTCCTCCTCGGGCTTCATCGCCTTGACGGTCTGGTCGTAGAGGGCCTTGGCGGCTTCCGGCGTCGCCGCCTTCTTGGCCTCGCGCTCCAGGTACTCGTCGAGGAGGAGCTTGTCCTTGAAGTAGGCGAGCTTGCGTTGGAAGTCCGGCGAATCACTGACCTTAGCGGCTTCCGCTGCCTGAGCCCCGACCTTGAGGTCGATCATGTAGTCGACGAGGAGCGACTTCTTCTGGGCGTCGTCGACACCGGGCAAGGAAAGGGCGGGATCCTCGGCCGCGATGGCGAGGTCTCCCGCGGTGATCGGGGCCCCGTTCACCTTCGCCACCACGGTCTCGGGAGCGACCGGTGCCGCAGCCGGCGCCGGAGCAGCCGGCGCCTGTGCCTGTGCCTGTGCCTGTGCCTGGGCCGAGGCCAGCGGCAGGCCGAGTGCCAGGGCAACAGCGCCCGTGCGCAGGAGGCTGGAGCGCGAAAGGGACTTGATCATCGTCATGGAGGCGTCCTTGGGAGCGCCGCCCACGTCCCGGCGCAGGTCCGGTCGGAGGTCGTCGCAGGGGCAGTCGAGAGAGGTGCGGCCGGGGGCCGCGGATTTTCCGCGTCATCAGGTGGCGCGTGCACTCCCCGATGGCAAGCACGGCCGCAGCATCGCGCGGTCGAATCCCGGCGCGCGTTCGTCGCGCACGTGAGGCGCCTTCCCGCTGTCCCTCTCCGTCGCTCCGATCGCTGCGTCGGGCGATCACGATGCGGGGAGATCCCCCGAGCGGCCGGGACGGGCGTGCCCGCATCCTCCGCATGAGGAGGGGGACTCGCGCAGGCGAGACTTGCGCAGACGAATCACGCCCCGGATCGAAACGCGGCTCCTCCGCGTTGGCCGGACCAAAGCCGGTTCAGCGCCCCTCCGGGCGTGCCACCGCTCGGCGTTCTCCGTTCGCCCCACGCTGACCTGGCCTCACCGATACCCCGGTGTGGACGCGGGCTGGCTCTTTCGGATGCGCCGGCCCGTGTTTACCTCTATAAGCCCGGCCAACATTCGCCTTCAGACTTTTCGATCGACCGTAGGTTCACGATGCTCGGTGCCCTCGCCAAGAAGATTTTCGGCTCGTCCAACGACCGGCGCGTGAAGGGCTATCGTCCCCGTGTGGCCGAGATCAATGCCCTGGAGCCGCAGGTCGCCGCGCTCTCGGACGACGATCTGCGGGCCCGGACCACGATGCTGAAGGCCGAGCTCGCCGCCGGCAAGACCCTCGACGACATCCTCGTGCCCGCCTTCGCCACCGTGCGCGAGGCTGCCAAGCGCGTGCTCGGCCAGCGACACTTCGACGTGCAGCTGATCGGCGGCATGGTGCTGCACGAGAGCGGCATCGCCGAGATGCGCACCGGCGAGGGCAAGACCCTGGTGGCGACCCTGCCGGTGTATCTCAACGCCCTCTCGGGTCTCGGCGTCCACGTCGTCACCGTGAACGACTACCTCGCCGCCCGCGACGCGGAGTGGATGGGGCGGGTCTATCGCTTCCTCGGTCTCACCGTCGGCACCATCGTGCACGGCCTGGACGACGAGCAGCGCAAGACAGCCTACGCCGCCGACATCACCTACGGCACCAACAACGAGTTCGGGTTCGACTACCTGCGCGACAACATGAAGTACGAGCTCAGCCAGCTCTCGCAGCGCGGGCACAACTTCGCGATCGTCGACGAGGTTGACTCGATCCTGATCGACGAGGCCCGGACCCCGCTCATCATCTCCGGGCCGGTCGACGACCGCTCCGAGCTCTACGTCTCGGTGGACGCTCTGATGCCCCATCTGGAACGCGAGCATTACGACCTCGACGAGAAGCAGCGCACGGTCTCGCTGACCGAGAGCGGCAACGAGTTCGTCGAGGACCTCCTGCGCGGCGCGGACCTGCTGAAGGAAGGCGACCTCTACGACGCGCACAACGTCTCCCTGGTTCACCACGTGAACCTGGCGCTGCGCGCCCACACCCTGTTCACCCTGGACAAGGACTACATCGTCAAGAACGACGAGGTGGTGATCATCGACGAGTTCACCGGCCGCATGATGCAGGGCCGGCGCTACTCGGAGGGCCTGCACCAGGCCCTGGAGGCCAAGGAGCGGGTGACGATCCAGCCCGAGAACCAGACCCTGGCCTCGATTACCTTCCAGAACTACTTCCGGCTCTATTCCAAGCTCGCCGGCATGACCGGCACCGCCTCCACCGAAGCGGACGAGTTCGCGGAGATCTACAAGCTCGAAGTCGTCGACATCCCGACCAACAAGGAGGTCGAGCGCGTCGACGAGGACGACGAGGTCTACCGGACGGTGGGCGAGAAGTACGACGGCATCATCGCCGAGATCGAGAAGGCGCATGCGCGCCACCAGCCGATCCTGGTCGGCACCGGCTCGATCGAGAAGTCGCAGCACCTGGCCGAGATGCTGGTCAAGGCGGGCTTCCGCCAGCTCGACTACTCGGATCCCAACGCCCTGACCGACGTCTACGCCGCCGCGCGCGAGGGCCGGGTGACGAAGCGCTTCGCCGTGCTGAACGCCCGCTTCCACGAGCAGGAGGCCTACATCGTCGCCGAGGCCGGCGTGCCTGGCGCCATCACCATCGCGACCAACATGGCCGGCCGCGGCACCGACATCAAGCTCGGCGGCAACGTCGAGATGCGCGTGGAGAAGGAGCTCGCGAACCTGCCCGAGGGGCCGGAGCGCGACGCGAAGATCGAGGCCATCAAAGCCGAGATCGCCGAGAACCGCGACAAGGTCCTGGCCTCGGGCGAGCCGGCTGACCCGGCCGCGGGCCGCAAGGTCGCCCTGCCGGGCGGTCTCTACATCATCGGTACCGAGCGCCACGAATCCCGCCGCATCGACAATCAGCTGCGTGGCCGCTCCGGTCGCCAGGGCGATCCGGGCCGCTCGAAGTTTTACCTGTCGCTCCAGGACGACCTGATGCGGATCTTCGGGTCCGACCGCATGGACGGCATGCTGACCCGTCTCGGCCTGGAGCAGGGCGAGGCGATCATCCATCCCTGGATCAACAAGGCGATCGAGAAGGCGCAGCAGAAGGTCGAGGCGCGCAACTTCGACATGCGCAAGAACGTGCTCAAGTACGACAACGTCATGAACGACCAGCGCAAGGTGGTGTTCGAGCAGCGCCGCGACTTCATGGGCCAGGAAAGCGTGCGCGAGACCGTGGACGAGATGCGCCACGGCGTCGTCGACGACCTCGTGGCGGTGCACGTGCCCGAGAACGCCTATGCCGAGCAGTGGGACATCGAGGGCCTGCGCGAGCGGGTCCAGACCGTGCTCAACCTCGACGTTCCGGTGGAGGATTGGGCGAAGGAGGAGGGCATCGCCGACGAGGAGATGCGCGACCGCCTGCGCCAGGCCGCCGACGAGGCCTATGTCCAACGCACGGAGAAGAACACGCCCGAGGTGATGACCTATGTCGAGAAGCAGGTGCTCCTGCAGACCCTCGACCACCTCTGGCGCGAGCACCTCGTCACCCTCGACCACCTGCGCCAGGTGGTGGGCTGGCGCGGTGTCGCTCAGCGCGATCCCCTCAACGAGTACAAGTCCGAAGCGTTCGAACTCTTCAACAGCTTGGTCGCCGCCCTGCGCGAGCAGGTGACGCAGCAGCTCTCGCGCATCGAGATCATGTACGAGGAGCCGCCCGCGGAGGGAGCCGACAACCTGTTCGCTCAGCCCGGCCTGCCGCCGATGTTCGCCCAGCACCTCGATCCGGTCACGGGCGAGAACGAGATGGCTGGCCTCGGGTCCGGCAGCGACGGCGGCGCGGGTCCCGCCTACGGCTATGCCGCGCGCGAGATGGCCACGGACACCGCCGTCCTGGAGCGCAACCCGGACGATTCCGCCACCTGGGGCCGCGTCGGGCGCAACGAGCCGTGCCCCTGCGGCTCGGGCAAGAAGTACAAGCACTGCCACGGGACGCTGACGGCCTGAGCGTGCCGGCGATCGCCTACGGCATCGAGCCGGATCTCGACGCGGCGGAGTTCCGCCGCGTCCTGATCGAGTCGGGACTCGCCGTGCGCCGCCCCATCGACGACCCGTCGCGCTTGGCCCGGATGCTGGCGCAGGCCGATCTCGTCGTCACCGCCCGGCGCGATGGCGACCTCGTTGGAATCGCCCGTACGCTCACGGATTTCGCGTTCTGCGCCTATCTCTCTGATCTCGCGGTGAGCCGCTCGGCGCAGGGGCTCAGGATCGGCCGGGGCCTCATCGCCGCCACCCGCGCGGCGGTCGGCCCGCAGGTCTCGCTCCTTCTGACGGCCGCCCCCGGGGCCGTCACCTTCTACGATCAGATTGGGATGCCGCGGGTGGCGGATGCCTTCCGCTACGACCGCGAGGCCTGAACCCGCCGCCTCGAAATCGCCGCCCCTGCCCAGAAACGAACCCATTTGGTGGTCAAGCCATATGGATACGCTTGAGGGAGTGGAGCGAGACGGCATGCAGGAAATCCGATCGGCGACGACGCTGCCTCTACTTGGTCTTCTCCTGGTGGCTCCCAGTCTCGGTGGTTGCAATACCTATGCGGGTGCACCCACAGTGACAGGTTCCACGCTTGCAGCCAAGCCGGTGTCTGTCACCGATGAGGAGCGCGACTGTCTCGGTCGGGCGATGTACTTTGAATCAAATCGCAGCGACGCCGAAGGCCTGCTCGCCGTCGGCACGGTGGTGATGAACCGGCTGGAGGCCGCCGCCTTCCCGAACGGCGGGATCTGCGCCGTGGTCGGTCAGCCCCGGCAATTCGCCCCCGGCGTTTTGACGAAGACGATGGACGAGAAGAGCCTGCAGAAGGTCGCCGAGGTGACCGATGCCGTCCTCGACGGCCAGCGCCACCCCAAGGTCGGGCGGGCGATGTACTTCCACACGGCCGGCCTGCGCTTCCCCTACAACAACATGCACTACGTGGCGGTGGCCGGGGGCAACGCCTTCTACGAGAAGCGCAAGCCCGGAGCCGTCGAGCAGGCCACGCCGCCCGTGCCCGCCACTGTGCTCGCCTTCGCATCCGCTGAGGCCCCTGCGGCGCCGACGATGCCCGTGGTCGCGGCTCCGGTGACTGCGGCCGCCGCCGCCATCCCCGCCCCGGTCGAGACCGCGCCTGCTCGCACGACGATTCCGGCCGCCTCGGCGCCGGAGCATCATGCGGCCCCGATCCGTACGGCGCGGGCCACCGCCGCCGAGAAGCCCGCGGCTGCCGCCAAGGCACCGAAGGCCGCCCGCAGCCGTGTCGCGCTGACGCCGGCCGCCCTGGCGCCGGAGCCCCTGATCCCACCGCCCGTCCTCAACTTGCCGAGGCCCTGAGCCGACACCAGGAACGCCGCGGCGAACCGCCGACCGGATCCTGACACGCTTCGCGTTCCGGCGGCCCGCCTGCCGTTTTCGGTCGCGGGGACCAGCGGGGCCGCCACCCTATCTGGAATCGGACCTTCTCCTCACCCGCGGATCACGATGAACGTCTTTCGGCCGGTCGCCCACCTCGCAACGGCGTGCATGCGCGCGATCGTCCGTGCTCTCACCCAGGGCTTCGATGCGCTGACTGGGCCGGTGGGACGCCTGAACGATCGCCTCGAGGCTCACTTCCTCGATCGGACATCCCTGCTCAGGGCCCACTACGCCCGTCCCGGGCATCGGTGCGCCGCGCCGCTGCCCGGCCTCGGCGGGCCCATCGATCTGGTGCTGCGTGGCGGGATCCCCGAGACTGCCGCGAGCCGACCCACGGGGGCGATGGCGCCGCGGCCGTCGGCCGAGGTCTGAGCCTGCGGCTGCCCTCTAGCCCCGTCTGATCCGCCTGCCGCGGTGCGTGCTTCGCCCGGAAGCCGGGAAGCTTGCCTGCCACGGCCTTTCGGACCGGCAGGCCGCCTAGACGCGGTCCTCTATACCGTCACCTGGGTCCCGACCTCCACCACGCGGCCGGTGGGGATCTGGAAGAAGTCCGTGGCGTCGTTGGCGTTCTTGGCTAGGGTGATGAAGATCCGATCCTGCCACAGGGGCATGCCCGAATGGGCGGCCGGGCGGATCGAGCGCCGCGACAGGAAGAACGACGTCGCCATGATGTCGAACTTGAAGCCCTGCTTGCGCAGCAATGTCAGGGTCCGGGGAATGTTCGGCGTTTCCATGTAGCCGAACTTCATCACGACCTTGTGGAAGTGGGGGCCGATCGGCTCAATGTGGATGCGGTCGGCTTCCGCGGCCCGAGGCGTGTCTACGGTCTCCACGGTAAGCACCACGTTCTTCTCGTGCAGCACCTTGTTGTGCTTGAGATTGTGCAGCAGGGCGGCGGGAGCGATGTAAGGGTCGCTCGTGAGGAACACAGCCGTGCCGCGGACGTGATGTGGCGGGCTCTTCTCCAGCATGCTGACGAGCTCGGTCAGGGGGACGTCGGTCTTGCGGGTCTTGTTGATCAGGATGCCGACACCGCGCACCCAGGTCCACATCATGACGATCAGGGCGCCTGCGAAGAGCAGGGGCACGTAGCCGCCCTCGAACACCTTCAGCATGTTCGACAGCAGGAACAGGAACTCGACCGCCGCGAAGGGCAGGATCGTGAGCCCGGCGGCCCAGGGCGACCACTTCCAGGTCTTCCACAGGACCAGGAATGCGAGGCTGGCGGTGATCAGCATCGTGCCCGTCACGGCGATGCCGTAGGCCGAGGCCAGGGCCGCCGAGGAGCGGAACAGCACAGCCAGGATCACGACCCCGACCAGCAGCAGGGCGTTGATCTGCGGCAGGTAGATCTGGCCCGAATGCGATTCGGAGGTGTGGCGAATCTCGAGGCGCGGCAGCAGACCGAGCTGGATCGCCTGGCGCGACAGGGAGAAGGCGCCGGTGATCACCGCTTGGCTCGCCGTGACCGTTGCGGCAGTGGCGAGCAGCACCATCGGCAGCAGGCCCCATTCGGGCACGAGCTGGAAGAACGGGTCGATGGTGTCGGGCTTCGACAGCACCAGCGCCGCCTGGCCGAAGTAGTTCAGCACGAGGCAGGGCCCAACGAGGCCGAGCCAGGCGATCTGGATCGGGCGGCGGCCGAAATGCCCGAGATCGGCGAACAGGGCCTCGGCGCCCGTCACCGCGAGGAACACCGCGCCGAGGGCTACCAGGGCGCCCGTGCCGTGCCCGAGGAGATAGTGGACGGCGTAGTACGGGTTGAGGGCCCAGAACACGTCGGTGTTGGCGATGATATGGGGCAGGGCGGCCAGCGCCATCGCGCCGAACCATACCGCCATGATCGGCCCAAAGAAGGCTGCGACCTTGCTCGTGCCCCGGACCTGGATGAGGAACAGCGGCACGATGATCGCGATGGTGATGGGCAGCACGTAGGCGTCGAAGGCGGGCGTGACGAGCTTCAGGCCCTCCACCGCCGAGAGCACCGAGATCGCCGGCGTGATGATGGCGTCGCCGTAGAACAGCGAGGCGCCGAGCAGGCCGAACATGAAGACCACGCGCGAGCCGCCCAGGGCGGTTCGGGCAAGCGCCATCAGCGAGAGGATGCCGCCCTCGCCGTTGTTGTCCATTCGCATCAGGATGACGACGTACTTGATGGTGACGATGAGGACGAGCGCCCACAGGATCAGCGAGGCGACGCCCAGGACCTCCTCGCGCAGCAGGATGCCGTCCGCGCGCGCGGAGACCAGGGCCTCGCGGAAGGCGTAGAGCGGGCTCGTCCCGATGTCGCCGTAGACGACGCCGATGGAGCCGAGGACCAGGGTCCAGAGGCTCGCCGGCGCATGCGCACGCGCGGTCTCGGCGGCCCCATCGGCCACGGGAGGCGGGCTGCCGGCTCCCTCGGATTTGGCAGCGGGCGCGCTCGAAGGGGCGGTCTGCGTCATTCGGCTCGATCGAGGCTCGTTGCGAGCCCAACGTCTCGCGGCGCGGTTTCAGACCGCGCGCGGGAACGCCGGGGCCGGTCCCGACGGTGTCGGGCGGCGGGGGACGGTTGCGTTCACGCTATCATGCGGCGCAGCACGCGAGAACGGTAACCTCATCGAAGGTCGCCGTTCCGTTGCGGCGGCTCACGCCGTCGTGAGCCGGTCGCTACTCGGCGGCCGTGCGGGCACCGGAGCCGAAGCGGCGCTCGATGTAGTCGGTGACCACGGTCTCGAAATCCTTGGCGAGGGTCGGCCCGCGCAGGGTCATGGCCTTCTTGCCATCGATGAAGACCGGCGCGGTCGGGGTCTCGCCGGTTCCCGGTAGCGAGATGCCGATGTCGGCATGCTTCGATTCGCCGGGGCCGTTCACGATACAGCCCATGACAGCCACGTTGAGGCCCTCGACGCCCGGATAGGACTTCTTCCATTCCGGCATCGAGGTGACGATCCAACTCTGGATGTCGCGGGCGAGCTCCTGGAACGTGGTCGAGGTGGTACGGCCGCAGCCCGGGCAGGCGGCGACGAGGGGCACGAAAGTGCGGAAGCCCATGGTCTGCAGGAGTTCCTGCGCGGCCTTCACCTCTACGGTGCGATCGCCGCCCGGCTCGGGGGTCAGGGAGTAGCGGATCGTGTCGCCGATGCCTTCCTGGAGCAGCACGCCGATGGCGGCGGAAGCGGCCACGAGGCCCTTCGAGCCCATGCCCGCCTCGGTGAGGCCGAGATGGATGGCGAAGTCCGAGCGCCGCGCCACCTCGCGGTAGACCGCGATGAGGTCCTGCACCGCCGAGACCTTGGCCGAGAGGATGATCTTGTCCTTGGACAAGCCGAGCTCGACGGCGCGCTCGGCCGAGGTGAGGGCCGATTGCACCATGGCCTCGCGCATCACCGCGCGGGCATCGATCGGACGAGGCGAGCGGGCGTTCTCGTCCATCAGGTGAGTGAGGAGGGCCTCGTCGAGGGAGCCCCAGTTCGCCCCGATGCGCACGGTCTTGTTGTAGCGGATCGCCTGCTCGATGATGGTCGAGAACTGCGTGTCCTTCTTCTCCTTGAAGCCGACGTTGCCCGGGTTGATCCGGTACTTGGCCAGGGCCTCGGCGCAGGCCGGATGGTCGGACAGGAGCTTGTGGCCGATGTAGTGGAAGTCCCCCACCAGCGGCACGTGCACGCCGATGCGGTCCAGGCGCTCGCGGATCTTCGGCACGGCGGCGGCCGCCTCGTCCCGGTCGACGGTGATGCGCACGAGCTCCGAGCCGGCGCGGGCGAGCTGGGCCACCTGGGCCACGGTGCCGTCGATGTCGGCGGTGTCGGTGTTGGTCATCGACTGGACGACGATCGGTGCGCCGCCTCCCACCGTGACCGCGCCCTCGCCGGATCCGATGGTGACGCCGACCGTGCGGTGCCGTGGGCTCGGGCCTGCGATCTCGGGGCCGGTGCCGCTGATCGGATTGACGGGGGTCGCGTCCATGATGTCCATCGTTGACTGTGCGCTCCGAGGAACGTCCGCCGGCGCGCGGGAGCCGCCGACCGGACGGGTCCGGACCGGGGGCGGCGTTCCGATGCCGCAAACTCTACGCCCTCGATCGTTTAGCTGAGATGACGGCGGGCGGGCGTCAAGTCTGCTGCGTCATCGGGCATTCCGACGGCACAGCAAACACGCTGATCGTATTCGGCTTCTCCCATGTCCCATCCGGGCGGCGATGTCGAGTTTCGGGACCGATCCGGGTGGCAGGGCTGCGTCGCGGACAGGGAACCGCTGCATCTTCCCGCCTGTTTGTGGCCTTGCGGCATCATATATTGCGCTGCAGCATAAATTTTGGGAGATCCGCATGCTTGATCCGCATCAGGAGCCGACGGTCGATTCGCTCATCGACGTTCCGGTCGAACGGGACCTGCGGATGCAGCCCGCCGCCAAGACCCGCGTGATGGCCGGTCCGCGTGCGGAGAAGACCGTGGCCCTCGCTCTTCAGGGCGGCGGCGCACACGGCGCCTTCACCTGGGGCGTGCTCGATGCGCTGATCGAGGACGGACGCCTCGGTTTCGAGGCGATCACCGGGGCAAGTGCCGGTGCGATGAACGCCGTCGTGATGGTCGACGGCTGGCTCGAGGACGGGCCCGAGGGCGCTCGCCGGGCCCTGGAGCGATTCTGGCGCGAGGTCAGCCTCGATGGCGATTTCTGGCCGGCCCAGCGCCGCGCCTTCAGCGGCCTGTTCGAGTTCTGGTCGAACAATCCGATCGCGGAGTTCTGGAGCCGGGCCCTGAAGACCAGCCCCTACACGTCGAACCCGCTGAACTACAATCCGCTCCGCAAGGTGCTGGCTGCCCAGGTGGATTTCGAACGCCTGCGCGCCGCCGAGACGGCGGCGGTCTTCGTCTCGGCCACCAATGTCTGGACGGGCAAGCTCGCGGTGTTCGAGCGCGAGGCGCTGAACGTCGATCACCTCATGGCCTCCGCCTGCCTGCCGACCGTGTTCCAGGCAGTGGAGATCGACGGCGTGCCCTACTGGGATGGCGGCTATCTCGGCAACCCGCCGCTCTATCCCCTCTATCGGGGGGCCGAGACCCGCGACATCGTCCTGGTGCAGATCAACCCGGTGGAGCGCCGCGAGACCCCGCGCACCCCGCAGGAGATCCAGGATCGGCTCAACGAAATTACCTTCAACGCCAACCTGATGCGTGAGCTGCGCGCGATCGACTTCGTCGACCACCTCATTGCCGAGGGCGTGCTCGGCCGAGGCGAGTACCAGTCGCAGTACGTGCACCGCATCGACGGCACGGGGGCCCTCGACGAGTATCAGGCCTCGTCGCGCCTCGATGCCCGCTGGCGGGTGTTCGAGCGTCTGCGGGATAAGGGTCGTGGCGCGGCGCAGGCTTGGATCGCCGAGAATTACGAACAGATCGGCCGAACCTGCACCCTCGATCTGGAGGCGACCTACCGCTGATGCGCTTGCGCACACCGCGGCTGGATTAAGAGCAGCGGTTCGTGCGTTGATGCTCTTATGACGACCGAACCGAACCGGCCCGGCCCCACCGCCATCGTCGACCTGCTCGTGCCCCTCCGGCGCTACGCGCGGGCCCTGACGCGCGATACGCTGCGGGCCGATGACCTCGTACACGATGCTCTGGTGCGGGCCCTGGAATCGGGTCAGGCGGCGCGGCCGAACACCAACCTGCGCACCTGGATGATGACGGTGCTGCACAACGTCTTCATCGACGAGCAGCGCCGGAAGCGGGTCGAGGCCCGCCACGCCGACACGCTCGTGCAGATGAGCGAGGAGATGGCGCCCCCGGCCCAGGAGGCCCAGGTACGCCTCGCGCAGATCCGGCGCGCTTTCCTCACGCTGCCGGAAGAGCAGCGCGCCGCCCTCCACCTCGTCACCCTGGAAGGCATGGCCTATGCGGATGCGGCGGCCGTCCTCGGCATTCCCATCGGCACGCTGATGTCGCGCCTCGGTCGGGGCCGCGCCGCCCTGCGCGCCTTCGAGGAAGGCGAGCGCCAGGGGAGCGGTGTGGCCGAGCGGCGCCAGCGCCTCGCGGCAGAGCGGCCACGCTTGCGCTTGGTCGCCCAGGGCGACGATGACGCCTCGCTTCGAACAGGCCGCGCCGTCGGCGACACCTGAGACGTTTTTGAAGACCAGGACGGAGCGCCATCCCCAGGCCGATCCATCCTCAGCGCGGCCGGGACTCCTTGTCCGGGGACGCGCCCCCTGTATCCGACCGGAGCCGACGCCATGGACCAGACCGCGATGATCGATCCGATCACAGAGAATGACCTCACCGCCTTCGTGGATGGGCAGCTCGACGGGATGCGCCGCCTCGACGTGGAGGCCCACTTGGCGCGCAACCCCGAGACCGCCGCGCAGATCATGGCCGAGCTGCATGACCGCGACGCGCTCCGGCAGGCCTTCGCCATCCATCCCGGCTCCGGACCCGAGCATAACCGGGCCGCCGCACGGCGCCTCGACCGGACCTTGGCCTGGCGCCGGTTCGGCGACCGCCTGCGCCGTGCCGCGGTGATCGCGCTCCTCGTCGGCACCGGCTGGCTGGCCCATTCCGACGGGCCCTTCCTCGGCGTGCCCGACACGTTCGCTTCCCCCGTCGATCCGGCCCTGGTGGCCGATGCCCGCCATGCCCGCGAGGCGGCGCAGGTTCGCGCCCGCATCGCGGCGCAACGGGGCGATCAGGCTCAGGCCTATGACCGCGCCGGCATCGTCGCCGCCACCGGCATCGCGCTGCCGGACCTTCCGGCGGACTGGACGGTGCGCGACGTGCAGATCGTGCCGGCCCGCAACGGCACGGGCATCGAGGTGATGATCGACGCCGGCACGCTCGGCGAGCTCTCCCTGTTCGCCACACGCAGCCTCGACGGTCACGTCGCTCCGAGCGAAGTGACGCGTCCCGGCGACGGCGAGACGGCCTACTGGACCGCCGGCCACTCGGCCTACGCCCTCAGCGGAGGCCGCGACCATGCCGGCCTCGAATCTGCGGCGCGCAGTCTCGCCGGCCGGTCCGCGACGAAGCTCTGAGCGATCGTCGCGCTGGTCCGGCGCCGGCATCGTCCGGCGCCTCGACCTCCTGGTCGATGCAGGACGGCCAAGCCTGATCGTTCCCTCGTCCAGCATTTTCCGAGGGTCTGAAGGAAACATCCAAGGCGATTTCGTCAGCGTTCAGACGAACCGTGCCATAGGCCTGTTGTATAGAAGCCCTATACTCCAGTGGCACCTGCTCTGTGCTGACCTCTGACGTCGAGACGCCGATGGCCCGCCTGTTCCAGACACTGATGTTCCTCGTTGCCCTACCGGCCGGGATCGCTCCGATCTCGGTTCTGGCGGAGGAGACTGCGCAGAAACCGACCTCGGCCCCCGCCGTCGGTGTCACGCCCCTGACACCCGGCAAGGCAGCCCGGGTCCCCTACCTGTCCGACGCGCAGGCGCCCGACACCGTGGCGATCCTCGGAGCCCCGCCACGGGGTCAGTCAGCAGCCGAGGCGGCGGACAAGGCCGCCTTCGTCGCCACCCGGTCTCTCAAGGGAACGCCGCGCTGGACCCTGGCTACTACCGATGTCGCCGATGGTGCCTCGGCGATCCTCGATGATTTCGCCTGCGTCATCGGCCAGCGCATCGAGCAATCTCGGGCGCCTGCCCTGATGACCCTTCTGGAGCGCGCGCGTCTCGACATTGCCCAGGCCACGCGCGGTCCAAAGCTGCATTACCGCCGCTTGCGTCCCTTCGTCGGCAACGATGCAGAGATCTGCGTCGTGCGGACCTCTGAGCTGGGCAATGCCTTCAGCTTCCCCTCGAGCCATGCGACCCAGGCCTGGACCTACGCAGCGATCATGGCAGCGCTGATGCCGGAAAAGACGACGCAGTTCTTCGTCCGTGCCCGCTCGTACGGCGAGAGCCGTGTCGTCTGCGGTTTGCATTGGGCCAGCGATATCGAGGCCGGGCGCATGGCTGCCAGCGCCGTCTTTGCCGCCTTGCAGGGCGATGCCGGCTTCCGAGCCGACCTCGACAAAGCGCGCATTGAACTCGGCAAGCTCAGGACGGCCGGTGGTCAGGCTCCCGACCAAGCCGTCTGCGCCCGTGAGGAGGCCGCAGCCCGCGAGCCGATCCTGTAGGCAGTCCCTTCGCCAGCCCGTTCAATCTCCTACCGGACGGGTCGGCCGCACGTTGTCCTGCGCTAACTCCGACCCTGCGCTGACTCCGACATCGAGGGAGGAGACTGGTCTCCTGGGAGAAGCTGTGATCCGCCTTTGAGGAATGGCCATTTCGGCGACCCGCGGAACGCCTGCGACAACGAAGAAGTCGCGGCCCGGCCGATCGCCCGATCGCCCGGTCGGACAGCGTCGAGAGTTTTCCCGTGAAACGTTAACGATGTTTCCTCAGGATTTCGTCACCGTTCCGGTCTGGGTACGCCTGCGGCGCCGGGCCAGCATGTTCAGCCCTTCGACGCCTGCCGAGAAAGCCATGGCGGTGTAGATGTAGCCCTTCGGCACGTGAGCACCGAAGCCCTCGGCGATCAGCGTCATGCCGATCATGATGAGGAAGCCGAGCGCCAGCATCACCACCGTTGGGTTTACGGCGATGAACCGCGACAGTGGATCGGCGGCCAGCAGCATCACGGTCACGGCGGTGACGACGGCGATCACCATGATGGGCACGTGCTCCGTCATGCCGACCGCCGTGATGATGCTGTCGATGGAGAAGACAAGATCGAGGACGAGGATCTGGCCGATAGCCGCGGCGAAGCCGAGCCGCACGGCGCTGCTCCCGGGCGTTTCCGGCTCCGGATCGACGGTGTGGTGGATCTCCTTCGTAGCCTTCCACAGCAGGAAGAGGCCACCGGCGATGAGAATGAGATCGCGCCAGGAGAAGCCCTTGCCGAACACCTCGAAGACCGGCTGCGTCAGGGCGACGATGTACGCGATGGTGGCGAGGAGGCCGAGGCGCAGGATCAGCGCGAGGCCGATGCCGATGCGTCGCGCCTTCTGCTGGTGCTCGGGCGGAAGCTTGTTGGTCAGGATCGAGATGAAGATGAGGTTGTCGATGCCGAGCACGACCTCCATCACCACCAGGGTGGCGAGGGCCGCCCAGGCGGTCGGGTCGCTGGCGAGTTGAAGCAGGCTGTCCACGGTGGCCTCGTCGAGTCAGTCAGGGCCGCTCCCCCGAACGGCGTCGCGCCGGGAGCGGGGATGAAGAGGGACGGGGCCGGTCCCGGCCCCGGATTCGGCTCGGTCAGGCCGTCAGGCCGGGGCTGCTCGCCGCAACTCCCGGCCGGTCGGCCGGCGCCGGGCTGAAGATCCGCACCGCCTTCGGCACCACCTTGAAATGGGCCGGCGTGTAGGTCGACAATTCGCCGTCGGTGTTCACGGGGCGCGGCTTCTTGGTCTTCACCACGATCTCGGTGGTGCTGAAGGCTCGCACGTCGGCCGCCTTGCCCTGGGTGCCTTTGCGCAGGGACGGCAGGAGCATCAGCAGCCGCCACCAATGGGCGACCTCCAGGCTGTAGAAGTCGAGCTTGCCGTCGTCGACGGTGGCCGTCTCCTCCACGGTCATGCCACCGCCGTAGTGACGCCCATTGCCCACCGACACCTGGATGGTGCGTACCGTTTCGGTCTGACCATCATGCTCGATGTAGACGGTGAAGGGCCGCATTCGCCGCAGCACGCGAACCGCTGCGATGCCGTAGCCGAGGGTGCCCCAGGTCTTCTTCGATTCTGCCGTGAGGTCACCGGCCAGATCCGCCGAGAAGCCGATGCTGGCGACGTTGAAGTAGTAGTGTCCGTTGACACAGCCGAGATCGGCCGGACGCGCCTCCGCGCTGGTGATGAGGCGAGCGGCCTCCACCGGGTCGACCGGGAGACCGAGGGAGCGGGCGAGGTCGTTCGCCGTGCCGAGGGGCAGGATGCCCAGGGGCAATCCTGTCTCGACCAGAGCAGGAGCGGCTGCGTTGAGGGTGCCGTCGCCGCCGCCGAGGATGACGAGATCGCAACCCTGCGCGTGGCGCTTGATGACGGCAGTGCAGTCGGCGTCACCTGGCGGCTCGAAGGGTTCGATCCCCCCGGCACGCAGGACGTCACGAACTTCGTCGAGGGAGAAGCTGCCGTTGCGGGCCTTCGGATTGACGAGGAGGAGCGCCTTGCGGGAATGCGCGCTCATCGGAAGCCTCCGATTCGGCGCGCATCAGGCTGGCGATGAGAGAACGGGAGACAACGAGGGACCATGAGGTTCGACACCCTCCGGTGCGTTCGCGCCGCGTCAGCGCAAAAGCATGGAAGGGTCCGACATCACGGTCAACGCCTCGACCGCCAGAGGGGCCCGGACCCGATGCACAAGGTGGGTTCAGGCTTGGCAATGACAAGAGCCGTTCGGCACAAGAGTCCGTGCTACGGCCCATGCGTCCGTGCCGTGGTGCGTCCCCGCAATCCTCACACTCGTCCACACTTCGGAATCCGCGCCGAACCGTTGCGCGCGTATTCAGGGAAACTTAGCGGGCACGCCCGACGTTTCACTCCGGTCGATCGGTCCCGCACGTGCTTTTCCGAAACCCCGGCCGCGACCCCGGTGATGATGCCATGCACCACGGTCCAAGCTCCAACGGAACCGGTCTTGTCCGACTTGGCTTCGCGTCGTCCGTCGCGTTGATGAGCGTTGCTCTGTCCCTGGGAACGGCGCAGGCTCAGACACGCCCGGGGTGGGTCGACCCGCCGGCTCGACAGACCCTGAAGCCCGGCACGGACAAGGTCGTCGGCGAGACGCCGTCGCTCGAGAAATCCGCTTCTGAGAAGCCGGTGGCCGAGAAGCCCATGGCGGAGACGCCCGCGACGGCCAAGGCGCAGGCGGACGGTCAGGCGGCTCAGGACGCGGCGCGTGCCGAGCGGACGCCGATGGCCTCGCACCGGCGTCGCGTGGCGGGATCCGGCGACGGCCGCCGTCCGGCGACCCGCGAGGGACGCGCTGCACCGGAGCGCCTGCATATCCGCCCACGCCTGGCCGACACCCCGATGGCCTCACCGGCGCCAGCGGACGCACGCTTTCCCGAATGGGCCGCCGCCGCAACGCGCCTGACCGACCGCTACCTCGACACGGTCTCGGCCTCCGGGGAGGCGATGGTGGCTGCCGCGCCGCGGTTCTATGCCGAGCGGGTACGTTTCCACGGTCGCATCCTGTCACTGGCGGCCCTCATCGCCGAGAAACGCCGCTTCGTCCGGCGCTGGCCCGAGCGGCGCTACGAAGCGCAGGGTGGAGCGACCCGAACGGCCTGCAATGCGGCCAGCACAACCTGCATCGTCCACACCACCTTCGACTTCCGCGCCGACAACCCGGCGCGCGGCGTGCGTTCGCAGGGCGTGTCCGAACTCACCCTCACCATCAGCTTCGCCGGAGAGCGCCCGCTGATCGTCGCCGAGTCGAGCCGCGTGCTGCGCCGCTATGGTGCAGGGCCGCAGAGCGCTATAGCGAATGCGCAGCGCGGTGCCTGAGGTCGGCCCGTCGCGATCGGTGCGTCATACCCGGAGTTGTGCGCGTCTTGGATGATCGAAATCCACCCTCGCCGGTACCGGGTGACGCGCGACGGGACGGGACGGCCTCGGAGCGTGAGGCCTTACGCCTGCGCATCGCTCAAGCGGTCGCGCAGGCGGGTACCTACCCGGTGGCCGAGCGCACGCTCGCGCTCCTGGCGGAGGCGGCCCTTGTGCCGAGCGCGGACTCGCTCGGCTACCGCGTCATCGACCGGACGGGCGCACCACGTCACGTCAGCGAGGCGGACGGGACCCTCGTCCCAATGGATCTGTCGGCCTTGCTCGCGGAACTCCGCGACCGGCACCCCGCCCTGTTCCGGCCGATCCCTGAACCGGACCCCGCGCCCGCGCCGGAACCCGTTGCAACGGAGGATTTCCGAACGGCAACGGCACGATTCGTCGAGTCGCAGTCGGTCCTGGCGTGGTCCCTGGTCGCGCGCTCGGCCACCCGCAGCCGTGCCCTCGCCACCGCCCTGTCCGGCCGCCTCGCGACATTCCGGCGCAACGGCGTCGCGTCTTCGTTGCCAGAGGCGCCCGCGCCGGGGTCCGCGGCCGCCCCTGCCGAGCCGAGCCGGGCCGGTCTCGTCGCGGGCCGCGTCCGAGAGGGAGCGCAACGCGTCGGCGGTTATGCCCGCGGCCGCCTCGCCGACAGCGCCTCGCGGCTCGGCGAAGTCGCCCGTGATCGCAATGTGATGCGCGATGCCCTATCCCGGCGCGCCCTCCCGATCGGGCTCGGAGCCGCTGCACTCGTGGCTCTCCTCGCCGTCTTCGGAGGGCGGACGCCGCAGGAGGCCGCTTCGCCGGACGCCGGGGGAGCGGCTCAATCCCCGTCGCAGGCCTCGTCCGCCGCGGCGCCGCCGAGCGCACCCGACATGAGTCCGGCCCCGCCGGAGGAAGCGCCTCCGAAACAGGCCGTGACCAACGAGATCAGCGGTCCGGTGGAAGTCATCGACACCGCGACCCTGCGTGTCGGCGGCAAGCTGATACGTCTCTTCGGTGTGGAGTGGGTGCGCGGCGGACAGGCCGACGAACTCACCCGCTACCTCGCCGGCCGTACCGTCGCCTGCCAGCCGGTGGCCGGCAGCGAGGCCCGCCTGTGTGCGGTGGATGGGCGCGATCTCTCCGAGGTGGTGCTGTTCAACGGCGGAGGCCGCGCCTCACCCGAGGCGACGCCCGACCTCGTGGCCGCCGAGGACCATGCCCGCGCCGAGCGCCTCGGGGTCTGGGCACGCTGATACCCTGAGCTCGGTCATTTCGCCGCCGCAGGAGGCACCGAACACCCTTGCGTCGCATCATCCGGCCGGTCTCAATGCCGGCGGGATCGCCGGGGGAACGAGGCATGGATTTCTCTGTGGGCGTGAGCGTCGCGGCGGTGGTGCTCGTGGCACTCGTCGTCGTGACCCTCGGGATCGGCATCAACATCGTGCCGCAGGGGCATGTCTACACCGTGGAGCGGTTCGGCAAGTATCACCGCAGCCTGGAATCCGGCCTGGGCCTCATCGCTCCCTATGTCGAGCGCATCGGCCGGCGGGTGAACGTGATGGAACAGGTCATCGACGTTCCGAGCCAGGAGGCCTTCACCCGCGACAATGCCGGTGTGCGGATCGATGCCGTTGTCTTCTACTAGGTCCTCGATCCGGCCAGGGCTTCCTACGAGGTCTCCGACCTTGAGGTCGCGATGATGACCCTGACCATGACCAACATCCGCACGGTGGTCGGCTCCATGGACCTCGACCAACTCCTGTCGCACCGCGACGAGATCAATGAGCGCCTGCTGCGGGTGATGGATGCCGCGGCCTCGCCCTGGGGCGTGAAGATGACGCGTATCGAGATCAAGGACATCGTGCCGCCCGCCGACCTCGCCGGCGCGATGGCGCGCCAGATGAAGGCCGAGCGCGAGAAGCGCGCCTCCGTGCTGGAGGCGGAGGGGCACCGGCAAGCCGAGATCCTGCGCGCGGAGGGGCGCAAGCAATCGGCGATCCTGGAGGCGGAAGGGCGCAAGGAGGCAGCCTTTCGCGACGCGGAGGCGCGCGAGCGCGGGGCGGAGGCCGAGGCGCGGGCGACCCAACTCGTCAGCGAAGCCATCGCCAAGGGCGACCTTGCGGCAGCGAATTTCCTCGTGGCGGAGAAGTATGTCGATGCGGTGAAGGCCATTGCCACCGCGCCGAACCAGCGCGTGGTGGTGGTACCGATCGAGGCGGCAGCTCTGGCGGGCACCCTGGGCGGCATCGCCGAGATCACCCGCAGCGTCTTCGGCGAGGGAGCTCCTGCCCGGAAGAGCGGGGGCCTGCCTCCGAATGTCGGCGGGTCGGGGCGATGATCGCATCGTTCGTCGACGCGATCGGCCCGGCCTGGACCTGGATCCTCGTCGGCCTCGTGCTGATGGGAACCGAACTCGTCGCCTCGGGGGTGTTCCTGCTCTGGCTCGGTCTCGCAGCCGTGGTCACGGGGCTTCAGATTCTCCTCGTCCCGATGCCCTGGCAGGGACAGCTGCTGCTGTTCGCCGTCCTATCGGTCACCTTCGCGGTGGTCGCGAGCCGCCGGGCCGAGTCCGGTCCGAACGCCCTGAATCAGGGCGCACGGGGTCTTGTCGGGCGGGACTATCCCCTGGTGGCACCGATCGTCGCCGGGGAGGGACGTATCCGCGTCAACCACACCCTCTGGCGCGTCACCGGCCCCGATGCGCCGCTGGGCACCCGGGTGCGGGTGACGGGGGTGGAGGGCACGCTGCTCACGGTCGTGTCGGTATAGGCACCGTCCGCCCCAGGGGGATCGCACCGCTGGCCTTCACGAATTGGCGCGCAATTGAGACAGGGAACCGCTTCTCCTAGAAGCAGCTCTGCTGTCTTGCCGGTGCTGCGCCGCAATCCTGTAATCGGAGCTTTCATGAGTAACTTGAAGTTTGGGACGAGCGGGTTGCGGGGGCTGGTCACCGACCTGGTGGGCTGGCCGAGCTACGCCTATGCGAGCGCCTTCTTCCGCTCCGTCGCCGAGACGACCAGCACCGATCGCACCGTCGTGATCGGGCGGGACCTGCGCGACAGCAGCCCCGGCATCGCGGCCACGGTGGCGGCCGCCGCGGCGGGCGCGGGCTTCACGGCCATCGACTGCGACGCGCTGCCGACCCCGGCCCTGGCTCTGGAAGCGCTTCGGCGCGGCGTCTGTGCCGTGATGGTCACCGGCAGTCACATTCCGGAGGACCGGAACGGCCTGAAATTCTATCGGCCCGACGGTGAAATCACCAAGGCCGATGAGGCTGCGATCCTGGCGGCCCTCGGCGACATCTTGACGGAAGGCACCATGGCGGCGGCCGATCCCGCTGTGCCGGAGTCCGGCGCGGTGGACCGCTACCGCCGGCGTTATTGCGAGGCCTTCGCGACCGACATCCTGGCTGGTCTCAGGATCGCGGTCTACCAGCAGAGTTCCGTGGCGCGCGACCTGCTCGTCGAACTGCTGACGGCGCTGGGTGCGGACGTCACCCCGATCGGGCGCGCGGACCGCTTCGTTCCGATCGACACGGAGGCCCATCGACCAGAAGATATCGCCTTCATCCGCGATGCCATGGCGTCCGGCGACTTCGACGCCCTGGTGACGACCGATGGCGACGCGGACCGGCCGCTGGTCGCGGATGCCGCCGGACGAATCCTGCGGGGGGATGTCCTCGGGCTGATCACAGCGCGATATCTCGGCGTCGACACCGTCGTCGTGCCCGTCACGGCCGGCTCGGCCATCGAGCACGCAGGCGGATTCCGGCGGGTGCTGCGCACCAGGGTCGGCTCGCCCTACGTCATCGCCGGTATGGCCCAAGCGGAGACGGAGGGCGCCGACGCCGTCGTCGGCTTCGAGGCGAATGGCGGCTTCCTGCTCGGTTCGGACGTGACCCTCGATGGCCGAACCCTGCCCGCGCTGCCGACACGTGATGCGATGCTGCCGATCCTGGCAACCCTGGCGGCGGCGCGCAAAGCCGGGATGTCGCTCGCGGACCTCGTCGTGTCCCTCTGCGTGGGCGAGACGGCGAGCGACCGCCTGCCCAACACGCCGGCCGAGAAGAGCGGTGCCTTCCTGCAGCAGCTCAGCGAAGCGGCGTATCGGCGGGAGTTCGTCCGGCCGATCGGTGAGCCGCGCGCCATCGACGCTCAGGATGGCGTCAGGATGGAGCTGGATGGTGGACGGACCATCCACTTCCGCGCGTCCGGCAATGCGCCTGAGCTGCGCTGCTACGCCGAGGCGGGAACGGCCGGAGAGGCTGAGGATCTGGTCCGCTGGGGATTGGCGGCCGCGGCGGCCGCGATGAAGATGGACGTGCCGGGCTCGGATCCAACGTCGCCCTGAGCGGCGCTCGGACCCTGAAGGTGAGGAGCCGCCGGTGCGACCCGGCGGCCTCGGTGCGCCGGGGCCGCAAGCCTCGGCCTCATCCGAACGCACCCACCTCGTGCTGGATCATGCCCGAGATCTCGCGCACCCGCTGGAAGCTGCGCCGGATCGGCTCGAACAGCGTCTTGTGCTCGGCCTCGTAGGTGCCGACGTCGCGCGGCCCTGCCGGCTCGCCGAAGTTCAGGCCGAGGGTCGGATCCGGGGTGATCGGGAAGATGTCCTCCAGCAGCGTGAGGCAGCCGTCGATATCGAGGCGCAGGAAGCGCTCGATCAGCGCCTCGCGGCTCACGCCCGATTGCGGGCGGAAACCCGGGATGTGCACGGCCAGGAACCAGATTCGGTGGATCAGCGCGAGGCGGATCGCGTGCAGCAGGGTCAGGCGGGCGGACATCCGGCCGAGGTCGGGAGCGGCGACCTGCAGGTTGAGCCAGTCGCAGGTGAAGCGGCCGAAGAGGTGGCGCAGGTCGGGGGCGAGCCGCAGCCGATCGAGGGCGTTGGCAATCACCACGAGTTCCTCGCGCCGGCCGTCGCGCTGGGTGCGCCGGGCCCGCTCCAGCCACACCGCCGGGTCGAGCGTGTCGATATACGCGCGCAACACGTCGAGGTCGGAGACGCTGGCTGCGTGCTGCACCAGGCGGAAGGCTCGGGAGAAGCGCACGGAATCCCGGCGCATGTCGCGGAACAGGTCTGGGGTCCGGCCCGCCGCACGGCCGACGCCGTGCAGGGAATTGGCCAGGAAGCCGAGCTGCTGCAGGATCGCGTTGTTGGGGATCGCCCGCATCTGGCGTGGGTGGGTGATCATGGTCGGGCCGCCGCCGTCGGTCTGGCGGGCGACGGGCCGGGAGCCCGTGCGGTCGAGGAGGCTCGGGCCGAAGGTCCCGAGCAGGGCGGCGTAGCCGGGATCGTCGACCAGCGCCTCCATGTCCTGGCGCACCACGGTGAAGAACTCGGCGGCGAAATCCGCTTCGGCGTAGATCGGGTCGTCGGTCTCGTCGGCCCCGCTGGCGGGATCGGAGAGGACATAGTCGGCGAAGCTGTCGTCGTCGGCGACATCGAAGGCGAAGACGTGCTCGGCGATGCGCTCCACCGTGGCCTCGGCCAGGGGCAGGGTCCCGAACATCAGGTAGCCGTCCGAGCCCTGGAAGCTCGATTCGAGGCGGACCCGGATCCCGGCATTCCGGTTGCGTCGACGCGAATCCTCCGGGGCGAGATAGGCCAAGCGGTCGCGCAGGGAGCTGGGATGCGCGCCCCGGCCGATGGATTCGCCGTGTGTGTCGAAGATCGCGAGCTCCACGCCCGTGAGATCGTTCTGCACCATCAGCTCGGTGATGCGCAGGCGCAGGCGCTCGATCCAGAAGCTCGCCGCGAGCTGACCGACATAGCGCCCGGAATCGGAGTACCCGAACTGCACGGTCAGGCGTCCGATGCGCTTGAGATATTGCCGCCAATGCGGGTTGCGGAGCGCATCGTCGAGGACCCGGATGCCCTGTTCGAGGGCGCTGGCCGTCTCGAACAGCGGCGTGATCTCGACCCTGTCGGCGATGCCGTAGTGGCGCGCCAGCCAGAGGGCGGCGAGCAGGGTGTAGCCGGTCTCGGTCTCGGCGATCAGGAAGCGGACCGGGTGGGTGCCGTCCACGTGCTTGAGAATCTGGGTGATCGTCATCATCAGCCGGGCGGCCGAGGCCCGCTCGGCGGCGAGCGCACCGAAATCCACGTCCACTGCCTGCACGTCGTTGAGCAACGCGTGGATGGTGGCGAGGTGCGAACGGCGCTGGGCGGCGTCCGTGGGCTCGCCCTCGAGATCGGTGACGCGCCGCACCGCGTTGTGGATCTGGCTGGCGTTCAGCCGGAAATGCGGCAGGGCGTTCGAGAGACCGTGGGTGGCGATGCCGGACCGCAGCAGGGCGATGCTGCGCTGGTCCGCCTCGGATTCGGTCGCCCCGAGGGCCCCCGCGAGCCCGGCCAGGATCGCGCTGGAATCGGTCTGAGCCCGTTCGCGCTCGATGATCAGGGCGAGGGCGAAGCGGTGCACCGCTTCCAGGGACGGCTTGGTTCCGAGTCGGGGCGCGACGGCGAGCTGGCGGTTCACGGCGGCGAGGGCACTCCCAGTGAGGTCGCGCACCACCTGGGTCGCGGGAACCTGAGGTAGGTGCCGCATGACCCGGTCGAGCTGCATCCGCTTCGATTCTAGGCGATAGCGCAGGGTGTCCCACCAGCCGATATCGGTGCGCCCGTCGGTGTCGCACCCGACCCAGCTCGCGATCGCGAAGGGTTTCGGGACGAGTTCCGTCCAGCGGTCGGGCCAGCGCGCCCGCGCCGCATCGAGGAGTGCGGCGTTGAAGCCGTCGACGGCGGTACGGCCGTGATTGGCCGCGATGCAGGCCTGTTCGAATTCGTCGTCGAGGCTGATGTTCGGGTCGGGTCGGGTCGAAAGGGCGGCCGCGCGCGCGAGCAGCGGCTCGCGGGCGGTGCCCTCGGCCTGACTCGCCGCCTGTGCGATCAGGGTGGCGACGGCGCGCGGCATCCCGAAGGTCGGATGGGCGGTGAAGACCACGGCGAAGCCCGTGCGGCCGACGAGATCCCGGAAGGTCTCGAAATCACCCTGGCGCGCGGGCACCGCCGCCACGAGACGGGCGGCCATCCGGCTGTCGGGCGCCGACACCGCATCCCGGTCCAGACCCACATAGGCGCGCAGGCGCTCGGCGCGGGACGCCAGGGACTGGGATCGCAGCCGCGGAAACAGCGCGTCGAGGTCGTCCTCGCCGATCTCGCCCCGGTCGAAGCGCCGGGTGATGGCGAGCGTCACCGCGAGCACGGGATTGCGGAACGGATCCTCCGCCGCCTGCTCGCGGGATTCCTCGATCAGCCGCAGGAGGTCGCGCTCCAGGCTCTCCGCCCCCTGCTGATCATGGCCGGGGTCGTGGGCGGCATCGGCCGGATTGAGGTCATGCATGCGCATCGATCGACCTTGTGGTTCGGGAGCGGGCTATGGCGTCATAAGCTATGCGGACGACGCCGATGCGTCGGACTTGCGCGGAATCCCCGGCCATCGACACGGAAAGAGGGCCATGCCCGGAGTTACATGGTCCATCTCTGCACCGGTCATGCCTCCACCGGTCATGCCTGAACAGGTCACGCCTGCCCGGCTCATGTCTGACCTCCCCGGCCCTGGGGATATCCCGCCGCGTTCGAGCCGTTACTTCTGACATCGTCCCTCGACGACGCAAGGACCGTTCCGACGCGGCGTGGCGGTTCGCGAAAGCGCCGGGGGAGGATGCAACGCGGCGCGTCCTGGGCTAACGCTGGACCCGGCATGGAAACACTCCTGATCCTGGGGGCCCTAGGCGTCCTCCTGTTCTCCGGCTTCCTCGTGGCCCTTCAGCTCAGGCGTGGGCGCCGGCCCGAACTGCGCATGGCGCGCGAGGAAGACCTCGTGGACGAGGCTGACGGCGAGGATCTGCTGATCCGCAGCCTCGAGCCGCTGCGCCCCAGTCCCATCGACCGCAGCGCGACCGTCCTGGACATCGAGCCGGAGCGGCCGCTCGCGATTTCGGATGAGGACCCGGCCCGTGGGTTGCCGTCGCCCGCCCGTCCAGACCCGCATCGAGAACGAGAGCTTCGCTGATGGTGTGCTCCCGCACGCGCCGGTGGCAGACCCTGCAGCCCATGGCATCCCTGTCCCTCCTGGCGCTGATCGTCGCCGGACCGGTTCAGGCTCAGGTGTCCGAGGTGGCTCCTGAGTCCGAGGAACCCGCTGGAGTGCCATCCCAGCGCCGGGCCGCCCCGAAGCCCAAGCCCAGATCTGAGCCCAAGCCCAAATCTGAGCCCAAGCCCAAGCCAAAACCTAAGGCCAGTCCCGAGCCCACACCTGCGGCGCAACCGGCGGCCGAGGCGCCCACGACCGTTCCCACCGCTCCGGAGCTTGCCCCCATCGCCGCTCCGATGCCGGCCGCTAACCTGCCCGGCCTGACCGTACAGTGCGAGGCTCGGGCGGCGGTCTACGAAGGACCGAAGGACTTCGTAGTCTGGGTGACCCGCACGGGGGCGGTCGTCGTCGAGAATCCGCTCCGCCCGCTCACGCCGGAGACGACCCGGGTCCTCGAGGTCGTCATCGCCGGCAAGGCCGCCACGGCGTACGGCTCCGACCTGTTCGCCCTGCGGCGCGGCGGCAGCCCGGCGGCCCTGGGGGCCCTGCTCGGCGCCCCGGTCCGCTGGGATCCCGCGCCGGCGCCCCTGCCCGACACGCTCAACATCGTCTCGGACGCCGGAAAGAGCCTGGCGCAACTCGGGTTTCGGGAGTGCGGGGAAGCCCCTGCCGTGAAGAGCGCGCCGGTGTCCGCCGGGACCGAGGCGGCCAAGCCGGGCAAGGCCGCGGCGAAGCCGAAGGCCCGCCCGAAGGTGGCCAAGGAGTCGGGAAGCGGATCATCGGGCGCCAAGGCGCCTCCCGGCCTCAGCCTGCCGCAAGGGGCCATCGAGTGACGCCATCTGCAGGAGTGCGCCCATGAGTGCCGGATCCCAGGGACCGACCGCCGCCGAAGTGATCGCCCACCTCGGCCTCGCACCGCACCCGGAAGGCGGCCATTACCGCGAGACCTTCCGGGACCCCCGCAGCATCGACGGGCGCTCGGTGGGCAGCGCGATCTACTACCTCCTCGATCTCGGGGAGGTCTCCGAGTGGCACCGGGTGGATGCGGCCGAGATCTGGCACTGGCACGCGGGCGCCCCTCTCGTCCTGACGATGAGCCCCAATGGTCACGATGCGAGTGCGGCCTATCTCGGCCCCGACCTCGCGCGGGGGCAGCAGCCGCAGATCGTTGTCCCGGCCGGGCATTGGCAGACGGCCACCAGTCTCGGCGCCTGGACGCTGGTGGGCTGCACGGTCTCACCGGCCTTCGAATTCGCCGGCTTCGAGATGGCGCCGCCGGACTGGCGCCCGATGCCCAGATCCTGATGGTCTGGTCCGTGAGGGTTCGGACGTGATGCGCGGGCGCTAGGACGCCCCGGCGCGGGACGCCCGCACCGCAACCCCGGCGCCGAGGACGATGAGAAGGCAGGCGAGCGCCAGGGCCGGACTCGGCTCGGCGTAGCCGGCCAGCACCAGGGTCAGGGTCGACAGGATCGGGGCCGCGTAGGCCGCGACCCCGAGAAGGCGCAGGTCGCCCCGCTTCACGCCGATGTCCCAGAGATAGAACGCGACGCCCACCGGCCCCAGGCCGAGCGCGACGACTGCCCCCCACTGCCCGGCGCCCGCCGGCCACAGCGTCGTCTCGAAGGCGCGGTGGCAGGCGAGGCTGAGGGCGGCGGTGGCGAGGCAGAAGCCCGCCACCGCATCGGTCGGCACCGCGCCGACCCGGGACGAGAGCACGGAATAGCCCGACCAGACGAAGGCGGCCGCCAGGGCCGCCAGGTAGCCGGGCAGGGCTCCGGCGGCGAAGTCGATCCGGCCGCGGCCGGCGAACAGCACCACGACGCCGGCGAGCCCGAGGGCAGCCCCGCCGAGATGGCCGGCGCGCAGGCCCGCCGCCCCGGGAAGCCGGGCCGACAGCAGCACGATGAGGAGTGGCCAGAGATAATTGAGCAGGCCCGCCTCCGCCGGAGGGGCGAGGCGCAGGGCTGCGAAGTACAGGGCGTGATATCCGAACAGGCCACCGACGCCGAGGAGCCAGACCGGCCAGGGCTGGCGCAGGGCCCGGATACCCGCGGGGCGTACGATCCAGCTGGCGCAGCCGACGAGCCCGCCGAGCGCGAAGGTCATCGCGGCGAGCTGGAACGGTGGTACCGCCCCCGACAGGGCCGTGAGCAGGGCGAGCAGCGACCAGAGCAGGATGGCGCCGAAGCCGAGCAGGGTCGCGGAGGGCATGGGAAACCGGAGGTCCGAGGCGGGAGGCGCCGCTGTCCCATGCCGGGGCCGCCCCGGGCAAGGCGAAGATGGTCCGGGACGCTGCCTTCATCGACGGGTCACGGGCAGGCTCTACCTCCGTGGAGTCGGCGATCGGCGCGGAGGCGGAGCTATGGGCACGGCATCTCTTGGATCGGGTTGGGCCCGGGGCGCGCAGGTCGTGGGGATGGCCCTCGTCCTCGCCGCAGGCCCGGCAGGCGCGGGGGAACCGGCTCAGCTTGGGCCGCGACCCTTCTACCTCGTGGACAGCATGAAGCCCGGCCCCCTGAAGGAGCGCCTGCAGGCCTGCGGGGCGGACAGGCCCTACACCGCCCGCCGCTTCTCGATCTCGCACCGGGGCGCGCCGCTGCAGTTTCCCGAGCACACGCGGGAGGGGGTGCTGGCGGCCGCCCGCATGGGCGCCGGCGTGATCGAGTGCGATGTCGCCTTCACGCGGGACCGGCAGCTGGTCTGCCGGCACGCGCAATGCGACCTGCACGCCACCACCGACATCCTCGCCCGCCCGGACCTGGCGGCCAAGTGCAGCCAAGACTTCCAGCCCGCCGATCCGGCCACCGGGCGCAAGGCCTCGGCCCGCTGCTGCACCAGCGACCTGACCCTGGCCGAGTTCATGAGCCTCAACGGCAAGATGGACGCGAGCGACCCCCAGGCCACGACCCGGGAAGCCTACGCGCATGCGACTCCGCGCTGGCGCACCGATCTCTACGCCACCACCGGCACGTTGATGACCCATGACGCGTACATCGCCTTGGTCAAAACTCTGGGACGCCGCTTCACCCCCGAGCTGAAAGCCCCCGAAGTGCCGATGCCCTTCCAGGGCTACAGCCAGGACCAGTATGCCCAGGCGATGATCGAGGCCTACAAGCGGGCGGGCATCCCGGCCTCCGAGGTCCGTCCGCAGAGCTTCCAGCTTCGGGACATCCTGTACTGGCTGAAGGCGGAGCCCGAATTCGGGCGGCAGGCCCTGTGGCTCGACAACCGCGACGAGACCGATCCGGGCTTCGATCCCGAGAAACCGGAGAGCTGGAAGCCCGGCATGGCGGAGCTGACTGCCCTGGGCCTGCGCACCCTGGCGCCGCCCCTCTGGATGCTGGTCCGGGTCGGGCCGAACGGGACGATCGTACCCTCGGCTTACGCGCGCGCGGCGCGGTCCGCCGGCCTCGACCTGATCACCTGGTCGCTCGAGCGCTCGGGGCCGCTGAAGGATGGCGGAGGGTACTACTACAAATCGATCCGTCCGCTGATCGACCGGGACGGGGACACCTTCGCGCTCCTCGACGTGCTGTACCGCGACGTCGGGGTGAAGGGGGTCTTCTCGGACTGGCCGGCGACGGCGACGTTCTATGCCAATTGCATGGACATCGAGTGAGGGGCGCGGCTCCCGCGAAGGGAGCCGCGCGAACGACTATCCGGCGATGTACTGGGCGCCGTTGATGGTCAGGGTCGAGCCGGTGATGAAGCCGGAATCGTCGGCGGCGAGGTACTCCACCGCGCGGGCGATCTCCTCGGCCTCGCCGAGGCGGCCCACCGGGATCGTCGAGATGATCTTGTTGCGCACGTCCTCCGGCACCGCCATGACCATGTCGGTGGCGATGTAGCCCGGCGCGATCACGTTGACGGTGATGCCCTTCGAGGCGCTTTCCTGGGCCAGGGCCTTGGCGAAGCCGATCACGCCGGCCTTGGCGGCCGAGTAGTTGGCCTGGCCGATCTGGCCCTTCTGCCCGTTGATCGAGGAAATCAGGATGATGCGACCGAAGCCCCGGTTGCGCATGCCCTCGATCACCGGGCGGGTCACCGTGAAGGCGGAGTCGAGGTTGGTCTTGATGACCGCCTGCCACTTCTCGAAGGTCATCTTGTGGAACAGGCCGTCACGGGTGATGCCGGCATTGTTGACCAGGATGTCGACCGGGCCGACCTCGGCCTCGACCGCCTTGATGCCGGCCTCGCAGGCCGCGTAGTCGCCGACGTCGAACTTGAAGACCGGGATGCCGGTCTCGTTCTTGAAGGCGTTGGCCGCCTCGTCGTTGCCGCCGTAATTGGCCGCGACCTTGTAGCCCTTGGCCTTCAGGCCCTTCGAGATGGCGGCGCCGATGCCGCGGGTACCGCCGGTGACGAGTGCGACGCGTTCCTGAGCCATGGTTTCCTCCGAAAGCTGGTTTCTTGTGATTATGTTTGGCCGGTCGCGCTTTAGCGGAGGGTCCACGTCGAGCGCGACCGATTTAAATTTGCGGCGCCGTCAAGAATTCATGCGGCGCCGGTCGGAGCGCGGGCTCAGACGCGCTCGACGCAGAGGGCGACGCCCATGCCGCCGCCGATGCAGAGGGTGGCGAGGCCGCGCTTGGCGTCCCGGCGCTTCAGCTCGTGCAGCAGGGTGACGAGGACGCGGGCACCGGAGGCTCCGATCGGGTGGCCGATGGCGATGGCGCCGCCATTGACGTTCACCTTGTCGGTGTCCCAGCCCATGTCCTTGTTCACGGCGAGCGCCTGGGCGGCGAAGGCCTCGTTGGCTTCGATCAGGTCGAGGTCGGAGGCCTTCCAGCCGGCCTTGTCCAGGGCCTTGCGCGAGGCCGGGATCGGGCCGGTGCCCATCACCTTCGGGTCGACGCCGGCCGTTGCCCAGGAGACGATCCGGGCCAGGGGCTTGATGCCCCGGCGCTCGGCCTCGGAGGCCGACATCAGCACGATGGCGGCCGCGCCGTCGTTGAGCCCCGAGGCGTTGGCGGCGGTCACGGTACCGTCCTTGGTGAAGGCCGGCTTGAGCTTCGCCATGGCCTCGACGGTCGCGCCGTCGCGGATGTACTCGTCGGTGTCGACCACGACGTCGCCCTTGCGGCCCGGCACGGTGACGGGGGCGATCTCCTCCTTGAAGCGCCCCTCCTTGCGGGCGGCTTCGGCCTTGTTCTGCGAGGCGGTGGCGAACTGGTCCTGCTGCTCGCGGGTCAGCTGGAAGGCCTGCGCCACGTTCTCGGCCGTCTGGCCCATGTGGTAGCCGTTGAAGGCGTCCCAGAGGCCGTCCTTGATCATGGTGTCGACGAGCTTGACGTCGCCCATCTTCTGGCCGCCGCGCAGGTACTGCGCGTGCGGGGAGAGCGACATCGATTCCTGGCCGCCGGCCACGATCACGGTGGCGTCGCCGTTGGCGATCTGCTGCATGCCGATGGCGACCGTGCGCAGGCCCGAGCCACAGACCTGATTGACACCCCAGGCGGTGGCCTTCTCGGGGATGCCGGCCTTGATGGCGGCCTGGCGGGCGGGGTTCTGACCGGCGCCGGCGGTGAGCACCTGGCCGAAGATCACCTCGTCCACGTCGTCGGCCGGGACGCCGGCGCGCTCGAGGGCGGCCTTGATCGCCACGGCGCCGAGATCGTGCGCGGGGACGGTGTTGAAGACGCCGCCGAACGAGCCCACCGCGGTGCGCGCCGCGCCGACGATGACGATTTCTTCTGCTGCCATGGTGACGTTCTCCTCATTCCGGCGGGCGCTCCCTTGACGCTCTGAATGCAATCGAGCGTGGGCGCCTTTGTGCCGTTCTCTCGGATGAAAGCCGTCGACCCTGCGAAGTCAAGGCATCCGAAGGTTGTTTGCAGCTCCGCCCGTGACAGGAAACGCTCCGTTGCGTGGTATTCCGCGGGATGGGCGATAAATTGCTGTTTTCGTCGGCACGGGAACGTCTTAAGGTGCACTTGTGCGGCGCGGGATCGAGCAGCGGTCCTCGGCGCCGCCGTAAGAAGATCGCGCGGCTACGAACGCGCCGGGAGAGGCCCCCAGAAATGGCGGATAACGGTAAGTCCACCCACACCGTCATCAAGAAATACGCTAACCGGCGCCTCTATCACACCGGGACGTCGACCTACGTCACCCTCGAGGACTTGGCGACGATGGTGCAGAACGGCGAGGACTTCCTCGTCTACGATGCACGCTCGGGCGACGACATCACCCGGTCGGTGCTGACGCAGATCATCTTCGAGCAGGAGAACAAGGCCGGCGAGGACAACCTGCTGCCGGTGGCCTTCCTGCGGCAGTTGATCCGCTTCTACGGCGACAGCATGCGCACCATGGTTCCGAGCTTCCTGGAATTCTCCATGGCGAATTTCGCCCGGGACCAGGAGGGTTTGCGCGAGAAGATGGCGCAGAGCTTCGCGCCCACCGCGTTCCAGAGCGCGATGGAGGAGCAGGTCCGGGCGAATATGAGCTTCTTCGGCGACGCAATGAAGATGTTCACCACCTTCGGCACCGGCCCGCTCTCCGGCATGGGCGCCCATCCCTCCTCGGCAGGCAAGTCCGCGGGCGTTCCCGCCCCGACCCAGCACGGCCCGGCTGGGAACGACCTCGACGACCTCAAGCGCCAGATGGCCGAGATGCAGTCCCGTCTCGAGGACCTTGCCAAGAAGTGAGCGCGGGCCGCAGGAGTCGCGGGTCGCAGGAATCGTCCGAGACCCTCAACCGGTAACCTTGCTGCGCGGCAGGCGCCGGATCAAAGGTTGACGAACCGTTAACGCGGGCCAATTCTGTTCCCACGGGCCATGCGGGCCCGGGGAGCGAGGGCCATGGCGCGTACCGAGACGGCGCGGGACGACCTGGCAGGCGCGCTGCCCGAATCGGACTCCCTCCCGCGTCGTGACCTCGTGGTGATCTCCGGCGGCGCGGCGCCCGGGTTTCGACCGATCCCGGCTCGTCCCCTGTCGGGCTTCTTGGCCCAGCTCATCGTCAGCGTCGAGCCGACCCTGAGGCCGTCCCGCCTCGAGCGCACACGCTCGGCCGCCGCGCGCTACGCCGAGGCGGCGCGCCGCGCCTGACAGACCCTGACGTCGCCCCCGGCGGTAATAAGGATCGGCCAACGAAAAAAGCCGGGCCCTTGCGGGGCCACGGCTCGGGAATCTCGGACCTGCGGTGCAGTCCGGGGCACCCGTACGGCGCCCCCGCGAGGCTCAAGCCTCGGTCGACTTCACCTTGAGGACTTGGCGGCCCCGGTACATGCCGGTCTTGAGATCGATGTGGTGGGGACGACGCAGCTCGCCCGAATCCTTGTCGGTGACGTAGGTCGGGGCCTTGAGGGCGTCGGCAGAGCGGCGCATGCCGCGACGCGAGGGAGAGGTCTTTCGCTTCGGAACGGCCATCGGAAGAGTCCTGTTACGGCAAAAAAGGCACCGTGGGCGCGACTTCCAGGGGAAGGCCGCCTCGGTACCGTGGTCAAACGGAGATTCGCTGGCGGCTCTATAACGCCACCCGCAGGTTCTGGCTAGAGTGTCCCGCGCAGGAGGCCGGAACAGACGGTGCCGCCAGGTGCGGCGCGGATCGGACCGCCACGCGGCGAAGGTCCCCGCGGAGGATTTCCTTCACCGCCGCGCTGGCCAGACCTCCGCTCTGAACCCGCAGAGGATTCGCCCGCGTGATACGCCGAAGATCCCGGCGAAGATTCCGGCACGGAAACGTGCGAGGACTTTAATCTGCGGTTCAAGTTGGAGCTTCTACTCAGGGGACAGGCTCGCTGCCGCATCGCGCGGAGGGCGATGCTTTCGGGAGACATCCATGTCCTCATCCCTGCTGCGTACCCTCGCCGTTCTGACCTGCCTCACCGCGGGGCCCGCCCTGGCCCAGGCGCCGAGCCCGGCCACCCCCATGCCCACGACGGCTCCCAAGACCGTGGCGCCCACCGCGCCTGCGGCGCCCAAGGTGCCGACGGTCGAGCCGACCGCGAAGACGACCCTGGTCGACATCAACAGCGCCACCGCTGCCGAGCTCGACGCGCTGCCGGGCATCGGCGCCGCCCGCTCCGCCGCGATCATCAAGGGGCGCCCCTATCGTGGCAAGGACGAGCTTCTGTCCAAGAAGATCATCCCCCAGAACGCCTATGACGGCATCAAGGACAAGGTCATCGCGAAGCAGAAATGAGGCTGGTCAAACAGACCCAGGGCCTGATGCGGCGCGCGGGGTGCTCCCGCGCGCCGCGCAGTCTGCCACCCTTGCGGGGGTCGGGGCCCGATGATAGGCGCCGGGGATCACACGAGAAACGCCGTTCGTGGCCCGTCGTCGATCCCAGCGCGGAAATTCCCCGTCCATGCCGCCGCATCCTGCCATTCGCTTGCATCGCGGCGACCTGCCTGCCGATTACGTCGCCGGCCCGGCCATTGCCATCGACACCGAGACCCTCGGGCTCAACCCGCATCGCGACCGGCTCTGCGTCGTACAGATCTCGCGCGGCGACGGCACGGCTGACGTGGTCCAGATCATCCCCGGCGGTCCGGCGCCCGAGACGCTGATGCGCGTGCTGGCCGATCCGGCCACCCTGAAGATCTTTCACTTCGCACGCTTCGATCTCGCGGTGCTGTTCCGGGGCCTCGGGGTCATGCCGGCGCCGGTCTACTGCACCAAAGTGGCCTCGAAGCTGGCTCGCACCTACACCGACCGGCATGGGCTGAAGGATGTGGTCCGCGAACTCGTGGGCGTCGACCTGTCCAAGCAGCAGCAATCCTCGGATTGGGGCGCCGATACCCTGAGCCAGGCCCAGGTCGATTACGCCGCCTCCGACGTCCTCTACCTGCACGCCGCGCGCGCGCGCCTCGACGCGATGCTGGAGCGGGAGGGCCGCACGGACCTTGCGCGGAACTGCTTCGACTTTCTGCCGACCCGCGCCCGGCTCGATCTCGCCGGCTGGCCGGACACGGACATCTTCGCGCATACCTGACGGCGGCCTCCGCCGCACAGGCGCCGTCGCGCCGACGTCCCTGCGCGCCCGTCTCCGTGCGCCGTCGCACATCCCCGCCCGCGCGCCTGCGCCATTCCGCCCTCGGGTGAACCGGAGGCTTGATGCTTTCTCAAGCTTCCCGTCATAACTTCGCCACTGCCCCCGGTCATCCGGCGGTCGACCCAGCCGTGGCGCGCTCCTCGCGCGTGCCGACGCCGCCGGGGCACGATGTTGGAAAGATCATGCACCTGGGCGCGGCGATCGAGACGGGGCAGACGAGCGACGGCCGCGTCGATGCGCGCCGGACCCGCGCCCATGCGCGGGCGCGCAACCACAGCAGCCACGTGCGCGCCCTGCGGCGGCTGATTCCCCTCGCCGCCGGAACCGCCGTCCTCGCGCTCGCGGTCGTCACCTTGTTCAATCCCTTGGGGGCCGGCCTGCCCGACGTGTCGGTCGGCCAACTCAGCCTGTCGGGCAGCAAGGTGAAGATGGAGAATCCTCGCCTGTCCGGCTTCCGGAAGGGCGACCGGGGCTACGAGGTCACCGCCACCGCCGCTTTCCAGGACGTTCGCAAGCCGAGCGTGATCGAATTGCAGGCGATGAAGGGCCAGCTCAACACCGACGACAAGGGCGGCCTCGTGCACCTCGAAGCCGCCTCCGGCGTGTTCGATTCCACGCGCGAATCCCTGAACCTCGACCGGGACATCCGGCTCTGGACGGACAAGGGCGAGGAGGTTCGCCTGAAGACGGCGGCCGTCGACTTCAAGGCCGGCAGCGTGCGGTCGAGCGAGACCGTCGCCGTCTCGATGCCCAGCGGCACCATCGTGGCCGACACCCTGGAGGTGATCGACAGTGGCCACGTCATCTCTTTCGTCGGCAACGTCCATACGGTCCTGCACGGTCGGGATCCGCAGGACAAGTCCGAAGCCCAGGCCGACAAGGCTCAGGTCGCCGGTCTGACCGACAAGCCGGCGCGTATCCGGACCACGGCGGCCGAGCCCGAGGACGGGGAGCGCCGCCCGTGACGCGGCCCACGGGGATGGACGTCGTTCCGCATCGACTCCGGACAGCCCTCGCGCTCGCGCTGGCGGCGGTGATCGCGGCCGGACCCGTCGCGGCACAGACGGCGCCTGCGGCCCCGCGCAAGGAGAAGTCCGCTTCGCCCCTGGGCAACCTCGGGGGCAGCGGCAAGGAACCGATCAAGATCGACGCCGACCGTCTCGACGTGTTCGACCGCGAGAACAAGGCGATCTTCGCCGGCAACGTCGTCGCCGTGCAGGGCGACAGCACGATCCGCTGCTCCAGCATGACGGTGCGCTACAAGCGCGGCAAGGACAAGAAGGAAGCGACGGCGCCGGGCGGCGAGCCGGCCAGCCAGGCCGAGCGGGCGGCCGGCCTGAACGAGAACGGCATCCAGCGCGTGGAATGCGCCGGCCCGGTCACCGTGGTGCAGAAGGACCAGATCGCCACCGGCGACAACGCCGTGTTCGATCAGGAGGCCAAGCGCATCGTGGTCACCGGCAACGTCATCCTGAGCCAGTGCCAGAACGTCACCCGCGGCTCCCGCCTCGTCTACGACATGAACACCGGCCGGGCCAACATGGACCCGGTGGCAGGCGGGCGCGTCTCCGCCCTCCTGGTGCCGCAGAAGGAGGACGGGGCCAAGGGCAAGGGCTGCACGCCGGCCCCCATCGCCGGACGCGCGACCAGGCCGCCGGCTGACAAGCCCGCGGCCGACAAGCCCACCGAAGCCTCCGCCGAGAAGCCTGCCGGCAAGACCCGGGCCCAGACGAATTGAGTGCCGCAGCGCCGGCGCCCGCCCTGGCGGAGCGCTCCTCCGACCGTGCCGGCGCGCCGCCGGCACCCTCCCTGCTCCGGCGGTTGTTCGGCGGTCGCGCCCGCCGTCGCGCGGCCGAGGCGGCTGCCATCGTCGAGGAGGGCGGCGGACCGGGTATCCTCTGCGTGCGTGGCCTGCGCAAGAGCTACGGCGCCCGCACCGTGGTGCACGAGGCCGGTCTCACCGTGCGCAACGGCGAGGCGGTCGGACTGCTCGGCCCCAACGGCGCCGGCAAGACCACCATCTTCTACATGATCACCGGCCTCGTCACGGCCGATCGCGGGACCATCACCCTGGACGGCCTGCCGATCACCCAATTGCCGATGTACCAGCGGGCCCGCCTCGGCATCGGCTACCTGCCGCAGGAGGCCTCGATCTTCCGCGGCCTGTCCGTGGAGGACAACATCCGCGCGGTGCTCGAGGTGGCCGAGCCCGATCGGAAGGAGCGCGCCCGCAAGCTCGAATCGCTGCTCGAGGAGTTCGATATCGCGCGCCTGCGCAAGTCGCCGTCGATCGCCCTCTCCGGTGGCGAGCGCCGCCGCTGCGAAATCGCCCGGGCGCTCGCGTCCTCACCGAGCTTCATGCTGCTCGACGAGCCCTTCGCGGGGATCGACCCCATCGCGGTCGGCGATATCCAGGACTTGGTGAAGCACCTGAAGCAGCGTGGGATCGGCGTGCTCATCACCGACCACAACGTGCGCGAGACCCTGGGGCTGATCGATCGGGCCTACATCGCCCATTCGGGCCGTATCCTCACCGAGGGAACGCCCGAGGAGATCGTGGCCAATCCGGAGGCCCGCCGCCTCTATCTCGGCGAGGATTTCCGCCTGTAGGCGCCGGTCCCGTCCGGATGCTACAGGGGCCGCCCTGCATCCGGATCGCAGCCCGCAGGTTTTTCAGCCGGCGTCCGACACGCCTCAAGCCGCACATCCTCGGTGCAGTGCGGGAATTTCCACTGATCTCACAAGCTATTGTTAGCGTCGGCGATGCGAGGCTCAGACTTCCGCGGGGGCGCGTATCCCCGTGCCGTTTTCATAGCCTGCCCAATTTGCGTGCAAATCTGATCCGCCACGCTTTGACGTGGGATCGGGTTGGCGCTAGACCTGGGAACAGACGACAGAAAGCAAGATTTGTGCCGAGGTTCGGCTCACGGCGACGTGTGCTGCCGACCTGAGGTGCGACTCACCCGGGGCGACAACGATGAGTCTGCTGCAACGGCTGGAGATGCGCCAGGGCCAAGCCCTGGTGATGACGCCTCAGCTTCTCCAGGCGATCAAGCTGCTCCAACTCTCCCAGCTCGACCTTGCCGCGTACGTCGATGCCGAACTCGAGCGCAATCCCTTGCTGGAGCGCGCGGACGGTGAGAGCGAGGGCGAACGCCCGCCGGCCGAGACACCCTCCGAATCCTCGGTCGATCGCGACGGGGACGGCGAGGGCGGCGACTATGACGGAAACGACGAGCCCTGGATCGCCACCACGCTGACGGCGAGCGGCGCCGACATGGAGAGCGCCCTCGACACCCGCCTCGACAACGTGTTCTCGGACGAGAACCCGACCCATGCCCGTGAGGCGGCGTCCGGCGACATGCTCTCCCTGACGCCGGCGCCCTACGGCAATACCGGCGGCAGCTTCGACGGCGAGGCCCCGGATTTCGAGGCGAGCCTCACCGCCGAAATCTCCCTGCGCGAGCATCTCGGCGCCCAGCTCGACCTTGCCACCCGCGATCCCATGGACCGGCTGATCGGCGGCTTCCTGATCGATGCCGTCGACGATGCCGGTTACCTGCGCGAATCCATCGATGCGGTGGCCGAGCGCCTTGGCGCGTCCCTCGACCGGGTCGCCCGGGTGCTGAAGCTCGTCCAGAGTTTCGAGCCCGCCGGCATCGCCGCGCGCGACCTCGCCGAGTGCCTCGCCCTGCAGCTGCGCGACCGCGACCGGTTCGATCCGGCCATGCAGGCCCTGGTGTCGCGCCTCGACCTCGTGGCGAAGCGCGACTTCGCGGCGCTCCGTCGGCTCTGCGGCGTCGACGACGAGGACCTCGTCGACATGCTGGCCGAGCTGCGCCGGCTCGATCCGAAGCCCGGTCGCGCCTTCGGAAGCCGGGCCGTCGAGGTGTTGATCCCCGACGTGTTCGTGCGTGCCGCGCCCGACGGCTCCTGGCTGGTGGAGCTCAACGCCGAGGCCCTGCCGCGGGTGCTGGTCAACCAGAGTTACTATGCCCGGGTCTCGCGCGGTGCGGCGGCCGAGGGCGACAAGGCCTTCCTGTCGGAATGCCTGCAGACCGCCAACTGGCTCACCCGCAGCCTGGAGCAGCGGGCCCGCACCATCCTCAAGGTCGCCTCCGAGATCGTGCGCCAGCAGGACGCGTTCTTCCTGCACGGCGTCGCGCACCTGCGCCCGCTCAACCTGAAGACGGTGGCCGAGGCGATCGGCATGCACGAATCCACCGTCTCGCGGGTCACCTCGAACAAGTCGATCGGCACCAGCCGCGGCACGCTGGAGATGAAATACTTCTTCACCGCCGCGATCCCGGGCGCCGCCGGCACCGCCGCGCATTCGTCCGAGGCCGTCCGCCACCGCATCAAGCAACTCGTCGACGGCGAGGCGCCGAGCGACGTGCTCTCCGACGACGCCCTGGTGCAGCGCCTGCGTGACGAGGGCATCGACATCGCCCGCCGCACCGTCGCCAAGTACCGGGAGTCCCTGCGCATTCCCTCCTCGATCGAGCGCCGCCGCGAGCATTTCGCTTACGCGGGGCGGTGAAGCGACCGCCGCGGCATCCCCTTCGGCGACGGGCGGATCGGATCGGCGAGGTCCGCCTTGCGCGGGCCCGACGGCTCGCGCACGGCCGGGGCCCGGACCGCGAATGACGGATCGGAGGCCGGCACAAGGCCCGGGCCCGACCTCGCGTTGACTTCTCCGAGAGAGGCTCCTTAACTCAGGTTGCGCCTCACCCAGGGCGTGTCCACAACGAAAATCGGAGGGATCATGGGGTCATTGCGCGTGACGGGCCACGGCCTGGACCTTGGCGAAGCCCTTCGGGGGCGGGTCGAGGAGCGAATGGCTGCCACCCTCTCGAAGTATCTCGACAGCCACATGAGCGGGACCTGCTCCGGCCACGTCACCCTGCGGCGGGACGGAACCGCCTACCGCACCGATTGCGTGCTCCACCTCGTTTCCGGCCTGACCCTGGAAGCCTCCGGCGCCGCCCACGACGCCCATGCGAGCTTCGAGCAGACGGCGGACCGCCTGGAAAAGCGCCTGCGGCGCTACAAGCACAAGCTGAAGGACCATGGCGCGGCCGGCCATGACGGCGCGACCGTGCAGGCGGCCTACGCGGTGTTCGCGGCTCCGAGCGAGGCCGAGGCCATCGACCTCGACGAGGATGGCGACGACGGGGAAGCGGCGCACCCGCCCGTGGTGGCGGAGAGCACCAAGACCCTGAAGCGCCACTCGGTCAGCGAGGCGGTCACCGCCCTCGACCTCACGGGCGCGCCGGTGATCGTGTTCGTTCACGCTGGCACCGGACGCATCAACGTCGTATACCGCCGCACGGACGGGGCCATCGGCTGGGTCGATCCGGCCGAGGCAGCCTCGTAGGCGCGGGTCGGGAACAGAGCCTGAACCCGTTCGATTGAGTCCAAGGGCCGCCCCGGGCGGCCCGACCTTTCATGGAGTGGCGGCCGGGTCTCGGCCGCCGCCGACGGGGCGACGGTCCTTCATGCCAGTGCTGGAATTCCTCTCTCCGGATTCCGTGGTGCCGTCCCTGCGCGTCCGCGCCAAGAAGTCGATGCTGCAGGAGCTCAGCGCTCACGCGGTCCGTCAGCTTCCGGCCCTGGACGAGCGCGAGGTGTTCGAGACCCTGCTGCAGCGCGAGCGCCTGGGCTCCACCGGCATCGGCGACGGCGTCGCCATCCCGCACGGCAAGCTGCCCGGCCTCGACCGGCTGTTCGGCCTCGTCGCCCGGCTGGAGAAGCCGGTGGATTTCGATGCCCTCGACGGCCAGCCCGTCGACATCGCCTTCCTGCTCCTGGCTCCCGAGGGGGCCGGCGCCGACCACCTGAAGGCTCTGGCCCAGGTCGCCCGCCTCCTGCGCGAGCCGGGTATCCTCGAGCGCATCCGCGCCGCCCGCGACGCCAGTGCCCTCTACGCGCTGCTCACCCACACCTCGGCCTCGCAGGCCGCTTGATCATGCGGATCCTGCCCTGCGGGCCAACTCTGGTTGCCCTCCTGCTCGTCGCCGCGCCGGCCCACGCGCAGCAGCGCGGCGTCACCGATACCGCCTGCGCCCGCGACGTCCTCGTGGCGAACTCGATGCAGCGCCAGGCGATCGACCAGCTCGAACAGGCCGGCAGCGAGGCGGCCGACCAGTGTCGCGTCTGGCGTCGGCACGTGGAGACCATGCGCCGGGTGGCGAGCGTCTATGGCCGCTGCCTCTCGGGGGTCGAGCGCACCGACCGCCTGAACCAAGTCCAGACGTCCGAGAAGGAATTCGCCGGGATGATCCGGAGCCAGTGCAAGGGGCTGTGAAGCCTCGGGCTCCGAGCGGGGTTCGGCCTATTCCTGCCCGCGCAACAGCAGCGGTTCGGCGACCATCTTGATCGGCTTGCCGCGTCCGATCAGGATGGCGGCCCGGGAGCGCTCCGGATCATGCTCGAAGCGGGTCCGGACCCAGGCCACGAGGAATTTCAGGTATTCCGAAGCCAGCAACTTGGCGGAGGCGGGGTGATGCCACCAACGGTCGGCATCGAAGCCCTCCGCGATCACCGGATGGGGCACGACGCGGTCCGCTCCCACAAGCGCGTGGTCGAGTTCCACCATGGTGCGGGGCATGTGGTAGTTCGAGGTCACCACGGTCACGGTGCTGAAACGGTGCTGGCGCATCCAGCGACGGGTCTCGATGGCGTTGCCGATGGTGTTGCGCGCCCGATAGTCGAGGTCGACGCAGCAATCGATCCAGTGCCGCTGCGTCGGGTTGAGACGGGCGATCTCGTCGCGGCTGGTGCGCTCGTTGACACCCGTGATCAGCAGGCGTCGGCCGTAGCCGTTGGCGAGAAGATCGATGGCGTCGCCGATGCGCTGCGCCCCGCCCGTGAGCGCCACGATGCCGTCGGCCCGGCCCTGCGGCACGCGCTCGTCCCGCTCCAGGCAGGCCACGAAGTTCAGGAAGCCGCAGAAGAGCGCGACGGCACCTGTGGCCGCGAGGCCGAGGGTGGCCTTGGCGGTCGGCCCGAGCCCGCTTCGCGCCGTGGATCCAGGGCCGGACGCATCCGGTTGCCGGCGCGCCGGGGCAGGCGCGCGGGATGCGGCGTCGGTCCAGGCCCATCCGAAAGCCTCGGAGGGCCTCATGGTGCCGCTGGCTGACATCCGCCTCGTCATTCCCCCAGAGAGTAGCCCCGATTGGGGCGTTCACGAGGCAAGTATCTCCGCCCCGAAAGGTTCATGAAGGGTTAACGGGATCGCCCGCTTCCGTGACAGGGCGCGCGCCGCTGTCGCGGCCCCCGTTCCTCAGGCCAGGAACCGTCGCACGGTGAGGCGCGAGACGATGCCGGTGACCACCGACGCGATCACGCCGATGAGGAGCACGGCGGCGTAGCCGCGCCAGCCGATGTGGAAGGTGCCGAACAGGGCCTCGATTTCCTCCCCGGCCGGGCCGGAGCGCCAGTTGCGCGACACCAGCCCGGCCAGCGCGAAGGCCGCGATGGCCGCGCCCGAGCCGATGATGCCGCCGCGCAGGCCGAGGCCGAAGAACCGGCGCTGGAAGGCCCGGGCGATGAAGTCGTCGTTGGCGCCGACGAAGTGCAGGACCTCCACCACCTCCCGGTTGCCCGCCATGGCGCCGCGGGTCGCGAAGACCACCGCGAGGCCCGTCGCCACCAGCACCAGAAGGACGATGCCGACCCCGACGCCCACGAAGGTGTTGGCCGCCGTGGAGAGCCGACGCAGCCAGAGGGCGTGGTCGTCGAGGCTCGCCACCCCGGGCAGCGCCTCGCTGAGGGAATTGCGCAGGGGCTTGAGGTCCGGGGCCGTCTCGGCGAGCTTCAGGGTCACGAGCCGCGGCACCGGCAGGTCCGAGAGGTCGAGGCCGCTGCCGAGCCAGGGCTCGAGCAGGCGCTCGGCCTCGGCCTTCGAGAACACCCGCACGGCGGCGATGCCGGGCGTGGCCTTGGCCAGGCCCTCGGCCCGGGCGACGTCGGCATCGATGTCGCGCCCGGGGCTCGGACGCACCTGGATCGTCACTTCCTGGGCCACCGTGTCCTGCCACTGAACGGCGCTGGAGGCCACGATCTCGGCCGCGCCCGCGCAGAGCGCGGCGAGGAAGGTCAGGATCGCGATGACGGCGGCCAGGGCCCGGCTGGCCGCCGAGTCGGTCGGGACCAGGGGGGCGTTGCGGCGCAGGGTCGGGGGCAGGGGGGCCGCGCGCGACTCCGGCGGCGCCGGAGGCTTCACCGGTGGCCGGTCGTCGGTGCGGGGCGGCGGACGGTGTGCCGGCGCGGCGGATGGCGTGTCGGTCTCGTCCATCATGCCTCGACCGTCAGGCGTCCCTCGCCGAGGACGAAGCGCCGGGCATCGACGAGGTCCATCAGGGCGAAGTCGTGGGTGGCGATGAGGACCGAGGTGCCCAGCCGGTTGAGTTCGATGAACAGGCGCAGCAGGCGGCGGCCGAGGCTGGGGTCGACATTGCCGGTGGGTTCGTCGGCCAGGAGCAGTTCCGGCCGGGCGATGAGCGCCCGGGCGATGGCGGCGCGCTGCTTCTCTCCGCCCGAGAGAAGGGGCGGCAGCACGTGCATGCGCTCGCCGAGGCCGACCCAGCGCAGGAGTTCGACGACCTCGGCCCGGTAACTCGTTTCCGACCGCCCCTGGACACGCAGGGGCAGCGCGACGTTCTCGTAGGTGGTGAGGTGGTCGAGCAGGCGGAAATCCTGGAAGACCACGCCCATGCGCCGCCGCAGGCCGGTCAGCGCTTCGCTGGAGATGTCACTGACTTCCTCGCCGAAGACCGACACGAGGCCGCGGGTGGGGCGCACCGACAGCAGAATCAGGCGCAGCAGGGTGGTCTTGCCCGCACCGGACGGTCCCGTGAGGAACTGGAACGAGCGCGGTGCGATCTGGAAGCTGACATCGCTCAGCACCTCCGGCCCGAGACCGTAGCGCATGCCGACGCTCTCGAACTGGACCACCGGCTCCTCGGCTCCGGAGAGGAGCGACTGCGTGTTCACCCGATCCGCCACGATCCCCCCAAGGTCCTGCCCAACCACGCCTGCCCGACCAAGACTGCTCTACCAGGACTGCCCTCGTGCGACGGCCCTCGTGCGACGGTCCCGCGCATCCCGGTTATAGGCCGCCCGCTTCACGGACGGTTAACCGTGTTGGCGGAGAACCGTTTGAGTCTTTTTGCCCCCGTCGGCAACCGTCCATCGAGATCCGAGGTCCACGGACGCCATGCTGATCGTCTGCCCGTCCTGTACCAGCGCGTACGAGATCGACGTGGACCGCGTCGGCGCGGACGGGCGCTCGGTGCGCTGCGCGGCCTGCCGCGAGACCTGGTTCATCTCCCCCGACGACGTCTCTGCCGCCCTCGAGGCCGAGATGACCGCGGCCATGATGGCCGCCTCCGAGCTCGGTCCCGACGCGGCGCAGAGCCGCGCCTCGGCCCAGGCCGATCTCGATGCCTGGGAGTCGGCCCTGGCCGCCGAACCCGAGCCCGATCCATCGCCCCCTGAGACGCCGCGTCCGCGGGCTCGGGCCAAGCCCGCGAGGCCGAAGCGCAACGGCTTCTCCCTGGCCTCGCCCGGGGCCGCCCTCGGGCTCGCCGTGCTCGGCGGACTCGGTCTCGCCGTTCTTGGGCGGGCCACGGTGGTGCGGGCGATGCCGCAGAGCGCCGGCCTCTATGCCCGGGTCGGATTTCCGGTGAACCTGCGTGGCGTCGAGTTCCGCGACGTCGTGGCATTCCAGAGCCCGGGGGAGGGCGCGCAGGGCCAGCTCGTGGTGGAGGGGGATCTCGTCGGCGTCGCCGCCGAGGCCGCGGTACCGCCGATCGAGGTGGAGGTCCGGGACGGGCGCGACCAGGCGCTCTATCGCTGGCGCATCGCGCCCCCGCGCGCCGGCCTCGAGAAGAGCGAGACCGCGCGCTTCCGCGCGAGCCTGTCGGCGCCGCCGGCGCAGGGCCGCTCGGTCCGCGTGCATTTTGCCGCCGCCGAGGCGGGCGAGACCATGCCGAAGGCCGATGCCAGCGCCCCGGCCCCGTGATAAGGAACGCGGATGACCAGTGCTTCCCGACGCGTCCGCGTCCTCTTCGACGAAACCGCCATCGCCCGGCGCACCGAGGAACTCGCAGCGGCCATCGCCGCCGCCAATCCCGAGAACCTGCTCGTGGTGGCGGTGCTCAAGGGCAGCTTCATGTTCGCCGCCGACCTCCTGCGCGCCCTGCACCGGGTCGGGCTGGAGCCGCAGGCCGAGTTCGTCCACCTGTCGAGCTACCGCACCGCCACGGTCTCCTCGGGGCAGGTCGAGATCCTGCGCGACGTGGAGAGCGAGGTGCGCGGACGCGACGTCCTCCTGGTGGACGACATCCTCGAATCCGGCCGCACCATCGTGTTCGCCAAGGACCTGCTGATGGCGCGGGGCGCCAAGCGGGTGCTCACCGCCGTGCTCCTGGAGAAGCCCGGCAAGCGCGCCGTGACCATTGATGCGGATTTCGTCGGCTTCACCTGCCCGGACGTGTTCGTGGTCGGCTACGGCATGGATGTCGCCCATGCCTACCGCCAGCTGCCCTTCGTCGGCCTCGTCGATTACGAGAGCCGGGAGCCCGACCTGTTCGGCGGCACCTGAGGCGCGCCCGCTCACGATCCGCAGAATTTGCCGCGCGCGCGGAATTCGTCGTGCGTGCCGGAGAATATGAAACGATCTGGCTCTTAAAGAGCTTGCTGTGTCCGACGATCCCTTGACAGGGCGCGTCGGCGCTTGCGTGACTGAGCGCTCGGATCCGAGAGAGATACAGACGCACGATGGCCCGCATCCTCCTGGTGGATGACGAAGAGACGGTGCGGGGCTTCCTCAAGCGGGGCCTCGAGATCGACGGTCACGCCGTGGTCACGGCCACGGACGGCAGCGACGGCCTCGACCGGCTGACCGAGGCGGACGGCGCGTTCGACCTCATGCTCACCGACATCCGCATGCCGCTGATGGATGGGATCGCCCTGGCGCTCGCGGCCAAGCGCGACTTTCCCAATCTCACCATCCTGCTGATGACCGGCTTCGCCGACCAGCGCGAGCGCGCGCGGGGCCTCGATGCCATCGTGACCGATGTCCTGACGAAGCCGTTCTCCCTGGCCGACCTGCGCTCCACGGTGAATCGGGCGCTCGCCGCCTGAGACGCGCCGGGTCCGCCGCCTCGTACCCGGAAGCCCGCGCATGATCCTCCATTCCGACCGGCACTTGCCCGACCGTCCTCTGCCCGACATCCTCTCGGCCATCGGCGCCACGCCCCTGATCCGCCTGGCGCGCGCCTCCGAGGAGACCGGCTGCACCATCCTGGGCAAGGCGGAGTTCCTGAATCCCGGCCTCTCGGTGAAGGACCGGGCGGCGCTCTCCATCGTGCGCGATGCCGAGGCAAGGGGCGCCATCCGGCCCGGCGGCACCATCGTGGAGGGCACGGCCGGCAATACCGGCATCGGTCTGGCACTCGTGGCCTCGGTGCGCGGCTACCGCACGGTCATCGTGATCCCGGAGACGCAGTCGGCCGAGAAGAAGGAAACCCTGCGCCTGGCCGGCGCCCGCCTGGTGGAAGTGCCGGCGGTGCCGTTCGCCGACCCCAACAACTACGTTCACGCCGCCCGCCGGCTCGCCGAGCGCTTGGCCGAGACCGAACCGGCCGGAGCCTTCTTCGCCGACCAGTTCGACAACGTCGCCAACCGGCAGGCCCACGTGGAGACGACGGGCCCGGAGATCCTGGCGGCGACCGGTGGGGCAGTCGACGGCTTCATCTGTGCGGCCGGAACCGGCGGCACCCTCGCGGGGACCGCCGAGGCCCTGCGCGCCGCGCGCCCCGACGTGCGGATCGGCCTCGCCGACCCGGAGGGGTCCGCGCTGTACGCCCACTACACCACCGGCACCCTGAAGGCGGAGGGCTCGTCGATCACGGAGGGCATCGGCCAGGGACGGATCACCCGCAACCTCGCGGGCTTCGCCCCGGACGTCTCCTTTCGGATTCCCGATGCCGAGGCCCTCGAGATCGTCTTCCGGCTGATGCGGGAGGAGGGCCTGAGCCTCGGCGGCTCGTCCGGCATCAACGTCGCCGGGGCGATCCGGCTCGCCCGGGAACTCGGGCCGGGCCACACCGTCGTGACCATCCTGTGCGACGGCGCGGCGCGCTACGCCTCGAAGCTGTTCAACCCCGCTTTCCTGGCCGAGCGGGGCTTGCCGGTGCCGGATTGGCTGGGACCCGCATCGGAATCGCTGCCCGATTGGCGGGCCTGAAGTCGATCGGCGGAAAAACTCTGCCTTTGTGGGATTATGCCGCACGGACCGTTGAACGGAATCGCCACGGCGACGTTTGTACGGTCAAGCTCAAGCAATTCTGGTTGGGCGCGTGACGGAGTTCCCATCCATGACCCTGACGACCATTCTCCTCATCCTCCTGATCCTGATCGTGCTTGGCGGCGGTAACTTCCTCGGCGGCGGTGCTTACCGTGGACCGAGCTTCGGACTTGGCGGCCTGCTCGTCATCATCCTGATCGTCCTCCTCGTCACCGGGCGCATCTGACGATTCCGCTCACGGCTGGCACGTGACGGCCACCACCGCGCCCGCCAGGGCTGCGGCGGCTGCGCCCAGCGTGCCGGCCTCTTGGGGGCCGGCCCCGCTCGCGCCGGTTTCGCGCGGCGACGGGGCCCGGATGCCCGCCGCACCGAGAAAGGTCGCCAGCGCGGCCCCGGTCACGAGGCCGTAGCGCGCCGGCGGCACCACGCCCGCCACCTGCCGAGGCTGTGCCGAGACCGTCGGGACCAGGCCGACCACCGCGCCCGCGCGATCCAGGATCGGAGCGCCCCCCGCACCGGGCTGGAGCGGTGCCGTGATCCGTGCGCTCCCCACCGCCCCTCCTGTTCCCGCCTGATCCATGCCTGCCTGATCCATGCCCGTCTGATCCATGCCCGTCTGATCCATGCCTGCCTGTCCCGGCGCCACCGCGACGCCGCCCTCGCCATCGATGACGAGGGCCGCCACGGCCTCGCCCTCGGTCAGGCCGCGTCCGCGGACCGGCGGTGTGATCGCGGTCCGGCCCGCGAGGGGCCCCGTCTCCAAGAGCATCAGATCGGCCGTGGCGCCGGCGCCGACGCGCGCCGCTTGGCCCGCGACCAGGGGCACCCGGCATCCGGCCAGGGCCGCTGCGCTCGTCAGCACGCGCCCTGGCGCCACGAGGAGGCCGGTCGCAAGCGGCGCCGGACGGGTCCCGGGCAGGGGCGGCGGCGCGGGAGCCGGAACGGCGGTTGCCACCGGCGCCGCGACGGCGGCCGGAGCTGCATCGGGGAAGGGCACGAAGCTGTTGGCGATGGCGATGGCGAGGCGGTCGACCTCGCCGGCCAGGGCCTTGTCGTAGCCGAGGGTGAGGCCGCGCAGGCCCGCTTCGCCGGCGGCGTAGCGAATGTAGGACTTCCCCGTCGCGGTCTCGGCAGTCACCACCAGGAAGTCGGGCCGCAGGAGCTTGTAGGTCACTCGCCGGTCGGGGCTCGGCGCCGTAACGCGTGCGAAGACCGCCTCGAGCCCTGTCTCGCCGGCGGGAGAGGACTTCGTCTCCAGGGTGATTCGTCCGTCGGCGCTCTGCCAGCGGGTGCCGCCCGGCTGCGCCGCGCGCTTCGGCAGCACGCGTTCGGGCACGCCGAGCACCACGCCGCTGGCCGGGTCCGGCTTGACGACGAAGCGGGCGGCTGCGCGCGCCGCCGCGCCCTCCCTCAGCAGCGCGGCGCGTCCGGTCGCGTCCGGCAGGCCGGTCCCGCCGCTGCGCTCCGCATAGGCCTGGAGCGCCTCGAAGCTGCGCCGCCCGAAGGTGCCGTTGACCACGCTGTTGTAGTCGCCGGTCCAGACCAGGGCGTCCTGCAGGCCCTTGCGCTCGCCTTCCGGCAAGGCCTCGAACGCGGTCCGCGCCGCCTCGAAGGCCGGATCGGGCGCGGCCGGCTTCGTCCGCCCGGGGGCGGGTGCGGAGGGCGGGGGAGTGGATGGCAGGGGAGCGGCGGGCCCCTGGGCCGAAGCGACCCCCGCCATCATCCCCAGCATGAAACCGGTTGCGCTCCAGATGGACCGATCGCGTCGCGTCATGGTCGGGTCGCGCCTCTCCGCGAGAACCTGTCCGGTGTGGCAGAGCCCGTGCCCGAATTCCAGGCCGTTGCGGGCCATGCGCGAAGTGCTACGGTTCCGTCGGGCGCGCCGCATCGGCGTCCGGACGACGGGGTGGAAGCATGTCGGGATCAACCGGACACGGGCGCTCGCCCCGATCCGCGATCGGCGTCTCGGGCATTCTGCAGGCCCTCGCGCTCGCCGGGCTGCTGGCGTTCCCCGCCTCCGTCCAGGCGCAGGCTCCCGCCCCCCGCGCCGCGGCCAAGGTCGTGTCCACGCCCTCCGCTTCCAAGGCGGGCGCTGCCAAGACAGGGGCTCCCAAGACCTTCGTGCGCGAGGACCTCGCCAGCGACGGCGTGCGCCTCGAGGCCACGCTGAAGAGCGAGGCCGGCGCGGCGAAGCCCGACGCGAAGGTCGCCGCCAAGGCCCGCGCCGAGGGCGAGGCCCTGATCGAGGCCGAGAAGCCGGCCGACGCCCTCAAGCCCCTCGGCCTCGCCGTGGCGGGCGAGCCCGGCGAGCCGGCCAACTGGCTCGCCTATGCCCGGGCGGCGAATACGGTCGGCAACGACGGTCGGACGGGCGACTATGCCAACCGCCTGCGCCTGCGCCGCAACGCCCGGGCCGCCGCCTACCAAGGCTACCTGCGGGCGGGCGCTGCGGCGGCCGAGGCCGCGGCGCTCACCGTCCTCGGCGAAGTCTATGCGGCCGAGTCGGAGTGGCGCCCGTCGCTGGAGGCCTACCGTGCCAGCCTCGCCCTGGCCGACGACACGGAAGTGCGCGAGACCTATGAATCCCTGCGGGCCGAGCACGGCTTCCGCATCCTCAACTACACCGTCGATTCGGATGCCGCGGCCCCGCGCATCTGCTTCCAGTTCTCCGAAGGCATCGCGGCCAAGACCGATTTCACGCCCTACATCGCGGTCTCGGGTGCGGCCAACGCCGCCGTCACCGCCACCGGCCAGCAGGTCTGCGTCGATGGCCTCAAGCACGGTGAGCGCTATGCCTTCGTGGTGCGCTCCGGCCTGCCCTCGGCGGCCGGCGAGGGCCTGCTGAAATCGGCCGATTACGAGGTCTACGTCCGGGACCGCTCCCCCCAGGTCCGTTTCACGGGGCGCAACTACGTCCTGCCCCGCACGGGCCAAGCCGGCGTGCCCCTGGTCTCGGTGAACGCGGCCAAGATCGACGTCGAGGTGCTTCGGGTCGGCGACCGCGGCCTCCTGCCGTCCCTGCGGGCCGAGGACTTCCTGTCCCAGCTCACCGGCGCCACCGCCCGCACCATCGCCGACCAGAAAGGCCAGCGCGTCTGGAAGGGCGTGCTCGACACGGCCAAGGCCGAGTTGAATCAGGAGGCCGTCACCGCCTTCCCGGTCCTTCAGGCGGTCGGCAAGCTCGAACCCGGCATCTACATCATGCTGGCCCAGGCCAGCGGGGCTTCCGCCGCGTCCGCCGACGAGGAGGGCGGCTTCGAGACCCAGGCCACGCAATGGTTCGTGGTCTCGGATCTCGGCCTCACCGCCTTCAAGGGCCGCGACGGCGTCCACGTCTTCGCCCGCTCCCTGGCCTCGGCCGAGACCGTGCCCGGCGCCGAGATTCGGCTTGTGGCGCGCAACAACGAGGTCCTGGCCACGGCAAAGACCGACGGCCAAGGCCACGCCGCCTTCGCGTCGGGCCTCGCCCGCGGGGAGGGGGGCGCCGCACCGGGCCTCGTGGTGGCGCAGATCGGCGACGATTACGGCTTTCTCGATCTCGGCCAATCGGCCTTCGACCTCACGGATCGCGGCGTGAGGGGCAGGCCCCAGCCCGGGGCCGTTGAGGCCTACGTGTTTCCCGAGCGCGGGGTCTACCGCTCGGGCGAGACCGTGAACCTCACCGGGCTCCTGCGCGACGCCACCGGCCTCGCGGTGCCGGAGATTCCGCTCACCCTGGTGGTGAAGCGCCCGGACGGCGTCGAGTACCGGCGCGCCCAGCTGCCCGATGTGGGCCTCGGCGGGCGGGCCCTGGCGCTCCCCCTCCTGGCCGGCGCGCAGCACGGCACCTGGCGGGTGGCGGCCTATACCGACCCCAAGGCGCCCGCCATCGGCGAGGCGAGCTTCCTCGTGGAGGACTACGTCCCCGAGCGCCTGGAGGTGACCCTGGAGAGTGCGACGCCCAGCCTGACCCGGGGCGCGCCCGCCACCATCGACGTGGCCGCGCGCTACCTCTACGGCGCGCCGGGAGCCGGGCTCGAGGTCTCCGGCACCGTCCTGGTGCAGCAGGCCTCCGGCAGCGGCATCAAGGGGCTCGAGGGCTACTCCGTCGGCCTCGACGACGAGCGGGTGGAGGCCGCCTCGGCGGAGATCGACGCCCGTGCCATCACCGATGCGGCCGGCAAGGCCCGGCTCGTGGTGCCCGTGCAGGCGCTCGCCGCCCCGCGCCCCACCGAGGCGAAGATCACCCTGCAGGTCGGCGAGCCCGGCGGGCGGGCGCTGAGCCGCAGCCTGACCCTGCCGATCCTGCCCGAGGGGCCGGTGCTCGCCATCCGCAAGGGGTTCGGCGGCGATCTGACCGAGGGCAGCGTCGCCGGCTTCGACGTGGTCATGGCCGCGCCCGACGGCCGACGCCTGTTGCAGGGGAACGTCGCCTGGACGCTCCAGCGCGTCGAGAAGACCTATCAATGGTACCGCGAGGGTGGGCGCTGGTCCTACGAGCCGGTCACCAGCACCCGCCGCATCGCCGACGGCCGCCTCGACCTGACGCCCGACGCGCCGGGCCGCGTCAGCGCCACGGTCAGCTACGGCACCTACCGGCTGGAGGCGAGCGTGCCGGGCCGCCCGGCCGCTACGGCGAGCGTGACCTTCACGGTGGGCTGGAGCGGTGGCGAGACCGCGGACGTGCCCGATCTCCTCGACCTGCGCCTGGACAAGGCGGCCTACGCCACCGGCGAGACCCTGCACGCGCGCCTGCAGCCGAAGTTCAAGGGACAGGCGACGCTGGCCGTCGTCAGCGACAAGCTGCACGCGCTCCTTACCGTCGACGTGCCGGCGGCCGGCGCCACCGTCGACATTCCCGTGAAGGCCGAGTGGGGCTCCGGCGCCTACCTCGTGGCCACCGCCTACCGGCCCCTGGACCAGGCGGCCAAGCGCCTGCCGGGCCGGGCGCTCGGCGTCGCATGGTTCGGGGTCGACCGGGACAGCCGCACCCTCGGGGTCACCCTGGAGGCGCCGGCCAAGACCCGCCCGCGCGAGACCCTGACCCTGCCGATCCAGCTCGCCGGCCTCAAATCCGGCGAGGAGGCCCGGGTCAGCGTGGCCCTCGTCGATGTCGGCATCCTCAACCTGACCCGCTACGAGGCGCCCAACCCCTTCGGCTACTTCTTCGGCCAGAAGGCGCTCGGCCCCGAGATCCGCGACCTCTACGGATACCTGATCGACGGCATGCAGGGGACGCTCGGCGCCATCCGCTCCGGCGGCGACGGCGGCGCGGCCGAACTCGCCGATTCGCCCCCGACCCAGGCACCGCTGGCGCTCTATTCCGGACCTGTCACGGTGGGCCGTGACGGCCGGGCCAGCGTCAGCTTTCCCCTGCCGGCCTTCAACGGCACGGCCCGGGTGATGGTGACCGCCTGGAGCCGCGCGAAGGTGGGGGCGGCCCAGGCCGACGTCGTCATCCGCGATCCCGTCGTGCTCACCGGCACCCTGCCGCGCTTCCTCAATGTCGGCGACCGCTCGCGCGTCCACGTCGCCCTCGACAACGTCGAGGGACAGGCGGGCGATTACACGGTGGACCTCGACCTGGCCGGGTCCATCCTGGTCGGCGCCGAGGCGATGCACCGGACCCTGCGGCTGGAGACCGGGGCCAAGGGCGCCCTCGTCATTCCCATCACCGCCGCCGGGCCGGGCCTGTCACGAATCGACCTGACCCTGCGGGGGCCCGGCCTGCCCGAGGGCGTCGGTCAGAGCTTTGCCCTCACCATCGGTCCCGGCACGGGGGCGCTCGCCCGCCGCTCCCTGCAGGCGCTGGATCCCGGCGCGAGCCTGAAGCTCTCGGGCGAACTCCTGGCCGACATCCTGCCCGGCACCGGCACGGTCTCGCTCTCCGCCTCGAATCTCGCCGGCATCGACGTCCCGGCGCTGCTCCAATCCCTCGACCGCTATCCCTACGGCTGCTCCGAGCAGACGGTGAGCCGGGCGATGCCGCTCCTCTACGTCAACCGCCTCGCCGCCCTCGACAAGCTGGGTCTCGACGACAAGGCCGACGAGCGCGTGCGGCAGGCCATCGAGCGGGTGCTCGGGCGCCAGAACGCGGCGGGCGATTTCGGCCTGTGGTCCACGGATTCCGCGAGCGACACCTGGCTCAACGCCTACGTGACCGACTTCCTGACCCGGGCCCGGGAGCGCGGGTTCGCCGTACCCCAGACCGCCTTCGCCAATGCTCTCGACCGCCTGCGCAACGCGGTCGCCAACACCACCGAGGTTGGTGAGGGCGGCATGGACATCGCCTACGCCGCCTACGTGCTCGCCCGTAACGGCCGGCCCGTGATGGGCGACCTGCGCTACCTCGCCGACACCAAGCTCGCGGCCTTCGCCACTCCGCTCGCGCGGGGCCAGATCGCCGCCGCCCTGGCGCTCCTCGGCGACCGTGGTCGGGCGGCGAAGGCCTTCGACGCTGCGATGGCCAGCGTCCGGGAGACGGCCGCGAGCCCGGCCTACCGGCCGGATTACGGCTCGCGCCTGCGCGACGGCGCCGGCCTCCTGGCGCTGGCCGCCGAGACGGGGCTCGCCCGCGACAGCATCCAGCCACTGGGCGCCCTCATCGCGGCCGAGCGGGCCGGCGGCCGGCCGACCAGCACCCAGGAAGAGGCCTGGATGGTGCTCGCCGCGGAGGGCCTGAGCGCGGACTCCGACAACCTCCGCTTCACCCTCGACGGCCAGCCCGTGAGCGGCGCCGTGGCGCGCAGCTACCGGGCTGGCGCCCTGGAGGCCCGGCCCGTCACCCTGGTCAATGCGGGCAGCCAGCCCGTGCAGGCCGTGGTCAGCGTCAGCGGCAATCCGATCGCGCCGGAGCCGGCCGAGGCGCGCGGCTACACGATCGAGCGGCGCTACCACCGCCTCGACGGCACCCCGGTCGACCTCGCACAAGGGGTCCGCCAGAACGATCGCCTCGTGGTGGTGCTCACGGTGACCGAGGCCAAGGCCAGCGCCGGGCGTCTCCTCCTCGTTGACCGCCTGCCCGCCGGCCTGGAGATCGACAACCCGAAGCTCCTCGACGCCGACGCGCTCAGCGGGCTCGCCTTTGCCAAGTCGGAGGTGGCCCCCGTCCATACCGAGTTCCGCGATGACCGCTTCGTGGCGGCCTACGAGCGCAGCCCCGAGCAGTCGGCTTTCTTCCGGGTCGCCTACACGGTGCGGGCGGTCTCCCCCGGCACCTACGTCCACCCGGCCGCCACCATCGAGGACATGTATCGGCCGGAGCGCTTCGGTCGCACCGGCTTCGGTTCGATGACGGTGAGCGCGAAGTAGGATGGATCGTCCACGCGCTTCGCTGCCCCCCTCGGCGGAAGCGGGCGACCCGCGTCGCGGGTCGGGCGAGGGGACGACTGCTCCGGAGCCGGCGCAGGCCGCCCCGGCCCGCGCCGCAGGGACCCGCCGCCGCAGGCGGGGGAGGGGGCTTGCCGGCCTTGTCCTGCTCCACCTCGCCGCCCCGGTCGTTGCCCTCTGGCGCTTCGTCGACGCCCTGCCACCCCTCGACCTCGCTCCGGCCGGGCTCCGCTCGACGGTGGTGCTGGACCGGGACGGGCGGCTGCTGCGCCCCTTCGCCACCGCCGACGGGCGCTGGCGCCTGCCGGTGACCGGGGCCCAGGTCGATCCGCGCTTCCGCGCCATGCTCATGGCCTACGAGGACCGGCGCTTCGCGCGTCATCCCGGCATCGATCCGGTGGCGACCCTTCGGGCCGCGGGGCAGTGGCTGGCGGCGGGCCGCATCGTCTCGGGCGGCTCGACCCTGTCGATGCAGGTGGCCCGCCTCGTCGAGCCGCGGGCCGAACGCTCGCTCGCCGCCAAGCTGCGCCAGATGGTGCGGGCGGTGCAGCTGGAGCAGCGGCTCGGCAAGGACGGTGTGCTCGACCTCTACCTGGCGCTCGCTCCCTATGGCGGCCCGGTGGAGGGTCTGCGGGCCGCCAGCCTCGCGTATTTCGGCCGCGAGCCGGCCCGGCTCTCCTTCGCCGAGAGCGCGCTCCTCGTAGCCTTGCCGCAGGCACCGGAAGCCCGGCGGCCCGACCGCTTCCCCGGGGCGGCCCGGCGCGCCCGCGACCGGGTCCTCGCCATCGCCACCGCACAGGGCGTCGTCACCGCGGCCGAGGCGGAGGCCGCCCGGACCGAGCCCGTGCCGTCGGCGCGGAAACCCTTCCCGATGCTGGCCGCCCACGCGGCGGAGGCGGCCCACGCCGCCGACCCGGGCGCCCATGCGATCCGCCTCACCCTCGACGGCCGCCTGCAGGCGAGCCTCGAAACCCTGGCCGCCGAGCGCGCGGCCGCCCAGGGCCCCGGAATCTCGGCCGCCCTCCTGGCACTCGACAACCGCACCGGCGCGGTTCTGGCCCAGGTCGGCAGCCCCGGCTACCTCGATGCGAGTCGCGCCGGCGCCATCGACATGACGGGCGCGATCCGCTCGCCGGGCTCCGCCCTCAAGCCCTTCATCTACGCGCTGGCCTTCGAGACCGGCCTCGCCCATCCCGAGACGCAGCTCGACGACCGGCCGGTGCGCTTTGCCGGAGCCTACGCCCCGGAGAATTTCGACCTGGGCTACCAGGGCAGCGTCACGGCGCGGCGCGCCCTCCAACTCTCCCTGAACGTGCCGGCGGTGGATCTGCTGGAGGGGGTCGGCCCCGCCCGCCTCATCGCGCGCCTGCGGGCCGCCGGCGCCCGCATCGACCTGCCCCGCGACACCGCGCCGGGGCTGCCCGTGGCGCTGGGCGGTCTCGGGATCACCCTCACGGATCTCGCCCGTCTGTTCGCCGGCCTCGCCCGGCAAGGACTCGTGCCGAACCTCACCCGCCGTGTGGGCGACGCGTCGGGCGGAGTATCGGGCGAGGGGACGGGCGCGCCGCCGCAGGAGGCCCGCATCACGGAGGCCGTCGCCGCCTGGTACGTCGCCGACATCCTTCGGGGAGCGCCGCCGCCCGAGAACGCTCTGGCGGGCCGGATCGCCTACAAGACGGGCACCTCCTATGGCTACCGGGATGCCCTCGCGGTGGGGTTCGACCGGCGCGTCACCCTCGCGGTCTGGGTCGGGCGGCCGGACGGCAATGCGGTGCCGGGCCTCGTCGGTCGGGTGGTGGCGGCCCCGATCCTGTTCGATGCCTTCGCCCGCTTCGGCGGCGAGCCCGACCCCGTGCCGATGCCCCACGACGCCCTGGTGACCACCACGGCCGGCCTGCCGCCGCCCCTGCGCCATATCCGGCGCGACATCCCCAAGACCTTGTCGGCGGCACTGGGAGGCGCGCTCAAGATCGCCTACCCGCCCGACGGAGCCCGCATCGATCTGGGCCTGTCGGAGCCCGAACCCGCTCCGGCGCCGAGCCTCGCCCTGAAGGCGCTCGGCGGCGTGCCGCCCCTGACCTGGATGGTCGATGGACTGCCGGTGGCGGGGGGCGCGCGCCGGCAATCGGCCTGGGCTCCGGACGGTGCCGGCTTCGCGCGGATCTCCGTGATGGATGCCACGGGCGCCAGCGACAGCGTCATGGTACGCCTCGAGTGACGCCCCCGCCCGGGGTTCAAGCCGGAGAGCGGCTGGGCCCCTGGTCGGGCGGACGGCCGCCCCTACCTGCGAGCGGCAGAGCGAACCTTTGCCGTTGTCGGAGAACCTGCCCGTGGTCCACGAGGAACCCCGTTCGGGACGGCCGGCCCTGCGCCCGGCGGTGATGCTGGGCGCCCTCGGTATCGTCTACGGTGATATCGGCACCTCGCCCCTCTACGCCTTCAAGGAGGCGGTCCGCGCCGCGAGCGCCGGTGCCCCGCCGACCCCGGTCGCCGTCACGGGCGCTGTCTCGCTCATCCTCTGGTCGCTGATCCTGATCGTCTCCATCAAGTACGCCGTGCTGATCCTGCGCGCCGACAACCGCGGCGAGGGCGGCATCGTCGCCATGCTGGCGCTGCTCGGAGCCCGGAACGCCAAGCCCGGCTCCTGGGCCGGCATTCTCCTCGTGGTCGGCCTCGTGGGCGCCGCCCTCCTCTACGGCGACGGCGCGATCACGCCGGCGATCTCGGTGCTCAGCGCCGTGGAGGGCCTGAAGGTCGAGGCACCGGCCCTGTCCCGCTTCGTCGTGCCGATCACGGTGGTGATCCTGGTCGGGCTGTTCCTGGTCCAGAGCCGGGGTGTGGCCTTCATCGGCCGCATCTTCGGCCCGGTGATGTTCGTCTGGTTCGTCGTGCTGGCGCTGCTCGGTCTCGGCGGCATCTGGCACGCGCCCCAGATTCTCGCTGCGCTCAACCCGCTCAAGGCCGTCGAATTCCTGACGCATGCCGGATGGCACGTCAGCTTCGCCATGCTGGGCGCGGCCTTCCTCGCGGTCACCGGCGGCGAGGCGATGTATGCCGATCTCGGGCATTTCGGGGCCGGGCCGATCCGCGCCTCCTGGTTCGGCCTCGTGCTGCCGGCCCTGGTGATCCACTATTTCGGACAGGGCGCGCTGCTGTTGGTCGAGCCCGACGCCATCGAGAACCCGTTCTATCGCCTGAGTCCCGACTGGGCGCATTATCCGCTGATCGGCCTCGCCACGGTCGCCACCGTGATCGCCTCGCAATCGATCATCTCGGGTGCGTTCTCGCTCACCCAGCAATCGATCCAGCTCGGCTTCCTGCCGCCGATGCGGGTGGTCCACACCGCCCGGCACGAGCGCGGACAGATCTACGTGCCGATGGTGAACTGGCTGCTCGCCGCTGCGACCCTGAGCGCCGTCCTGGTCTTCGGCTCCTCGGATGCCCTGGCCGGCGCCTACGGCATCGCCGTCGCCTCCCTGATGGCGATCACCACCCTGCTCGCCGCCCTGGTGGCGCTGAAATGGGGCTACAACCCCGTGGCCGTGCTGGCGGTGAACGGGTTCTTCCTCCTCATCGACTTCGTGTTCCTCGGGGCCAACACGGTGAAGCTGTTCGAGGGCGGCTGGTTTCCCCTGATGCTGGCAGCCCTCGTGGCGTTCCTGATGCTCACCTGGCGCAAGGGCAACCAGCTCGTCGAGTCGGCCCGGGTCGCCCTGCGCCAGCCAGAGGTCGAATTCCTCGAGCAGCTCCGGCGCGATCCGCCGATCGTCCTGCCGGGCAACGCCGCCTTCCTGTCCTCGGCCACCAGCGCCATTCCCCTGCACCTGTCCCGCTTCGTCGCGCGCAGCCATGCCCTCCACAAGCGCATCCTCATCGTCACCGCCCGCTACGAGGAGGAGCCGACCGTCACCCGCGACCAGCGCGCCGAGGTCATCGTGATCACGCCCGACATCACCCGCGTGATCCTGCGCTACGGCTTCATGGAGGATGCCTCGGTGCCCGACGGCCTGCGCTGCGCCGTGGAGGCCAAGCGCCTGCCGGCCGAATGCCTCGAGGATCTCACGATCTTCATCGGGCACGAGACCATCATCCCGAAGAGCGACCAGCGCGGCATGGCGACGTGGCGGGAGGAGATCTACGCGTTCCTCCTGCGCAACGCGGAGCGCACCGGCGCGCATTTCTGCGTGCCGACGCGGCAACTGGTCGAGGTCGGCACCGAGATCGAGATCTGAGCCGGGCGCCGGCCATCAACTCTCGCGCAGACCGTGCCGTATGGCCTTGCGGGCAGCGCTCCGGGTGTCGCACAAGGAGGCCACGCGGGCGGGCGGCCCGGCCGCGCCGAATCCGGGACGTGTAGCGTAGCGATGACCGAACTGGCGCCGAAGGCCCTGGCGATCCGCCTGCGGCAGCAGGCGATCCTCTCCGATTTCGGGGTCGAGGCCCTGCGGGCCACCGAGCTGCTGCCCCTGCTCCAGCGCGCCACCGAACTCTGCGCCGAGGGCATGGAGGCGCAGTTCTGCAAGGCCCTGGAATACAAGCCCCACCAGGACTGCCTCCTCGTCTGCGCCGGTGTGGGCTGGGCCGAGGACGCGGTGGGCACCACCATCATCGGCGCCGACCTCGCCTCGCCGGCGGGGTATGCCCTGAAGACCGGCCGGCCCGTGATCTCGAACCACCTCGAGAACGAGACGCGCTTCCGCACCCCGAAGCTGATGGCCGACCACGGCATCCGCCGGGCGATCAACGTGCTCATCGCCAACCGGGACGGCAATTACGGCGTGCTGGAGGTGGACGACACCCGCGAGGGCCAGTTCGAGGAGGCCGACATCGCCTTCATGCAGGGGTTCGCCAACCTCGTCGGCGGCGCCATCGAGCGCCAGCGGGCCGAAGCACGGCTGAAGGCAGCCCTGGAGCGCCAGGAGCTCCTGTCCCGGGAGATGAGCCACCGGGTCAAGAACAGCCTCGCGGTGGTGGCGGGCTTCCTGGGTCTGCAGGCCCGGGGCTCCGACAACGACGACGTGAAGAGCGCCCTCGCCGATGCCCGCACCCGGGTCGAGGCGGTGGCCCAGGTGCACGACCAGCTCTGGCGCCAGCCGAGCCTCGAAGCGATCGACGTCGCGGGCTTCCTCGAGGCTCTCTGCGCCAAGCTGCAGGAGAGCGCACCGCGCCACCGCCTCGTCTGCCGCGCGGCCCGGATGAACATCCCCGCCGACCTCGCGATCCCCCTCGGCCTCTTCGTCAACGAGCTCGTCACCAACGCGATCAAGTACGCCTACGCGGACGGTGAGGGCGAGATCCGGGTCGAGGCCCGTCCCGACGATGCGGGCGGCCTGATCCTCGCGGTGGAGGATGACGGTGCCGGGCTGCCGGACGGGTTCGATCCCACGGCGGCGCGCAGTGCCAGCCTCGGCATGCGCATCATCAACAGTCTCGCCCGCCAGCTCGGGGGCGCCCTCGCGGTCGCCCCGGATGTGCAGGGTGCGCACTTCTCCCTGCGGGTGGGACCCGTGGCGTGAGGCGGTGCGCCCGAGAAGGGGCTTTCCCGTCCGCGCCTCAGGTCTCGGCCCGCGGCGTCGCGTTCATCTCGGCCCAGTCGAACTCCTCCTCCAGCACGTAGTAGGCGTCGTCGCCGATATCGCCCGAGCGGCGCAGGGCCAGCACCCGGTCGCGGGCCGCCTCGATGGCGCGCCGGCGGGCGGCATCGGCGGGCAGCGTCTCGGAGGCGAAGCCGGTGTCGCGGGCCTCGGCCTGCTCCAGAGCGATGCGGAACTCCTCGCGCAGGGCCTCGGAGGGGGCATCCTCGGCATCCTCCAGGGTCTTCAGGGCGGCCCGGTAGGCTTCGGTCCGGCCGTGCCCGACCTCGCGCCCGACGGGGTCGTTGTCCTCCAAGCCGAGCCGGCCGAGCAGCAGGCGCAGGGTCAGGCCCTGCACCGTCAGCGTGCCGATGATGACGCAGAAGGCGGTGAGCACGATGAGGTCGCGATAGGGAAAGCCCGGATCGCCATCGGGCAGGGCCAGGGCCGTCGCGATAGTGACGATTCCCCGCATGCCCGCCCAGGATACCGCGATTCCGGCCGAGAGGCCGCGGTCGCGGGTCTCGGTCCCGTCGGCTCCCAGGCGGGCGAGGTGGGCCGTGGGCAGGACCCAGAGGAAGCGCACCACCACCACGGTGAGGAACACCGCCGCGCCGACCAGCGCGTAGGAGATCTGCTGCTCCCGGGTCAGGCGCTCCAAGATCGGACCGATCTGCAGGCCGATCAGCACGAAGGCGAGCACGTTGAGCACGAACACCGCCGTATCCCAGACCGCGTAGGAGACGATGCGGGTCCGCGGCGGGGTATGGCCCGGGGCGATCCGCGCCACCGTGATGGCGAAGGTGACCACGGTGAGCACCCCGGACAGGTGGACGTGCTCCGCCCCGATCCAGATGCCGAAGGCGGCCACGAACTGCAGCACGATGACGCTCGGCGCGTCGGCCACCGGGCGCGTCGCGGCGCTGTAGAGGAGGGCGAGGACCGGCCCGGCGACGAGGCTGCCGAGGATGCCGACGACGAAGGTCGGCCCGATCTCGGCGGCCGAGAAAGTGCCGGACACCGCCGCCGTGACCCCGAGGCGGTAGATCAGCAGGGAGCCCGCATCGTTGAGGAGGCTCTCGCCGCGCAGGATCGTGGTGAGGCGGTGCGGCAGGGAGACGTGGCGCAGCACCGAGAGGGCCGCCACGGCGTCGGGGGGCGCCACCACCGCGCCGAGGACGATACAGGCGGCCCAGGGCATGTCCGGCACGAGCCACTTCACCACCACGGCCACGGCGGCCGTGGTCGCCACCACCGCCCCGAAGGCGAGGCCGGCGATCGGGCGCCAGTGGGTCCGCAGGTCCCGCACCGAGGTGTCGTAGCCGGCATCGAGGAGGACGGGCGCCAGGAACAGGGCCAGCGCCAGCTCCGGGTCGAGCACGAGGTTCGGCACGGCCGGGATGAAGGCGAGGCCGATCCCACCCAGCGCCAGGAAGACCGGATAGGGGGCCCCCACCCGGCGGGCGAGCCCGGCCAGGAGCACGGCGCCGAGAAGGACGCCGACCGTCCATTGGAAGATCATCATGTCGAGGGGAACGCACCATCACGGCGCCGGGATCAATCGCCCCGGCACGAAACCCGGCGCCGCCGGTCAGCCCTGCGCGAGGGTGACGGCCAGCTCCGGCTTGTGGTTCAGGGTCTGGAACACGACGCAGTAGCGTTCGGTCAGCTTCAGGAGCTGGTCGAGCTTGTCCTGGGGGGCGTCGGTGTCGAGGGCGAAGGCGAGGCGGATCGCGCGGAAGCCCACGGGCGCCGCCTTGTCGACCCCCAGGGTGCCGCGGAAGTCGAGGTCGCCCTCGGCGCTCACCGTGCCGGACCGGAGCTCGACGCCGATCGCGGTGGCGACCGCCTTCAGGGTGACGCCGGCGCAGGCCACCAGGGCTTCGAGCAGCATGTCCCCCGAGCACAGTTCGGCGCCGGAGCCGCCGGTGGCCGGGTGCAGGCCTGCCACCGCCAGGGCGCGTCCGGTCTCGACCTTGCAGGCGATCGCCGTGTCGTCGAGGCTGCCCCGGGCCCGCAGGGTCACCACGGCCGAGTCCGGGGCGTTGCGGTAGCGGTCCTTGATCGGGGCCTGGAGCGAGCGCAGGGTATCGGCGTCCATGGGCGTTTCCTTCTCCCGTCTTCCGGTTCTTCTTCTCCGGTCCTATCTAGGGCGCCCCGTCGGCGCGGCGAATGCGGACGGGGGTGAACGAACCTCGCGCCGGTCCGCGGGGTGCCCTATCTGAGGGCGTCGGCGGGGCCCTCGTCCTCCGGCCCCGTCCTGTCAGGAGAGTCCATGCGTCGTCCCAGCGTGAGTGCAGCCGCCCTGAGGGCGCGGATGGCCTTCCCCGGCATCGCCGTCGGTCTCGTCCTGTTCGCAACCGGAGCGGGGGCCGCCACGCCGATCACCCTCGCCAACCACCGGGCCGTCTACGATCTCTCCCTCGCCGAGAGCAGCGGCACGCGGGCTGTGGAGAGCGCGCGGGGGCGGATCGTCATCGATTTCACCGGGGATGCCTGCAAGGGCTACACGATGCAGACCCGCCAGGTGACGGTGCTGGAGAGCGGCGAGACCGGCAGCCGCACCTCGGACCTGCGCAACAGCACCTTCGAGAGCGGGGACGGGCGCAGCTACCGCTTCAAGACCAGCACGGTGCTCAACGGCACGCCCGGCCAAGCGGTGGACGGCACCGCCGAGTCAGGCGCCGACCTGCTGAAGGTCAAGCTGAAGGAGCCCAAGCGCGACCAATTCCAGGACGCGGGCGAGGTCCTCTTTCCCACGGTGCACATGCGGCGCCTGATCCAGGCGGCCCGCGACGGACAGACCACCGTCTCCGTCAAGGTGTTCGACGGCTCCGACGATGGGCACAAGGTTTATGACACCCTCGCGGTCATCGGCCGTCAGGTCCCGGCACCGGCGGCCTCCGACAAGGCGGCCGAGCGCGACAAGCCCCTGCGGGACGGGCCGATGGCGACCGTGCCGCGCTGGCCCGTCACATTGAGCTACTACATTCCCGGCGAGGGCGAGCGCACGCCGATCTACGTCCTCAGCTTCGACCTCTACGAGAACGGCGTCAGCGGCGCGCTGCGGCTCAACTACGGCGAATTTGCCGTGGTCGGCGACCTCACCCGCCTCGACACCCTGCCGTCGAGCACCGACTGCCATCCCTAGCCCATCCGACCGGGTCTGCGGCGGGTCCGCACCGATGCGGCGGACAAAATGTCCGAGCACGGACTTCTGCACGGAAATTGTGCATTCCGGGCCTTCCGGGGAGCCGTTGAATCAAATTCTCGACGTTCGGGTAAAGGAATGTCGGGAAGCGCCCCGTTTCATGACATCCGCAACCTCAGGATGGTCATGGGCGAATCCCTCACAGCAACGCAGACGAGACTGATCCTGCCTGCGCTCTGCTGGAGCCGGTATCGCGCCGATTTCTATGCCGTCACCGCCGATCTCTCCGTCACGGGTCTTCGCTTCCGTTCGTCCGTTGTGCCGTCTCTGGGCGAAATCCTGTCCTGCAGCATTCGGCATGCGGGCTCGATGGAGGCCCAGGTCATCGAGGGCGGCAAGGAGCAGTTCATCACGCGGGTGATCCGCGCCGAGGCCCCGCTGCCCGTCATCGTGCGTCGCCTGCTCGACCTCGCCGCCGAGCAGAACGGCGCCGAGGTGCCCCAGCGCGTCCATCCGCGCTTCGTGCCGGATTCGCCCGACATCCTCGTCACGATGTCCTGCGGCACCCGGATCCCGGCCCGCCTCCTCAACGTCTCGGCCTCGGGCGCGGCTCTGCGGATCGACATCCGCTTGGAACCCGGCACGCAGATCACCCTGGGTCGAACGCCGGCAACGGTCGCGCGCTGCTTCGACGACGGCATCGGCGCGGCGTTCCTCCAGCCCCTGCCGGCGGAGGATCTCGGGCCCCACGTCCTGTTGTGATGGGGTAGGTCGCTCGCGGGATGCGGGATCTCTCCGGTCTGTCCGAGGGCGGTCCGGTTCCTCCCGCGATCCGAGGAGGCGACGAGCTGGGCGGGGATATCCAGAGCCGCAATCGCGGCGGAACCACCCGCAAGGCTACAATTAAGTTTCTATCAAATGATCAGGACTAGCCTACGGCCTCGCCCTCCAGTCGGAGACTTGACGATGCGGTTCGCGGACGATGCGACCATCCCGGTTCCGTCGGGGCCTGTCCCATCGAGTCGATCCGGCAGGTTTCCACTGCTGGCGATATCCTGAAGATCGCCTCGCTGATGCCGCGTCCGCCCGATCCTGTCCTCGCCGGCCCTTCCCACCTGTCCGGAGCGCGCGTCTCACCCGCCGCCGGATCGCGAGCGCCCGAAGCGACGTGGGGACGCCGGGCGGGGGATCGCGTGCGCGCCGCGGCACCGAGCAGCCCGGAGCCGGCGTCGGAGGGGGCGCCGGCCCACGCGGCCGGCCGCAACACGAACCGCTACGATCTGGAGGCCCGGGCCGGCCATCTCGACGAGGTGCTGCAATTCGCGCCCTACCTGGCCCTGACCCATACGCTGGTCGTCGGGGCCGTGCTGCTGCTCTTCTGGAGCGAGGCGCACCGAACCTACCTGCTGGTCCTGTTCGCCAGCGTCGCCGGTCCCATCACCCTCGCGGCCATCGGGGCGCAGCGCTACCGCCGCCGGCGCCTGGGAGCGCGCGAGATCGTCACAGGGCATCGGCTCGCGGCCTTGTTCTCGCTGATTCTGGGGTTGGCCTGGGCCAGCATGCCCCTGGCCATCCTCCCGCCCGCAGGCACCCAGGACCAGACCTTCGTGGTGGCCATCGGGGTCGGCCTGATGGCCACCACCTACACCTTCGGGTCGCTCGCGCATCTCGGTCTGGTCTATTCCGCGCCGATCGCCTTAGGCAGCCTCGCGGCCCTGTTCCTCGTCGGCGGCCCCGCCAACTGGTGGCTGGCGATGCTGATGGGCATCTATTCGGCCTTCGTCGCCTTCACCGCCGGGCGGATGGGCCGCCTCTCGGAACAGCGGATCATCGATCGCGTCCGGGTCGGCGAGCAGAACGAGACGATCAGCCTGCTGCTCCACGATTTCGAGGCGAGCACCAGCGACTGGCTCTGGGAGACCGACCCGCTGGGACGGCTCCAGCACGTCTCCGAGCGCATCGGCCAAGTGTCGGGAGAGGACCCGGCGGTCCTGCACGAGGCGCCGTTCGCGGCCCTCTTCCTCGGCGTTCGCAAGCCCCGTCCGATGACCCCGGAACTCGCCGAGATCCTGGCCCTCGTCGCCGAGCGCAAAGCTTTTCGCGAGCGCGTCGTCGAGGTCACCATCGACGGACTCACGCGCTGGTGGCGCCTCAGCGGCAGGCCCATCACCGACGGCGCCGAGACCTTCCTGGGCTTTCGCGGGGTCGGCTCGGACATCACCGATACCCGGCAGTCCGAAGCGCGGATCGCCTATCTGGCGAGCTACGACCCGCTGACGGGCCTGGCCAACCGAACCCAGTTCCAGGGCGTGGCGACCCAGCTCTGTGCCCGGGCGCAGACCGGGGGCGAGGCCTGCGCGCTGCTCTACCTCGACCTCGACGGCTTCAAGTTCGTCAACGACACCTTCGGCCATGCCCTGGGCGATGTCCTGCTGGTCCGGGTGGCCCAGCGCCTGACCGGCACGGTCCCGCCCCAGGGGCTGGTCTCGCGCCTCGGCGGCGACGAGTTCGCCATTCTCCTGCCCGGCGGCGACGAGGACGCCCTGATCGGCTTGGCCCGGCGCCTCATCGCGGCCCTGAGCATACCCTACACCCTCGACGGGGTTCAGGTGGAGATCGGCGCCAGCGTCGGCCTCGCCCTGGCGCCGCGCGATGCCCACACCCCCGAAGGCCTCCTCAGCAAGGCCGATCTCGCCCTCTACCGGGCCAAGGCCACCGGCCGCGGCAACGTTCGGGTGTTCTCGCCCGACCTCGAGGCGACGATGCGCCTGCGGCGCGAACTCGAGGTCGATCTCAAGCGGGCGGTGGCGCAGGGCGAATTCAGCCTGCACTACCAGCCCCTGGTGAGCCTGGAGGACGGTCGGGTCCGCACCTTCGAGGCCCTGCTGCGCTGGACCCGGGGCTCCGGCGGCCCGGTCTCCCCCGCGGATTTCGTCCCCGTCGCTGAGGCCTCGGGCCTGATCACCGAGATCGGCCGCTGGGTCCTGATGCAGGCCTGCCGAGAGGCCGCGCGCTGGCCCGACGACATCCGGCTGGCGGTGAACCTCTCGCCGATCCAGTTCCGGAACACCGACCTCGTCGCCGACGTGACCCAGGCGCTGGAGGCCAGCGGGCTGAGGCCGGAGCGGCTGGAGATCGAGGTCACCGAGTCGGTGTTCTTCGAGATGAACGCGACGACCATCGCCAATCTCAACGAGTTACGCGCCCTGGGCATCCGCGTGGCGCTCGACGATTTCGGCACCGGCTACTCGTCGCTGAGCTACCTGATCCGGTTTCCGGTGGACAAGATCAAGATCGACCGCTCCTTCATCAAGGACATGGGCAGCCGGCCCGAATGCCTGGCGATCATCGAGGCGATCCTGACCCTCGCGCGCAAGCTCTCGATCACCGTCACCGCGGAGGGCGTCGAGACGATGGAGCAGGCGCAGATGCTCAGGGCGAGTCGCTGCGACGACATCCAAGGCTTCCTCTTCAGCCCAGCCCGACCGGCCGACGAGATCCCCCGTCTCATCGCGTCCCTGCCGGTGCGCTTCGGCGAGATTTTCCCCCTCCTGCCGCTCACGTTCCGCCGGGCGCCGGCGTGACGAGGCCGTCCGAGCTGCGCAGGCGCTCGGCCACCGCGGCGGCGGCCCGCGTACCCTCCTCGTACGCGCCCCCCGCCGTGCCCCATTGCAGGCGCGACAGGGCCTCGCCGGCGAACCAGACCCGGTCTGCCACGGGTGCCTGCAGGCGGGCCCGGGCGCCGGCATGGCCCGGCGGCACCACGGCCCAGGATCCGCGCGCCCAGGGATCGTGGCGCCACGCGCTCACCGCCGGGATGCTCAGGTCATGCAGGGCGCGGGCGCCGAAATGTGCGGCGAGCGCCGTCCGCACCAGGCGGCGGACCCCGTCCGGCCCGGCCCCGCGGGCGTCGAGGGCGGCGGCCATCGGCGCATCGAGCTCGAAGAAGTGGAACGGCGTGCCGTCGATCCGGGTGAGGAGGCCCGGACTCGGCTCGCGCCCGCCGACCAGGCTCGCGAGCCGGTCCGCTCCGCGGAACGGGCAGGAAGGCCAGTGCAGCACCGCGTGCTCGTAGATGCCGGTGGCGAACCCCGTGATCGCGTCCGCGACCTCCGGGGGGAGGGCGGGGGTGAAGAGCGGCGCGGCCCGAAGCACCATGGTGGGAATCGTGACGATGACGGCCCGGGCCGTGAAGCTCCGGGGGCCCGCCTGCACCCGCACGTCCGGGCCCGACCAGTCGATGCTGGTGACCGGCGTCCCGAGGGCGATGGGCAGCCCCTGGGCGAGGCGGGCGAGATAACCGCCGTAGCCACCGGCGATGAAGCGGTTGTCGCCGTACTCCATGCTCGGAAAATCCTGGAGCGAAACGCGGTCCAGCGACTGCCCCGAGACCAGGCCGTGGACGCGCTCGACCCGCCGGCCCCAGGGCCCGAGGCCCGGCGGCAGGGCGGTGGCGGCCGGCCGGTCGGGCCCCGCCCAGCCGGCCTGGGTGCTCATGGCCCGGTCGGCCACCGCGAAGGCCCGGCCGAGGGCCGCCGCCTCCGCCGGCCGGCCGCGCCGGCGCCCGACCCAGAGATGGCTCTCCTGCGCCGCCACCCGCAGGGGCTCCCCCCGCTGGGTGCCGAGCCGCACCAGCGGGTTGATCGGCCCCGCATGCAGCCAGTGCCCGCCGAGGTCGACGGGATGGCCCCTCAGGGCGACGGTGACGAGGCGGCCGCCGACCCGATCGCGTGCCTCCAGGACCGCCACCCGGACGCCCCGGGCCGCGAGGCCGCGCGCCGCCGCCACGCCGGCGGCGCCCGCCCCGACGACGATGACCTCCGGATCGTCGGGCAGGGGGGCCAGGCGCGGCGCGACGCTCGGGCGCCAGCGTTCATGGTCGGGGCGGGACGTCCTCATGGATGACGGTCTCGTTCCTGTCGGCGAAGGGTGGCGACGGGCCTAGCAGAGGGCGGTGCCGGGCGACACCGCGCCTCCGGTCGCAATCCGGTCACACGCCAGAAAACTCTGGTGTCCAGGATCGGCGCCGCGAATCGCCCATCCGCCGCCCGGCGGGACGGGGGGTGCAGCGATGGTCCGCACTTGCGCCGGCGCATCGCCGTAGCCAGAACCTCGGGACACGGCGCGCGCGGGGGCGACGCAGGCCGGGTCCTCGCGAACGGATCGATCCACGACCACGGGATTCCCAGGTATGCTCATCCAGGCCGCCTTCGCCGCCGTCCGGCAGGTGTTCTCAGCCCCCTTGCGCGCGATCCTGTGGAAGTCCCTCGGACTGACCGTGGGTATCCTCGTCGTCGTCTGGTTCGGGCTGACGCGGGCGATCAACTGGTTCCTGTCTCAGCACCATCTCTCGGTGGACTATCCCTTCCTCGATACCCTGGCGGTGTTCTTCGCCGGGGCCGGCCTGTTCGTGGGCCTCGCCTACGTCATGCCGGCCGTATCGATCCTGGTGGCGGGCTACTTCCTCGACGACGCGGCCGAGATCGTCGAGCGCACGGATTTTCCGGACGAGCCGCCCGGTCTCGCCCTGCCGCTCGGCACCGCGATGTTCTACGCCGTCCGCTTCGCCGGCCTCGCCCTGCTGGTGAACCTCGTGGCGCTGATCCTGTTCTTCGTGCCGGGGGTGAATCTGGTCGCGTTCTTCGGGGCCAACGCCTACCTGCTGTCGCGGGAGTATTTCGAACTGGCCGCCGGGCGCTTTCGGCCGATGGCGGAGGCCGGCGCCATGCGCCGCCACTACGGCGGCACCACGCTCCTCGCCGGCGTGCTCCTCGCCGGGCTGATGGTGGTGCCGGTGCTCAATCTCGTCACCCCGCTCTTCGGCATCGCCCTGATGGTGCACGTTCACAAGGGCCTCAGCCGGCGTACCCCGGTCGCCGGCCCGCAGCCCCAGCCGCGCCTGCGCTGAGGCCATCGGAACAGCCGGGTCCGAATTTCACCAGGCGGCCTCCCGTCTGGCCTGGAAGTGGTCTAGATACGCTGCACCTGGCTCAAGGACCGGCGCCGATCCATGCCCCGCAAGGGGCCGGACGGGCGCGGGCGCCGCTTTTCGAGACGCACGAGCGATGACCGGCTTCGAGACCCTCCCCCTGACCCGCCCCGCCGCGCAGCTCGTCACCGTGTTCGGCGGATCGGGCTTCCTCGGGCGCCACGTGGTGCGGGCGCTGGCCAAGCGCGGCTACCGGATCCGGGTGGCCGTGCGCCGGCCCGATCTCGCCCTGTTCCTGCAGCCCCTCGGCAAGGTCGGCCAGATCGTCGCCGTGCAGGCCAACCTGCGCTACCCGGAGTCCATCGCCCGCGCGGTCCAGGGGGCCGACATCGTCGTGAACCTCGTGGGCATCCTGCAGGAGACCGGCAAGCAGAGCTTCTCGCAGCTCCAGGCCGAGGGCGCGGGCGAGATCGCCCGGGCGGCGGCCGCCGTCGGCGCGCTCCTGGTCCATGTCTCGGCCATCGGCGCCGACGTGAACTCGCCCTCGCACTACGCCCGCACCAAGGCCCTCGGCGAGGCCCGGGTTGCCGAGGCCGGCGGTCCGCACGTGATCCTGCGGCCCTCGCTGGTGTTCGGCCCCGGCGACAGCTTCTTCAACCGCTTCGCCGCCCTGGCCCGCGCCCTGCCGGTGCTGCCGCTGGCCGGCGCCGCGTCGCGCTTCCAGCCCGTCTACGTCGCCGACGTGGCCGAGGCGGTGGCTCGCGCCGTGGAGGGCCAAGTGCCCGCCGGAAAGGTCTACGAGCTCGGCGGCCCCGAGGTGGAGACCCTCGAGGCGCTGGTGCGCTACATGCTCAAGGTGACGATGCGCAAGCGCGTGGTCCTGGGCCTGCCCCAGCCCGCGGCGCTGCTCCAGGCCCGCGCCCTGGAGGTGGTCGACACCCTCACGCTCGGCCTTCTGCCGGACAGCCTCAAGCTGACCCGCGACCAGGTCATCCTGCTCCAGAACGACAACGTCGTCTCCGAGGCGGCCAAGGCGGAGGGGCGCACCCTGGAGGGCATCGGCCTGCAGCCCACCGCCATGGAGGCCGTGGTGCCGGGTTACCTCTGGCGCTTCCGCAAGGCGGGCCAGTTCGCCAAGATGCAGGAGCACGAGAGCGCCATCCCCGAGACCCTGGCCCCGAAACCCTTCGTGCCCCGCAGCGGCAGCGGTCCGGCCCTGGGGCCGGATTCCAACGCTCCGAGCCGGATGGGCGTCCGCTGGGGTACCCGGGGCTGACGCATCCGCGCGTCACCGGAGTCCTCAGGCCCGTCGAAATGGGCTAGAGGGCGACCATGACCCAAGCCTCTCCACCCGAAGTCGCGTCGCCTGAAGTCGCGTCGTCCCGAGTCCCGTCGCCCGAAGCCGGCGCACCCCTGGTGCGCTTCGCGCCCTCGCCCACCGGCTACCTGCATATCGGCAATGCCCGGCCGGCGCTCCTCAACGCGCTCTTCGCCCGGGCGCGGGGCGGGCGCTTCCTGCTGCGCCTCGACGATACCGACCGGGAGCGCTCGACCGCGGAATTCGCCGCCGCCGTCTCCGAGGACCTCGCCTGGCTCGGGATCGTGCCGGACCTGTTCGCCCGACAATCCGACCGGGTGGCGATCCACGACGCGGCCGCCGCCCGCCTGAAGGCGATGGGGCGGCTCTATCCCTGCTACGAGACGCCGGAGGAGTTGGAGCGTCGACGCCGACGCCAGCTCGGGCGCGGCCAGCCGCCGATCTACGACCGGGCCGCCCTGACCCTGACGGAGGCCGAGCGGGCCGCCCTGGAGGCGGAGGGGCGCAAGCCGCACTGGCGCTTCAAGCTCGAGGCCCGCACGGTGGCCTGGGACGACCTGGTGCGGGGCGAGGCCCACGTGGATTGCGCCTCGCTCTCCGATCCGGTGCTGATCCGCGCCGACGGCAGCTATCTCTACACCCTGCCCTCCGTGGTCGACGACGCCGAGATGGGCATCACCCATGTCATCCGCGGCGAGGACCACGTCACCAACACGGGCGTGCAGGTTCAGATCTTCGAAGCCCTGGGCAGCGCGATCCCGGTCTTCGGCCATCACAACCTCCTGACCACCGTGGACGGGGAGGGGCTCTCGAAGCGCCTCGGCCACCTCTCGCTCCGAGGGCTGCGCGAGGCCGGCTACGAGCCGGGGGCGGTGCGCTCCCTCGCCGTCCTCACCGGCTCGGCGGAATCCGTCCGGGCCGTGGCGGGTCTCGACGAACTCGCCGGCCTCGTGGACCTGGCGCAGATCTCGCGGGCGCCGGCGAAGTTCGATCCGCACGAGCTCGACGGGCTCAACGCCCGCCTCGTCCATGCCATGGAGTATGCCGAAGTCGCGGACCGCCTCGCGGCGCAAGGGGTCGCGTCCGAGCGCGCGGCGGCGTTCTGGGAGGCGGTGCGGCCCAACCTCGCCAAGGTGTCGGAGGCGGGAGACTGGTGGCGCGTGGTCACCGGGCCCGTGGCCCCGGTCATCGCCGATCCGGCCTTCATCGGGGCCGCCGCCGCGCTCCTCCCGGCCGAGCCCTGGGACGCAGAGACCTGGAAGGCCTGGACGGGCGCCGTGAAGGCGGCCACGGGTGCCAAGGGCAAGGCGCTGTTCATGCCGCTGCGCCTCGCGCTGACGGGCCTGGAGCACGGGCCGGACCTTGCCGGCCTGCTGCCGCTGATCGGGCGGGACGTCGTCCTGCGCCGGCTGGCGGGAGAGGGCTGACGCCGGGTCCCTGCGGTGCATGCAGGCCCGACCCACCGGCACGGGTGACTGTCCCTGGCCGGGTGGCACGCCTATATGCGGGCCCGACGCCGTTTTCATCCCGAGCCCCAGATCCGAATGAGCACCGATCCCGCCCCGGCGGCACCGGCCGTGGCCGCGCCGCCCGCGCGCCCCGGCCTCGTCGCCACCTATCGCCGCCTCTGGCCCTATCTCTGGCCCCACGGCCGGCCCGACCTGCAGCGGCGCGTCTTCCTCGCCTTCGGCCTGCTGATCGTCGCCAAGTTCGTGACGATGGTGACGCCCTTCACCTTCAAGTGGGCCACCGACGCCCTGGTGGCGATGACGGATCCCAAGGCGGCCAGCGGCGTGCCGGGCGCGGCCGTGCCCACCGGCCTGCTCGCCGCCCCGATGCTGCTCATCGGCCTCTACGGCCTCTCGCGCATCCTGATGGCGGGGCTGACGCAGGTGCGTGACGGGCTGTTCGCCAAGGTGGCGATGCATGCGGTGCGCCGCCTCGCGCTCCAGACCTTCGAGCACATGCACCGGCTCTCCCTGCGCTTCCACCTGGAGCGCAAGACCGGTGGCCTGACCCGCGTGCTGGAGCGTGGGCGCGGCGGCATCGAGGAGCTCTCGCGCCTGATGGTGCTCACCCTGGTGCCGACCATCGTCGAGTTCCTGCTCGTGATCGGCGTCCTCGCCTACGAGTTCGACTGGATCTACTCGGTGGTCGTGTTCGTGATGGTGGCGGCCTACCTCGCCTTCACCTGGAAGGCGACGCAGTGGCGCATCGAGATCCGCCGGCGAATGAACAATTCCGACACCGATGCGAACACCAAAGCGGTGGACTCGCTGCTGAACTTCGAAACGGTGAAGTATTTCGGTGCCGAGTTGCGCGAGGCCGAGCGCTACGACGTCTCGATGGCCAAGTACGAGAAGGCCTCGACGCAGACCTACGTCTCGCTCGCGGTCCTCAACGCCGGTCAGGCGGTGATCTTCACGATCGGCATGACCGTCGTGATGTGGTTGGCCGCGCGCGACATCATGGCCGGGCGCACCACCCTCGGGGGCTTCGTGCTGGTCAACACGATGCTGGTGCAGCTCTCCATGCCGCTCAACTTCATGGGCATGATCTACCGCGAGATCAAACAGGCGCTGATCGACATCGACGACATGTTCCAGATCCTGCACCGCAACCCGGAGATCGCCGACAGGCCGGATGCGCTGCCCCTCGCTGTCTCGGACGGCGTGGTGCGCTTCGAGGACGTGCGCTTCGCCTACGACCCGGCCCGGCCCATCCTCAAGGGCGTCAGCTTCGAGGTCCCGGCGGGCAGGACGGTCGCCATCGTGGGCCCCTCGGGGGCGGGCAAGTCGACCCTGTCACGCCTCCTCTTCCGGTTCTACGAGCCGCAGGGCGGCCGTATCCTCATCGACGGCCAGGACATTTCGCGGGTCCGGCAGGCCAGTCTGCGGGCGGCCATCGGCATGGTTCCGCAGGATACGGTGCTGTTCAACGACACCATCGGCTACAACATCCGCTACGGCCGCTGGGACGCCACCCCGGCCGAGGTGCGCGCCGCCGCCGCCCTGGCGCAGATCGACCGCTTCATCTCCGCCCTGCCGGAGGGCTACGACACCCCCGTGGGCGAGCGTGGCCTAAAGCTCTCGGGCGGCGAGAAGCAGCGCGTCGCCATCGCCCGGACCATCCTGAAGGGACCGCCGATCCTCGTCCTCGACGAGGCGACCTCGGCCCTCGATTCCTTCACCGAGCGCGAGATCCAGGACGCCCTCGACACCGTGAGCCAGGGCCGCACCACCCTGGTCATCGCTCACCGCCTCTCCACGGTGGTCAATGCGGATGAGATCATCGTCCTCGACAAGGGCGTCATCGTCGAGCGCGGCGACCACGCCACCCTGCTGGAGCGAAACGGCGTCTATGCCTCCCTGTGGAGCCGTCAGCGCGAAGCCGATGCCGCCCTGGAGATCCTCCAGCGCAGCGAGGCGGCGCTGCCGTTGCCCAAGGAGCGACCGGCCCTCGTGCCGGAGCCGGTTCCCGCCGCGTAGGGGCCGCGCCGTCAGCCCCGCTTGTCGGGCTGCGGCACCGCCGCGGTCCCGTCGGTGGGCAGGACGAAGATCTGGCCCGGATAGATCAAGTCGGGATTGCGGATCTGCGGCTGGTTGGCGTCGTAGATCACCGTGTAGCGCGTGCCCTTGCCGTAGATGCGCCGACTGATCTGCCACAGGCTGTCGCCCCGGATGATCGTCGCGGTCCCGATCTCCGGGACGAAGACCGTGGGACTCCGCTCCGCCAGAGCCGGGGCCTGCATCCGGGCGGGTGTCTGGGCCGTCTCCGGACCAGGGCTTCGCAGCGCGGGCGCCTCGACTTGGGCGGGGGCGAGCGGCGTGATCGAAGCGGGGCGCGGTAGGGCCGGCGGCGTCGGCTGCTGCGACGAAGGCTGTCGCGAGGGAGATTCTCGTGAGGAAAGGGTTTGTGACGGAAGGTCTTGTGACGGAAGGTCTTGTGACGTCCGTGCTTGCTGCCCCGGCGTGAGGGTGGGGGTCGGGGCCGGTGGCAGTCCGGCCTCGGAATTCGCAGGGGGGAGCGCGGCTGGCGCCTTGGGGGCCGCTGCCCGGGGCGCGGCCGCCGGGGGCAGCGTGGCCGGGTTCTCCGGCGTTCCCAGGCGTGCGACCGGGCCCGGCACCGAGGCCACCGGCGGCGGATTGCCTTGCTGTGCGACCGGGGCCGCGCCCTCGGACGACCGGCCCGCCCCCGGTGCCACCGGCTTGGTCACGGCCGCGGGCACGTTGAAGGCGACCTCGGAGCGGGTCTTCACCTTGCCGGAGACGGGATCGACCTGATCCACCCGGACCTTGTAGTCGCCCGGCCGGACGCCGCGCCCGATGGTGAAGGCCACGCGCCCGTCCGCGCCGGCACTGCCGGGTGCCACCAGGGCGTCGTTCAGATAGAGCCGCACGGTGGCCCCGGGCGGGGCCTGACTCGTGACGTAGAGCCGTCCACCCTCTTCCGCCTCGACGCTGACGATCTTCACCGGCCCGGTGCGGTCCGCGTCGGCCTTGGCGGGGCCGGCCTCCGCCGTCGGGACCGGATTCTGGGGAGCGCGGCCGTCGGGCATGGTCGTTGCGAGGCCGCCATCGGCCTCGGCCGGGAGCTTCCTGCCCGAGACACCTTTGCTCGGGGCAACCTTGTCTGGATCGGTCTTGCTGGGGTCCGTCTTGCCGGCGTCCGACTTGCCGGGTTCGATGTTGCCTGAGGCGGGTTTTCCCGCCCCGCTCCTGCCCGCATCGGCAAGGGTGGTCCCGGGCGGCGTCGGAATCGGATCCGGCTGCGACAGCACGATGGTGGGCTTGCCGGGGGAGGTCAGGGCGATGAGGGGCTTGGCATTGCGATGGGGCGAGACCACGACCGCCACGCTGTCGCGCGAGATCCGGGCCTGACCGTCGGCGCCGAGCACCCGCAGGGTGATCTCACTGTTGCCGGTGGGCAGGGCCGGAGGCACGATGGCGAACTGGCCGGAGGGATCGACGAGCGCACGGGCAATCGGCTCGTTGTCGCGCAGAAGCTCGACGGTGGTGTTGGGCGCGGCCCGCCCGGCGATCACCGCTTCGCCATTCGGCTCGATCCGGATGATGTCGAAGGTTGGCGCCTCGCTGACCGGCGGGGTGCCGGAGGCCTGCCCCGGCGGTTGGCCCGGCTCCAGGGCCGCCAGGGGCTTTCCCGTCGGCGCCGCCCCCTCCCCGGGGCTCGCATCCCGCCGCACCGGCGGAGTCGGCTCGGCCGCACCGTCCGTCCGGACGGGGGGCTTGCCGGCGGGAGCAGCGCTCTCCTCGGTGGCACCGGAGCCCGCCGGGGACCCGAGGCCGCGCTTGAACAGGGTGCCTGCGCCGTAGAGGGTGACCACGAGGGCAAAGCCCGCCAGAAGCCCCACGCAGGCGAGGAAGATGCTCCGTCGCAACTCCGCCCTCATGACACGCCACTCCTTCGTCCACCGGCACGGCGGCCGAAATTCCATCGCCGCGGGATCGGGCCCGTCGACAAACCGGCGATTGATGGCGACATATTAGCGAACATGACCGGATCACCAAATCACACCCGCCGGATCGCGGCCGGATCCTCCGTAAAATCAGCAGTTTGGCGCGTGGACCGCGGCGTACGGGTCCTGTCCGCGGCGCATCAGGGAGGTCCGGCATGGCTCCGGTAAGGACGGTCTGCGTCTATTGCGGCTCGGGCTTCGGCGGCGATCCGGCCTTCACGGCCGCGGCCGTGACCCTCGGCAAGGCCCTGGCGGAGGCCGGGATCGGCCTCGTCTATGGCGGCGGCAATGTCGGCCTGATGGGCACCGTCGCCCGGGCGGTCCTCGAGAACGGCGGCCACGTCACCGGCATCATCCCCGACTTCCTGAAATCGCGCGAGCGCATGCTCGACGAGATCCAGGAGACCATCGTCGTGGACGACATGCACACCCGCAAGCGGCTGATGTTCGAGCGCTCCGACGCCTTCGTGGCCCTGCCCGGCGGCATCGGCACCCTGGAGGAGCTGGTGGAACAGCTCACCTGGGCGCAGCTCGGCCAGCACAACAAGCCGATCCTGCTGCTCTCGGTAGCGGATTTCTGGACGCCCCTCCTGACGCTCCTCGACCACATGCGGGGCCAGGGTTTCATCCGCGAAGGGCTCGACCTGAGCTACCTCGTGGCCAGCGAGGCGGCCGACGTGGTCGGCCTCCTGCGCGACGCGGCCGGATCGGTTGCGCCGGCGCCCGCCGCCGAGGCCCTGGTGGCGGAGCGGTTCTGACGCGGAGCCCGACTGGTGGCGGCCGCCCGATTCAGGTCGCCACGCTCCAGGTCGTCCCGTCCTTGCCGTCCTTCAGGGCGACGCCCATCGCCAGCAACTCGTCGCGGATCCGGTCCGAGGCGGCCCAGTCCTTGGCGGTCCGGGCCGCGCGCCGGTCCGCGATCAGCGCCTCCACCCGGGCGACGTCGACGCCGGCCGCCCGGATGGTACCCTGGTCGCGCGCCGACTTCGTCTGGGTGAGCAGGCCGAGGAGATTCGCGCCGGCCTTCAGCGCTGCCGGCTCGTCGAGGCGGTGCAGCTCGGCGAGCGCCGCGGCGGTGTTGAGGTCGTCGAGGAGCGGCTCGCGCACGCCCTCCGGGATCGCCTCGGCCGCGGCCACGTCGCCAACGACCCCGTACCAGCGGTCGAGCATCCGGGCCGCCTCCTCGAGGCCGCGCAGGGTCCAGTCGATCGGCTGGCGGTAATGGGTCTTCAGCATGGCGAGGCGTGCGACCTCGCCGGGCCAATCCTTCAGCACGTCCCGGATGGTGATGAAGTTGCCGAGCGACTTCGACATCTTCTCCCCCTCCACCTGGAGGAAGCCGTTGTGGAGCCAGACGTCGGCCATCACGTCGGTGCCGAAGCAGCAGCGTGACTGCGCGACCTCGTTCTCGTGGTGGGGGAAGATGAGGTCGATGCCGCCGGCATGGATGTCGAAGCGCTCGCCGAGATGCTTCCACGACATCGCCGAGCACTCGATGTGCCAGCCCGGCCGGCCCGGTTCCGCGATTCCGCAGGGGGAGGGCCAGGACGGCTCGCCGGCCTTCGAGGGTTTCCACAGCACGAAGTCGAGGGGCGAGCGCTTGTAGGGCGCGACCTCGACGCGGGCTCCGGCCTCCATCTCGTCGAGGGGGCGCTTCGAGAGGGCGCCGTACTCGGGCATCGACGGCACGTCGAACAGCACGTGGCCGTCCGCCACGTAGGCGTGGCCGCGCGTCACCAGGCCGGCGATGATGGTGTGCATCTCGGCGATGTGGTCGGTGGCCCGCGGTTCGACGAAGCGCGGGCGCTCGCCCGGCACATTGACGTCTTCGGGCATCAGCACGCCGAGTTCGCGAATGTCGGCGTGGAAGGCTTTCAGGGTGCCGTCGGTGAGTTCGCGGATGCTGATGCCGCGCTCGGCGGCCCGGGCGTTGATCTTGTCGTCCACGTCCGTGACGTTGCGGGCATAGGTGACGTGGGGCGCGCCGTAGAGTTGGCGCAGCAGGCGGAACAGCAGGTCGAAGACGATGATCGGCCGGGCGTTACCGATATGGGCCGCGTCGTAGACGGTGGGACCGCAGGCATACATCCGCACGTTCGTCGGATCGATCGGCGTGAAGGCGGCTTTCTCGCGGGTCAGCGTGTTGTAGAGCCGCAACATCGAGGCCATGAAACTTTCCTTACGTCCCGGGCCTCCATCCGGACCCGTCCGTCCCTGAAACACCGCAGCGCATTGGTTTCGCGCGGCTTTTGCCGCAGCGCACCCAAGCGCCCGCCACACCGTCGCCGCGTTCCGCCCGGGGCCCTGTTGCGCGAAGGCGACGGCCGGGCCGCCCGTCCTGCGCTACCTCAAAACCATGAGCAATTCGAGAACGACGCCAGACCGGCACGCCTCGGAAACGGCTGCCTCGAAAAGCACGACGCGGCGAAAGGGTTTGTTAACCCGGTGCCGTGAAATTTTCGCCCCATACGCTTCCGACATCAGCAAGGTTCTGCCCATGCGCCGCGCGGCCGCCAGTATCGGCGCTCTTCTCGCCCTCGCCCTCACCGCCCACGGCGTCCTGGCCTCCGACGGCGAGAGCCCGGCCAAGGCTCCCGGCACCGTCGAGAAGACGTTCCTGATCCCGTCGAGCGAGGGGTACGGCGTCGGCGACTGCCTCACCAACGGCGAGAGCGCCTGCGGCCAGGTTGTGGCCAATGCCTGGTGCGAGGCGCAGGGCTTCGCCTCCGCCGGCTCCTTCGGCGTCGCCGCGCAGGACGAATATACCGGCGCGATCCCGCCGGCCCCGGTGGCGAAGCCCGCCGAGCGCCCGATCCGAATCACCTGCCAGGACTGATCCATCACCTGCCAGGACTGATCCATCACCTGCTAGGACTGATCCGCAGGCCGGGCCGCCCCGTCGCGCGACGACCCGGTCTCCCGGCCTACTTCTCCATGAACGCGTCGCAGCGCGGCGGCGCTTCGGTGCCCCAGGGCATCAGCGGCACGGCCGAGGTGGAGTTCTTGGGCGAGCCCTGGATCACCTTGTCCGAATAGACCATGTAGATCAGCGTGTTGCGCTTGGTATCGCAGCCGCGCACGATCTGCATCGACTTGAAGATCAGCGACCGGCGCTCGCTGAAGACCACTTCGCCCTGCTTGAATTTCCCCTTGAACTGCACCGGGCCGACCTGGCGGCAGGCGAGGGAGATGTCGGAGACATCCTCCGCGAGGCCGAGGGTGCCCTTGATGCCGCCCTTCTCCGGCTGCGTGTACCAGCAGGCGACCCCTGCCACCGACGGGTCGTCGATCCCGTAGACCACGAGCTTGTCGTTGGGGGTCAGCGGCCGCCACACGGTCGACTTGTCGAAGATGCGGTCCGCATCGTCCGCCCGCGCCGGTTGTGCGGCGAGGCCGAGCCCCAGCGCCAGCGCGCAGCCTGTGAGACCCCGAAGCCACATCATCGTATCATTCCCCTCAGTTTGTTCCGGCCGGATGTGGGAAGGGTGTCGCGGTCGTGCGAGGGGCGCTAATAAACTTGTGTTGAGCCCGTTCGCCTCCGCTTCGTTGACGTTCCCTTCGGGGGACCTCGCGCGGCGGCGTCCCGCCATCCATTGCAATCAGGCCATGCCGCTGATCCCCTCCCAGATCCGCACGCTCGTCCGAGGGCTCGCCGGCGTCCTCGCCGTCACCACCCTGACGGGTATCGCCGAGGCGCAGACCTCCGCCTGCCTGCGCTACCGCTCCGAACTCGCCGGCCTCAGCGACGGGGCCAGCACGGCGCGGGCTCTGCAGAACGAGATCGGCCGCCTCAATACCTATTATCGCACCCTGAACTGCGAGGGGGGGCGGTTCCTCTTCTTCGATTCGCGCCCCCCGCAATGTGGCGCGGTGGAGCAGCGCATCCGCGCGCTCAACGCCGGCTACGGTGCCGAGAACGGTGAGGTGACCGCCGCTCGCCGGCAGCAGCTCACCGAGGCGATCGCCGCGGCCTGCACGGATCCGGCGAGCCGCAGCTTGATCAAGGCGGACGGGATTCCGGGCGAGGCGCGGGCGCGCGGCGGCGCGCAGGTGATCTGCGTGCGCAGCTGCGACGGCGCCTACTTCCCGATGACCAACCTGCCCGATGGCCGCGAGGGTGCCGACGAGCTCTGCCAGGCCCTCTGTCCCGGCGCGGAAGCGGCGGCCTATTCGATGCCGCACGGCGACGAAGCCCTGAAACAGGCCGCCACCGTGAAGGGAAGCCGCGCCTACACGGCCCTGCCGAACGCCTTCAAGTTCCGCACGTCCTTCACGCCGAACTGCTCGTGCAAGCGCGAGGGGCAGAGCTGGGCCCAGTCCCTGGTCAAGGCCGAGAGCATGCTGGTGCGGCACAAGGGCGACATCTTCGTCACGCCGATGCAGGCCGAGGCCCTGTCGCGCCCGCCGAAGGTCCGCCTGACCCTGGTGGGCCGGGCCGACAAGACGGCCGCGGGCCTCGCCGCCGACGCCGCCACGCGCCATGCCAACGTCGCCTCCGATGCGCCTCCGGAGCCGGCCGTCGCCGCCGCAGCGCCGGGAGCGGGCGAAGAGCGCCAGCCGGTGCGCATCATCGCTCCGAACCTGTTCTCGACCGCCGCGCGGCCGGGGAATCCCTGAGCGGACGGCCGGCGTCGCGCGGCCGGAAACGGGAACCATCCCGCTCGCATTCTGTTCCGAAGGCCTCATCAACGACGTGAGTGACCTTCGATGCGGAGCATCCGCCACCTCCTCCTGACCGGCACGGTCCTGCCTGTCCTGATCCTCTCCGGCCCGAGCCTGGCCCGGCAGGATTCCGCGTCGGGCGGCACCATCCTGCTGGCCCAAGCCGGGCCCGGCGAGGGACCCCGGGGTGGAGGTGCCGAAGGTCCGCGGGGCGGGCCGCCCGGCGGCGGACGCGAGCGTCCCGAGCCGCGTCAGGAACGCCCCGAGCCCCGTCCGGAACGACCGGCACCCCGCCCCGAGCCACGTCAGGAGCGGCCGGAGCCCCGTCAGGAACGCCCCGAGCCCCGTCCGGAACGACCGGCACCCCGCCCCGAGCCGCGCCAGGAGCGGCCGGAGCCGCGTCAGGAGCGCCCAGAGCCGCGCCAGGAACGACCGGCACCCCGCCCCGAGCCGCGCCAGGAGCGGCCGGAACCCCGTCAGGAGCCGCGTCAGGAGCGCCAGGAACGTGCGCCGGCCGCGCCGGCCGAGCGTCCCGCCGCTCGCCCGGAGTCGCGCCAAGAGCGTCCCGCCCGCGATGAGCGTCCCGCCCGCGATGAGCGCGGCCCTGGTGCGGACCGGGATCAAGCGCCGCAGCGCCGCTCCCCCGGGGCCGATGCGCCCGGGGAGCGTCCGTCGCCTCCGCCGGCCGCACGCGAGCGTGCCCCCGACCGGCCGAACACGCCCGAGCGCCCCGCCGCGCCCGAGCCGAGCCGTCCGGCGCCCACGCAGCCACGCCAGGCGCCGGCTCCGGCACAAGCTCCCGCTCCGGCGCAAGCTCCTGCTCCGGCGCAAGCCCCGACGCCGAACGCGCCCGAGATCCGCAACCCCGCCAACCCGAATGTGCCGGGCGCAGCCCAGCCAAGCCGTCTCAATGCCCCCGGCGAGCCGCGTGCCCCGGGCCAGCCGGCCCCGCCGGCTCCGCAGCCCGGCCAGCCCGGTGCAGCGGCACCCAATGCCCGTCCCGGCGTCCCGGGACGTCCGTTCGTCCCCCCCGGCGCCCCGAATCCGGACGCGCAGCGTTCCGACGGACGTCCGGGCGTGGGTCCCAGCCCGGCCGATGCCCGGCCGGATCGGGATGGGCCGGTCCCGGGCGGCCGGGATCCGCGAGATCCGGCCGCCCGGGATTCCGGGACCCGTGACCTGCGGCGCGACGGACCCGATCGGAACGGAATCGATCGGAACGGTCCCGACCGGCCCGGCCTCGGCCGCGACGACGCGGGCCGACCCGATCTCCGGCCTGGCGATGCCCGCCGCGACGATCGGAGCATTGATGATCGTCGCGAGGATCGCGAGCGGCGGGACGCCTTCGAGCGCCGCGACGCGCGCAGTGGCTTCAACGCGCCGGGGCGGCCGGGCTACGTGCCGGGCGGCTTCCGGGACGACGACGATGTGCGCGATTACGATCAGGTGCGCCGCGACCGGCGCGAGTTCTCGGAAGGGGGCCGGACCTATATCCGCGAGCCCGGCCGCATCATCGTGCGCGACCGCGACACCTACTTCATCCGCCACGACGAGAACGAGCGCTTCCGCGATCTCGACCGGCGTGCCTATCGCAGCGAGCGCCGCGGCGGCGATACCATCACGTATCTCGACCGGCCCGGTGGCGAGCAGATCGTCACCATCGTGGACGACGACGGCCGCCTCGTACGCCGGTCCCGTCGCTTCCGCGACGGGCGCGAGGTCGTCATCATCGACAACAGCTTCGGTGGCGGCGTCGCGCGGCCGATCTACGAGGACGTCGTCGAGTTGCCGCCGCCGGATATCCGCATCCCGCGGGATCGCTACGTCGTCGACTACGACGGCGCCGACGAGCGCACCGTCTACGAGGCCCTGTCGGCCCCGCCGGTGGTGGCGGTGGACCGGCGCTACACCCTCGATCAGGTGCGCTACAGCCCGCAGCTGCGGGCGCGCATGCGGAGTGTGGACATCGATACGATCAACTTCGACACCGGGTCGTTCACGGTGACGCCGGATCAGGCCGCGCGCCTCTCGACCATCGCGGCAGCCATGAACCGGGCGATCAAGGCCAATCCGCAGGAGGTGTTCCTGATCGAGGGCTACACCGACGCCGTGGGCGCCGACATCGACAACCTCTCGCTCTCCGACCGCCGGGCGCAGTCGGTGGCCACCGTCCTGACCCAGAACTTCCAGGTGCCCCCCGAGAACCTGACCACCCAGGGCTACGGAGAGCAGAACCTGAAGGTGAACACCCAGAATGCTTCGCGCGAGAACCGCCGGGTCACCGTCCGGCGCATCACCCCGCTGATCCAGCAGCAGGCCGAAGCCCCGCCGCGCTGACGGCGCCGTCCGACGAACCGGATCCCGGTTCGTCGGACGCACGGCTCCCAGCCGGTGACGCAACGTAACACCGGTGCGCTCCTGCCCCCGCACAGGTGCGGAGACGGTTGGCGCGGGATCACACCCGTCTTCGGCCCATCACTCCGAACCTCGCACCGGACCACAATTCTCTTCAGGGCGACGTTTATCGCTTTTTTAATCGCTGAGTTTATCAATATAGGCCGTATCTCAAGGCCTGTTGTGCTCTGCCCTCCGCGGATATGACAGTATCTCTAGCGCGCAGACTTGACAATGAACATCAGGCTCAAGTGGATATTGATCGCAATAATTGGTTCGATCGTTGCAGCTCTCTGTCTACAAGGTGTCATTGCGGTCAGTGGTCTGAGAAACGTCCGATCTGCTGCGACGGATATTTCAGGATCTTGGCTTCCAAGCGTAAGGAGCTTGGGAGAGATCAGGTTTGCAATGACGAACTTGCAACTGCTCAATGCGCGTTACGCCCTTGGCAGGGAACCGCTCGCAGCGCTCGACATCCTGAACGCACAACGTTCGAAGGCGGTCGAAACCGCGCTCCAATCCTATCAACCCTTCGTCACGTCTCCTGAGGAACGGGTGCTCGCCGATGATATCCTCAGGCGCTTTTCGGCTTACAACGGGCTGCGCGCCGACTTCCGGAACCGGTTCACGACCGGGGATCAGGCCGCGCTGGTCGCGGGCTACGAGGCCGTCCGGTCCGATTACCAAGGCCTGATGAAGGTCATCGATGACGACGTCGCGCTGAACAATCGCGGGGCTGTCGCTGCGGACGTCGCCGCGCAGGCCAGCTACGACGAGGCCCTCCGGCTCACGGTCGCGGTCAGCCTCATCTCCGTCCTGATCGGCCTGGGTGGCGCGCTGTTCGTCCTCTCCGGCGTGACGCGCCCGATCACGCGGATCACCGGCGCGATGCAGGCCGTCGCGGCCGGAGACCTGGCGGTGGAGATCCCGTTCGCGGCCCGCCGCAACGAACTCGGCGCGATGGCGTCGGCCCTGTCGGTCTTCCGCGACAACCTGCGGGAGACCGCGCACCTGCGCGAGCAGCAGCGGACGCGCGAACTCGCCGCGGAGGACCTGCGTCGGCAGGGGATGCACAGGATGGCGGACGGCTTCGAGACCGCCGTAAGCGACATCATCACCATGGTGACGTCGGCGGCGACGGAGCTTCACACGACGGCCCACAGCATGTCGGGGACGGCCGCCGAGACCGCCAGCCAATCCACCACCGTGGCGGCGGCGGCGGAAGAGGCGGCCTCGAACGTCAGTACTGTGGCGGCGGCGGCCGAGGAACTCGGCTCCTCCGTGCAGGAGATCGGGCGTCAGGTGGACGGCTCGGCCCAGCTCGCCCAGCGCGCCGTGGTCGAGGCGGAGCGCACGGTGACCCTGGTCCAAGATCTCAGCACCGCGGCGACCAAGATCGGCGACGTCGTCGCCATGATCTCCATGATCGCGGGGCAGACAAACCTCCTGGCCCTCAACGCGACGATCGAGGCGGCGCGCGCCGGCGAGGCGGGCCGCGGCTTCGCAGTCGTGGCGGCCGAGGTCAAGGAACTCGCCAACCAGACCGCCCGGGCCACGGACGAGATCGGGACCCAGATCGGTCAGATCCAGGGCTCGACCGGACAGGCGGTCACCGCCATCGACAGCATCACCCACCGCATCCGGGAGATCAGCGGGGTGTCGACCACCATCGCGGCCGCGGTGGAGGAGCGGGGCGCCGCGACCCAGGAGATCGTGCGCAACGTCTCGCAGGCGGCGGTCGGCACCGAGCGGGTGACCGCCAACATCGCGGGGGTGGCAGGCACCGCCGAGGAGACCGGCGCCGCGGCCGCCCAGGTGCTGTCCTCCGCGAGCGAACTCTCGCGCCAGTCCGAGCATCTCGGTGCCGAGGTCGCCTGCTTCCTCGCCACCGTGCGGGCAGCCTGAGCGGCCCGTCCGGCGCCGGACAGGCTCCGCGACATCCGGCATTTCCCGTCACGGCGCGCGCCGATGCGGTTTCCCCGCCGTCGGCCCGGCCTATATACCCGGCTCGGCAGCGCAAACCCTTGGGGATCCGCTGCCGTCTGGCCCCGTTCGCGCGGGCCGGTGGCCGGGCGAGATCATCCGCTGCGGCGTGTCACGGCCTCCGGGCCGACTCCGCAGGAGCATCCATGGACGAGGCGAGCGAGCGGTTGATCGAGGCCGGAACTCCGGCCTTCCGCCGCACCGCCATCGCGCTGGGGGCCGCCGGGTTCTCCACCTTCGCGGTGCTCTACGGCGTGCAGCCGCTGCTGCCCGTCTTCGCCGACGACTTCGCGGTCTCTCCGGCCGAGAGCAGTCTCGCCCTGTCGCTGCCCTGCGCCATGCTGGCGATCGCGCTCCTCGTGGTCAGTCCCCTCTCGGAGGTCTGGGGCCGCAAGCCGATCATGGTGGCCTCGCTGTTCGCCTCGGCACTTCTCACCATCGTCGCGGTGCTGGTGCCGAGCTGGCACGGCTTCCTCGCCCTGCGCGCGCTCACAGGGCTCGCCGCCTCCGGCCTGCCGGCCGTGGCGATGGCCTATCTCGGCGAGGAGATGCACGGGCGCGCCATCGGCCTCTCGATGGGCCTGCTGATCGGCGGGAACGCGGCGGGCGGCATGGTCGGCCGCCTGCTCGCCGGCATCATCGCCGACCATGCCTCCTGGCGCTGGGGCCTCGGCACCATCGGCGTGCTGGCGCTCCTCGCCGCCATCGCCTTCGTCTACCTGCTGCCGGATTCGCGCCGCTTCCGGGCGAACCGGATGCGCTGGCGCGAGGTGCCGGGCACCTTCGGTCAGCACTTCCGCGATCCCGGTCTGCCCTGGCTGTTCGCGGAGGCGTTCCTGCTGATGGGCGGCTTCGTCTGCATCTACAACTACATCGGCTTTCGCCTGCTCGATCCGCCCTTCTCCCTCAGCCAGAGCGCCATCGGGGCGATCTTCGTCGTCTACCTGTTCGGGACCGTCTCCTCGGCGCTGACGGGCGAGATCGCGAGCCGGCTCGGGCGGCGCAAGGTGCTGTGGCTCGCCATCCTCCTGGGCCTCGCGGGCGTGACCCTGACGCTGTCCGCGCATCTCGGGCTGATCATCCTCGGCATCGTCCTCGTCACCGTAGGCTTCTTCGGCGCGCATTCCGTGGCCAGCAGCTGGGTCGGGCGCCGGGCCTTGCGCGACCGGGCCCAGGCCTCGTCGATCTACCTGTGCCTGTACTATCTCGGCTCCTCGGTGCTCGGCACCGCCGGCGGCTGGTTCTTCGCCCATTCGGGCTGGATCGGCGTGGTGACGTTCTTCGCGACCCTCTACGGCCTCGCGCTGGCGATCGCCCTGCGGCTGGCCCGCCTGCCGCCCCTCGTCCAGGCCGATGGCTGACCCCCATCCCCGGTCCCTTGGAGGGGCCTCGCGCGTCCACGTCCTGAAACCGCGCTGGGAGGCCTCGCGCGTCCCTGATCCGAAACCGTATGACGGACGCCGCTCCGTGCCTTATGAGGGGGCCCCTGCCCAGGGAGCCTTCCGGGGGCGCCCATCAGACGAAAGCAGTCCGAAACACCCATGACCGATCTCCTCGAGACGATTCGCCGGACGCTCGTGCCGATTCACAAGGAGGGCTATCCCTTCATCGTCATCGGCATCGTGCTGACGGTGATCGGCGCCTACTTCGCGCAGTTCCTCGGCTGGATCTTCCTGATCCTGACCCTGTGGGTCTGCTACTTCTTCCGCGACCCCGAGCGCATCACTCCCGTGGGCGACGGCCTCGTGGTCTCGCCGGCGGACGGGCGTGTGAACCTCATCTCGACGGTGCTGCCCCCGCCGGAGCTCGACCTGCCACAGGAGCCGATGCTGCGCATCTCGGTCTTCATGAACGTGTTCGACTGCCACGTGAACCGCGTGCCGGTGACGGGCCGGATCGGGCAGATCCACTACACGCCGGGCCTGTTCCTCAACGCCGAGCTCGACAAGGCCAGCGACGACAACGAGCGCAACGGCCTCGTCATGGAGACGACCCACAGGGGGCAGCCCCTGCGCATCGGCGTGGTGCAGATCGCCGGGCTGGTGGCGCGCCGCATCGTCGGCTGGGTCCACGCCAACGACACCCTGAACGTCGGCGAGCGCTTCGGCCTGATTCGCTTCGGCTCGCGGGTCGACGTCTACCTTCCGGTCGGCACCCGCGTGCTCGTCGGCCTCGGCCAGAAGGCGGTGGCGGGCGAGACCGTGCTCGCCGATCTCGGCGGCGGGCCCGAGCGCACGTTCCGGCGCATCTGAGGGGTTCCCATGGACGACCTGTTCCCCCCCTTCGCCCCCGACGCCAACGAGCCCCGGCCGCGCCGCTTCAAGCCGGTGCCGTTCCGGATGATCGCGCCGAACATGATCACCCTGATGGCGCTCTGCCTCGGGCTGACGGCGATCCGGCTGGCCTTCGAGGGCAAGTTCGAGCCCGCGGTGATCTCCATCGTGGCCGCCGCCTTCCTCGACGGCATCGATGGACGCGTGGCCCGGATGCTCAAGGGAACCTCGCGCTTCGGGGCGGAGCTCGACTCCCTGGCGGACTTCGTCAATTTCGGCTGTGCGCCGGCGTTGATCCTGTACGGGTTCGCCTTGAAGGAGTTGCGCTCGGTCGGCTGGATCGTCGCGCTGATCTTCGCCATCGCCATGGCCCTGCGGCTGGCCCGCTTCAACGCGATGCTGGACGATCCCAACCGCCCGGCCTGGAAGAAGGACTTCTTCGTCGGCATGCCGGCGCCCGCGGGCGCCCTGACGGCCATGCTGCCCCTCTACCTCAACTTCCTCGGGCTGCCGATGGAGCATTGGGCGGCCCCCGTGGTGCTCGGCTACATGCTCTGCATCGCCCTGCTGGTGGTCTCCACCGTGCCGACCTTCTCGGGCAAGACCATGGGCAAGCGCGTGCCCCGGGACTGGGTCCTGCCGATCTTCCTCGTGGTGGTGGCGGCCTTCGGCCTGTTCATCAGCTTTCCGTTCGAGGCGATGGTGGCGCTGGCGCTCGGCTACCTCATCACCCTGCCGATCGGGGCGGCGCAGTATCGCCGCCGGGCCAGGGCGGAGGGGCAGGGCTCCGCCGGGATCGGCGCGGCCGACGATCTCCCCGAACCGGCGCAGCCCGCCCACGATCGGGCCGTGGACATCTGACGCGCGGCGCTGTCGCTCGCTGGTTGTCTTCGTCTAAGCTGATCGCGGCCCGAGCGTTTCGTTCGGGCACGACGCATGCGGGGGCGGGTCGATGCTCGAGGAGTTCAAGAAGTTCGCGTTGCGTGGCAACGTCGTCGACCTCGCCGTCGGCGTGATCATCGGTGCCGCCTTCGGAGCCATCGTGACTTCGGCGGTGCAAGACCTGTTCATGCCGATGATCGGGGCGATCACCGGCGGGCTGGACTTCTCGAACTACTACATCGCGCTGTCGTCGAGCGTGCAGAAGGGCGCGGCCTATGCCGACGCGAAGAAGCAGGGCGCGGTGATCGGCTACGGCCAGTTCATCACCGTGGCGCTGAACTTCATCATCGTGGCCTTCGTGCTGTTCCTCGTGATCCGGGCGATGAACCGCCTCGTGAGCAAGGAGGAAGCCAAGCCCGAGGCCGTGGCCGAGGTGCCAGCCGACGTGAAGCTGCTTTCCGAGATCCGCGATATCCTGGCGACGAAGCCGACGGTCTAGCGGTTGTCCGGGATAAGCAGGACCCGGTTATCCCGAAACGACAAACGTCGAGACAGGAATGTACGGTCAGTCTGGGTCACGATGAGCCTGACAGACCCTAGCGGGCTCCATCGGGCTTCGGGGCTGCCCCGAGGTCGCCCAGCAGGCCCTCCAAGGCCTGCTCCACCGCCACCGTGCCCTCCTCGTGGGTCTTCAGCCGCACCTCGAGCCGCTTGAGCTGGGGGGCGAAAGCCTCCGGCGCAGCCGGATCGCCGAGATAGTCCGGGACCGTCTCACCGGTGGTGAACACCGTCCGCAACTGCTGGCCCAGGTGATCGCGGACCGGCTCGGGGAGGGCGGGGTCGAGCGGGAGATCGTCTGCCATTGTCTGGGTATCCCTCGCGTCCATCGACAAATTCGTACCCACGCAATGCGTGCCGGGAAGAGTAACGGCCGAGATCGTCAAGTGTTGCACCGTTCATCGCCCGAAGGCTCCCCGGGGATCGAGGGGATGAACAGTTCCGAACAGAAAAAGGCCTCCGGCGAGGGCATCGCCGGAGGCCTCGATCCATCACCGCGCCTGGGGCGCGGTGGGGCGTCTTAGTCGATCACTTCGACGATGCGGTGGCTGCGGTCGACCAGCACCGGGCGCTCGTTGACGATGGTGTAGCGGGCGCCGCGGGCGTTGTACTCGGCGGGGACATCGTAATAGCTCACGCCCGAGCTCGGCAGCACGGCGCCCACGCGGACGTCGCCGTTGTAGTCGTAGGACGAGCGACGCTCGCGGGTGACGTACTGACGGAAGCGGGGACGGTCATCGACGCCGAGGATGCCGCCGACCGTGCCGGTGGCTGCACCGACGGCGCCACCGACGATCGCGCCGACCGGGCCAGCCGCATCCGCACCCTCTTGGGCGCCACGCTCGGCACCGCGGACCAGGCCCTGCGCCTGGGCGGCCATGGGCAGGCTGAGGGCGATCGCGGAGGCGGCGAGAAGGGTCTTGAAGTTCATCGTGAAGCTCCTGAACGAGTATCCCGCGACGCTGTGAAGCGCTGCCGGGTTCAGGGCAGTAACGTCCAACTCCCGGAAGGGATGCGTCGAAACTTCCGGGACCGGAGGGAGCGGACGGCATCCTCCGCCGCGCCCGCGCCCGCGGCCGGACCCTTTCACGGGCCGGGAGCCGCGGGCATCCGGGATCCGGCCTCCCGGGGTGGGATCAGGCGTCCTTGGGCATGGCCGACTGGATCAGCCGGTCCGAGCTCAGGTCCTCCTCGTCGTAGCCCAGGAGCTCGGCGAGGCGCCCGCGGGCCCGGCTGACGCGGCTCTTCACGGTGCCGACCTTGCAGCCCATGATGGCGGCCGCCTCCTCGTAGGAGACACCCTCGGCGCCGACGAGCACCAGCGCCTCGCGCTGGTCCGGCGGCAGCTTGCCCAGGGCCGTCTGCAGGTCCTCGACGTCGAGGCGGTCACCCTGGTGCGGAGCGGTGGCGAGGCGGGCGGCGTAGGAGCCGTCCTGGTCCTCGACCTCGCGCACGCGCTTGCGGTGGTCCGAGTAGAAGATGTTGCGCAGGATCGTGAACAGCCAGGCGTTCAGGTTCGTGCCCGGCTGGAAGCGGGCGCGGTGCTGCCAGCCCTTCAGCAGTGTGTCCTGAACCAGGTCGTCGGAGCGGGCCGGGTTGCTCGTCAGCGACAGGGCGAAGGCCCTCAGGGACGGCACGGCGGCGAGCAGGCCGTTGCGGAACTCCGGCTCGATCGCCTCGCCGCGCGCTTTCAGGGCGGCTTCCAGCTGCGCGATGAGTTCGGCGAAGCGGGTCGGCTGCTCGTCCGGCGCCAGGCGCTCGTAGATCGTGCGCAGGTGCTCGCCGAGATGGCTGCGGATGTTCGAGGACAGGTTCGGCCGGCCGTCGGCGGAGGCCGACAGGGCGTCGAGGTCGGTGTCGGTCACGTCGCGTGTCATGGCTCGTCGTAATCTGGGGCGGTCAGGTTTCGTGTCGGCCCGAGGCGTCCGAGAGCACCCGCATGGTCAACTGATATCGCGCGTTGTAGCGCATCTGGGCCGGCCACGCACCCCGCCGGACAACCGTGGCGGTTATGTGCTGTGCCGCATCAACAGCCGCAGGAGGACGGGACCCGGTCCGGGCGCGGGATCGCCGGGGCGGCGGCCGCTTTGGAGGGGCCTCCCCGGGCCTTGGCCGGCTTGAGGATGCGCACGGCGCCGTCGCGCAGGGAGAGCACGTGGCCGCGCTCCACGTCGATCCAGCACTCGTCGCGGGTGAGGGCCTTCGTCGCGATCACCGTGACGACATCCTGCGCGCCGGTCTCCTGCGCGAAATCGACCCGCCAGTCCTCGTCCACCAGGGTCGCGGTGCCGAAGGGAGCGCAGCGGGTCAGGTAGCACAGGCGCTTGCCGCAATGGGCGTAGAGGGTGCGGCTGTCCGACAGAAGCATGTTGAACACGCCGAGGCCGTGCAGCGCGGCGCAGAGGTCGGCCACGGCCCGGTCGATGCGCGCCGGGCTCGGCAGGTCGGGCCAGCGCTGCTGCAGCTGGTCGAGCATCCAGCAGAAGGCATGCTCGCTGTCGGTGGAGCCCACCGGCTTGAACCCCGTCAGCGGCCACTTCTTCACGCCCTTGAGCTGGCCGTTATGCGCGAAGGTCCAGCGCCGGCCCCACAATTCGCGGCTGAAGGGATGGGTGTTCTCGAGGTTCACCCGCCCCCGATTGGCCTTGCGCACGTGGGCGATGACGATGCGGCTCTTGATCGGCGTCCTGCGCAGGAGCTTGGCGAGCTCCGACTGCGCGCTCGGCTCCGGCTCGTGGAAGGCGCGGGCGCCGCGTCCCTCGTAGAAGCTGATGCCCCAGCCGTCGGCATGCGGGCCGGTCTCGCCCCCGCGCCGCGCCAGGGCGGCGAAGGAGAAGCGGATATCCGTGGGCACGTTCGCGCTCATGCCGAGCAGTTCGCACATGGAGGTTCGGGGGACTTCGCGTGGGACGGAGGGAGGACGGTGCGGGGCGGCGAACTCCTCTGAGGGCGCCGGGCGACTCACTCTAGAGGATTTTCCCGCCCGCGGGAGCCGCTAATCCGCCTGAAGCGCCCCGCTCCGCGCACGGGAGCCCCGGACGGCTCCCGAACCGCGTGCCGCCTCGAACCTCGCATGGGTCCCGATGCGCGAACGCCGCCGGACCCGTGGGATCCGGCGGCGCGTGTTCCCGCGCTGGCGTCGGGTCGGCTCAGAACCGATAGGTGAAGTTGCCCTTGACGGCGTGGTCCTGGGCGCGTGCGCCGACCTGGCCGGTATAGGCCAGGCCCAGGGTGGTGTCGCGCGCCACCCGCAGGTCGAGCCCGGCCTCGGCCACCAGCGCGTCCCGGCTGATCGGCGTGCCGGCCACCAGGAACCCCGGGCCCGTGCCGAAGCTCAGGAGCGCCTTGGGCACCACGTCCCCGTAGGCCCGGCGGTAGCCCACCAGCCCGTGCAGCGAGACCGGCGCGGCGACCCCCCAGTCCAGGCTCGCCTGCCCGCGCAGGCCCAGCGTCGAGGTCGCCACCGCATTGGTCTGCGCCGCCCCCGTCAGCGCCGCCGGCCCGCCCGTCTCGGCGAAGCGGTCGCGCCCGATCGACACGTAGGCCCCGCCCACGAAGGGCTCGAGATAGGCCGGCTGCATCGGAACCGCGGCGAGCGCTCCGAGGGCCAGCGGCCCGGGCTGCTGCCCTCCCAGGACGATCCGGTAGCCGAGCTCGCCGAAGCCCTGCACGGTGGCGCCGCCGTAGCGGGCCGCGGCGCTGTCGGCGAACCCGACGAAGTGCACGGCCCGGCGCAGGCGGCTCGCCTGGTCGGAATAGACCGCGCCGAGGCGCAGGCTCACGGGCCCCTGCTCCAAGCCGCCGTAGACGCCCCCGAAACCGCTCTCGATCGTGCCCGAGGCGCGCTGCCCGGCGCTGTCGAGGCTGGTGGCGGTGTAGCCGCCCGCCACGCCGAGGCGAAAGCCCGTCTCCAGGCGCGCATCCGCCCCGAGCACGAAGCCGGAGGTCTGGCGCGCCAGGGACGCGGCGTTGCCGTCGCTCCGGGCCTGGCCGAAGCTGCCGAAGCCCTGGCCCCAGAGCCCGAACACCCGTGGGTCGAGGACCCGTACCGGCACCGGCGCGGCGGGGGCGGCCCGGCCGGGCAGGTCGGCGCTGTAGGCCACCGGCAGGGCGCCGTCATCGGCGAGCTCGGCCGCGCCCGGGCTGGCGCCCCAGCGCAGGCGGTCGAGGACGGCCTCGCGCACGAAGAAGGCGGTCTCGAACTGGGCTCCGGCGGCGCTGGCGTGGATGTCGCCGGTGAGCGCCCCGAAGGCGGCGCGCGCCTCGGGCGTGGTCAAGCCGACGGTGCGCCCGTAGAGGGCGGCCCCCGCGCCGGCGGCCTGGACGGCGTCGGCGACGCTGGCCTGGTTGCGGCTCTGGGCGATGCTGGCGAAGGCGATGTCGTTGCGCGTGAGCGTCAGGTCGACGGCGCTGGGGGCGTAGCGCAGGGTGGGGGTGAGGAAGGCGAAGTTGGCGCTGACGCCGGCGAACTGGCCCTGCACGCCGCCCTGCGCGGTGAGGACGGTGTAGCGGGTGCGCGGGTCGTAGGTCCCGGCCGCAGCCTGGACCTGGACGGTGCCGCCGGTGAGGGTGGCGGTGCCGGCCACCGCCAGGCGGTCGGCCTGGCCGGCGGCGTCGGTCTCCACTTGGAAGGTCGCGCCCGGGGCGAAGCTGGCATTGCCCGCGACCGAGAGGGTGCCGATGGAGTTGCCCGGCGCCACCACCGCCCCGGACTGGGCCGCCAAGCCGCCCACCGTGCCGGTGCCGCCGAGGCTGGCGCCGGAACCGACCGTCACCACCGAGCCGGCGAGGCTGCCGTTCACGGCGAGACGGCCCTGGGCCACGCCCGTGGCGCCGCTGAAGCTGCTGGTGCCGGTCAGGCTGAGGCTGCCCGCGCCGGCCTTGGTCAGGAGCCCGCTGCCCGCGATGGGATTGGCCAGCGTACCGTCGCTGGCCTGGTCCAGGATCAGGCTGGCATTGTCGACGATGGCGCCCGAGCCGAGGCCGGCGGCGGAGGCCACGAGGGTGCCGCCCACGATGGTGGTGCCCCCCGAATAGGTGTTCGTGCCGGTGAGCTCCAGGGTGCCGCTGCCCGCCTTCGTCAGGGACCCCGTGCCGCCGATGTCGTTGCGCCACGCGTCGCTGGCGTCGTACCCGCCCTTCGCGGCATCCATCGTCACCGTGACGGCGCCGTTGAACGCGCCGTAGCCGTCCACACCCGAGACCAGGTTCAGGCGGCCCCAGCCGTCGTAGGTGTTGCCGCTGAGCAGCGGATAGCCGGCAGGCAGCCCCGTCGTCGCCAGGACCTCGCGGCGCTGCGCGTCGCTGAGGTAGGGGAAGCGGGTGAGGAGGAGCACCTGCGCCTGGATCGGGACCTCCGCGGCCGTGAGCGGCGTGCCGGGTCCGGTCGGCTGGAAGCCGTAGGTCATCCGGGCGGTGTAGTCCGCCTTGTTCTGCGCGGCCCTGCCGAAGGGATCGGCGGTCCCGTCGGGCGCGGTTCCGGCGAGGCAGCCCGCCACGGTTCCGGCCGCGCAACTCGCGGCGAGGTAGGCCTGCGTCTGCTGGTAGGCCTGATAGACCGCGTAGGCGCCGGCATTGGCCGGATTGGTCCAGTCGATCCGGTTGCCCGCGGCGTCGTAGAGGCTGGCGTAGATGTTGGTGGCGGCGATCGCCGTCGCCTGCATCCGGCCGCCCATCACGTCGAGGGGCGAGTGCATGCCGGCCAGGATGCGGTTGTTGCCGAGTTCGGAGGCGCGGGTCAGGAGCGCCTGCATCCGCTGCGGGACGAGGAAGCCGACGCCCAGGCTCTGCAGGTAGCCGGAATTGGTGTGGCCGCTCGGATAGCCGCCATCCGCGTAGGCGTTCGTGGTGTTCTTGCGCGGATTCAGCAGCGCCGGCGTGGCGACGTCGGTGGTGACGCGGTAGGGGCGGGGCGCCGTCCCGATGCCCGGAACGTAGGCGCCGACCCCGAAGGTCGCCGCGGTGAAGATGCCGGCCGCGTTGTAGGATCCGACATCGGGCGCCGTCAGGGGGCGCCCGCCATTGGCGTCGATCATCGCCTGGGTGACGGTGAAGCCCTTCACCCAGCGCTCCGTCGTCCCGCAGACGGCCGGCGCAGGGAAGTTGGAGAGGTAGCTCGGGACGGCGAACGCCGCCGTGTCGGCGGCGGACAGCGCCGTCTTGTTCGTGGTGGCGCTGTAGTCGTTGAACCGCGCGGCCAGGGGATCGATGGCCGGATTCGGGCCCTGGTAGCGTCCGAAGACGCGCTTTGCCGGTTCCGTCGAGGCATTGCCCCGGACCGTGTCGTCGATGAAGCGGACGGCGGCCGCCAGGGGCGTCGCCGTGCCGTTGCCGAAGGTCGTGGCGCCCGCATTCGCGTTCGCGCCGGTGTTGAGGTTGGCGGCGTAGTCCGCGAGCGTCGTCGTGGCATAGGAGGTCGGCACCTGGCTCGCCGGCCGGGTGCCGGTGAACGAGGCCCCGGCCCCCGTGAGGTAGGCCGAGGTGAGGGACCCGAGCCCGTTGAGGATGCTGTAGGCCTGCCCGGTGCGGTCGTCATGGATCGCCGCGAGGGTCTGGTCCGCGGTCCGGCCCTGCGTCAGGCGCACCACCGTCTGGTAGTTCTGGGTCATGACGGCGGGATTGGCCGTCATCAGGCCGACGTAGCTGTCGAGGATGCGCGGGACGACCGTTCCGGGACTGACCGCGGTGCTGTTGTTGAACCCGACCCCTGGCGCGGTCGGGATCTGCTGCGCCGCCGCGCCGACAGGCAGGAGGCAGGTGGCGGCGAGCAGGGCGGTCTTGAGATGTCCGGACACGAATCCTCGCACGGAAGCAGGCAGGCGCGGTGTTGCGAGGCAGCGCTAGCTTGGCCGTAAGACGCGTCCGTGACGGATCCGGCTCCCGCGCCCTCTTCGGCGGGAGGACCGGTTCGCGCGTGGCGGGTGTGGCCGGATTGCCGCAACCGGATCGCCGGTTGCCGCGCGGAAGCGGGCCGATGGTCCGCCGAGGTGCGCCCCCGCGCTTTCGCCGCCGGAGACGATCCTCTAAGCCGCTCCCCGGGCCCCGTTCCGGGGCATCGTGGACAGGGTGCCGATGGACCGCGATCCGATCGCCTTCACCTGGCGGACCGCGCGGCGGGAGCATGCCGCGGCGATCGGGCTGGCGCTCGGTCTCGGCGGACCCCTCGCGCTGCTCGCGCTCCTGTGCCTGCGGGATCTCGTCGGCGTGCAGGTGCACGACACCGATCCCGCGAGGCCGTTCCTGCGGATCGCCGCGGCCCTGCCCTGGCGTCCCGATGCCGAGGGGCCCTTCGTGGCCTTCGCCGGCTGGATCCTGCCACACGGCGAACTCGTGCGCGCGGCCTTCCTCGGCCTCGCGGCGGCGGCCCTCGCCTCGGCCGGGCTCGGCTGGGCCGTGGCGCGCCTCTGCTTCCATGCCCAGACCCGGACGGTGGCGGCCCTGCAGGGTCGGGTCACCGAGGCGATCCTGCGCGCGCCGCCCGGCGCCCGCGACGAGGCCCGCGCCCTGGCCCAGGCCATGGGAGACCTCCTCGCCCGCCTCGACACGCTGTTCGGCCTGGCGATCCTGGTGCCGGCGCTGGCGGTCGGCGGCACCGTCCTCGCCCTCGTCCTCGCCGGCCTCGCCGCGCCGCGCCTCGTGCCCACGGTCGCCGCCGGGCTCCTGGCCGCCGGCCTCGCCCGGGCGCTGATCCAGCGGCGGATGCAGGATCGGGCCGCCCTGCGCCTCCGGGCCGGTGGCGCCGCCGGGCGGGCCCTGTCCGACCTGATCCGCCGCATGCCGGCGGTGCGGGCGCACGGGGCCGCGGCCTTCGAGCGAGGGCGTCTCGCGGCCAAGGGCGCCAGCACGCGCGACGCCCTCGCGGCCTCGGAATCCGCCCTGGCCTATGCCCGTGCGCCCTCCATGGCGCTGGCGATCCTGCTGCCCGCGATCGTCGTCGCGGTGGCGCTGTGGCGCGGCCATGACGGCACCACCGAGCCGGTGGAGCCCGGGGCGCTGCTGGCCGCCGCCGGTGGCTTCGCCCTCGCGGTGGTGGCCCTCACCGTGACCCTGCGGATGGCGAGCCTGCACCGCACCCTCGCCGGCCCGTTCCGCGACGTCGCCGTCGCGGTTCCGGCCCTGGAGGGCCGTGCCCCGGCCCGCCCCGGCACGGTGACGGCCCTGCCGGAGGCGGGCGACCTGGTGGCGCAGGGGGTCGGAGCCTACGATCCCGCCACCGGCGAGCGGCTGGCCGGCGTCGACGCCACCCTGCCGATGCCCGGCCACGTCGCCATCCTGGGCGAGCGCGGCAGCGGCAGCCGGGTGCTCGCCGCGATCCTGGCCGGGCAGCTCGAACCCTCCGCCGGCGCGGTCACCTATGGCGGCATCGACCTGCGGGCCTTCGAGCCGGAGGCACGGGCCCGGCGCATCGCCCTGGCGGGGGCCGAGGCCATCCTCATCGAGGGATCCCTGCGCCAGAACATCCTCTACGGCGCCTCCGGGACGCCCGATCCCGACGACCTCATCGCCACCCTGCGGATCACCGGCCTCGATGCCTTCGCGTATGCGCGCGGCCTGGAGGGCACCGTCGACCCGGCGGCCGAGCCCGAGATCGCCCGCGCCGTGGTGGCCGCCCGCCACGCGGTCCGCGAGGCGCTCGCCGCCGACAAGGCCGGCCGCCTGGTCGAGCCCTTCGATCCGGCCCGCTACAACCACCAGGCCACGGTGGGCGAGAACATCCTGTTCGGCGAGGCGGTGGGGCCGGCCTTCGCCCCCGACCACATCGCCGCGCACCCGTATCTCCGCGCCGTGCTGGAGGCGGAGGGCCTCAGCCGTCCCCTCACGGAGATCGGGCTCCAGGTCGCCCGCAGCCTCGTCGAGATCTTCGCCGACCTGCCCGACGATCATCCCCTGTTCGAGACGTTCTCGCTGTTCCCGGCCGCCGAGCGGGGCTTCTTCGAGGATCTCGTCGGTCGCCAGCCCGAGGCCAAGGGCTGGCGCCGTGGTCCGGCCGGCCAGCGCGACCGCAAGCGCCTGATCGGCCTCGCCCTGCGCTACAGCGAGACGCGGCACCGCTTCGGCCTCATCGACGCCGCCTTCGAGGAGCGGCTGGTGGATGCCCGCCGCTCCTTCGCGCGCCTGATGCCGGCCAACCTGCGGGGAGCGGTCGAGTTCTACGATCCGGACCGGCTCACCGCCGCCGCGAGCCTGGAGGAGAACATCCTGTTCGGCCGCATCAACGGTGAGGAGGCCGGCGCCGAGGCGCGGGTGCGGGCCCTGGTGCGTCGGGTGCTCGCCGACGAGGGCCTGGAGCCGGCCGTCTACCGCCTCGGCCTCGCGAGCCGGGTCGAGCCCGGCCTCGCGGGGGGCGGGTCCAGCCTCGGCGAGAACGCCATCGGCCCGCGCGAGCGCATCGCCATCGACCTCGCCCGCTGCCTCGTGCGCCGGCCGGACATCGTCGTCGTCGCCATCGCCCTGGAGGACCGGAAGGGCGACGAGATCCGCGCGCGCCTCGCGGCCCTGCGGGCCGCCCGGGCCGGCTGCGGCCTCATCGTCTGCCTGCCCGATGCGGAGGTTCTGGCCGGGGTCGCGCCCTTCGACGCGGTGCTGCGCATCGAGCGCAACACGGTGCTGGCCGCCTGATCGCGGGTGAGAACCGGGCCTTCCCCGGCTTTCGGGGGCCTTCCCCTATTGCCGCCCCATTGGGATGCGATAGGCAGAGCGGTGTGCATCGTGCACGGGCGTCCGCCCGCCAGCGGACGGGTCGCTCTTCAGGACCCCGCATGGTCTTCCTGTCCTGGGGTCCGCTCCGCCGCGCGGCGTCGGCCCTTCTCGCCCTCGCGACCCCGATCCTCGCCCTCGGCGCCGTGATCGCGGCGTCGCCCGCCTCGGCCGAGCCGTCCAAGGCCTTCGCCCCGATTCCGGCCGCCACCCTGGCGCTGATGCAGGCCCGCGGCACCACTGCGGCGGCCCCGGTGCTGTTCCGGGCCTACAAGAAGGAATCCGAGATCGAGGTCTGGAAGCGGGCCGGCACCGGCCGCTTCGTCCACGTGAAGACCTTCCCGATCTGCCGCTGGTCGGGCCAGCTCGGCCCCAAGCGCAAGAGCGGCGACCGCCAGACCCCGGAGGGGTTCTACACGGTGCCCCAGCGCCAGATGAACCCGAACTCGCGCTACTATCTCTCCTTCGACGTCGGCTACCCCAATGCCTATGACCGGGCCCACGGCTCCACCGGCTCGGCCGTGATGGTGCACGGGGTCTGCTCGTCGATGGGCTGCTTTGCCATGACGGACCAGGTGGTGGGCGAGATCTACGCCATCGCCCGGGAGGCCTTCGCCGGCGGACAATCCGCCTTCCAGTTCCAGTCTTTCCCGTTCCGGATGACGGCCGCGAACATGGCCCGGCACCGGACCGATGCGAACATCGATTTCTGGCGCCAGCTCAAGGAGGGCGCCGACCGGTTCGACGCCATCGGCGAAGAGCCGGCCGTCACCGTGGCCGGCGGTCGCTACGCCTTCGCGCCCGCGAAGGATCCGGTCAAGGAGGCCCAGGTCGTGGCCTATCACCGGACCGAGGAGGCGCGCATCGCCACCCTGGTGGAGGAGGGGAGTGCGGCCGTGCGCACCACCTATTCCGACGGCGCGCAACATCCGTTCTGGGCGGCGCTCGCGGCCAAGGGGACCTCCCTCGGCGACGTGAGCCGGCCGGAAGCCCTCGCGTATGCGGGCCAGGAGGTGGTGGTCATCGCGGCCCGGCCGCGCCCGGTCCAGGTGGCCGAAGCGGTGTGGTCGCGCTGGGTCGCGCCGGACTCGCCGCTCTCGCGCACCCGGATGCCCGGCTTCGTGCCCGCCTATGAGCGCAAGGCCATGCTCTTCGCGCCCCTGGCCACGGCCGCTCCCGGGGCGGAGGCCTATCCCGTCGCCTGGCCGCGCCTGGTGCGCCTCAGCCTCTCGGGCCACCTGCCGGCGCCCGGTCCGACCCGGGGCGCCATCGACGTCCTGGCGCAGCGGTGAGCGGGCCGGTGGCCGGGTCGACACAGTTCGCCGGCGAAGTTCCGGGCCGACGGGCTCCTCACCCAGCCATGTGCGGGCTCGCACATCGGGGGGGCAGGCGGCTTACTACCTCAGAGCAGTTCCACTTCGATCCCGGCACCCGCTTATCGCCGACCAGCGAGGATTGGATCGCGCCGGTGCGACGAAGGGCACCCGATCCGCGTTGGGATCGGGGCATATGGTAATCGAACGATGACTTTCTCCTCCCGTCCCTTCGCGGATGACGGCCTCACCCTGACCTTCTGGGGTGTACGCGGTTCGACGCCCGTCAGCGGCCCGGATTACATCGAGTTCGGCGGCAGCACGCCCTGTCTCGAGATCCGGTGCGGCGAGCGGCTGTTCCTGCTCGATGCGGGCTCGGGGCTGAACGCCTGCGGCCGCCATCACCGCGATGCGATGCCCAAGGAGATCGATCTCCTCTTCAGCCACCTGCACCTCGACCACACCGCCGGTCTGCCGTTCTTCAAGCCCGTCGTGCTCGACCCGGAGCGCACCCTCAACACCTATTGCGGCAATCTCGACGGAGAGAGCGCCGCCGTGGCCCTGGACCGGCTGTTCTCGCCGCCGCTGTTTCCCGTCACCCTCGACATCATTCCCTGTCGGCTGGCCCATCACGGCTTCAAGGCCGGCGAGCGGCTGACCTTCCCGGACGGCGCCACCGTCGACACGATCCTGCTCAACCATCCGCAGGGCTCGGTGGGCTACCGCTTCGAGCATGCGGGCCGGCGGCTCTGCGTAATCAGCGACATCGAGCACAGCGATCCGTGGCCGGACACGGCCCTGATGGACTTCGTGCGCGACGCCGACCTCGTGGTCTATGACGGCATGTTCACCGAGGGCGAATACCCGGTCTGCCGGGGCTGGGGCCACTCGACCTGGCAGAAGGGCGTGGAACTGGCGCAGGCCGCCGGGGTGAAGGCCCTCGCCATCATCCATCTGCATCCCTGCCACACCGACGCGATGCTGCGCAGCGTCGAGGCCGACATGCAGGCGGCGATGCCCACCGCCTTCATCGCCCGCGAGCGCCAGACCGTGGCGGTGGGCGAGCCGGTGCGCAGCGCACCCACCCTGGCCCTGGCGCGCACCGCCTGAGGCGCGCGGTCCCTCGCCCGGACGGGGAGGGACCTTTCGGCGCGATCAGGCCGCTTCCTCGCGCCCGATGCGGCTGTGGCGCCGGCTCCAGCCGAAGTAGATCACCAGCCCGATGGCGAGCCAGACGACCAGCCGCAGCCAGGTCTCCCCGTCGAGGGACACCATCATGGCGAAGCAGCTGACGATGCCGAGGATCGGCACCAGCGGCACCAGCGGCGCGCGGTAGTCGCGGCGCGCGTCCGGCTGGGTTCGGCGCAGGATGATGACGCCGACGCAGACCAGGATGAAGGCCAGGAGCGTGCCGATACTGGTCATGTGGCCGAGTTCGGAAATCGGCAGGAATCCGGCGAAGGCGCTGGTGAACACCATGAAGAACAGGTTCGAGCGGTAGGGCGTCTTCCAGGTCGGGTGGATCTTGGAGAAGAAGCCCGGCAGCAGGCCGTCCTGGCTCATGGAGTAGAACACCCGGCTCTGGCCGAGCAGCAGCACCAGGATCACGGTGGAGAAGCCCGCGATCACGCCGAGCGTCACGAGGCTGCGCAGCCATGGGAACGGCGTCTGGCCGATGGCGGTGTTCACCGGGGCGGCGTCGCCCTTCATCTGGTCGTAATGCACGAGGCCGGTGAGCACGCCCGCGAAGGCGATGTAGATCACCGTGCAGATGGCGAGCGACCCGAGGATGCCGATCATCATGTTGCGCTGGGGGTTCTTGGCCTCCTGCGCCGCCGTCGAGACCGCGTCGAAGCCCACATAGGCGAAGAACACCACGCCGGCGCCCCGCATGATCCCGCTCCAGCCGTACTCGCCGAAGGTGCCGGTGTTCTCGGGGATGAACGGCACGTAGTTCTGCGCCTTGATGTAGAACAGGCCGACCCCGATCACGACAGCCACCACGGCGAGCTTGATCAGCACCACCACGGCGTTGACCCGGGCCGATTCCCGGATGCCGATCATCAGGAGCGCCGAGGCCGCCACGATGATGAAGATCGCCGGCAGGTTGACGAGGCCGTGCGCCAGGGTGCCGTCGGGAAGCGCATAGGTCTCGAACGGGGAGCGGATCAGGCTCGGGGGCAGGTTGATGCCCAGGGTGTCGTGCAGGAAGCGCGTGACGTAGCTCGACCAGCTCACCGAGACGGTGGCGGCGCCCACCGCGTATTCCAGCACGAGGTCCCAGCCGATGATCCAGGCCACGAACTCGCCCATGGTGGCGTAGGAATAGGTGTAGGCCGAGCCCGCCACCGGGATCATACCGGCGAGTTCGCTGTAGCACATGCCGGCGAAGGCGCAGCCGATGGCGGCGATGGCGAAGGAGATCACCACCGCCGGGCCGGCATACTCGGCCGCCGCGATGCCGGTGAGCGAGAACAATCCGGCCCCGATCACCGCGCCGATGCCGAGGGCGATCAGGCTCCAGGGACCGAGGGTGCGGGCGAGCTTGTTCTCGCCGCCTTCCGCGTCGCGGTTCAGCCGGTCCAGCGATTTCGTGCGGGTGAGGTCGCCCGCGAAGCCTGCCGCCATGGGTGTGTCCTATCCTGGTTGGGAGCGAAGATCCGCGCGAGGCCGCGCCGATCGGGAATGCGATGATCGGGTGGGAACCGTCTTGCGCGAGGCCTCCGTATGCCCGACTTCTGCGATCTCGGCGCCTGCCCGCCTGAGTGGTATGCGCCCGGGTCCGCACCTGCAGATTTCGGGCCGGACCCCCGTCACGGGCTCGTGGACATTGCCGCTGCCGCCGCGTCCGATCCGGCGATGAGCGGGCCGAGGATCGCCCGCGCCCGGTCGGTGATGGCCGGGCCGGCCGTCTCGGGCGTTCCGGCCGCGAACGGCGGCGCCGGGGCGTACTCGGCCACGAGCTGGCTCGTGCGGGCCGCATCCGCACCGGCGAGGCGCGCGGAGAGCGCCAGGGCGAAGTCGAGCCCCGCCGAGATGCCGGCCGCCGTCACGCGGTTGCGGTCGAAGACGACGCGCTCATCCACCGGGATGGCGCCGAGGCGCGGCAGCACCCGGTCCCGCACGCACCAGTGCGAGGTGGCGCGATAGCCCTGCAGGAGGCCGGCCGCCCCGAGGATCAGCGAGCCGGTGCAGACGCTGGTGATCCAGCCGGCCCGCGCCGCCCGGTCGCGCAGGAAGGCCAGGGTTTCGGGATCGCGCATCTGCGCGGGCGTGCCGTCGCCTCCCGGCACGAACAGCACGTCGAGGTCACGCGGGCAGGTCTCGAAGCTGTCCCCGGCCAGGAGGGCCAGACCGGTATCCGACGCGACGGGGCCCGCCGTGCGCGCCACGAGGTGCAGCCCGCCTCCGGCGATGCCGGCGAGGAGGGCCTGCGGGCCGACGAGATCGAGGGCGGTCATGCCCGGATAGAGCAGCATCGCGATGCGCAGCGTCGGGGCCTGCGCGGGCTCCGCATCGGACGCCCCGGCCGCGGACGCGCCGACGGCGGTCAGCGCGGCACCCGCGAGCCCGGCGACCGCGACGGCGCGGCGGGTGGGGCCGGGGGGCTGGCTCACGCGTTCGGCCTGACCTCGAAGGATTCGATGGCCTTGATCAGCGTCGCCGCCCGGTAGGGCTTGGTGAAGAACACGCTGCCCTCGATCAGGCGGGGCGGCGTCTGCGAGAATCCCGTCGCGTAGATGACCGGCAGGTCGGGACGCAGGGTCCGGGCGGCCTCGGCGAGCTGCCACCCGTCCATCAGGCCAGGCAGCCGGATATCGGTGAACAGGATGTCGACGGACGCTTCCACCTTGAGGATGTTCAGGGCGATCTCGGCGGTCGCCGCCTGGAAGACGGCGAAGCCGGCATCCTCGAGATCGGCCGTGATGACTTCCAGCAGCAGAGACTCGTCCTCCACCATGAGGATTCGTGGTTTGGCCGAGCCGCTCATCGTCGTGGCGTTCCGTCAGGCGTAGCCCAGGCGTGGTGCGCGACCGAGTCGGGACGCCTCACCACTCGGATAAGGGGACGATAACTCGGTTCGATCGCGAGGCAAGTAGATCCAGACTGTCGTGCCCCGGCCCGGTTCGCTTTGAATCTCGACATGCCCATCGGATTGCTTGGCAAAACCGAACACCTGGCTCAGGCCGAGGCCGGTGCCCTCACCCACCGCCTTGGTGGTGAAGAACGGCTCGAAGGCACGGGCGAGCACCTCCGGGCTCATGCCCTGGCCGCGATCCGCGATCTCGATGGCCACGTGATCGAGGGGGCGCAGGGCGGGAATCTGCTCGGCCTCCGCTGCGGGAACGTTGCGCGTGCGGATCACCACGCGCCCGCCCGTCTCGGTCGCATCCCGGGCGTTCACCGCGAGGTTCAGCAGCGCGTTCTCCAACTGATTGGCGTCGACGCACACGGGCCAGACCTGGGGCGCGAGGGTCATCTCCGGGCCCTCCACCGCGCCGAGGGCTCCGCGCAGGAGTTCGGACAGGTCGCGGATCAGCCGGTTCGGGTCGACCCGCGCCGGCTGGAGGGGCTGGCGCCGGGCGAAGGCGAGCATCTTCTGCACCAGGGCCGCGGCGCGCTCGGCGCCCGTGAGCGCGCCGTTCAGGGAGCGGCGGGCCCCGCTCTCCGGAGGCAGGAAGCGCTCGATCCGGTCGAGGTTGCTGATGACGACGCCGAGCAGGTTGTTGAAGTCGTGGGCGACGCCCCCCGTGAGGGCGCCGATGGCCTCCATCTTCTGGCTCTGGCGCAGCATCGCCTCGGCCCGGTCGCGCTCGGCATGAGCGTCCTGCAGGGCGGCCAGTGCCGCGTCGCGCTCGCCGATCCGCGCCAGCAGCTCGGCATTCGCCCTGCGCAACTGTTCGGGCGAGGGCAGGGCGAGGGCCCGTGGCAGCAGGACCCAGAGCAGGATCGCCGTCACGATCGAGGCGGCGGCCGTGACTGCCTTGATCGCGGCCTCGGCCGCGTAGTCCGGCACCCACAGGGTCCAGATGCCGAAGAGGTGGGTGGTGCCGCAGGCGAGGATGAACAGGGCGAAGGCCCAGAACATCCACCCGAAGGCGATGTCGCGCCGCCGGGTCACGAAGACCCCGAGCGCGACCGGGATGGTGAAGTAGGCGAAGGCGATGATCGCGTCCGAGACGACATGCGTCCAGATCAGCTCCGGGCGCCACAGCAGGCAGATCCCGTGCGGTGCCAGGCTGGTGCGGTCGAGGAAGCCGCTCAGGATCGTGAGCATGTCAGGTCTCGGAGGCTCCGGGTTCTGCCGCTTCCGACCGGGCAGGTTCGGTGGGCATGATCTGCGCGGGATTATAGCCTGAACGACGCTTGACGTCCCAGACAAAAGCGCGTGTTGACTTTGAGCTATTAAGGGTCACGACTGGGCGAGCGCTGATTTATTATGGCTCCGCGCGTGGGAATTGCGGCGCTGCGCGGGTTTGGCACGAGGTCTCGGCCCGCGTGTGCTGGCCATCATGTCGCGTCGGCCTCTTGGCGTCTCGGTCGAGGCGGAGGATCCGATGGTCCGCGGCAGGCCGAAACTCCCCGACAGGGGCACGGCGGGCGCCGGCGGCCGATCGCTCCACTGCGATGGCTGAGGCCCGAAGGCGGCGGGCGAAACCGGAGCGCGGAATCCTGCCCCGGAATCCTGCCCCGCACGGCCGGGCCCCGACCGGCGCCGCACTCCGATCGCCTCTCGCCGCGCCCGTCGCGCGGTGCACCTCTCGCCCGACGCGTCTATTCCACCACGACCTTGTAGGTCTGGCCCGTCCGCAGGGTGGCGCCGCGCTCCAGGCCGTTCAGCACGAGGAAGCGCTCCACCGGCTTGTCCGGAACCACCATGCGCTGTGCCAGGGACTCGACGGTCTCGCCGGCGCCGGCCGTCACCACCACGAGGCGCAGGGGCCGCAGGGTCCGGGCCTCGGCCGGATCGATCGCGGACAGGCTCTCGGTCCAGCGCCGGAAAGCGCCGTCCGGGTCGGTGCTGCCCTTGGCCGCCATGATCATCCGGAAGGTGGTCTCGCCGACCCGGATCACGGCGAGGCGGAAGGTCCAGTCCTTGCCGCGGGACAGGGCCGTGGCCGCCGGGTAGCCGGCGACCATCCGGTTCTCCAGGGAGCCCGGCTCGACGACATCGTTCCAGGTCGCCTTCAGCACCTCGTCGAGGCCCTGGCCCGGATTGCTCTCGACCTGATCGAAGAGCAGGCGCCGGCTGCCCTCTCCGGTGGTGCCCAGGACCGCGTTCCGGGTGTTCTCGATCGAGAAGCCCTCCGGCACCTCGAAGGCGATGCCGAGGGCGGGATGGAGGAACCTGCGCCCGCGCACGACGCCGTCGCCCGGATTGTCGCCGTAGGCGATGCCGTCGATGGCCGCGAGGTAGCGGGCGCGCTCGTCGACGCCGAGGCCGGGGGCACCGATCAGGCGGGCGGCGCGGGTCACCAGGGTGATGCGCTCGGTGGTGCCCGGATGGGTCGCCAGCATGTCGGGTTCTCCGGCCATGCCGGTGCCGGTCTTCAGGGCCGTGGTCCGGCTCAGGGCCGTGAGGAACCGGCCGGCGCCGAAGGGATCGTAGCCGGCGCGTGCCAGGGTGCGCACCCCGACGCTGTCGGCCTCGAGTTCCTGGTCGCGGGAGAACCGCGCCAGGGCGAACTTCGACTGGCTCTGGAGCTGGGCGCCCGTCACGGGATCGTTGAGCACGTCGGCCACGACCTTGCTGACCAGCTGCGAGCGCAGCGCCAGCTCGGTGCGCGCCGTGGCGTGGCGCAGGGTGACGTGGGCGATCTCGTGGGCGAGGACGGCGGCCACCTCCGAGGTGTCGCTCGCCAGCGCCAGCAGCCCGCGGGTGACGTAGAGCCGGCCGCTCGGCAGCGCGAAGGCGTTGATGACGGGCGAATCGAGCAGGGTGACCGCGTAGGTCTCCTCCGGGCGCTCGGTCGCCTTGACGAGGCGGTCGGTCACGTCGCTGACGAGACGGAGCGTCGCCGGGGACCGGTACTCGCCGCCGAAGGAGGTCACGAGCTTGGCGTGGTCGGCGTCCGAGGCGGTGCGCTCGCGCCCCGTCGTGCGCGGAGCCTCGCGGGGCACGGCCAACGCCGCCTTCTGCACGACGGCACCGGTCTGGTCGCCGATGCAGCCCGTGAGCAGCAGCCCGAGGAGCGGCCAGGCTGCGGCCTGCCGGCCGAGCCGGAGCCGGGCCGCCGGCGAAGGAGCGGCCATCGCGCGCATCGTAAGGCGGAGGATCGAACCCATGCCGTTCAGCGCCGCTGCGCCTGCTCCCCGTCCAGAATTTCAATCATGTCGGCACTCGCGATGTCGAGGGTCGGGCCGCGCCACGCCTCGACCATCCCCCGGACCCGGACCTGCCGCCCGCGCAGGGAGGCCGCACTCAAACCACGTTCCTGCAAGACGCGCCAAGTGCGTTTCGACACGGTCACGGTCAGCCCCTCCTCGCCCCGGCGTGCGAAGTCGAGATACGTCCGGCGCGGGCGCTCGCCGACCCACCGCACCGCCCCCTGCACCACGAGGAAGTGACCCAGTCTGGCGCGCAGGGCCGGGCCGTCCCGGACGTCCGGACCGGCTTGGCGCCAGAGGCCGATGCCGCGTCGTCGCGCCCCGGCCTCGACCGCCAGGAGGGCCGGCCGGCACAGGGTGTCCCGCTCGCCCGCGTCGACCGCCACGAGGCCGAGGGCCACCAGCCCGGCCGCGAGGTCGGGCGTCGCCGCTTCGGGGTCGGTCTCGGCCACCGTGGCGTCGACGTGGGACCGGCCCCAGCGATCGCTCTCGCCCCGGGCGACCAGCGTCAGGGAGCGTCCGTTCCGGGCAAGCAGCCAGGCACGGGCCTCCGACGCCAGATCCGCGTCTTCAGGCCAGCGCACACCGTCCAGCACGGCCCGCTGGCCCGAGGCGAGGATCAGCTCGCCCCGCGCGTCGAGACCGGCGAGACGCTCCGCCCGAGCCGGCGCCTCACGGCACTCGGGCGCCACCGCGCCGGCCGGGCTCGGCAGCGCGAGGACCGCGCCGACGGCTAGGCCGAGACGCCGTGCTTCCCGCGGGCGGGGCGATCGTCGCTGTGCGATCGTCACGAAAACCGACTCCCCGGCGATGGTGTCCGACGATGGTGCGAATCCCTCGCCATTGTCGCCCCGTACGGGGCGGAGACAAGGAAGAGCGTCGGCGCAGAGGCCGGTTCATGCCGCATTGCGGCAAGATGGCCACAGCGCCATGACCGCAGCGGGAAGGTCCCAGGGGGCAGGACGGTCTGCCGGGGAGGGGCCGATGGGCCGAGCCTCGCGGCGGACTGGTGACGGCATGCATCCCCGGTTGGCGGGTCCGGACGATGATGCTAGGAACGCCCCCGGTGAGTCTCCGTAGCTCAGCTGGACAGAGCACAGGTTTCCTAGATCACAATTGGGCGTCGCGAGGGGAAACCGCGCGGCGGATCCGCTCAAATTCGGGGAACGCTCAACGTGTGCTCCTGGCGCACGCAGCCAATCCCGAGCCAAGCCCGGTACCCGCATCCGCGGGTTTCGGGACGGTGTAGAGACTAGACGGGCGGCACCTAAGGGGTTCGGCGACGAAGCCTACGGTGAAGGGATAGTCCAGACCACGAACGGGCGTCTCCGGGCGCGCGGCGGCGGAAGCCGAAGTGGGATGAAACCTGGGGTCGCAGGTTCGAGACCTGCCGGGGACGCCACCACATACGCGCCGTGTCCGACTTGCGGAGGCGGTGACGTCACACAAGAGCTCGAAGGCCGCGCGAAGGCCTGGGCCGCTGCGCCGCCCTCACCCATCTCCGCCATGGCAAGACCCGACCCGTACGGGTCCGCCTGTCGGGGAGCGCGCCAGCGAAACGCGCGTTGAACCGGCGAACAAGGTGGGCGGGCGGGAAAGCTTCGGCCCGATCTCCTGAGGCGCGATCTCTTGAGGGACGCGCGGTTCGGAGGGGCTGCCCTAGGGCTTGCGGCTTCGCGCGTCTTCCTCGATGGCCGCCTGATGATACCAGCTGTCGTGGTAGGCCACCGGCGACGGGCGCTGCCCCTTGGTCGCGCCGTCCGTCTTGCCGATCGCGGGTACGCCCTGTGCCGCGGAGACCCGTGGGTTGCGGAAGGGCAGGATCGTGGCCGTCTGTTGATGATGTCCCATAGTCATGGAGGGAGAGGTCCTTTCATGCGCTGCCTTCGCAGCGCCGTTGGACGAGAGTATAGGTCTGTCTGATACGTTTTGCATCACAAGGACCCGGTGAAATCCTTCAGATGCGAGAAATATAGGCTTGCCGCATATTCTTTCAGGATTGGTCAAGGTCTCTGACCGTTCGAGGCGCGAAATCGGGCATGACCGCTTCTTGACCTGGCGTTTCTTCACGCGCCGCACCAACGGGTGCGATCGTGCCGTCTACCCCGGGGCTCGACCGCGCCTCTTGCCTGGGCGTGGTCGCGGTGCGGGAAATGTGGGGTCTGCGGCTTGTCCACATGATCGCTCGGCCGCCCGGTCCCCGGGGTGGCGGTTCGGTTTGACGCCTGCGGGAGGGGGCCATACCGTCCCGCCGGGCGAACGGAAGGCAGGTCGTCTCCGCAGCGAAGCCTGCGTTGAGGGCGACGGGTCCGGACGTGGTCAGGCCCTGGCGCTGCAAGGGCTCGCAGCAGAGCGTGGGACGGGCGAGATGGCTGGGCAGAAGACCGACGCACGGGATGTTCATGTGGGGCAGCGCATCGCGGAGCAGCGCAAGAGGGCGTCCCTGACCCAGAAGCGCGTCGCCCAGAGCTTCGGGATGTCGGCCGCCCAGTTGCAGAAGTACGAGAAGGGCACCAACCGCATCAGCGCCCTCCATCTCGACACCTTCAGCCGGCTGACCGGGGTGCCGATCGCCTACTTCTTCGACGGGCTGGAGCACGAGGGTGCGGTGCCGTCCGGCGGCGAAGCGGGGCCCGGGTTCTCCGAGGCGTCCCAGCAGGCCTACGCGGCCGACAATCCCTGGCTGGGCCTGACGGATGTGGTGGTGCAGCACGTGAACGCCCATTTCCCCGAACCCGAGCGCCGGCGATTCGCCGCGATCCTGCAGGCAATCGGGCGCAAGCTCGACGGCTGATCTATCGTCCGATTCGTTCGCTTTGGCGGATTTATCCGCTCTTCCGGCTTGACCCTGCGGGGCCGTCCTGCCAGACACTCGCGCCTGATCAATTGGAAACGGCGCCGCAAGAGCCTGGCGCCCGGAGCATCGGGGGCCTCAATGCCGCGTTCAAATTACCTGTTCACGAGCGAGTCCGTCTCGGAAGGCCATCCCGACAAGGTCTGCGACCGGATCTCCGACACCGTCGTGGACGCCTATCTCGCGGCCATGCCGGAGGCCCGCCTCGGCGTCGAGACCCTGGCCACCACCAACCGCATCGTCATCGCGGGCGAGGTGCGCGGTCCCGATTCCGTGACCTTCGACCATCTCACCGAGCTGACCCGCGCAGCGGTTAAGGACATCGGCTACGAGCAGTCGGGCTTCCACTGGAAGAACAACGACATCGCCATCTACCTGCATGCCCAGTCCGCCGACATCGCCCAGGGCGTGGACTCGTCCGGTAATAAGGACGAGGGCGCGGGCGACCAGGGCATCATGTTCGGCTACGCCTCCGACGAGACGCCCGAGCTGATGCCGGCGCCGATCTACTACGCCCACAAGATCCTCAAGGACCTCGCCGACGCCCGCAAGGCCCGCCAGGGCGACGCCGCCAAGCTCGGCCCCGACGCCAAGAGCCAGGTCACCGTCCGCTACGAGAATGGCCGTCCGGTCGGCGTCACGCAGATCGTGCTCTCGACCCAGCACCTCGACGAGTCGCTCGACTCCGCCGACGTGCGCGCCATCGTCGAGCCCTACATCCTGGCCGCCCTGCCGCAGAACTGGGTCTCCGAGGAGACCGCCTGGCACGTGAACCCGACCGGCAAGTTCGTGATCGGCGGCCCCGACGGCGATGCCGGCCTCACCGGCCGCAAGATCATCGTCGACACCTACGGCGGCGCGGCGCCCCACGGCGGCGGCGCCTTCTCGGGCAAGGATCCGACGAAGGTCGACCGCTCGGCCGCCTACGCGGCGCGCTACCTCGCCAAGAACGTGGTGGCGGCCGGTCTCGCCACCCGCGCGACGATCCAGCTCGCCTACGCCATCGGCGTCGCCAAGCCGCTGTCGATTTATGTCGACCTCCACGGGACCGGTCAGGTCGACGAGGCCCGGCTCGAGGACGTGCTGATGAACGCCTTCGACCTGTCGCCCCGCGGCATCCGGACGAAGCTCGGCCTTAACAAGCCGATCTACGCCCGCACCTCCGCCTACGGCCATTTCGGCCGCGCCCCGGAGGCCGATGGCGGCTTCTCGTGGGAGCGCACCGACCTGGCCGACAGCCTCAAGTCGGCCCTGGCCTGACCCCATGAACCTGGGGCGGGACCAATTCCCGCCCCAGACGGGCGGGCACGAGCCACCGGAGGGCGCCGACCGGGCCTTCTACGGCCGTCGCAAGGGCAAGCGCCTGCGGGCCGGCCAGGAACAGCGCCTGTCGGAGTTGCTGCCGACCCTTCGGCTGACCCTGCCGCCGGCCGGCGAACGGCTCGATCCACCGCGCCTGTTTCCCGTCCCGGTGGACGAGGTCTGGCTCGAGATCGGCTTCGGCGGCGGCGAGCATCTCGCCGCCCAGGCGGCCGCCCACCCTCGCACTGGCATCATCGGTGCCGAGCCCTTCGTCAACGGCGTGGTCAAGCTCCTGCGCGCGGTGGACGAGGCGGCCCTCCGCAACGTCCGGATCTGGGACGAGGACGCGACCGCCCTGCTGGCGGCCCTGCCCGATGCCAGCCTGGCCCGGGTCTACCTGCTCTATCCCGATCCCTGGCCCAAGCGCCGGCAGCGCAAGCGCCGCTTCGTCTCGGACGGCGCCCTCGCGGAGATCGCCCGCGTGCTCCGGCCCGACGGCGTGTTCCGCTTTGCCAGCGACATCGACGACTACGCGGGCTGGACCCTGGTGCGCGCCGCGCGCTGTCCGGATCTCGCCTGGACCGCCGAGGCGGCCCGGGACTGGACGCAGCCCTGGTCGGGTTGGCCGGGCACGCGCTACGAGGCCAAGGCCCTCGCCGCCGGCCGGCCGCCGAGCTACCTCGAGTTCCGCCGGGTCGGACCGGCCTGAGCGCGCGGGCCTGCGCCCCGGCGTAACCCGGTTTGCCGACATCCTTGTGATGGGGTTGTTCGGGAAACACGCATCCCCATCTCAGCCCGGCCTTGTTCCGCCCGGTCTTCGGTTGTCTGATAGGCACCGATGACGCGCGAGCCTTCCGGTGGAGCGCGGCCGCGCGTCGGTGACATGAGGCCGGACGCGCCGAGCGAGGATCTGGCGTGCACGACGCTTCGGACAAGTCTTCCATGGGCACGTCTTCCATCGCGGGCGCCGGGACGGACTTGGCGCCGGAGCCCGCTCCGGGACCGCAGGCCGGGCCAGGGCCCGACCTGCACGGGACGGCCTTCGCGCAGGCGCCGATCGGCATCCTGGTCGTCGATGGGGCCGGCCTCATCCGCGACGCCAACCCCCATCTCTGCGAACTCCTCGGCTATGAGCCGGGGGCGCTCAACGGGCGGGCCCTCTCGGTCCTCGGCGCCGTGGCGCAGCGGGCCTGCATCCGGCGCTGGCTCCGGGCGGACGGCACCGGCCTCGACATGCGCATCCGTCCGTCGAAGCGGCGCGACGACCTGCAGATCCTCGTGGTCGAGGCCGTCGATCCCGACGAGGTCGTGCGGGCCGAGGAAAACCGCGCCGCCCTGACGGCGGCGGGCCTGGGCGAGTGGCGCTACGACTTCGCCGACGGCCGGGTCGTCCTGTCGCGCCGGGCCGCGCATCTCCTCGGCTATGCCGCCGACGATCCGGTCACCTGGGACCGCCTGCAGGCCGCGATGGACAGCGGCGAGGTCGTCCGCATCCGCGCCCAGATCCGCGCCTCCTTGCGGGACGGCGCGCCCTTCGCCTTCGAATGCCGCCTGCGCCGTGCGCCGGACGGCACCACGATCGACGTCGGGGTCCGGGGCCAGGCCATCCCGGCGGGGGAGGGCGGCCGGCCCATGGCCCTGGTCGGCGTGGTCGAGGACGTGACCACCCACGTGGAGGCCCGCAACGCCCTGCGGGACGGCGAGCAGCGCCTGCGCATCGCCACCTCCCTGGCGGCCCTGGGGATCTTCGAGTGGCACATGCTCGACGACCAGGCCATCTGGGAGAACGAGCGCATGTTCGCGATCTTCGGGCGCAGCGCCTCCGACGGCGCCCTGGGCAAGCGCGAATTCCTCGAGACCGTGCTGCACCCGGACGACCGCCCGGCCTTCCGCGCCGCCATCACGCAGGCCCTGCGCGAGGACAGCACCCTGGCGGTCTCGGGGCGCATCCGCCGCCGCAGCGACGGGGCGTGGCGCACCCTCGACTTCGCCGGGCGCTTCGAGCGCGACGCGCCCGACCGCCTGCCCCGGCGCCTGATCGGGGTCGTGGCCGACGTGACCGAGCGCCGGCTCGCCGAGGAGCGCCAGACGCTCCTGATCCGCGAGCTGCACCACCGGGTGAAGAACACCCTGGCCACGGTCCAGGCCATCGTCGGATCGACCGCCCGCACCGCCTCCAGCATCGAGAACTTCTACGAAGCCTTCGTCGGCCGGATCATGTCGCTGGCCCACACCCACTCGGTCCTGACCGAGGACACCTGGCAGACGGCGTCCCTGCGCTCCCTGCTGGCCAACGAGCTGAAGCCCTACGCGGAGGGCTCCCTGAACGGCGCGGAGGAGCGGGACGCCCGCATTCAGCTCTCCGGGCCCCCCGTCGACATGGCGTCCGAGGTCGCGGTGCCGATCGGCATGGCGATCCACGAGCTCACCACGAACGCCGCCAAGTACGGGGCCCTGTCGACCCGGGACGGCCGGGTGGCGATCACCTGGGCGCTCGAGCCCGGCGGTCCGGCCGGGACGCTGCACTTCACCTGGGTCGAGAGCGGCGGCCCACCGGTCGCGCCGCCCAAGCGGCAGGGCTTCGGCTCGCGCCTGCTGCAGCGGGTGTTGACGGCCCAGGTGCGGGCCGAGGTCTCCATGGATTATCCGCCGGAGGGGTTCACCCTGACGATGCGGGCCCCCCTGCCGGTCCGCAACGCGGCGCTGAATCCCCTGGCCTGAGGGCGCGCCCGCGCCCGGGGCCTGCGATCAGGCGGCGCCGCGGCTGTCGGTCTCCCCGCCCGCCTCGACGAAGGCCTTGAGTTCGTCGAGGGAGCCGAAGGTGAAGCGGCCGCGCGGCGTGTCCGCCTCGATCACGCCGGTGGAATACATCACGTAGGTGTTCCCCCCCGAGGCATAGGTGCCGACCACCAGCGGTTCCTCCGCGGCGGGAGGCGTGGGCTCGGCGGCCGGCGGCTCCGGGGACGCTTCGGGCTTGTCCTCGGGAGCCACGAACCCGGCCGTCTCGACGGGGGACGGGGGCGGGGGAACGAGGTCGGGCACGCTGTGGGGCACCGCCTCGGCCTCCACGAAGCGAGGGGCGCTCTCGGGGGCGGGCGCCGGCTCGGGCTCGGTTGCCCGCGCGCGAACGGGTCCGTGGAACAGGTCGTCGGCCGTGACCCGGATCTCGGGCTCCGGCGCAGCGTCGGCGATGCGCGGCTCCGGACGGTCGTGGGGCGCGTCGGCCGGCAGCAGGTTCGGCAGCAGAGGCTCGGCGGCCGAGGGCTCCGGGGATGGCGGGGCAGGATCGAAGAAGCTCGGTTCCAGGCCGGGGCGGGTGGAGGCGGCGCCTCCCAGGCCGGCGCCGGTGCCCACGCCCGTGCCGGCGCCCAAGCCCGTGTCCGCGCCTAAGCCCGCCCCGAGGCTCGCGGCGGTGGCGGCGAGGCTCGGCCGGGCCCGCTGGGAGGCGCTCAGGTCTGCTGGCCCGCCGGGGGCCAACTCGGTGTCCGCCAGGGGAGGCTGGATTGCCGGCCGCGCCTCGCGAAAGGCGCGCTCCAGGCCGCGCAGGCGGCCTGCCACGATGGCCAATCCCAGCACCACGGCCCCGGCCGACGCCGTGGTGGCGCCCGCGATGGTCATGGCGAGACCGCTCTCCAGCCGGACGAAGGGGAAACCCTGGATGACCGATACGATTCCGCCGACGATCATGACGGCGGCCAGCGCGAACAGCGCGATATTCATGGATGTCTCGACAAACGCCTGCACCTTCAGGTGCGGCGCGCACACTAAAGGCCTGGGGGGCATTTGCAAAACGCACAATCGTGCGTCGGGCGCGGCCGCACACCGCGCGGCCGCCCGGATCGTCGCCACCCGGGGCATGAAGGTCCCCCGGGCATCGACTTCACCCGGGCATCGACTTACGTAACGGCACGTTGGTGACAGGGTCGCGCGCCGGTCGCGCGATGCCTTGCGTCCAATGTCTCACGAGCCGGAGAGTTGCCCATGACCTTCACCCTGCCCGAACTGCCCTACGCCTACGACGCGCTCGGCCCCTACATGTCGAAGGAAACCCTCGAGTTTCACCACGACAAGCACCACAAGGCCTATGTCGACACGGGCAACAAGCTGCTCGAGGGCACGGGGCTCGAGGGCAAGAGCGTCGAGGAGGTCCTGACCTCGGCCTACGGCAACAACCAGCCGCTCTTCAACAATGCCGGCCAGCACTACAACCACATCCACTTCTGGCAGTGGATGAAGCCCAATGGCGGTGGTGCTGCCCCGGGCGCGCTCGCCAAGAAGATCGACGAGGATCTCGGCGGCTTCGAGAAGTTCAAGGCCGACTTCATCCAGGCCGGTGTCGGCCAGTTCGGCTCGGGCTGGGCCTGGCTCGCGGTCAAGGACGGCAAGCTCGCGATCATGAAGACCCCGAATGGTGAGAATCCGCTCGTGCACGGCGCCAAGCCGATCCTCGGCGTCGACGTCTGGGAGCACTCCTACTACATCGACTACCGCAATCGCCGCCCCGACTACCTCAAGGCGTTCATCGAGAACCTGGTGAACTGGGAGCACGTCGAGAAGATGTACGGCGAGGCCACCGCGTAAGGCCCCACGATCTTACGACCGCGTCGCGAGGCTCGGGACAGGCTCTTCCGCGCGAAGGACAGGCTCTTGCGCGCGAAGGACAGGGCTGCCGCTGACGGAGACCGGCCGACCGGGGTTCGCCAGCGGCCCGCCGTCATCGCGGAGCCGCGCAGCGGCGTCCGGGATCCAGGAACGCAGGGGGTGCGAGGGTTCGCACGGTCGGCGGCCCTGGATTCCGGGCTCGCCTCCGGCGACCCGGAATGACGGCGTGATGTCCTGGGCGATGGCCCCGTCGAAGGCGCGGGGACCCGCTTCGCAGGGGCGGATCGGCCCGGTCCGGCGATCGCCGACCGCGGACCGTTCGTCGCGGCGAGGTGCAGGGCGGCTGTCCATCGAACGGTTCCGCGTTTGCGCCACGCGCGGCGGCATGGTCTAGGGCTCGCCCGACACTCCCAGCCCCCCGTCCCGGCAGTCCTGATCCATGATCCGCAGCATCCTTTCCGTCGGCGGCTGGACGCTGGTCTCCCGCGTCACCGGCTTCGCCCGCGACGTGGTGATGGCGGCGATCCTGGGGGCCGGTCCACTCGCCGACGCCTTCGTGGTGGCGTTCCGCCTGCCGAACCACTTCCGGGCGATCTTCGGCGAGGGCGCCTTCAACACCGCCTTCGTGCCGAGCTATGCGGGCCTGTCGGAAACGGAGAAGGCCGCGGCGGGCGCGGCGCGGCGCTTCGCCGATCGCATCTTCACCCTAATGCTCCTCGTGCAGATCGCCTTCCTAGCGCTCGCCATGCCGGCGATGCCCTGGGTCGTGCGCGCCCTGGCGCCAGGCTTCTCGGAGGACCCGGAGCGGTTCGCGCTGGCCGTCTCGCTGACCCGGATCACCTTCCCCTACCTCCTGTTCATGACGCTGGTGACCCTGTTCTCCGGCATCCTCAACGCCCATCGGCGCTTCGCGGTGGCGGCCGGCGCACCGGTGCTGCTCAACCTGTCGATGCTGGTCGCCCTGAGCCTCGCCGCGCTCTTCCCCAACGCCGCCTACGCCGCCGCCTGGGGCGTCACCGTCTCGGGCGTGCTGCAATTCGCCCTGGTCTGGTGGGCGTGTCGGCGGGCGGGCATCGCCCCGACCCTGACGACCCCGACCCTGGGCGACCCGGCCATGCGGCGATTCTTCAAGGTGCTGGGGCCGGCGGTGATCGGCTCGGCCGGATTCCAGATCGCCTCCTTCGCCGACACCATCATCGCGAGCTTCCTGCCGACGGGCGCGGTCTCGGCCCTCTATTACGCCGACCGGCTCTATCAGCTGCCCTTCGGCGTCATCGCCATCGCGGCGGGCACGGTGCTCCTGCCGGAGATGAGCCGGCGCATCGCCGCCGGCGACGTCGCCGGGGCGCACGCGGCCCAGAACCGGGCGGCGGGCTTCTCCCTCGCCCTGTCGGCGCCCTTCACGGTGGCCTTCCTCACCCTGCCGGCCCTGATCATGACGGCGCTGTTCCAGCGCGGCGCCTTCGGGGCCGAGGATGCGGCGCGCGCGGCCTCGGTGCTCGCCGCCTACGGCCTGGCGCTGCCCGCCGTGGTGCTCCTGCGCAGCGCCCTGGCGAGCTTCTATGCCCGGCAGGACACGATGACCCCGCTCATCGCCTCCCTCACCGCCATCGCCATCAACGTCGCCCTCAAGGTGGTGCTGACCGGGCCCTACGGCGTCACCGGCCTCGCGATGGCCACCGCCATCGGCCAGTGGGTCAACCTCGGCATCCTCGTGGCCCTGGCCTGGCGACGGGGCTGGATGGCGCCGGGGCGCACCCTCGGGGTCACCGTCGTCGGGGTGGTGGTGGCCTGCATCGCCCTCGCGGCCACCGCCCGTTACGGCCTGCCCCTGGCCGACGCCCTGGTGCCGGCCCTGCCGCGCCTGCGCGAGATGGCGGTGCTGGGCCTGCTCGGGATCGCCGGAACGCTGGTCTACGCCGTGCTGTTGTTGGGGACGCTGCGCCTGTTCGGGCTTCGCCTGCGGCGCGCCTGATCCCGCCGCCCGACCGCAGCGGCGCGGGATCCGCTGCGCCGGCGCGGCGCCCGCTTCCGCCGTCCCGGAGGGGTCGACCGGATCCGACACGAGGAGCCCGCATGTCCGAATCCCCCCGCATCGCCGTCTTCGACGCCTACGGCACCCTGTTCGATGTCCACGCGGCGGTGGCGCGACACGCGGACGCGATCGGGCCGGACGCGGCGGCCCTGTCCGAGACCTGGCGCGCCAAGCAGCTCGAATATTCCTGGGTGCTCGGCCTGATGGGACGCCACGCCCCGTTCTGGGGCCTGACCGAGCAGGCCCTGGATTATGCCCTGGCCCGGTACCCGGCGGTGGACCGGGCGCTGCGGCCCCGGCTCCTCGACGCCTATCGCGACCTCGATGCCTATCCGGAGGTGCCGGGCACGCTCCGAGCCCTGCGCGCCGCGGGATGGCGGACCGCGATCCTCTCCAACGGCGACGCGGCAATGCTGGAGCGCGCGGTGGCCTCGGCGGAGCTGGCGGACCACCTCGACGCGGTGCTCTCGGTGGAGTCCGCGCGAACCTTCAAGACCGCGCCGGCCGCCTACCGCATCGCCACGGACCGCTTCGGCGTCGGACCCGAGGCGGTGCTGTTCTGCTCCTCGAACCGCTGGGACGTGGCCGGGGCGGCCGCGTTCGGCTTCCGGCCCGTCTGGGTCAACCGCAAGGGGCTGCCGGACGAGTATGCCGATCAGCCCCCCGAGCGGGTGATCGAGAGCCTCGACGCCCTGCCCTGAGGGCGGGGCTCGGGCTACCTAACCAGCGGAGCCTCAGGCCGCCCGGGATGCGGCCGTCAGGCCGCCCGGATGGTGGCGAGGAACTGCGAGACCTGACCGCCGAGATGCTCGGACTGCCGCGACAGCGCCGAGGCCGAGGCCAGCACCTGGGCGGCGGCCGCACCGGTCTCCTCGGCGGCGCCCGCGACGCCCGAGACGTTCTGCGTGACTTCGCCGGTGCCGATCGAGGCCTGGGCCACGTTGCGCACGATCTCCTGGGTCGCCGCCCCCTGCTCCTCCACCGCCGCCGCGATCGAGGCCGCGACGTCGCTGATCTCGCGGATGCGCCCCGTGATGGCGCCGATCGCCGCCACCGCCTGGCCCGTCGAGCCCTGGATGCGGGCGATCTGGCCGGTGATCTCGTCCGTGGCCCGGGCGGTCTGGTTGGCGAGTTCCTTGACCTCAGCGGCCACCACCGCGAAGCCCCGACCCGCCTCGCCGGCCCGCGCCGCCTCGATCGTCGCGTTGAGGGCGAGAAGGTTGGTCTGGCCCGCGATGGTCGAGATCATCGCCACCACGTCGCCGATGCGCTGGGCCGCCTCGCTGAGGTCGCGCACGAAGGTGGCGGTCTGGCCGGCCTCCGTCACCGCCTCGCGGGAGAGCTGGGCCGAGCCCTGGACCTGACGGCCGATCTCGTCGACCGAGGAGCCGAGCTCCTCGGCCGCGGCCGCCACTGTGGTGACGTTCGCCGAGGCCTGGTCGGCAGCGGCGGCCACGGAGACGGAGCGCTGCGCCGTCTCGCTGGCATTGGCCGACATGCTGCGGGCCGTGTCCTGCAGCTGCGCCGCGGCCGTGCCGACCTGCGCCACGACGCTGCCCACCGCGGCCTCGAACTGATCGGCCAGGCCCCGCAGGGTCTCCCGGCGCAGGGCCTCGGCCCCGGCCCGGGCCGCCTCGGTTTCGGCCTCCAGGGCGCGGGTGCGAAGGATGTTGTCCTTGAAGACCAGGACGGCGTCCGCCATCGCGCCGATCTCGTCCCGCCGCTCGGCGCCCGGCACGGCGACGGCCGTGTCGCCGGTGGCGAGCCGCCGCATCGCCTCGGTCATCCGGTGCAGGGGGCGGCTGACGCCGAGGGCGAGGGCGAGGGCCGCGCCCGCCGCGATCAGCATCCCGAGGCCCACGAGGAGGGCGGTGGTCAGGACGGCGGTGTCGTAGGTGTCCTGGGCGAGGGCGCCGCTGGCGCGGGCGCTGCCCTCCTCGAGGTCGACGAGCTTTTGCAGGGCGCCGAGGACGCCGTTGATGCGCGTCGACATGTCGGTGTTGTAGGTGCGCTGGGCGCCCGCGAGGTCTCCGGCCTGCGCCTGGGTGACGATCCCCTCCTGCAGGGTCCGGTAGGCGGACCATTCCGTCTCGAACGTGCGGTAGAGGGCCTGCGACTCCGGGCTGGCTCGCAGCGCCGCGTAGGCGGCCTGCGCGGCGCGCATCTCGGCCTCCCGCTTGGCCAGGGCGGCCGAGACGTCGGTGCGGGCCGCCGCCGTATCGGCGGTGATCAGGCGACCGCCATTGACCCGCTGGCGCAGGACCAGGACCTGGATCTTGCCCAGGAGCTGCACGTTCGGGAGGCGCTCGTCGCGCATCTCCCGCGCCACCGCGTTGACGGCGCGCAGCTGCATCAGGGCCGACCCGCCGATCACCGCCATGAGACCGAAGACGAGACCGAAGCCAAGAAACAGCTTGGTGCGGATCGACAGGGCGGGAAAGGACATGCAGCGAGGAGCCCGATGGGAGGGGAGGCCCCACATCATTCGCGACAGGCGTTAAAAATTCCCACGGGTCTTCATGTCGAGGGGCGAAACTTGTCGCGAATGATCATCATCTATCGTCGCCCGTGATTGAATAATCAGGGTGAGAGCTTCCAGTTCGACTGGTGAATGACCAGCGTCATTCCGCGCCCGTCCGGGCTCTTCACCGACTGGCTCGTATAATCCGCCGTGCCCGACATCCCGGCGTATTTGCCGGTTCCGCCGACGAAGACATGCGTGCCCTTGGCGCCCTTGGCCTCGTAGGTGGAAAAGATCTGGTCGCCATCGGCGTCGCTGTCGATGCAGGAGCCGCGGTTGAGCGCCTCGCCGCCGACGACCTCGCGCATCCCGAGGCAGCGCGTGCCCATGTTGTTGAACATCGGGCCGCCGGACTCGTTGCGGGTGATTCCGGAGCTGTCGTAGGTCGTCACGGTGCGCTCCCCGAGCTTCATCGTGACGAAGGCGGCGGTGACGTAGGTGGTGGAGTAGCTGTCGGTGCCGCTGCGGGGCAGTTCGGCGGCCCGCGCAAGGGGCGCGGCCAGAACGGCCGCCGAGAGAAAGACCCAACGTCGTGACATGATGATCAGGCCTCCGTCTGAGAACAGGCGCAGAGACATTCGCATCGATTCGATGTCGATCGATCATGAGCGCGACGCGCGTGCCTGACAACTGTCGGGTCTGCCATTTTCACTAACGAAAAGGTTTATCTCCCTGTCGGTGACTGTAAATGACCGTGCGGCGGGTGTTCTGTCCTAGCGGCAATCCTGGCGCGATCCGCCCGGGGGGTTCGGCTCCCCGCGCGGGTCAGGATCGCCCGAGGGCGGCCGCGATCAGCCTGACGCCGTCGGGGCTGTCCCACTCGGCCGGTCCCTTCATCACCCCGAGGGTGCAGCCGGCGCCGTCGACCAGGAGGGTGGTGGGCAGGCCGAGGGAGCCGGTGGCCTTCTGGATCGCCGGCAGGACCCGGCCGCCGGGATCGGCATAGTAGGCCAGCCGCGCGATGCCGTTCTGCTTGAGCCAGGCGGGCGGCGCCTCGAGGTTGCGGGTGTCGACGTTGATCGCCACGACGCGGAAATCCGGGCTACCGAGCCGGGCCTGGAGCCGGTCGAGGGCCGGCATCTCGGCCTTGCAGGGCGCGCACCAGGTCGCCCACAGGTTCACGAGGCGCAGGCCCGTCACGCCGTCCAGGGTGGCGTCGGTTCCCTCCGGCCCCTTGAAGGCCAGGGCCGGCGCGGGCACCGGCGCGGTCGCGACCTGGAGGGCGGCGACCTCGCCCCGGGCCAGGGGGGCGATGCGGGCCGCCGCCGCGGCCGAGCCCGCGCAGGGGCCGGCGGAGTTGCCGCCGGTCGAGCCCGTCCCGTATACGGCAAGCCCCGCACCGAGTGCGGCGACGAGGACGGCCCCGGCGATCAGCGCAGATCTGCGGCCGGGCATCATCGTTGCGTCCGGGGGCGGGCGGGCAGGGCGGCTGGAAGGACGACTGAGAACATGAGCAACCGGATGTGGGGCGGGCGCTTCGCGAGCGGCCCCGCCGAGATCATGGAGGAGATCAACGCCTCCATCGGGTTCGACAAGCGCCTCGCGCCCCAGGACATCCGCGGCTCGCTGGCGCATGTGGCGATGCTGGGTGCGGCCGGCATCCTGCCATCCGCCGATGTGGCCGCGATTCAAGACGGCCTCAAGGCCGTGCGCGACGAAATCGAGGCGGGCGGCTTCGTGTTCAAGCGCGAGCTCGAAGACATCCACATGTCCGTCGAGAGCCGGCTCACCGAGATCGTCGGCCCGGCGGCCGGGCGCCTGCACACCGCGCGCTCGCGCAACGACCAGGTCGCCACCGACATGAAGCTGTGGGTGCGCGACACCCTGGACAGCCTCGACGGGCAGGCCGCCGACTTGCAGCGGGCGCTGGCCGAGAAGGCCCTCGCCCATGCCGGCACGGTGATGCCGGGCTTCACCCACCTGCAATCGGCCCAGCCCGTCACCTTCGGGCACCATTGCCTCGCCTACGTGGAGATGCTGGCCCGCGACCGGGGCCGGTTCCGCGATGCCCGGGCGCGCCTGAACGAGTGCCCCCTCGGCGCCGCGGCGCTCGCCGGCACCTCCTTCCCCATCGACCGGCACGCCACGGCCGCGGCGCTCGGCTTTGACCGGCCGACGGCGAACTCCCTCGACTCGGTGGCCGATCGCGACTTCGCCCTGGAATCGCTCGCCGCCGCCTCGATCTGCGCGGTCCACCTCTCGCGCTTCGCCGAGGAGCTGGTGGTCTGGACCTCGGCGCAGTTCAACTTCGTCCGGCTGTCCGACGGCTACACCACCGGCTCGTCGATCATGCCGCAGAAGCGCAACCCGGACGCGGCGGAGCTGGTGCGCGCCAAGTCCGGCCGCGTCATCGGTGCCCTCACGGGCCTGCTCATCGTGATGAAGGGCCTGCCGCTCGCCTATTCGAAGGACATGCAGGAGGACAAGGAGGGCACCTTCGACGCCCTCCAGGCGCTCTCCCTGTGCCTGGCCGCCATGACCGGGATGGTGCGCGACCTCGAGCCCAACGCCCCGGTCCTGGCCCGTGCCGCCGGCTCCGGCTACGCCACCGCGACCGACCTCGCCGACTGGCTGGTGCGCGAGCTCGGCCTGCCGTTCCGCGAGGCCCACCACGTCACCGGGCGCCTCGTCGGCGCCGCCTCCGCCCGCAACGTCGGGCTGGAGGAGCTCTCCCTGGCCGAGATGCAGGCCGCCGAGCCGCGGATCACGCAAGCGGTCTACGCCGTGCTCGGCGTCGAGAACTCGGTTTCGAGCCGCACCAGCTACGGGGGGACCGCGCCCGACAACGTACGGTCGCAGGCGAACCGCTGGCTCGCGGCACTCGCGCAGGCGTGAGGCGAAAAGAACCGGACTCGGGGCAGGTGCGTTCACGGCTCAGCTATGTGATGCTGTGTAGGACCCTGTCCCGAGCCCCTCGGAGATCTTCTCATGCCCGCTGAAAGCTGGATTGCGCCGGATGACGTCCCCGCCCTCGCGGTTGAGGCCACGGCGCTGATCGACGCCACCTTGCGCCGCCTGCCCGAGGCCGACCGGGTCGCCTTCTGGGCCTCGGTGCGCAAGTGCTACAACACGCCCTACAACGATCCGAAGCCCCGCGCGCTGCCGCGCGTGCGGATGCCCGAGTCCTCCGAGGCCTCCAAGTTCTCCGAGTCCTCCGAGTCCTCCGAGGCGACGGGCCCGGCCCCCACGGAATCCGCCACCCTGTCGGCTCTGGCCGCGCCCGCCCTCGCGAGCGTGATGGCGGCGCTGCCGGGCGTGTTCTCCGCCGAGCCCCACGCCGCCTGAGGGCTGCGGGACGCGCATTCCTGAAACCGGCGCCACGCGGCGCCGCACATCCGGACGGTCGGCCGGGTCTTCCGGTCCGGCGACGTCCCGAAGGGTCTTCCATGGTTCCTGTTCTGCGACGCGGCCTCCGGCTCGGGGCCGCCATCCTCGTCCTGTCCGGTCCCGCCGCCCTGGTCGGCGTCCCCCATCCCCTGGCGGTCGGCCCCGCTCAGGCCCAGGAGGCCGCCCCCGAGGAGGCGGAGGCCCCAAGCCGCAAGAGGTCCCGCCGCGGACGCGAGCGGGCCCCGAAGGCCGCCATGACGGCCCCCGGCATGCAGCAGGCCACCCCGGTGGCGATCTTCGGCGACTGGAACGTCTTCGCCAACGGCCAGGGCAAGACCCGCGTCTGCTACGCCATCGCCCAGCCGCAGGCGCGCTCGCCCAAGACCCTGAAGCGCGACACGGCCTACCTCTTCGTCACCGTGCGCAAGGCCGAGAACGTGGCCAACGAGGTCGCGGTGATGCTCGGCTTCCCGGCCAAGCCCGCGAGCAGCCAGGCCAAGGCCAATGCCGGCCCGGCGCCCACCGACCCGACCCTGAATCTCGGGGCCACGCGCTACGGTCTCGTCACCAAGGACAACAACGCCTGGCTCCAGAACCCGGCGGAGGAGACCCGGGTGGTCACCGAGATGGCCCGCACCCCGAAGCTGCAGATCAAGACCACCTCGCTGCGCGGCAATCCCACCAGCGACGATTACGCCCTGGCGGGGTTCGGCGACGCGATGAAGCGCGCCCGCGAGGAGTGCAAGTAAAGGAACCAGTAGGGGAAGCGGGGGACCCCGGGGCTAGGTCACCGCCCGGGCCGCCTCGGCGCGGATCGCCGCCAGGGTGAGATGGGCCGCCGGACCGTCGCCCGTGAGGTTGAGCCCGTCGGCGCCGGTGGCGAGCAGGAGGGCCAGGGCCTCCCGCAGGGACGCCCCGGCCGCGATCGCGGGGGCGTCCGGCAGGGGTCCGGGGCTCGCCAGGCGCTCGGCGGCGATCAGGGCGAGGCGGCGCAGCGCCCGGTCCTGCCCGACGAAACTCGCGACGAAGGGATCGGCCGGCGCGGCCAGGAGGCGCTCGGGCGGATCGGCCTGGACGATGCGGCCGTCCCGCATCAGCACGACGCGGTCGCCCATCCGCATCGCCTCGTCGATGTCGTGGGTGACGATGAGCACGGTCTTGCCCAGGCGCCGGAGAATGGCGCCGATCTCGGCCTGCAGGCGGTCGCGGGCGACGGGGTCCACCGCGCCGAAGGGCTCGTCCATGAGCAGGACCGGGGGATCGGCGGCCAGGGCCCGGGCGACGCCGACGCGCTGGCGCTGGCCGCCGGAGAGCGCGTGCGGGCGGCGCGCCCGGTACAGCGCCGGGTCGAGGCCGACGAGGTCGAGCATCGCGTCGACCCGGTCGGCGATCCGGGCCCGCGTCCAGCCCAGCAGGCCCGGCACGGTGCCGATGTTGTCGGCGACGCTGCGGTGGGGAAACAGGCCGACTCCCTGGAGCACGTAGCCGATGCGCCGGCGCAGGGCGACGGGATCGGTCCGCATCACGTCCGTGCCGGCCACGAGCACGCGGCCGGCATCCGGCTCGACCAGGCGGTTGACCATGCGCAGCGTGGTGGACTTGCCGCAGCCGGACGGGCCGATCAGGGCGCAGACGCTGCCCTCGGCGACGACGAGGTCGAGGGCGTCGACGGCCGGGCGTTCGGCCCCGGGGAACCGCTTGCCGACGCCTTCCAGGCGGATCATGGGGCCCGGGCCGGCGCGCGGTTTGGCCGCCTGCGCCTCAGCAGCCCTTGCAGATCGAGCCCATGGTGGTGCGCATCTTGGTGTCCCAGGCCTTGTCGCGAGCGGCCGAGGCGCGCTGGGCCTTGGCCATGTCGGCCTCGGTGGAGGCGCGGGTATAGGGCGCCTTGCCCGCATCCGCGCGGCCCGGCGGCTTGGTCACCCCGGTGGGAGCGACGTTGCGCGGGGGGGCGCCCGAGGACGGCTGCGCCAGGACCGGCGCGGCGCCGAGGAGGAGGGCCAGGGTGGAAGCGGCGGCGAGGCGGGACAGGAGGGCGCGGGACATGAGGACGACGGATCCCTGACAGGTGACGAGGCGTCGGGACGATCGGACGTGAACGACGTCGCGCCCCGATGATCCCGTTCATCTACGATGGGGACCGTTCAGGATTATGGCACCTCGGCCGGATGGCGCGAAGGTGGCGGGCGGCAGGGCGTGCGAAATGGCACCCGGTTCGGCGCGCGCGGCTCCGAACCGCCTTCAGGGACCGCTGAGGAAGCCGATCCGCTCCCGCGCCGGCTGTCCGAGCCAGAGCAGGACGGCCCCGATCACGAGCCCGATCAGGGCAGCGGGCGCCAGGGTCAGGGGCAGGACCAGGATCTTCCACAGCCACGGGGCGATGCTCTCCACCGTGCCCTGGAGGGCGTTCGCCCGGTCCTTGAACAGGGTGAAGGCGAGGTCGCTGACGCTGGTGACGCGCAGGGTGTTGTTCGCGACGGAGCGGGCCCCGTCGTAGACGAGGCAGACGAAGCCCGCCGCCAGGAAGACGAGGCCGAGGAAGCGGCTGAGGAAACGGACCATCGCACCCGATCGCACCCGCCGGCATCCGCGCCGGCCCTGAGGCTGAGTAGGAGGGCGCGCCGACGGGCGCAAGCCACCGATGCCGCGGCCGCGGGCGCCCCGGGGCCCGCGCAGGCGGGCCGCGCGGTTTGCGCCGGATCGCGTTCGCGCCATATGCGGGCTGGGGCCGCGCGGCAGGCGGGGCCCGGCCGCAACCCGAGACCCGACCCAAACCCATGCGCGACGCCTCCCCCCTCCTCCCCCCGGTGCCCGCGCCCGGGGAGACGGCCCCACCCCTCGCGCTGGTGATCTTCGATTGCGACGGGGTGCTCGTGGACAGCGAGCCGATCAGCCTGGCGCGCCTCACCGCCGGGCTCAACCGCATCGGCGTGCCCATCGACGTCGAGACCGTGCGGGCGCGCTTCGCCGGCACCTCGATGGTCTCGATCATGGGTCACATCGCGCAGGATTACGGGATCACGGCGCCGGAGGGCTTCGTCGAGGCCGTGAAGGCGGACACGCTGCGCGCCTTCGACACGGAGCTGCGGGCGGTCGCGGGCGTCGCCGCGGCGGTCGCCGCCCTGGAACTGCCGTCCTGCGTCGCGTCCAGCAGCGACCCCGTGCGCCTGCGCCACTCCCTGGGTCTGACGGGGCTGCTGCCGCTGTTCGAGGGGCGGATCTTCTCCTCGACCCTGGTGGCGCGGGGCAAGCCGGCGCCGGACCTGTTCCTCCACGCCGCCGCCGCGATGGGCGTCGCCCCCGAGGCCTGTCTCGTCATCGAGGACAGCGTGCCCGGCGTCACGGCGGCTCGCGCCGCCGGCATGCGCGTCGTCGGCTTCAGCGGCGGCGGGCACTGGCAGCACGACCCGGCGGCGGCGGACCTGACCCGCGCCGGCGCGTCCCGGATCTTCCGCGATTACCGGGACCTCGCCGCCGTCATCGCCGCCGCCTGACCCGGGCTTGCGAAGGCAGCGCGCGCGCCGGGCACCGGGCGGGGCCGTTTCTGCCACGGAGTGTGTTGCATTCGGAAGATCGATCCGTTGACGAACCGCAACGGGATGAGCATCTTCGAGAGGTTCGGCGATGCCCCTGGGTGTCGTTGCACCGCGGTGATTTGAAGTGTGTAGCTTGCGCCGCGTCACCAAACGCTAAAGCACCGCGATGCGCTCGCGCCTCGTGGTCCTTCTTGGAAAGGATGACTTGCCGTGACTGTCTGCACTGTCCGCTTCCAGCGGGGCAATGCCCCGAGTCTCCGGTCCCAACACGGCTGTTGTCGACGCTGACCATCCCGTCGCGTCCCACCGTTCGTCTCGTGCCGGCCCAGCGCCGGCCCCCGGAGTCCTTGTCATGCCACTTCTTCAGATCGAGGCCGAGCGGGCGCTGAATCGCCTGCCCGCGGCCCCCGGCCTTGCGGAGCATCGGGCGGAGCGCGCCCGCACCCCCCTCCAGGCCGAGCCCGCCCCGCCGCGGATCATCGAGATCGGCGAGATCACCGCCGGCATCGCCGTTCCGGAACCCGGCGGCGTGCGCTTCTTCGCGTCGAGCCGCGACTTCGCCCCCCTCGACGGGACGGTCTACCGCAGCGTCGAGCAGGCGGCCCGCGCCGCCCGGGACCGGTTCCGCAACCGGACCCGTCCCGGCACCGGCGCGCGGGCGCCCCGGCTTCAGGCGATCTGACGGGTTCGGTTTCTCGCCTCAGACCGGCCAGGCCGCCCCGCGATAGGCCCCGTCCCAGAACAGGTATTCGAGGCGGGTGGCCTGGGTGTAAGCGCGGTGCATCCGGGCCCGGACCTCCGACGAGGCGCCCTGGGCCGCCTCGTCGGTCGCCGCGATCATGGCGGCGACCGCCTGCGCGAAGTCCTCGCCCGCATAGGTGTCGATCCAGGCCCGGTAGGGATTGTCGGCCTGCGCCCGGGAAAAGATGTCCCGGCCGATCTCGGCATAGATCCAGAAGCAGGGCAGCAGCGCGCCGAGCACCACCTCGTAGGGCTCCGCATAGGCGGTGGCGACGAGGTAGGCGACGTAGTGGTCGCAGGGCGGCGAGAGCGGGGTCCCGGCGAAGGTCGCGGCGTCGATGCCATAATCGCGGAAGAAGCCGCCGTGGAGGGAGCGCTCCACCACGATGGCGGTCTCGGCCGCCCGGGCGAACTGCACCATCCGGTCGGGGTTCGGCGCCTTGGCGGCGGCCAGCGCCAGGGCGCGGCCGAAGCCCACGAGGTAGTGGGCGTCCTGCACGATGTAGTGGATGAAGCGCGCCTGCGCGAGGCTGCCGGCGGCGAGCTCGGCATTGAACGGCATGGTGCGGATGGCCTCGTAGGCCTCCGCGTTGCGCGCCCAGGCCTGTACCGAGAAAGCCTCCGCCGAGAAAGCCTCCACCGAAAAAGCCTCCGTCATGCCCGGCTCTCCCGCTCGAACGACAGGGTGACCCCGTGGCGCGCGCGGCCCCCCGGTGCCAGCAGGCGCTGGGAATCCCGGTCCGTGAGGTCGCCCGCGAAGCCGGCCCAGTCGGCGTGGCCGGTCCAGCACTCCAGCGACAGGAAGGGGGCCGTCGGCTTGGTCCAGACCGCGAGGTGGGGGAAGTCCGACACCGCCAGGCGGATCGCCGCGCCGTCGGGCCCGGTGAAGCGCATCCAGCGGCTCGCCGCATCCCGGAAGACCAGGGCCTCGGTGAACAGGTCCGGATCGAGGGGGAGGGTGTCGCCCTCCAGGGGAATCGGCCGCTCGTCGCGCAGGAGCAGGCCGCCCGCCCCGACCTCGGGGGCGAAGGGGCGCTCCGGGTGCTCGAACCGGACGGCGTAGCCGCCCCCGGCCGCGCGGGTGCCGCCCGCGAAGGGCCAGGGGAAGGCCGGGTGGAAGCCGAGTCCGTAGGGCAGGGGCACGGTGTCGGTGTTCTCGATCCAGATCTCGAGATCGAGGCGTCCGGGGCCGACCCGGGCGGTGATGTCGAGGCGGAAGGCGTAGGGGTAGTGCACCCGCGTCTCGGCGCTGTCGGCGAGGCGCAGCGCGACGCTGTCGCCGGACCGCTCGATCACGGTGAACGGCAGGTCGCGGGCAAAGCCGTGCTGCGGCATCGGGTAGGCCGCGTCGCCGACATGGACCGTGCCGTCGGTAGAGGCGCCGACCACCGGGAAGAGCCACGGGGCGTGCCGGTTCCAGTGCGCGGGATCGCCGCTCCAGAGATACTCGCGTCCGCCCACCTGCCAGGAGACGGGCTCCGCCCCGTCGGCGTCGATGACCGCCTGCGTGCCGTCGCCGGCCGTGATCGTGATCCGTTCGCCCATCGGTGTCCTGTCGTCCGGCTGGCCGCCCCCGCGGTGGGGGCGGCGGGAGAGGTCCTCAGCGCGCCTTCAGCACCGCCCGGCAGGCGGCGGGAAGGGCCGCCATCGTCATCGGCGGCTTCGGGCGCGGCGGCTTCGTCGCGGGCTTCGGATTCATGATCGCGTCGCTGAACCAGTAGGCCAGCTCCTCGCCGCAGCCGTCGCCGGCGGGCGGCGGGGCCTGGTCGCCGCACTGGTCCTGGCCCGCCGGGCAGGAGAGCCGGATGTGATAGTGATAGTTGTGCCCGTACATCGGCCGCACCTTCGAGAGCCAGGCGCGGTCGCCGCCGGCCTCGCGGCACAGGGCCTTCTTGATCGCCGGGTTGACGAAGATGCGCGCCACCTCGCGCTCCTGCGCCGTCATCCGGATCAGCTTGAGGTGCTCGGGGGTCCAGACCTGCGGGTCAATGTCGAGGCGGTCGGGGCGGACCACGTTGGTGGCGGAGGTCTCCTCGCGCTCGACCCGGCTCATGCGGTGGTCCGGCATCGGGGTCAGCCAGATGTCGGCGTCGAGGCCGAGCTGGTGCGAGGCGTGGCCGGTGAGCATCGGGCCGCCGCGGGGCTGGGACATGTCGCCGACGAGGAGGCCGTTCCAGCCGATGCGGGGCGCCTTGGCGGCCAGGCGCTCCAGGAACTCGACGAGGGGCGGGGTGCCCCACATCCGGTTGCGCGACAGGCGCATCACCTGCCAGTTCGGCCCGTCGACGGCCAGCGCCTCGCCGCCCGAGAAGCAGCCCTTGGCATAGGAGCCGTAGGCGTGGGCGGGGCCGGAGGCCGGGGTGGTGGCGCGGCCGAACAGGGCTTTTGCCGGCGTGTCCGGCGCGTCCGGGTTAGCCAGCGGCGGCAGGGGCTTCGGGTTGACGGTGCCCCGGTCCTGGGCCGCAGCGGGCAGGCCGAGACAGGAGCCGAGGAGCAGGAACGTCGCGAGGCGGAGGCGAAGGGTCAGCGGAGGGCTCCCGGGATCGCGTCCCCGCCGGGCGGGGCGCCGAGGATCGTCTGAGGCGAAGGTTCTGGGTCTCGCGCCCACGCTAGTCCATCGGGGATCGCCCCGTCGAGGGTCCGCGGTGCCGCCCTATTCCACCGGCGCCACGGCGATCCGGATCGTGTCGGCGGGCGCACCGCTGACCAGGAGGGTGATCGGCGCGGTGCCGAGCTGGAACCGCACGCTCTTAGCGAGCATCGGGCAACCGGGGCGCATCGTGCTGGCGGTCGGTGGCCGCGGGGTCTTGCCGTCCTGGCTCACGTCGATCCAGGCCCGGTCCGACAGGGTGACCTGGTAGGCGCCCGGGGCCAGGGGCGCCTCGAGGTGCAGCACGCCGCCATAGGAGCCGGGCTTCGGCTCCCGCGAGGGCGCGAAGGGCGGGGCGACCGCGTCCTGCGGCTTCAGGACGAGGATCGCGGCCGGCATCGCGGCCGCGAGGGTGCCGCCGGAGTCCAGCCGCGGCAGGCTCGCGGCCGAGAACCAGGCCTGCTCGCGCAGGAGCGACCAGTCGAACTGCGTGCAGGCCGCCGGGTCCGCGGCCGGCAACGCGCCGGACTCGCGGGCGGGCTGCGCCTGCCCCCCTTCGGCGGACAGCGCCAGGAGAGAGGCGGAGAGCGCGATCGCGGCGAGCCGGCGCATCGTCCTCAATCCACCGCGACCAGGACGTCGGAAGACTTCACCACGGCATAAGCCTCGCCGCCCACGGTCAACTTCAGGCTGTCGACGGATTCGTTGGTGATCGAGGCGGTGACCAGCTGGCCGCCGGCGATCTCGATCTTCACGTGGGCCGTGGTGGCCCCCTTCTCGACCGAGACGACCTTGCCCTTGAGGACGTTGCGTGCGCTGATCTTCATGACGATGGGTTCCCTCCACTTGGCCCGGCCCGGACGAATGGGCCGGCGCGGCGGGACGATGCCGTTCGCGCCGGCGCGTTGCAACCCGTCCGGATGCAACCCAGTACCCAAGCCCACGCGACCGTGATCGGGCTCACGGGGCTTCGTCCGCCTCTTCCTCGTCCGGCGCGGTCTCCTCCTCCGAGACCCGGCGGCGCGAACCCCACGCCGCGAGGGCGGCGTTGAGGTCGTCGCGGATGAAGTGGCGGGCGCTGTCGCGGTCGTAGCCGTCCGCCAGCAGGTCGTCGTACTCGGTGAAGACGTGGCGGGCATAGGCCACGAGGGCGAGCCAGGCCGCGTTGTCCGGGCGCGCGTTGCGCAGGCCCGGGCTCGCTAGGGCGCGATCGATCACCGCCTCGGTCTCGAATTCGGGCAGGCGCGGAGCCACCTGCGCCAGGGCCGCCGCCACCGCCTCGCGCCGGTTCATCGCCCGTCCTCCGTCATCGCCGCCCTCCGCCCGATCCGAGTCGGGCCGGCACGAGGTGCGCGACCACGGCGCAAAAGTCCACGACCGACGCCCGGCCGCCGGCGCACCGGCGGCCGGGCGTCGGCGATTCACCTGCCCCACGTCGTCGCAGGCGCCAACGGCCGCATGAACCTCCGCCCGGGGCGACGGCATCGAGAGGTTGACAAGCTCTCGGCGCGCTCGCGTTGCCTGATCTGTGCCGAAATGGGATTTTGTCTGCGCCGACACCGGTCGCTCATCCGCAGAAACCACGTAGAGGAAGCGCCACGACTGCCTAATGCTTTGTCGTGAATTGTTCGATAATGTTTTGCTGTCAAATGTTGAGGGTCGGGCTCGGATGCCGGACCGCGCACCAGGTTGACGGACCCGCTCGTGACACAGGACAATTCCGTTCTCATCGTTTCGGACAGGCCGCAGCTGGCGGCCCTGCTCTGCCGCGCGGTCGAGAACGTGGTCACCTGCCGCTGCATCGAGCCCCGCGAGGCCCTGCCGGCGGTGCTGCCCCTCGTCGCCGTGGTCGACATCAGCGGCGACGCGCGCCTGGCCGCCGCCTGGATCGCCCGGCTCCACGGCTCCCGGGTCGCGAGCCTGCAGCTCACCAACCAGCCCCCCGCCGCGCGCGGCCGGTCCGCCGTTGCAACCCGAACCCTGCCGGCGGATGCGCCCCGCACGGCGGTCCTCGCCACCCTCTTCGCCCTCGTGGACACCTGGCAGGCCGCCCGCCGGAGCGCCGTCGCCGCTCCCGCCCGCAAGGTCCGGGACATCGCGGAGCGGGCGCGGGCCGCCGTCAGCCTGGTGGCGGGCGCCTTCGAGGCGGCCGAGGCCGGCCGTCCCGTGAGTGCGGAGGGCGTCGACGCCGGCACCGAGCTGATCCTGGCGGCCGTCTCCGAGTCCGGCATCCGCACCTGGCTCGAGATCATTCAGAGCCACGACCAGCAGCTCTACCAGCACTCCCTCAGCGTCGCCGGCTACGCCGCCGCCTTCGGGGCCGGCCTGCGGCTCGCCCGCGCCGACCAGAAGCGCCTGGCGCGCGCCGCCCTCCTGCACGATGTCGGCAAGGCGAAGATCCCCCTGGCGATCCTGAACAAGCCCGGCCGCCTCACCGCGGAGGAGATGGCGGTGATGCGCACCCATCCGGCCATCGGCGCCGACCTCCTCGCCGCCCAGGGCGGGTTCGACGCCGCGACCCTCGCGGTGGTGCGCTCGCACCACGAGATGCTCGACGGCAGCGGCTATCCCGACCGCCTCGCGGGGGCGGCGATCCCGGACCTCGTGCGCCTCGTCACCATCTGCGACATCCACTCGGCCCTGACCGAGCGGCGCCCCTATCGCGATCCGCTGCCCCACGGGGACGCCCATGCCCTGATGCAGGGCATGCTGCCCAAGCTCGATGCCGACCTCCTGGCGGCGTTCCGCCGGGTCGTGCTGCAGGGCACGCTCGACGACGCGGTCGTCTGAGGCGCGAGCCCGGGCGCCGTCCGGCCGGACGAGGCCCGGCAGCGTCCGGCACGCGGAATCGCGGCACGATAATGCCTGTCGAACGGGATCATCTCCCGGCGGCGCGCACCCCGGAGAGATCCTCTCCGCGGTGGCACGCATTCAAAAGAACGTTTCATTGATTCTCGTGCGGGCAACGGGCACGTTTTCGTCAGAACGACGTCACGGAAAACCCGTGGCAACGCCCGTTTACCAGAGCAAAGATCTCTAGAACTGCCAGTGTTGACCGACGCTCGTCTTGGGCGATGGCGCAGTCACGTCTGGAGATCTTGGCGCATACGAAAGTCACCCTATGTCGCTGCCCCGCATCGTCGGTTTCACCGCCAATCTCCAGCGCCCCTCGAAGACCCGGGCGCTGGCCGAGTCCCTGGCCGAGGCGGTGGGCACGCACCTGCGGGCCGAGATCCGCCTGTTCGACATGGTGGATGCCGGCCCGGGGCTCGGCGCCGCCTGGTCGCGGGACCTGCTGCCGCTGCCGGCCCGCCGCATCGTCGAGGCCATCGAGGGTGCCGACGCGCTCATCGTCGGCTCGCCGGTCTACAAGGGGGCCTATACGGGGCTGTTCAAGCACCTGTTCGACTTCGTCGATCCGGCGGCCCTCGTGGGCAAGCCCGTGATCCTCTCGGCCACCGGCGGCGGCCCGCGCCACGCCCTGGTGGTCGAGCATGCCCTGCGTCCGCTCTTCGGGTTCTTCAGCGCCCACACCATCCCCAGCGCGGTCTACGGCTCGGACGGGGATTTTCGCGACGGCGTCCTCGTCGACCCGGGCGTGAAGGCGCGCATCGCCGACGCGGCGAGCCAGCTCGCGGAGCTGCTCCAGTCCCGGGCCGCCCGGATCGCCGCACCGGAGGCCGCGGCTCCGGTCGCCGCCTTCGCCAGCGCCGGCTGAGGGCGCCCCGCCGATGCTGTCCCGACGCACCCTCCTGGCCGGCGCCCTGGCGGCCGGCCTGCCCGTCCCAATCCTGACCAGGAAGGCCCTGGCCGGGGAGGCCGGCACCTTCCGGATCGGCTACCAGAAGAACGGCATCCTCGTCGTCGCCAAGCAGCAGGGCAGCATCGAGCGGGCGCTGAAGCCCCTGGGCGTGGCCGTGCGCTGGACCGAGTTCTCGTTCGGTCCCCCCGTCCTCGAAGCCCTCGGCGTCGGCGCCATCGATTTCGGCCAGACCGGCGCGCCGCCCCCCGTCTTCGCCCAGGCCGCCGGCAACACCCTGCTCTACGTGGCGGCCCAGGATGCGGGGGGCTCCGGCGAGGCGATCCTCGTGCCGCAGGGCTCGCCCCTGACGACGCTCGCCGACCTCAAGGGCAAGCGCGTCGCCTTCGCCAAGGGATCGAGCGCCCATTACCTCGTCGTCCGCGCCCTGGAGAAGGCGGGGCTGGCCTATACGGACATCGAGCCCGTGACCCTGGCGCCCGCCGATGCGGCGGCGGCCTTCGCGCGGGGCGCCGTCGACGCCTGGGCGATCTGGGACCCGTACTTCGCCATCGCCGAGCGCCAGCCCGGCACCCGCATCCTGGCCAGCGCCGTCGAGATCGAGAAACCCACCAACTTCTTCCTCGGCAACCGCGACTTCACGAACGCCAACGCCCCCGTGGTGCAGGCGGCGATCGGCGCCCTGGCCGAGGTGGCCGCCTGGTGCGAGGCCCATCGCCCGGAGGTGGCCGCCCTGCTCGCGAAGGGCACCGGCGTGCCCCTCGACGCGACCCGGCGCGCCGTCGACCGCAGCGTCTACGTCATCGCGCCGCTCACCGAGGCGGTCATCGCCGGCCAGCAGCGCGTGGCCGACCGCTTCCAGGCGCTGGGCCTGATCGCCAACCCCATCCGCATCCGCGAGGCCGTGTGGACGCCGCCCGCGCCGCCGGCGAGCAAGGGCTGACACCCGATGATCCCCTCCGTCCGCACCCGCATCCTCGAGCGCCTGACGCCCTGGCTCGTGCCCGCCGCGATCCTGCTCGGCTGGCAGGCCGCCGCGTCGACGGGCCTCGTCTCCACCCGGTTCATGCCCGCCCCCTCGGGGGTCGTCGCGGCCGGCTGGCAGGCGGCCCGCAGCGGCGAGCTCTGGAGCAACCTCTCGATCAGCTTCGCCCGGGCGGCCGTCGGCTTCCTGATCGGCGGCGGCATCGGCTTCGCCCTCGGCCTCGCCAACGGCCTGTCGCGGCTCTCCGAGCGCCTCACCGACACCACGCTGCAGATGATCCGCAACATCCCGCACCTGTCGCTGATCCCCCTGGTGATCCTGTGGTTCGGCATCGACGAGGGGGCCAAGCTCTTCCTCGTGGCCATCGGGGTGTTCTTCCCCGTCTACGCCAACACGCTGCACGGCATCCGCTCGGTGGACCCGCAGCTCGTCGAGATGGGCCGGGTCTACGGCATGTCGCCCGCCACCCTGTTCCGGCGCGTGGTCCTGCCGGGTGCGCTGCCCTCGATCTTCGTGGGCCTGCGCTACGCCCTCGGCATCATGTGGCTGACGCTCATCGTGGCCGAGACGATCTCGGCCTCCTCCGGCCTCGGCTACATGGCGATGCAGGCCCGCGAGTTCATGCTGGTGGACGTCGTGGTGCTGGCGATCGTGATCTATGCCGGCCTCGGCAAGGCCGCCGACGCCGTGACCCGGCTGCTGGAGCGCCGGTTCCTGGCCTGGAACCCGGCCTACCGGAACGCCTGACGCGCGCCCTTCGACGAGCGCCGGCACGGGGCCAGCCCGGCGGCGCTCGCACCGATCCCCCTCTTCCCTCCGACGGTCCGTCCCATGCTCGCCACCGCCCTTCGCGTCCCCGAGGACGCCCAGACCCGCGATCCGAAACCGCGCGAGGTCGCCGCCTCCAGGGCGCCGGCCCGCGCCGCGCCGCCCTCCGCCACGGGCATCGGCGTCACCCTGCGCGACCTGCGCAAGGACTTCGACGACCACACGGTGATCGAGGGCCTCGACCTGCACATCCCGGCCGGGCAGTTCGTGGCCGTGGTCGGGCGCTCGGGCTGCGGCAAGAGCACCCTGCTGCGCCTGATCCTCGGCCTGGAGCAGGCGAGCGCCGGCCGGATCGCCCTGGAAACCCGGGCGGTGCGGACCCCGCCGAAGCGGATCATGTTCCAGGAGCCGCGCCTGCTGCCCTGGGCCCGGGTCGTCGACAACGTGGCGGTGGGCCTCGGCGAGGGCGGCTCCCGGGCGGAGCGCCGCGCCCGGGCCGAGGCGGCGCTGGCCGAGGTCGGCCTCACCGAGAAGGCCGGGAACTGGCCCGCAACCCTGTCGGGCGGCCAGCGCCAGCGGGTGGCGCTGGCCCGCGCCCTCGTCAGCCGCCCCGGGCTGCTCGCCCTCGACGAGCCGCTCGGCGCCCTCGACGCCCTGACCCGCATCGACATGCAGGCGATGATCGAGCGGATCTGGCGGGCGCAGGGGTTCACCGCGATCCTCGTCACCCACGACGTCGCCGAAGCCGTGGCGATGGCCGACCGCATCCTCGTGGTGGAGGCCGGCCGCATCGCCCTCGACGTCGCCGTGGACGTGCCGCGCCCGCGCCGGCGGGGCGATGCTGACCTCGCGGCCCTGGAAGGCCGCATCCTCGACCACCTGTTGTCCGAGCGCGCGCCGTCCTGAGCGCCGCTTCCAGCTTCAAGAAAGAGTTCCCATGACCGGACAGACCGACGTTCTCTGGTTCCTCCCCACCCACGGCGACGGCCGCTACCTCGGTGCCCAGGACGGCGCCCGCGACGTCTCGCTCGCCTATCTGCGCCAGATCGCCCAGGCCGCGGACGCGCTCGGCTACTACGGCGTGCTCCTGCCCACGGGACGCTCCTGCGAGGATTCCTGGGTGGTGGCCTCGGCGCTGGCGCCCCTGACGAAGCGCCTGCGCTTCCTCGTGGCCGTCCGCCCCGGCCTGCAGGAGCCCGCCGTGGCGGCCCGCATGGCCGCGACCCTCGACCGGATCTCGGACGGGCGCCTGCTCATCAACGTCGTCACGGGCGGCGACCCGGTGGAGCTGCGCGGCGACGGCGTCTTCCTCGACCACGACGAGCGCTACGTCGTGACGGACGAGTTCCTGCACATCTGGCGCGGGCTGATGTCGGGCGAGACGGTCAGCTACGAAGGCAAGCACCTCCGGGTGGAGGAGGGCCGGGTGATCTTCCCACCCGTGCAGGCCCCCTATCCGCCGCTGTATTTCGGCGGCTCCTCGCCGGCCGGCATCGACGTCGCCGCCGAGCATTGCGAGGTCTACCTGACCTGGGGCGAGCCCCCGGCCGGGGTCGCCGAGAAGATCGCGCGCGCCAGGGAAGCCGCCGACCGCAAGGGCAAGACGTTCTCCTACGGCATCCGCCTGCACGTCATCGTGCGCGAGACGGAAGGGGAGGCCTGGGCGGCCGCCGAGTCCCTGATCTCGCGCCTCGACGACGCGACCATCGCCAAGGCGCAGGCCACCCTGAAGCGCCAGGATTCCGTCGGCCAGAGCCGCATGATGGCCCTGCACGGGGGCGACCGCACCAAGCTCGAGGTCTCGCCGAACCTCTGGGCCGGGGTCGGCCTCGTGCGCGGTGGCGCCGGCACCGCCCTGGTCGGCTCGGCAGACCAGGTTGCCGACCGGATGAAGGAGTACATCGACCTCGGCATCGACCGCTTCATCCTCTCGGGCTACCCGCACCTGGAGGAGGCCTACCGCTTCGCCGAGCTGGTCTTCCCCAAGCTCCCCTTGCGCGCCACCACCGGCGTGGCGGCCACGAACGCCCGCAACAACGGCCCGTTCGGCGAGGTCATCGCCAACGACATCGTTCCGAGCCGCCGCATCGCGGCGCATTGAGGGGGCGACGTCCGCGGGCGACGAGAGCCTGGCGGACACGAGAGCCACCGTGATTCCGGGGCGCCGCGGGCGAGCCCGGACCCGAAGGGCCGCGCCGGAGGCGTGCAATCCAGAGCCGCGACAGCGTCGAATGCTGCGCCCTCCGTGTTTCTCGATCCCGGGCTCCGCTGCGCGGCCCCGGGATGACGGAGCGCGGAGGGACGCCGAGCGGCTGGGTTCATTCATCGAAGATCGCGCCAGAGCATCCCCGCCCGAAGGAGCCTCCCATGCCCGCCGCCACCCACGCCCTCCGCACCGACGCCACCCGCCGCGCCTGGGTCCTGCTCAGCGCCCTGGCGCTGCTGACCTTCGGCATCCTGCACGCCCGCGCGGACGAGCGGGTGATCCGGATCGGCTACCAGAAATACGGCACCCTGGTCCTCCTTAAGGGCAAGGGCCTGCTGGAGCAGCGCCTGAAGCCCCTGGGCTACCGCGTCGCCTGGGCCGAGTTCCCCTCGGGGCCGCCCCTGATGGAGGCGCTGAACGCCGGGGCGGTCGATCTCGGCTCGGCCGGCGAAGCGCCCCCGATCTTCGCCCAGGCCGCTAACCCGGACCTGCTCTATGTCGGCCACGAGCCGGCCGCGCCGAAGGGCGAGGCGATCCTGGTGGCCGAGGACGGCCCGATCCGCACGGTCGCGGACCTGCGCGGCAGGAAGATCGCCCTGAACAAGGGCTCGAACGTCCACTACTTCCTGGTCCGGGCCCTGGAGCAGGCGGGCGTGCCCTACGCGGCGGTGACGCCGACCTTCCTGGCGCCGGCCGACGGCGCCGCCGCCTTCGCGCGGGGCGCCGTGGACGCCTGGGCGATCTGGGACCCCTACCTCGCCTCGGGCGAGCGCAGCACCGGCGGCCGCATCCTCGTCGACGGCACCGACCTCGTGCCCAACCGCCAGTTCTACCTCTCGACCCGCGCCTTCGCCGCCGCCAACGGCCCCGCCCTCGACGCGACGCTGGCGGCGATCGGCGCGATCGACGCCTGGGCCAAGGATAACACCGACGCGGTGGCGGCCGAACTCGCCCCCTCCGTCGGCATCCCGGCGCCGATCCTCACGGTGGCCCTGCGCCGCCTCACCTACGGGGTCACGCCCCTGAACGCCGAGACCACCGCCGACCAGCAGCGAGTCGCCGACACCTTCCACCGCCTCGGCCTGCTGCCGAAGCCCGTGGACGTGGCCGCGGCGGTGAGGAAGCCTGGGAGCTAGGTCGAGGCGGTTTCGGCTATTCCGGTCTGTACACCCCTAGGTTGAGAGTTCGCCGACGGAGAGCTATCGTGCCGAAGCCGATGAGGTGAAAGACTGCATCCAATCCATGGTGGTGCTCGTGGAAGGTCGGATCGTCGTTCGAGTGTTAAGTGGCGCCGTCGTGCTCGCGCTCGGCATATTGGTCGCGGTGCCGATCTGGGCGCTCCAGGCCGCCGTGCCGGCGATCACGAAGCCTCCCCTCGTCCGGGGGCTGCCGGACAAATTTGACGAGGCCAGTGACGCCTTCCAGACGCGCATCGCCGAAGTCTTTCCGCCGGGATTTCCGGAGCCCGACATGATCCAGCGCCTGCGCACCGAAGGGTTCACCCAGCCCGTCTTCGAAGAGTCGGGCATGCGACGGGCGGTTCTCCAACTTTCGATGCCGGGCTGCATGATGACGTGGCGCGTGCGCTGGCAGGCGCGGAACGGCTATCTCGTCTCGGCGGCGGGAGATCAGGGCGCAACATGCCTGTGAGAAGTCATCCTCCCGGATCACGACCCCGACAGTTCCGCGTCCGCGCGATCCGATGCCCTCGCGTCAGCCCGGCAGCACCGGCGCCTTGACCCCCGGCAGGCGGTTGAGATCCGCCGCGCTGAGATGGGTGTGCGCCGCCACCAGGGCGTGCGGGGTGAGGGCGAGCCACTGGCGCAGGGAGATGTCGGCGTAGGTCGGGCTGCGGAACATCTCCAGGAAGCTCAGGGGCGTCGTGCCGGTGTTCTCGATGTAGTGGCCCATGGCGAAGGGCACGTAGCCGACGTCGCCGGCCTGGTAGTCGAAGGTGCGGGCCTTCGATTCCGAGCCGAACACCGTCATGCGGCCCTGGCCCGCGATGTAGAACTGCCACTCGTCGCCGTTCGGGTGCCAGTGCAGCTCGCGGATGGCCCCGGGCTGCAACTCCACCAGGGCGGCCGCGATGGTCTTCGAGGCCTTGAACACCGAGGAATCGGTGATGCGCACGGTGCCGCCCGGCAGGCTCAGGGGTGCCTGGGCCAGCATCCGGTGGCTGAAGGGCTCCGGCACCGGGCCGGCGCCGCCCATCCGGTCCGCGTCCAGGGGGCCGGGCGTCGGCCCCGGGAAGATGTAGAGCTCCTTCTCCGGCACGCCCGCGAAGGCGCTCTCCGGCAGGCCGAAGTTCTTGGCCAGGATCTCCTTGGGCGTATGCGCCAGCCAGTCGGTGAGCAGGAAGGTGGAATCCTCCGAGAATCCGCCGTCGTCGAAGACCAGCAGGAACTCGCAGCCGTCGACGCCGTCGGCGGACAGGCCCTGGATCGCGTGCGGGATGCCCGAGGGGAAGTACCAGAGGTCGCCCTCGCCGACATCGTCCGCGAAGGTCCGCCCCTGCGCATCCACCGCGGTGATCCGGGCCCGGCCCTTCAGCATGTAGGCCCACTCGGCCTCCTTGTGCCAATGCATCTCGCGCACCACCCCGGCGCCGAGCCGCATGTTCACCCCCGCCATCGCCTTCGACACCGGGAGTTCGCGGATCGTCGTCTGCCGGGCCCAGCCGCCCTCTTCGAGGCGCATGTGGCTGTCGGCGAAGGACCATTTCAGGTTCGGCATCGTGCCGTGGTCGGTCCGGGGCGGGCGCAGGGTGAAGGGGTCCTCCGCCTCCCGGGCCGGATTGCGGGGCCCGAGGATCGAAGCGCCGTCCTTGCCCCGGATCGGGCTCTGCGCCGCGGGCGCCGCGGGCTGGCCCTGCGCGCCCGCCACGGTGAGGAGGGATCCCCCGGCGGCCGTGGCGGCCAGGAGGCTTCGGCGGGACAGGTCGGTCATGAGCGGCGGGTCTCGGGCATTCAGGTCTCGGGTGGCAACCGGGGGCGCCGCTGGGCGCCCCCTTGCCTCCGGTCAATCGGCCCCCGGCGACGGCCGTTCCGTGCCTCACGCCCTCGTGCGCGCGCCGCTCAGGCCGCCGCGGCCGTAACGGCCGGCGCCGGTCGCTCGCCCTGCGCCCGAAGCCGCTCCAGGAAGGCGGCGGCGAGGCGCCCGCGCGTCGCCGGATCTTCGCTACCCTGGCGCAGGAGCACGCGGTTGTCCTTGCGCACGATGTGGGCGTGGACCGGAACCTGCAGCGGCGGCGCGCTCGGACGCAGGTCGGCGGCCAGCCCCTGCGGTCCGCCGCTGAGGCGGTGGATGCCCAGCCCCAGGCAGCCGACCCGGAGCCGGGCCAGGGCGATCAAGTCCTCGAACGGGGCGGGCGGCGGGCCGAAGCGGTCCACCACCTCGCTGCACAGGGCCTCCACCTCCTCCGGGTTCGTGAGGCGCAGGAGACGGGTGTAGAGGCTGAGCCGCACCTCGGGCTCGGGCACGTAGTCGGCCGGCACGGCACCCGAGAGGCCGAGGCGGATCTCCGGGTTCCAGTCCTCGGCCGGCTCGCCCTTGGCCGCGCGCAGGGCCAGGTGCAGCAGGTGCTGGTAGAGCCCGAGCCCGATGAGCTTGACGTGGCCGGCCTGGTTCTCGCCGACGAGATCGCCGGCCCCGCGCAGGTCGAGGTCCCGGGCGCTGATCGCGAAGCCCGCGCCGAGGCGGTCGAGGGCTTCCAGCGTCCGCAGGCGCTTCTCGGTGGCGGGCGTCAGCGGCCGGTCGGGGCGGCTGAGGAGGTAGACCACGCCGCGGCGCTGGCCGCGCCCGACCCGGCCGCGCAGCTGGTGCAGCTGCGACAGGCCGAAGCGCTCCGCATCCCAGACCAGCATGGTGTTGGCGCGCGGCACGTCGAGCCCGCTCTCGATGATGCTGGTGGCCAGCAGCACGTCGCCCTCGCCGTCGGCGAAGCGCACCATCACGTCGTCCATCTCGGCGGCGTTGAGCTCGCCATGGGCCACCCGGGTCTGCAGGTCCGGCACCAGCTTGGCGAGGCGCGCGGCCATCGGGGCGATGTCCTCGATGCGCGGGCAGACGACGAAGCTCTGGCCGCCGCGCCGGTGCTCGCGCAGCAGGGCGTCGCGCATCGCCTCGTCCTCGAAGGGCGCGATCACGGTGCGGATGGGCTGGCGCACGGACGGCGGCGTGGCGATGACGCTGAGGCTCTGGAGCCCCACCAGCGCGCTCTGCAGCGTGCGGGGGATCGGGGTCGCCGTGAGCGTGAGCACGTGGCCGTCGCCCGCCGCCTCCCGCAGCCCCTGCTTGATCCGGGCGCCGAAGCGCTGCTCTTCGTCGATGACCATCAGGCCGAGATCGGCGAAGCCCACGCCCTTGGCCGCCAGGCAGTGCGTGCCGACCACCAGGCGGATCGTGCCATCGGCCAGCCCCGCCTTCACCCGCTTGGCCTCGGCGGCCGAGACGAGGCGGGACAGGTGGGCAACCGCGATGCCGAAGCGGGCGAAGCGCCGGGTGAAGGTCTGCACGTGCTGGCGCGCCAGCACGGTGGTCGGGGCGACGATCGCCACCTGCTTGCCGGCGAACACCGCGGCGGCCGCGGCGCGCAGGGCCACCTCGGTCTTGCCGAAGCCGACGTCGCCGCAGACGAGGCGGTCCATCGGCCGGCCCGAGGCGAGGTCGGCGGCCACGCCGCTCACCGCCGCCGCCTGGTCGGCGGTCAGGGCGAAGCCGAAGCCGGCGGCGAAGCGCTCCATCTCCCGGTCCGGCGGCACCAGCACCGGCGCCCGGATTTCCCGGCGCTTCTCGGCATCGGCCAGCATCACCCGGGCGGCCCGGGCCATGCAGGCCTCCGCCTCCAGGCGACGGCGTCCCCAGGATCCTTTGGCCCAGCTTCCGCCCTCCAGCTTGTCGAGGGTCACGGCCTCGGCCTCGGAGCCGTAGCGCCAGATCCGGTCGGCCTGCGAGACCGGCACCATCAGGATGCCGTCGCCGGCAAAGCGCAGGCGCAAGGCGTCCTCGCTTCCGCCGTCGCCGGTGCTCACCGCCTCCAGGCCCTCGAACACGCAGAGCCCGTTGTCGCGGTCGACGGCGACGTCGCCGATGCGCAGCTCGACCTCGCCGATGGGCAGGATGGCGCTCGGGCCCCCGGCCGCGACCGTTGCGGCGCGGGCGCCGAACAGGTCGGCGGCGGCCACCACCGCCATCCCCGCGCCGGGCACCCGGAAGCCCGCCTCGATCGGGGCCTCCAGGCTGAGGAGCGCGCCGGGCTTGGCCGCGACGGCCTCGGCCCAGTCCCGCACCGTCCGGGCCTTGCGGCCCAGCGCCCGCTCGGCGATGCGCACCAGCCGCGCCAGGGGCTCGGCCGGCCCCGTGAGGAGGATGCGGTCGCCCGCCTTCAGGCGCTCGCGCAGGGTCTCGGCCAAGGCCGTGTTCGGCCGGGCCTTGCGCACGAAGGCCGGCATCGTGAGATCCTCGGCCCCCTGAGCCCCCTGAGCCCCCTGAGCCCCTTGAGCCTCCTGGGCCTCGGCGACCCGGCGTGCCGCGAGCTGGGCCGCCCAGTCCTCTGGACCGAGGTAGAGGCCGCCGTCATCGGCCCCGCCGCGCCGGGACCGGGCCGCGGCCTCGCGGCCCTCGGCGATCTGCTCGAAGAAGGCCTGCGCCCGCTCCTCAGCCCCGTCCTCGACCACGAGGCGCGCCTCGGGCACCTGGTCGAGGACGGTGACGAGGGACGGGTAGAACCGGGCGAGGCCGTGTTCCTGGCCGGTGAAGGGCGCGAGCCGGCTCTCCGAGCCCTCGGGCAGGACGATCTCCGTGGCGGGGTCGATCACGAGCAGGTCGGCATCGGCCAGCGAGCGCTGCGAGACCGGATCGTAGGAGCGGATCGCGGTGACCCGGCCCGCCTCGTACTCGATGCGGCAGGGGCGGTCGGCGGCGGCCGGGAAGACGTCCACGGTCCGGCCCCAGACCGCGACCTCGCCGGGCTCGTCGACCCGGTCGTCGAGGATGTAGCCGAGGCGCTGCAGGAAGGCCGAGACGGCGCACGGATCGAGGGCATCGCCGACCCGGACCTCCAGGCGCGCCTGCGCCCAGGTCTCGGCCGGGGGCACGCGCTGGATCAGGGCGGGGGCGGTGGTGAGGACGATGTCGGGCAGGGCGGCCGTGTCGGTGAGCCAGCGCAGCACGCCGGTGCGCGCGCCCATCACCCCGCGCGAGGGCGACGCCCGGTCATAGGGCAGGCAGTCCCATTCCGGGTAGATCGCGACGCTGCGCTCGGGCGACAGCGCCCGCAGGATCTTCGCGATGACGTCGAGCCGGTGGCTCTCGCGGGCCATGTGGACCAGGGGCTTGCCCGTCCGGGTCAGGTCCAGGAGGGCGACGGCCAGGGCACCGGTGGGCACCAGCGGAGCCACGATCTCGGGGCCGCCCGGGGCGGCCTGCGCGGCTGCCGGGCGGTCCGTTCCGGGTTCCTTGCCGGCGGCTTTGCCCGGTGCCTTGCTGGTTTCCGAGCTCGAGTCCGGGCCGGATGCCTCCCGGGACACCGGCTCGGCCGCCGTCCCCGCAGCCTTGCGGGAGGCGGATTTCGGGGCCGCCTTGGCGCGGGGCGCCCTGGTCGCCGCCCTGCTCGGTACTTGGCTCGATTCCTGGCTCGGTACTTGGCCCGATTCCTGGTTCAGTTCCTGGGAAGTCACGGTCGAAGCGGGAGACGACGCGGTCCTGCGTTTTGCCATCTGGGGTGTGCGCTGCCCGGCTCGAGGAGAGGTCTCGGGAAACGCGTCCGGGGGGCCTCGGGCTCCGTGCTTTGGCCCGCCGTCCCCAGTTTGTCGCAGGCCTGTGGATTACATCTCCGGGTCGGGGGCCGCCTCCAGGCGGCCCTGCGCGATGGCCGCCTGGAAGGCCGCGAAGTCGGCCTCGTTCTGGTCGCCATAGGCGAAGGCCCAGTCGGCCAGGGCCTCGCGCAGGTCGCAGTGCCGGTCCCGTCCGCAATAGCCCGCGATGGCGGCGGCATCCCCCGTGCGGGCATGCGCCCGCGCCAGCAGGGCACCGTAGGCCCAGGAGAAGTAGATCAGCGGCTGGCCGGTAAGGCCGGCCACGGGGATGTCGCCCTTCATGTTCTTCATCTGGCGCACGTAGAACGGCCGGCCCTCGATCGTGGTCCAGCCCAGCAGCGGGTCGCCCACGGCCTGGAGCAGGCGCTGGCCGTAGATCACCCGCTCGCCCTCGTGGTCGCCATAGGCGTCCGGCATGCCCGCGAGGTAGGGGGCATGGGCCGGCGTCACCGCCTCCTTGACCTGGAGGAAGAGGACGTCCTGGTCGGAATTGCCGCACAGGAGGGCGACGTAGGCCCGGGTGCCGACGCTGCCGACCCCGACGACCCGGTGGGCCACGTCCACCACGTGGTAGCGGCTCAGCATGAACCGGCGTTCCCGCGGCAGGGTCTCGGCATAGTGCTCCAGCCCGCCGATCACCGCCTCGCGCGTCTCCGCATCGACGCCCGTGAGGATCGGGGGCTCCTCCTTGAAGCGCCAGCCGCCGTCGGTGCGGCGCTCGCCGACCCGGGCGAGCAGGCTCTTGTTGTGCTTCTTGCGCGCCTTCTCCACCGCCTTGGTGATCACCGCCTCGGAATGGGCGTCGATGGTGAGGCCGGCGAAGTCGAGCTGGTCGGCCCGGGCCGCCTGGTGCCAGACGTCGAGGGGCCCCTGCGGCGCCAGCTCGGTCATGGTGTGCTGGTAGCCCGCCACCGCCGCGAGGGCGGCCTCGCGGCGCTCGGCCTTGGCGACCCCGTCGGTGCGCGCCGCCACCTCGATGCTGGCCACGAGGCGCTTCAGGTCCCATTCCCAGGGGCCGATCGTGACCTCGTCGAAGTCGTTGAGATCGAGCACGATGTCGCGCTGGGGCGTGCCGAACAGGCCGAAATTGGCCAGGTGCGCGTCGCCGTTCATCACCACCGTGATGCCGCTGCGCGGGGTGTGGGCGAGGTCCCAGGCCATGACGTGGGCGGCCCCGCGCAGGAACGCGAAGGGCGAGCTCGCCATGCGGGCGACCCGCAGGGGAATCAGGTGCTCCTGGCGTCCGCGATGGGCGGCCTCGATCAGGGCGACGGGGTCGGGCCGGTGGTCCGGCGGGGTCCAGGGCGCGTGGGCGGCATGGGGCACGACCTCGCGCAGGGCCTTGCCGGCGTGCCGGCGCTTGTCCCACGGCTCGCCGGCCTCGCGCAGGTTGATGCGGGGGATGTCGGCCAGGGGAGCCAGCAGGATGTCCTCGGCCTCCTGCTGGATCGCCTCCTGCTGGAGGCCCTCCCGCTGGAGACCGGTCGCGCTCGACCCGTCAGCGCGGAGGCTGACATCCTGGGGGCATTCCATACACGGTCCTCACACGCGACTTCGTGAAGGACAAATCTTGACCGTTTGCGATCGTTCCCGGGGCAACACGTCTCAGGACCGGGATTCATCCCGGGGCGGAGGCACGGCCGGGACGACCGCCGGGACGATGGGATGCAGGTGAGCGTTGCGCCGGCCTGCGTTCCGCCCCGTCGTCCGCCCGGATCGGGAGGATGAGGATCGACGACGCGCCGTCACGGCGCGGACGTGCAGGCTGGAGGCCGGGGTCCGGATTTGAACCGGACGTACGAATCCTTGCGGGGATCCTGGCTCGACACTCACCCACCTGGCCGAGATCCAAGAAGCATGGATTTCGCGGCGCGACAAGTCGAATGTGCTTTGAGGAGAGCGGCGTTGTTAGCGAAATCTTAAGAGCATCCCGGTCTTCGCCGGTTGCTTCATCTTGCCTGTCCGCCCGCCATCGGCGCGATGCTTGCCTGGACGGCCGGTGCCCCTGCGAGCCGGCGCCGATTGACCCGCAGCGGCAAACCGCGTTCTTGAGCGCGGCGATTCAGGAGTGCTTGAACGATGTCCGTAACGTCCGTCCCGACGACGCCCTATGACGACCAGAAGCCGGGCACGTCCGGCCTGCGCAAGAAGGTCCCGGTCTTCCAGCAGGCGCACTACGTCGAGAACTTCGTCCAGGCGATCATCGACTGCATTCCCGACCGGGCGGGCGCGACCCTGGTGCTCGGCGGCGACGGGCGCTTCCTGAACCGCCAGGTGGTGCAGACCACCCTGAAGATCGCGGCCGCCAACGGCTTCGCCCGCGTGCTGGTGGGCCAGGGCGGCCTGCTCTCGACCCCGGCCGCGTCCTGCGTCATCCGCAAGCACGGCGCCATCGGCGGCATCATCCTGTCGGCGAGCCACAACCCGGGCGGGCCCGACGGTGATTTCGGCATCAAGTTCAACACCGCCAATGGCGGCCCGGCCCCCGAGACCGTCACGGCGGCGATCCACGCCCGCACCCAGGCGCTGACCGAATACCGGATCGTCGAGGGACCCGACCTCGACCTCGACACGGTCGGCGAGACCCGGCTCGGCGACATGACCGTCGCGGTGATCGACCCCGTCGCCGACTACCTCGCGCTGATGCGCGAACTCATCGACTTCGACGCGATCACGCGCCTGTTCGCCGGCGGCTTCCGCATGCGCTTCGACGCCATGAGCGCGGTCACGGGCCCCTACGCCCACGCCATCCTGGAGGGCGTGTTCGGGGCCGAGCCCGGCACCGTCCTCAACGGTACGCCGCGGGAGGATTTCGGCGGCCACCATCCGGACCCGAACCCCGTCCACGCCCACGACCTCTACGCGCTGATGCTGAGCCCCGCGGCGCCGAACCTCGGCGCGGCCTCGGACGGCGACGGCGACCGCAACATGATCGTGGCCCCGGGCCTGTTCGTGACGCCGAGCGACAGCCTGGCGATCCTGGCCGCCCATGCCCACCTCGCCCCCGGCTACGCGCGAGGCCTGGCGGGCGTCGCCCGCTCCATGCCGACGAGCCGGGCCCTCGACCGGGTCGCGGCGTCGCTGGGCATCCCCGCCTACGAGACCCCCACCGGCTGGAAGTTCTTCGGCAACCTGCTCGATGCCGGCCTGATCACCCTCTGCGGCGAGGAGAGCGCCGGCACCGGCTCGAACCACGTCCGCGAGAAGGACGGGCTCTGGGCCGTGCTGATCTGGCTCAACATCCTGGCGGTGACGGGCAAGCCGGCCCAGGACGTGGTGCGGGGCCACTGGGCCCGGTTCGGGCGCGACTACTACACCCGGCACGATTACGAGGAGATCGATTCCGAGGCCGCCAAGCGCCTGATGGAGGGCCTGCGGGCCAAGCTCGCCACCCTGCCGGGCACGACGTTCGGCACCCTCACGGTCGCGGCGGCGGACGACTTCCGCTACGTCGATCCCGTCGACGGCTCCGTCACCGCGCAGCAGGGCGTGCGCGTCACCTTCGCGGAGGATGCCCGGGTGGTCTACCGCCTCTCCGGCACCGGTACGGCGGGGGCGACCCTGCGGGTCTACATCGAGCGCTACGAATCCGCCCCCGACCGGCTCGAATTGCCGGTGGCGGAGGTGCTGGCCCCGGTGGTGGCGGTGGCCAACGACCTCGCCGACATCGCCGCGCTCACCGGCCGCTCCGAGCCGAGCGTCATCACCTGAGGCCTAGGGTCCCCCATCGGGGCCCGTGATCCGGCGTCGCGGGCCGGAACAGGTCCGGGCGCCGGTCCCTTGTCCCCGCATCGATTCGAACGGTGCGAGGAGACGGGCTGACATGACGCTGCAAGGCAAACGCGCGCTGATCACGGGCGCGGATTCGGGCATCGGGCAGGCGACGGCCGAGCTGTTCGCCCGCCAGGGCGCCGACGTGGCGATCACCTACAACACCGACGCGGACGGTGCCCGCGAGACCGCGCGCCGGGTCGAGGCGGCGGGCCGCCGCTGCCTCGTGATCCAGAATGACGTCGGCGACCCGGCCTCGGTGGAGGCGACCTTCGCGCAGGTGGCCCAGGAGCTCGGCGTCCTCGACATCCTGGTGAACAATGCCGGCCAGGCCATGAGCGGCATGCCGGTGGCCGAGATGGACGACGGCAAGCTGGAGCAGATCCTGCGCGTCAACCTGATGGCCCCGGTCTTCTGCGCACGGGCCTTCATCAAGGTTCGCCGGGCCCAGGGCGGGCGCGGCAAGATCGTCATCGTCTCCTCGGTGGCCCAGCACCTGCCCACCCCGGAGAGCGCCCCCTACGGCATGTCCAAGGCGGGCGTCGGTTCCCTCTGCCGCAGCCTGGCGCGGGAGCTGGCCGAGGACCGGATCAACGTCAACAACGTGGCACCCGGCCTGATCGAGACGCCGATGACTCGCGACCGCTTCGAGAACCCGGACAAGCTCGCCCAGTCCCTGGAGCGCATCCCGTGGCACCGGGCCGGCCAGCCGGACGAGATCGCCAAGGCGATCCTCTACCTCGCCTCGGACGATGCCGACTACGTCACCGGCCACACCCTGGTGGTCGATGGCGGCCTGACCATGCAGTGGGGCGGCGCCTGAGGCGCCCGGCGCGGCGGCCGGGCGCAGGCCACGCGGCGCGTCAGGCGGCCGCGATCGCGGCCGCACGGTCGCGATAGGTCCGCAGGGGGCGGCCCAGGAGCGCGGTGAGGCGCGCGACGTCGCCGGGCTCCGGGACCATGCCGTCGGTGAGGAAGCGCTCGGCCATCAGGCGCATGTCGTAGGCCATCCAGCCCGGCATGAACGCCTGCAGGGTCCGCTCGAACCCGACGGTGTCGTCGCCGCCATAGGCGACCGGGCGGCCCAGCACCTCCGACCAGATCCTGGCCACCGCCTCGCCCGTCAGGGTCTCGGGGCCGACGACGTTGATCCGCTCGCACGGAATTGGACCCTCGGCCTGCGCGCGGCGCAGCAGCGCCAGGGCGGCCACCTCGGCGAGGTCGCGCTCGTCGACCATGGCGAGTCCCTTGGCGCCGATCGGCATCGGGTAGATGCCGTGCTGGAGGACGACGTCCTTGATCGTGTGCTCGTTGCTCATGAAGTAGGCGGGCCGCAGGATGGTGGCCTCGAAGCCCATCGCCTCGATCATCCGCTCGACTCCGAACTTGCCCGCGAAGTGCGGGACGTTCACGTAGACGTCGCTGTGGATCACCGACAGGTAGACCACCCGCCGGATCCCGGCCTCCTGAGCGACGTTGAGCGCGATCAGCGCCTGGGTGACTTCGTCCGCCGCCACCGCGTTGAGCAGGAACAGGGTGGAGGCGCCCGCGAAGGCGCGGCGCAGGGACTCGACGTCGAGCAGGTCGCCCGGGACGACGGCGACGCCGGCCGGGAGGGCGGCCTTGGCCGGATCGCGCACCAGGGCGCGCACGTCGGCGCCCCGTCGAACGAGCTGGTCGACGACCGCGCGACCGATGGTGCCGGTGGCGCCTGTGACGAGGATGGTGCCTGTGGTGCGGTTGGGCATGGGGATTCTCCAGGTTGCCGTGGTGACGGTCCCGGAGATGCGTGATCCACACAGATGCCGAAAGTCGCTCAATCTAGACGGTCCGTCTCGCAGGTGGAACACTGGGTCGGGGAACACGGGGCGGGGGAACACAGGTGGCGGACCGCATGGATCTCCTCGCCCTCGCCGACTTCAATCTCGTCGCCCGCCACGGCGGGTTCGGGCGCGCCGCCCGGGCGGCCGGACGTCCGAAGGCGACCCTGTCGCGCCGGGTCTCGGAGCTGGAGGCCGCCCTCGACCTGCGCCTGTTCGAGCGCGGCGGCCGCACGCTGACGCTCACCGAGGAAGGGCGCGCCCTCCACGCGCGGACGGGGGTGTTGCTGGCCGAACTCGACGAGACCGCGGCGGCCATCGCCTCGGGCAGCGCGACGCCGCGCGGCCGCCTGCGGATCAGTGCGCCGCTCCTGTTCTCGCAGGTCGCCATGGGGAAGCTGGCGGCCGCGTTCGCGATGACCCACCCGGAGGTCCGGCTCGAAGTCACCACGGAGGACCGGGCCGTCGACATGGTCGAGGAGGGCTACGACCTCGCCATCCGGATCGATCCGGAGGCCGATGCGAGCCTGGTCGGGCGCATCGTCCTGCGCGACCACCTGGTCGTCGTGGCGAGCCCGAACCTCGCCCGGCCGACCGGCGACCGGCCCGTGCCGGCCGTGGTGCGCGGCTCGGGCGGCGGCGATGCCTGGTCCGTGCGCACCCCCGGCGGACCGTCGCCCCTCGCCTTCGAGCCCGTGCTGCGCCTGTCGTCGCTCATCATGGTGCGCGATGCGATCCGGGCCGGCATCGGCGCGGGCCGGCTGCCGATCTCGCTGGTCAGCCGAGACCTGGCTGCCGGCACCCTGGTGCGGTGGGGCGACATCGACGGCCCCGACATCGCGCTCTGGGCGCTCTATCCCTCGCGCCGGCTGCTCAGCGCGCGGGTCGCGGCCTTCCTCGATCACCTGAAGCGGGCCTTTCCCCACGGCACGCCGGAGGAGCTGGCCGCCTATGTGGGGCCTGAGTCAGAGGTGTGAGGTCGGGGGCGTGAGGTCGGGGCGCGGCGGCCGCCGTGCCCGTGCGTGAATCGCCCCGCGACCGACCGGCCGCGCAGGGCCCGCCGCTGCGGACCCGGCTAGCGCGGGTTCTGCCAGGTGGTCGCGGCGGGCGCGGTGAGGACCGGGGTCAGGCTGCCGGTGGCGGCCGGGGCAGCGGGGCGCACCGGCGCGGCGCGCTCCTCGGCCACCCGCAGCTTGCGCGGGGCGACCGCGGCCCGCCGAGCGGCGCGCACCCGGCGGCGGCGCGGGCGGGGGCTCTCGGAGGTGGCGCCGATATAACCGCCGACGATGCCGCCCACGACCGCACCCACCGGTCCGCCGACCAGGGCGCCCGCCACCGCGCCGGTGCCCACGCCCACCGTGGTCTTGCTCGCGGCCATCGCGGCCTGCGGCGCCGCGAGGGCGCCGATGAGCAGCAGTGCGGAGGTCAATGCCTTCATGGTCCCCGTAACCCCTTGAATCCGGCTGCGGTCCCTGGCGGGGCACCGTGACCAAATCGGGGCCGCACCGTGCCGGGGCGCGGTTTCGGCCCCTCGACGCCGACGCCCGGCCGGGCCTGTGCCTTCCGCACATCAGTCGTCGCGGCCGGCGCCCGCGGTCTCGGTCGGGAGAAGGGCGAGAAGATCGGAGAACGCCGGGCGCGCGCCGAGATCGGGCCCCGTGCAGGCCCGCTCCAGGTCGCGCCAGGGGCCGGATTCGAGGCCCGCAAGGGTGAGGAGTTCGCCCAGGAGCAGTCCCCAGGCCCGCACTTCGATCCGGCGCAGGGCCGCGCCGGCGGGGCCCTCGGGCAGGGTCGAGGCGGCGCCGAAATCGCTGACCACGGCGGCGCCGTCCGTGCCGTCCCACAGGATGTTGTGGCCGTAGAGGTCGCCGTGCAGGATCCGGCGGGCGTGGAGATGGGCGCAGGCCTCCGCTGCGCCCCGGGCGATGCGCAGGGCCACCGCCGGCGTCAGGGCGAGGCCGGGCGCGTAGACGTCGCGGCTGCAGCTCTCCAGGCTCGGGGGCCCGGCGAGCACCCGCCACGCCGCCGGCAACAGCCGCATCAGCAGCCCCTCCGCCCCCGCCGGGTGATCGACGATGCGCCCCAGGGCGCCGGTGAGGTGCGGGTGCGCGCCGGCCGCGAGGCAGGCCGCCATCTCGCGCTCGGGCAGGCCGTCGCTGGTCATGGTGCCCTTGAACAGCTTCAGCGCGACGGCCTCGGCCGGGGCTCCGTCGCGGCGCCAGAGCGCCCGGTAGACGCGGCCCGAGGCGCCCTCGCCGAGGAGGTCGCCGGGTTCGAGCGCGTGCCAGGGCACGCCCGGCACGTCGCGGCACCCGGGCGCGTCGTCGACGGGATTGCCCGCGAAGGAGGTCCAGGCCAGGGCCGGCAGGGCGGTCAGCCAGGACGGCAGCGCCTCCAGGCGGTTGGCGGCCAGGCGCACCAGTTCGAGGTTCGGCGCTCCCGCCAGGCTCTCGGGCAGCGCCGTCAGGGCATTGCCCGAGAGCATGAGCTTCTGCAGCCGCGGGCGCTGCCCGAGGGCGTCCGGCAGGGTGGCGATCCGGTTGTCCGTGAGGGTGAGCCAGCGCAGGGCGGGGGGCAGGGCTTCGCCCGGCACCTCCACCAGCCCGGTGCCGCGAAAGCCGACCTGGCTCAGGGCCGGGCATTCCCCCAGGACCGGCGGCAGGCGGGTGAAGCGGCTGCCCGAGCAGAACAGCACGCGCAGGTGCCGCAGGCGGCCGAACTCTGCTGGCAGCGCCGCGAGGTGGCTGCCGCTGAGATCCAGCAGCTCGAGGGTGTCGGCGAGCCCGAAGATCTCGGGCGGGAATTCGGCGAGGCCGGGGGGGAAGCGCAGGGCCCGGGCCCCGGCGCAGTCGCCCCGGCGCAGGGCCGTCAGCAGATCCTGGGTCATGTCGGGGACGCGGGGAGGGGGAGCCGGATCATGCCCCCGGTTCTAGCGCGGGCGCGGGGCCGGGCGCACGGCTTTTCGCGCGCAGGGCCGCGGCCCGGCCGGCACCGGCGCGCGGATGGGCGGCGTCGAAGGCCTCCATCAGGCGGGCGGCGTCGATCTTGGTGTAGAGCTGCGTCGTGGCGAGCGAGGCGTGGCCGAGCAGCTCCTGGATCGCCCGCAGCTCGCCCTGGCGCGCCAGGAGGTGGGTGGCGAAGGAGTGGCGCAGGGCGTGCGGCGTCGCGCTCGGGGGCAGGCCGAGCCCGCCGCGCATCGCCGCCACGGCGTACTGGATGACCCGCGGCGAGAGCGGGCCGCCCTTGGCGCCGACGAAGAGCGGGCCGTCCGGCGCCAGGGCGTAGGGGCAGGCCGCGACATAGGCCGCCACCGCCGCGGCGACCACCGGCAGCACCGGCACCATCCGCATCTTGCCGCCCTTGCCCAGCACCGTGACGGCGTCGACCCCCGGCACCGGCGCGTCCCGCGCGGTCAGCCCGAGGGCTTCCGAGATGCGCAGGCCCGAGCCGTAGAGCAGGGCCAGCACGGCCGCGTCGCGGGCCAGGATCCAGGGCTCGCGGGTCTCGCCGGCCCGCAGCTCCGGCCCGGTCATCGCCCGGGCGGCGTCGATGGGGATCGGGCGCGGCAGGCGCCGCTCCACCTTGGGCGAGCGCACGGCGCCCAGAGCCGCCACGGTGCCGTGGCCCTGGCGCTCGAGGTGGCGGGCGAAGGAGCGCAGGCCCGCCAGCGCCCGCATCAGCGAGCGTCCGCCGACCCCGTCCGCCCGGCGCGCGGCCATGAAGGCGCGCACGTCCCGGGGCTTGAGGGCGACGAGCTGGGCGATGCCGGGGCGGCCGTGCCGCCCGGCGCGATGGGCCAGGAACTGGCGCAGGTCCCGTGCATAGGCCTCGACGGTGTTGGGCGAGAGGCGGCGCTCGCGGGCGAGCTCGTCCTGCCAGGCCCGGGCCTCGGCGAGCAGGCCCGCATCCCCCGGAAACGCCAGGGCGTCGGTTGGCAGGGGGGACGGGTCGGGTGCGGAGGAGGCCATCCCGCCATTGAAGCCCGAGAGGCGTTGACGCTCCGTTGCCGAAGGGCCGCGCGGGCGGGGCGGGGCGTACCGCCCGGGAGACCGGGCGGGCGATCGCACGGCGTTACGCCGCTCCCCGCAAGGCCTCCGGTGCCGGCTCCGCGATCGCCCCGGATTGCAGGACGGTGGCCAGCAGACTGTCCATCTCGGCGAGGGGGCGAGGCTTGCTGAAAAGGTAGCCCTGCAGCTCGTCGCAGCCCTCGACGCGCAGCATCTCCCTCTGCTCGTTCGTCTCGACACCCTCCGCGAGGACTTTGATGTTGAGCGCTCGACCCAGACCGATGACCGCGCGGATGATCTCGATACTGCCTTCGTCCTTCGCCATGCCCTGGACGAAGGAGCGATCGATCTTGATCTTGTCGAAGGGAAACAGGCGAAGGTAGCTCAGGGACGAGTACCCCGTCCCGAAGTCGTCCATCGAGATCCGGATGCCACGGGCGCGCATCGTGTGCAGGGTGTCGAGCGTGGCCTCACCGTCCTGCATCAGCACGGACTCGGTGATTTCGAGCTCCAGCCGCTGGGCGGCGAGACCGGAGGCATCGAGGGCGCTCCAGACATGGTCGAGAAGGGTGCTTCGGGTGAACTGGACCGGCGAGAGATTCACCGCCACCCTGAGCTCCGGCGCCCAGCCCATGGCATCCGTACACGCCTGCTTCAACACCCAGGCGCCGATCTCGTGGATGAGGCCGATTTCCTCGGCGATCGGGATGAAGGCGGCCGGTGGCACCATCCCCCGCACGGGATGTTTCCAGCGCAGGAGCGCCTCGAAGCCCACCAGGCCGCCCGCACCCGCCTCGAGGAGGGGCTGATAGAAGACCTCGAATTGCTGCTTGGCGAGCCCCGCGCGAAGATCGCGCTCCAAGGCCAGGCGCGCGAGGCGCTCGCCATCCATCTCCGGGCTGAACAGCTCCCAGGTTCCACGCTGGCGGACTTTGGCGCGGTAGAGCGCGATGTCGGCGTTGTGCAGCAGCGTCTCCGCGCTTTCTTCGGCATCGGTCGTCAGCGCGATGCCGATGCTGGCGCCCACGTGAACGGTCCGGCCCTCCAGCTCGAAGGGGTGCTGCAGGGTGGCGATCAGCTGCTCCGCGAGAGCCGCGGCGTGTTCCGGTCGTTCGCCGCCGCAGGCGACGACGGCAAACTCATCGCCGCTGAGCCGCGCCGCGAAGATCGACGCGCCGGCGGCGGCCGAGAGCCTTTTTCCGACGCCCTTGAGCAACGCGTCGCCGCAGGCATGACCGAAGCTGTCGTTCACGGCTTTGAAGCCGTCCAGATCGAGGTACAGCAGCGCGACGGCGCCGGGCCGACGGCTCCGCTCCAGGACCTGTCGGAGATGCTTGCCGAACATCAGCCGGTTCGGAAGTCCGGTGAGCAGATCGCGCTCGGCGAGGAACAGGGCGTGCCGGCGCTCGTCGTCGAGTTCGCGGGTCCGCTCGGTGACGCGCTGCTCCAGGTTCGCGTTCAGCTGCGCCAGGGAGCGGTTCAGCTCATGAAGCGCCAGGCTCTTGCTCTCCAGCAGGGTCTCCGCCTGCTCCCGGGCACTCGTCTGACGCGCGAGGCGTCGTTCCAGGCGTCGGACTTGGTCGAGCAGGACCGCTGTCGGCGCGTCGGTGGCGAGGGACATGTCAGGAGTCCAGGAGGGTGATCGTGATGCGCGTGTAGGCGCCGCGGGCGTTGGTTGCGGGCTCGCACGCCATGTGGACCGGCTGCTGGACGTGAGCGGCCGCGCCCTTGATCACGCCGACGGCGAGCGCCGACAGCGGCTTGCAGCTGTAATAGCCCAGGGTGAGCTGACGTTCGGTCCGCTGCTCCGACAGGAAAGAGGGAAGCTCAGCGTCTGGATAGAGCTTCCGCACCTCCGTTTCGTGGAAGTCGTCGATGCCCTCGAGGATGTCGAACAGCCCGCGCTGCTGCGTGAAGAAGTGCGGAGCGTAGTTGACCCAGCGCTCGAAGCAGTGGGTGCCGAAGGCGTCGAGGGTGTCTGGCAGCGATTTGCCCGTGGCGCGCGTCAGCGCCACCAGCAGCGCCACCGCCTCCTGGAAGGGATAGCTTCCGATGCTGGTATAGCCGCCATCATGCGGCAGCTGGGCGGCCTCGATGATGTCATCCACCATGTTGGCGCCATGCAGGGCCTCGACATGGCGGAACAACTCCGTGAAGACCAAGCCCTTCATATGCCTAACCCGTATTGACGTTCTCGTTTCCGCTTTGCATAGACGCGAGACTCTTAACGTCGTGTAATGCCGGTATTCATCGCGGCTCTTGGCAAGTTCGGCGCCGGCGAAAGCGTCGTTAATAAATTGAGATCGGGTTCAGTCGGGTGACGACGCGGCGCCTATCCCGGGTCAATGCTGCAGATCCACCGGCATGCGCCGCCGCGACGTCCCGGAACCCCGTGTCTCGGCGCAGCGCCAAGCCCCGCCAAGCCCCGCCGACCCTCGTCGAGGCCTCAGCGTCAGCGGCACGCCCCGGACGGAAACGGACGGGCCGAAAGCCCCCTTCCCGGACGGACAGGCCCGGGCCCGGCTCCTCTCCGAAGCGACGCCCCGCAGCGCCTCCGGGCCGCACGGAGGCTGGCGGCGCTGGGTCCGGAGCGCGCCGCGCTCCCGGGCCTTCACCCCCGCCCCATCCGCGCCGCCAGAAATTCCCAGATCCGCGCCTCGGCCCGGCGGGATTCCGGCAGGCCGAGGAGGGGGTAGACGTGCATCAGGCCGGGCTCCTCGTGATAGGCGAGGGGGACCTCCTCCGCCCGGGCGCGGGCGGCGAGGCGGCGGGCATCGGCCACCAGGATGTCGTGGGTGCCGCAGACGAGTGCGATCGGCGGCAGGCCCCGCAGGGTGCCGAAGAGGGGGCTGACCCGCTCGTCCGTGGGGTCCCAGGCGCCCGCGTACCAGCGCCCGAGGGTCCGCACGCCCGGGCGCATCAGCATCACGTCCCGGGGTTCGATCCGGGCCTGGGACGGGTCCGAGGTGGTGACGTCGAGCCAGGGCGCGATCAGCACGAGGCCGGCGGGGCCGAGGAGACCGGCGGGGCCGGCCTCACGGACCTGCATCGCCAGGGACAGGGCGAGGCCGCCCCCGGCGGAATCGCCCATCAGGACGATCGGCGCCTCGGGGTCGGCCTCGGCGCAGGCCCGGTAGACCGCCATCACGAAGGCGCTCGCCTGCGCGCAGGCATGCTCCGGCGTCAGCGGGTAGAGCGGCACCGTGACGGTGAGGCCCGTGGCCGAGACCAGCCGGGCGATGAAGCGCCAGTGGATGCGGGTGATCGGGCTCGTATAGGCGCCCCCGTGCAGGTAGATCACCCGGCCCGCGCGGGCTCCCGGGCTGGGGCCCCCCGTGCGCGGCGCCCGCGCCCCCGTGCGCGGCGCCGGTGCCCCCCTGCGCGGCGCGAGGGTGTAGACCTCGAAGCCGTCGCGGGTCTCCCAGGTCACCGCCAGGGTCCGGCGCATGGCCGGCGTCGGCCGGGCCGGGCGCGGGCGCCGGGCCACCGCCGCCTCGGGGTCGCGGTCCGCCTCGGCGAGGTCGCGCCGTCGCCCGGTGAGGCGGATCGCCAGGGCCAGCAGGCGCGCGGCGAGGCTGGTCACAGCCGGGCCGCGATGGTGTCGCCCACCCGCAGGGCGTTGGCGATGATCGTCAGGGTCGGGTTCACGGCCCCGATCGAGGGGAAGAAGCTCGCATCGGTGACGTAGAGGTTGTCGAGGCCGTGGGCCCGGCAGTCGAGGTCGAGCACGGAGGTCGCCGGGTCCGCGCCGAAGCGCAGCGTCCCGGCCTGGTGCGCGGTGCCGCCGATGGGCGTGTCCTTGCCGAGGTAGAGCGAGCGGTCGAACAGGTGCGGGTGCACGTCGAGCTTGCCGCAGAGGTCGCGCAGCTTCGCCTTGAGGCGGAGATGCCCCTCCATGTTGCTCTCGGTGAGGTCGAGGCGGACCCGTCCGCCTTCGTAGAAGATCCGGTTCTCCGGCCGGGGCAGGTCTTCCGAGGTCAGCCAGAAGTCGAGGGAATGCTTCGCGATCCAGTCGAAGGGCTTCTCGGGAAACCATTGCAGGAAGCCCGGCAGGCCCTCGCCGTGGATCTGCGTGCCGTCGGACTTGCCGACCATCTGGATGTGGCCCAGCGGGAAGTCCCAGTCGTCCGAGCCGAAGTAGAAGTCGTTCAGCCCGAGGGTCTTCTGGAACTTCGTCGGGTTCGGGGTGCGCGAGACCGCCAGCACGGTGGCGTTGTTGTGGCGCATGTAGTTGCGCCCGACCTGGCCGGAGGCGTTGGCGAGCCCCTGCGGGTGCGCGTCGTTGGCCGAGCGCAGCATCAGCAGCGCCGAGGAGAGGGCGCCGCAGGCGACCACCACGACGTCGCCCGTCACCGTGCGGCGCTGCCCCGCGCGCACGAGCCCGACCCCGGTGATCGCACGCCCGCTCGGGCCGGTGAGGAGGCGCTCCACGTAGGCGCCGGTCCAGAGGGTCAGGTTCGGGTACTGGGCGAGCGCCGGGTCGACGCAGATGATCTGCGCATCGGCCTTGCCGTTGGTCAGGCAGGGATAGCCGTCGAAGGCGTCGCAGCGGATGCAGGCCGAGTGCGGCAGGGCCTGGCCGTCGCGCTCGTCGAGCAGCACGCCCACCGGCAGGTGGAAGGGCCGGTGGCCCTCGCGCTTCAGCCCGTCGAAGAGCTCCTGGATGCGCGGCTCGTGGGAGACCGGCGGGTAGGCGTAGGGCTTGGCCGCCGGGGGCTCGGTGGGGTCCTCGCCGCGCAGGCCGTGCACGTGGAAGAGCTCCTCCGCGGCTTGGTAGTAGGGCGCGAAGGTATCGTACTTCACCGGCCATTCGGGCGCGTCGCCGTCGGGGTGGTGCACCACGTCGAAGTCCTGGCTTCGCAGGCGCAGCAGCACCGAGCCGTAGACCTTGCTGTTGCCGCCCACGTAGTAGTGCAGGCCGGGGTGGAAGCTGCGCCCGTCGGCGCCGTACCAGGTCTCGGGCGCCTGGTAGCGCGCATCCACGAACACGGCCTGGCTGTCCCAGTTCTCGCGCTCGCGCGGCAGGTAGCCGCCGCGCTCCAGCAGCAGCACGCGCTTGCCGGTCTGGGCGAGGCGCCAGGCCATGGTGCCGCCGCCGGGGCCCGAGCCCACGATGACCACGTCGTAATGCTCGTCGCTCATGGGTGTCCTTCGCTCATGGGGAGGCCTTCCGCTCATGGGGTCCTTCGCGGGGCTGAGCCTCGGGCGGATCGGGCCATCGATGCCAGCGCCGTGCCGGCCCGCCGGCGGGGTCGCGCCGACGTGAGGCATCCGACGCTTCGAACGTTTGAACCGGGGCGCGGGTGCCGCGTTCAACCGCCGATGGCATCACGTTCGCTTGGGGACGCCGGCGCTCGGAGCCGGCGTCCGCCCCGGGGCGTCGTCGCCGTCGCCGGGGCCATCCCGGCATCGCCCGGGGTTCGCGCGCGCCCCCGTCACAGGTCTGGACCGCTCCTTGCTCACCCTCAGCCTCGTCGTCGCCTTCGCGGTCCGGCTCCTCCTGGTGCTGCTGTTCCTGCCCTTCAGCGCCCTGGACAAGGTCCTGAACTTCCGGGGCGCGGTGGGCCAGGCCCGCGAGCGGGTCTCCAGCACCGGCCTCGCCCGCGCGCTCATCCTCGCCGGGCTGTTCGTCGAGGTGGTGATGTCGGCGGGCATCCTCACCGGCATCGCCGACCGGGCCGCGGCCTTCGTGCTCGCCGGCTATTGCGGCGTCACCGCCCTCCTGTGGAAACAGTTCTGGCGCCCGGGCGATTTCTGGGCCGGCAGCGACAGCAAGGGCCGGGGCCTGTTCTGGGATTTCCTGAAGAACTTCGCCCTGGCCGGCGGGTTTCTGCTCATCACCTTCGGCACCGGGGCGGACACCGTGCGGCTCTTCCTCGCCGATCCGCTGGCCTCGTCGCAGCCCTACCGCACCACCCCCGTCTCCGAGCCCGCCCGGGCGATTCCCTGAGAGATCCTGGAGGAAGTCCATGAGCGACGCGACCGCCCCCGAGAAGCCCCGCGTGCCGTACTGGCACCTCTGGACCGACGCGGAGGGCGTCAGCCACCAGACCCGCTGCGCGCTGACCGATTTCGACATGAAGTCGATGCAGCCGCCCGCCGACCCGCAATGGCAGGGCAGCAAGACCCATGACGGCGCCACCGTGATGGTCACGGTGCAGCCGGTGGGCTGGACCGGCGCCTGGCACGAGAACCCGAAGCCGCAATGGATCATCCCGCTCTCCGGCCGCTGGTTCGTCGAATCCATGGACGGCACCCGGGTCGAGATGGGACCCGGCGAGATCTCCTTCGGGGAGGACCAGAACACCAAGGCCGTCGACGGGCGCCAGGGGCATCTCTCCGGCACCGTCGGGCCTGAGCCCGCCGTGCTGATGGTGGTGCAGTTCGATCGCCCGCCGACCGTCGCCACCCCGTGCCGGTTCCGGTAGCCCCGTGGCCGGTTCCGGTAGCCCCACGGCGTCCAGGCTCCAAAACCCGGGCTTCGAGGTCGTCGATCCGCGCTTTGCCGGGTACATGCTCGGCAATGCCGAACTCGAGGAGCTCGCCACGGGCTTCCGCTGGATCGAGGGGCCGGTCTGGTTCGGGGATGGCGACTGCCTGCTGTTCCAGGACCTGCCCCGCGACCGCACCATGCGCTGGAGCGAGGCCGAGGGCCTGTCGGTCTACCGGTCGCCCTCGCACTTCGCCAACGGCCAGACCCGCGACCGCCAGGGCCGCCTGATCGCCTGCTCGCACCGGAACCGCTGCCTGACCCGGACCGAGTACGACGGCGCCGTCACCACCCTGGTCACCCACCATGCCGGGCGCCGCCTCAACGCCCCCAACGACGTCGTGGTGGCCTCCGACGGCGGGATCTGGTTCACCGACCCGGTCTACGGCATCGCCAACGACTACGAGGGCGGCCGCCAGACCTCCGAGCAGCCGCCGGCGCTCTACCGCCTGGATCCGGGCTCGGGCGAGGTCCGCGCCATGGCCACCGATTTCGACGGCCCGAACGGGCTCGCCTTCTCCCCCGACGAGCGCCGGCTCTACGTGGCCGAGACCGGCGACCAGAGCCGGCCGAACCCGCGCCAGGTCATCCGCGTCTTCGACGTCGGGCCGGACTTCGCCCTCTCGGGCGGCAGGGACTTCCACACCATCTCGCCGGGCTACTGCGACGGGATGCGGGTCGACGAGGACGGCAACGTCTGGAGCAGCGCCGCCGACGGCGTCCACTGCATCGACCCGGCCGGCCACCTCATGGGCAAGATCTTCGTGCCCCACCGGGTCTCGAACCTCACCTTCGGCGGCCGGATGAAGAACCGCCTGTTCATCGGCGGCTCGCACACCCTCTACGCGATCTTCCTCAACCGGCGCGGCGCGCAGACGCCGTGAGCGCCGATCCGCTCCGCCTCAGCCGCATCCGCCTGGTCAGTGCCGATCCCGAGGCCCTGGCCGTGTTCTTCACCACGGCACTCGGGTTTTCCCGCGTGACCTCGACACGACCTCTGGTCGACCAGCGAACCACTTCGGGTGAAACGCGCGTGTCCCTCCGGCTCGGCGCGCAGGCCGTCGACCTCGTGGGATTCGCCCGGGCGGGCCGGCCCTATCCCGACGCTGTGCCGGGCTGGAGCCCCCTGTTCCAGCACATCGCCCTCGTGGTCTCGGACATGGCCGCCGCCTATGCACGCCTCGTCGCCTGCCCGGGCTGGCACCCGATTTCCACGGCCGGGCCGGAGCGCCTGCCCGCGGCCTCGGGCGGGGTGACCGCCTTCAAGTTCCGCGACCCCGAGGGGCATCCCCTTGAATTCCTTGCGTTTCCTCCCGACGGTATACCCGAGGCCTGGCGCCGGGCGGGGTCGGATCCCTGCCTCGGCATCGACCACTCGGCGCTGTCGGTGGCCGAGACCGCGGCCAGCCTCGCCTTCTACGCGGGTCTCGGCTTCTCGGTGGCGTCGCGCTCCACCAATGTCGGCCCGGCGCAGGCCCGCCTCGATGGCGTGCCCGACCCGCACGTCACCGTGACGGGCTTGAGCCCGCCGGGAGCCCCGACGCCGCACGTCGAACTCCTTGCCTATGCAGGCGAATTTCCCCGGGGCGGGTACGTCTGCGGTGACCACGACATCGCCGCCACCGTGCTGGTCTTCGCCGGTGCCGAGGGCGCGCCCCGCCGGCTCCGCGACCCCGACGGCCATCGGCTCTGGCTGACCTGAGACCCGCGCCCGGAACAGCCCGCCCGCGGGTCCGGTTGGCGAATCCGACGCCGTCGCGCTAGCTGGACCGCTGTCCCGCCTGCGTGGTGATCCAAGCCAGCGCGTCCGTCAGATCGAGGAAAGGCGCAGGCCTCGGATAACCAAGGTTGCCGAAACCCACCTCGAGGAACCAGTGTCCGGCCTCCGCGCCATGGTCTGCCGAGAGTTGGATCAGGATCGCCACGAGGAGGCCCTCGGCCATGACCAGCTGGCCTTCCTCATCGCTGCTCTCTGTCCGGATCCGGACGGGCTGGAGGCTCAGAGTCATGGGCCGGGTGGCCTCTTCTGATGCAAGTAGGCGGGATCGAATTCCGCACGGTTCGTGAGCGCATCCCAGTCGTGGATGACGAGGCGCTGCCCCTGGAGGGTCAGCAGCCCCTGACCGCGCAGCTCCTGCAGCACACGGTTGACGTGAACGTTCGAGACGCCGATCGCGTCGGCGATGTCACCCTGGGTGAGGGGCATCTCGCAGGCGAAGTCCCGCGCCAGTCCCATGGCGTGCAGCTTCAGGTAGATCTCGCAGAACAGGTGGGTGATCCGGCCGAGCGTCGAGCGCCGTCCGATATTGGTCATCCACTCCCGGAAGATCGCCGCATCCACGAGGGTATCCCGCCAAAGGGCGGCCGTGATGCCGGGATGATTGCGGGTGAGGTCGAGCATCGCCTCGTGCGGGATGAAGGCCAGGGTGCAGGCCGTCAGGGTGCTGAGGCTATGGTCCATCACCGGCAGGTGCAGGCTCTGCAGATCCGGGATGTCACCCGGGATGTGAACCGACAGGATCTGGCGCTTGCCCTCGTCGAGGAGCTTGTAGCGGAAGGCCCACCCTTCGAGCAGGAGGCAGCACTGCTTGGGATGGTCGCCGTCGCGCACGATGTCCTGATGAGCGCTCAATTGACGGCGCGTGACCGGCAGGCGTTCGATCGCCTGACGCTCGACGTCCGAGACGGTAATGATCGTCTCCAGTTTTCGAATGAGCAGGCTAAGATCGGTGCCGGCGGCAAGGCTCATTGCGAAAGTGCCTTTCTCGGGCAGGTTTGGCGTGGGCAGAAATGACGCATCGGAACTCCGTGAATCGGCCGGTCCGCGTAATCCTTACCTCTTAACATGGAAGCAGGACGGGGAGGTGCGCGCCTTGGCTGAGTCTGCCCGCCTGTATCGACCCCCGCTCCCTGCAAGGAGGTGAGTTCCCGAATGGGCCTGCATTAACAATGCGGAAACGTACGCATTAACAAATGGCAGTGACAGAGTCGCCTCTACGGGGCAGTCTAAAATTATCACGCGGATGTGAATTGGTTTCTGGCCAATGGAAGTGATCCCCGATCTTATCGGAGAACGGGGCCGGAGCATGGAAAACCTCCGACAGGACTTGGTACGCAACCATCTCCTGGCGGCAATGAAACCCGGTGATTTCGCTCGCCTCCAGCCCGATCTCGTCCGGGTTCGGACGCACCTGGACCAGACCCTCATCGTCCCGAACGAACCGGTGCTGCGGGCGTATTTTCCCGAAACTGGCTATGCCTCGGTCGTCGCTGGTACGGATCGGAGCCGGATCGAAGTCGGCGTCATCGGACCCGAGGGGCTGATCGGCGCCACGCCGGTCCTGCTGGGAAGCGACCGCACCCCACACCGCACCTTCGTCCAGGTCCCGGGGGAAATGCTGGCGGTCGACACCGCCCGTCTCGGGGCCGCAGTGGAGGCGTCGTTCTCGCTCCGCACGTGCCTGCTCCGCTTCGTTCAGACCCATCTTATCCAGATCGGCCAAACCGCCTATGGGCATGCGACGCTGCCCCTTCAAATCCGGCTGGCCCGTTGGATTCTCATGTCGCATGACCGGGTGGGCGGGGATGAGATGCCCGTCACTCACGCGTTTCTGGCCCAGACCCTGGGATCCCAACGTTCCGGCGCGACCCTCAGTGTGCAGGCGCTCGAGGCACGGCGACTGATCACGGCCCGGCGCGGTCGGATCACGGTTCGGGATCGCAAGGCACTCGAGGCGCTCGCCGCCAGCAGCTACGGACTGCCCGAGGACGAATATCAACGGCTCATTCCGCCGGGGCCAGACCCAGAGCGCGGCGCAGGAATCTGACCCACCGAGTCCCCTCAGATGTGCGTGGCCCTTCCGGGTCCCAAAGGTGGGGCTTAGGGGCTGGTGTGGAGGCTCGAGCCGTCCCGCCCCTATCGGAGCGCTGAACTTCGGAAGAAGCCCTTCGATCGGAAGATGGAGAATCTGTCTCCTCACTCACCGGAATCATCCATGATTGCGTCGCGCCGGGTTAATGTCCGCAGAATGAATCCTGAAATTCCGAGCCAACCCAGGCGCCTTCAGCCAGATATTCAGCATCTCGGTCTGATGGGCAGGATTCAAGCGCTTCGAAGTTCCTTTGGGAGGACCGGACTTTTCCCAAAATTCAGCGCTCATTGATGGCGAAGTCCAATGTAAATTCTCTAATTTCTGTCGGGTCGACGTTCAATGATGATGAATACTATCACAGTATCGAGAAAATATAGAAAAATTGCCACATAGTCTGTCCAGGGTGAGTTCGAGCGATCCCGCGCCAAGAGGCGACCCGCTTGCGGTTTGTCGTGAGAAATCCCTGTGGACTTGGTCGACCACGCCACCGTACAACTATTCCAAAGACGGAGCCGCCGCCGCGGACATCTGGCGGAGCACGACTCACGACTGGGCAACACGGCAGGAAACGCATGATCCGTTTGAATGTGAACGGCGCCATCCGAGAGGTCGAGGCTGAGCCCGATACGCCGCTTCTATGGGTCATCCGCGAGCAGGCCGGCTTGACCGGCACCAAGTACGGCTGCGGCATTGCGCAGTGCGGCGCCTGCACGGTGCATATCGACGGCACGGCGGTGCGCTCCTGTTCGATGCCGGTCTCCAGCGTCACGCCTGACCAGAAAATCGTGACGATCGAGGGCCTGTCCAAGGATCGCTCGCACCCGGTGCAGAAGGCATGGGCCGAACTCGACGTGCCGCAATGCGGCTTCTGTCAGTCCGGAATGATCATGGCGTCGGCGGCGCTGCTGGCGCAGAACCCGCACCCGAGCGAGGCGCAGATCCGATCCGAGATCACAAACATCTGCCGCTGCGGCACCTACAACCGCGTCTTGGCCGGCATCAAGCTCGCCGCCGATGGCGGCCAGGCCGGTTGAGGAGAGAGCCATGAACGCCCTCGCGAACAAGCCTTCCCGACGTGCCTTCGTGGCCGGCGCGGTTGCCGCCGCCGGAGGCCTCAGCCTCGGATTCCATGTGCCCTTCCCCGGAGCCACCGCGCAGGGGGCTCCGCCGACTCTGGCGCCCGAGGTCAATGCCTGGGTGGTGATCAAGCCGGACGAGACCGTGGTGATCCGCATCGCTCGATCCGAGATGGGCCAGGGCACTCTCACGGGCCTCGCCCAGCTCGTCGCCGAGGAACTCGGCTGCGACTGGAGCAAGGTCGTCACCGAGTATCCTACGCCGGGCCAGAACGTCGCCCGCGGCCGGGTCTGGGGTGATTTCGGCACTGGTGGCAGCCGCGGCATTCGCGAGTCCCAGGACTACGTCCGCAAAGGGGGAGCCGCCGCCCGCATCATGCTGGTCGAAGCGGCGGCCCAGGGTTGGGGCGTCGCTCCCTCGGAGTGCCGGGTCGAGAAGGGCGTGATCAGCCATGCCGGCTCCGGCCACACCACCACCTTCGGTGCGGTGGCCATGGCGGCGGCCAAGGTGACGCCTCCCAAGGACATCATCCTCAAGGATCCTCAGGACTGGACCATCGCCGGCAAGCCGGTGAAGCGCCTGGATACCGTCGAGAAGACCGACGGCAGCCAGGTCTACGGCATCGACCTCAACATGCCCGGCCTGCTGAACGCGGCGATCCGCGACTGCCCCGTCTTCGGCGGTACCGTGAAGAGTTTCGACGCCAAGGCCGTCGAAGGCATGCCCGGGGTCAAGAAGGTCGTCGCGGTGGGCGATTCTGGCGTGGCAGTCATCGCCGACACGTTCTGGCGTGCCAAGACCGCTGTGGAGGCCCTGCCGATCATCTGGGATGAGGGGCCGAACGGGCTGGTTTCCAGCGAGACCATCGCGGCAACCCTGCGCGAGGGCCTCGAGGCCGAGGACGCCTATGTGGGCAACAAGGGCGGCGACGTCGCGGCCGCCCTGAAGGGCGCGGCCCGGGTCGTGGAGGCGACCTACGGCGTGCCGTTCCAGAATCACGCCACCATGGAGCCGATGAACGCTACGGTGCGCTGGACCCCGGAGCGCTGCGAGGCCTGGGCACCGACCCAGAACGGAGAGGCGGCGCTCGCTGCCGTGGCCGAGGCCGCCGGCCTCTCGGCGAAACAGTGCGACGTCTACAAGCTCCTGCTCGGCGGCGGCTTCGGCCGGCGTGGTGCGACCCACGACTGGCTGCGTCAGGCCGTCCTCATCGCGAAGGAGATGCCCGGGACCCCGATCAAGCTGATCTGGACCCGCGAGGAGGACATGACCCACGGGCGCTACCACCCGATCACCCAGTGTCGGATGCGCGCCGGGCTGGACGAAGCCGGCAATGTCACCGGGCTGCACATGCGCATCTCGGGGCAGTCGATCCTGGTCTCGGTGGCGCCAAACCGGATGGTGGACGGCAAGGATCCGGTGGTGTTCCAGGGGCTCAATGCCGGGGGCGCGGAGGCCGCGATCGGCTACGCGATCCCGAACATCCTGGTCGACCACGCCATGCGCAACCCGCACATCCCGCCGGGCTTCTGGCGCGGCGTGAACATGAACCCGAATGCCATCTATCTCGAATGCTTCATGGACGAGCTTGCTCACGCGGCCGGACAGGATCCCTTGGCCTTCCGGCTGAAGCTGATGGAGAAGCACCCCAAGCATCGGGCGGTGCTGCAGGCGGTGGCGGACAAGGCCGGCTGGGGCTCGAAGCCTCCCGCTGGCGTCCACCGGGGCCTCGCCCAGATGATGGGGTTCGGCTCCTACGTGGCAGCGGTGGCCGAGGTCTCCGTCGACGACGACGGGACGGTCAAGGTCCACCGCATTGTCGCAGCCACCGATCCGGGCCATGCCCTCAATCCGCAGCAGATCGACGCCCAGATCGCGGGCTCCTTCGTCTATGGCCTGTCCGCAGCCCTTTACCAGGAATGCACCGTCAAGGATGGTCGCATCGAGCAGACGAATTTCGACACCTACCCGGTGATGCGGCTCCAGGAAATGCCGGTGGTCGAGACGATCGTGATGCCGTCGGGCGGCTTCTGGGGCGGGGTCGGCGAGCCCACCATCGCGGTGGCGGCCCCCGCTGTGTTGAATGCCATCTATGCGGCCACCGGCAAGCGCGTGCGCCAGATGCCGGTGAAGAACACGGACCTGCGCCGGGCGTGATGCGCTTGGCTGTGGTCTCGGCCTGGTTGCTTGCTGGACCGGTCGGGCTTGCCCTGGCGACGGAGCGCCCGCCGCCGGGGGCGTCCGCCTGCGCCGGGTGTCACGTCGAGGGGGCCGCGATGGGGGCGATCGACGGTCGTCCGGCGGCCGAGATCGCGGCGGCGTTGGCTGAGTATCGTTCGGGTGTGCGCCCCGCGAGCATGATGAGCCGCATCGCCAAGGGGTTCTCCGAGGAGGAATCCCGGGCGATCGCCGCCTACCTATCGCGGCAGCGTCCGCCCGGTCCCGAGCCGAGCCAGGAGCGACCATGAGCCCGACCCGCCGCGCGCTCCTCGCCACTGGGGCAGCCTTCGCTTGGGCGCGGCCGGCTCTGGCTCGGGCCGCAGCGAAGGTCGTGGTGATCGGCGGCGGCTTCGGTGGCGCCACCGCCGCGCGCGCGCTCCACTCGGGCGGCCTCGATGTGACCCTGGTCGAGGTGAATTCGACCTACGTTTCCTGTCCGTTCAGCAACGAAGTCATCGCGGGGCTCCAGCCAATGGCGGCCCAGCGGTTCGGCTACGAGGGCCTCGCCCGTGCCGGCATCCGCCTCGTACACGCCGCTGCCATCGGCATCGACGCGGATGCCCGACGGGTGACGCTCTCAGACGGGACTGCTCTCGCCTATGACCGTCTCGTGCTCTCGCCGGGGATCGATCTGCGCTTCGACGCCATTCCTGGCTACGACGCGGCGGCGGCCGAGCGCATGCCCCATGCCTGGAAGGCGGGCGAGCAGACGCTGCTCCTCGCCAGGCAACTCGCCGCGATGCCCGAGGGCGGTACCGTGGTGCTGGCGGTGCCGGGCAATCCCTATCGCTGCCCGCCCGGCCCGTACGAGCGGGCGAGCCTGATCGCCCATGTGCTCAAGACCACCAAGCCCCGCGCGAAGCTGATCCTCCTCGACGCCAAGGACACGTTCTCGAAACAGCGCCTGTTCCAGTCGGCCTGGAAGGCACTCTACCCGACGCAACTCGAATACGTCCCTCTGGCAGAGGGCGGACAGGTCAGTGCCGTCGACCCGGGCGCCATGATCGTCCGTACCGACTTCTCGGACTACAAGGCGGACGTGGCGTGCATCATCCCGCCCCAGCGGGCGGGGCGGATCGCCGCCGTCGCTGGCGTCGCCGATCGCAGCGGCTGGTGCCCGATCGATCCCATGACCTTCGAATCCCGGCTGGTGCCCGGCATCCATGTCATCGGCGACGCGGCCATCGCCGGGGCGATGCCGAAATCCGCGTTCTCGGCCAACGCCCAGGCCAAGGTCTGCGCCGATGCGGTGATCGACCTCCTGGCCGGGCGCGCGCCCGAGACGCCGAAGCTGATCAACACCTGCTACAGCCTGGTGGCGCCCGGCTACGGCATTTCGATCGCGGGCGTCTACCACCCGGCGGGTGGCGTCCTCGCCGACGTGGAGGGCGCCGGCGGCATCAGCCCCGTCGACGCGCCGATGGCCCTGCGCGAGCAGGAAGCCCTCTACGCTGCCGACTGGTACCGAACGATCACCCGGCAGGTCTTCGGGTGAGGCGGGTGCCCGGATGGGTGTGGATCGGCTGCACGATCCTGGCCGCTCGGGCGGAGGCAGGGGCAGAACCGGGTGCGGAGCCCCTGCGACCCGTCGCCGTCGTCGACCGCGAAATCCCCGCGAGCCTGACCGGAGTGCCCGGCGATCCCGTGCGGGGCCGGGCCCTCGTGGTCGACCGCACCAAGGGGCTCTGCCTGCTCTGCCACGCAGGTCCATTTCCCGAAGAACGCTTCCCCGGCAATCTCGGTCCCGACCTCGCGGGCGTCGGTGATCGGCTCGCGCCCGGTGCCCTGCGCCTGCGCCTCGTGGACGGTCGGGTCTTGAACCCGGACACCATCATGCCTTCCTATTACAGCCTTGCAGGCACCAGGCGGGTCGGCGCGGCCTGGCGCGACCGGCCGGTGCTGGCACCTCAAGAGATCGAGGACGTCGTCGCCTTCCTGGCGACGCTACGCGAAACCCCTTCGGAGAGGCCGGCGCCGTGAGCCCGCAGACCCCCCACCGCCCGAGCCGACGCGGTCTCCTCGCCCTCGGGCCCGGCCTCGCCGCGAGCGTGGCCCTGCGCCCGGTGGCGGCCGGGGCCGCGATCCGCACCGAGAGCACGGCCGAGGCCATCCGGCGCTTCGCGGGCGAGGCCGAGATCCACCCGGGGCGCGTCCGCCTCGACCTGCCGCCGCTGGTCGAGAACGGCAATGCGGTGACGATCACGGTGACGGTGGACAGCCCGATGACGCCGGAGGATCACGTCCGCCGCATCGCGGTGTTCAACGACAAGAATCCGCAGCCGAACGTCATCACCGTATACCTAGGGTCGTGTCGAGGTCGCGCCACGATCGCGACCCGGATCCGCCTCGCCGACACGCAACGCATCACCGCCATCGCGGAGACCAGCGACGGCCGCTACTGGTCGACCACGGCCGACGCCATCGTCACCCTCGCCGCCTGCCTGGAGGGCTGAGCCGCCATGGCCCGCACCCTGATCAACGTGCCCAAGACCGCCCAGGCCGGCGAGGTCGTCACGATCAAGACCCTGATCTCGCACCCGATGGAGACCGGCTTCCGGCCGGGGGCCGACGGGCGCATCCGCCCCCGGGACATCATCACGGAGTTCACCTGCCTGTACGACGGCGAGACGGTGTTCCGGGCCGAGCTGTTTCCGGCGACGGCCGCCAACCCCTACCTGACCTTCACCCTGCGGGCGACGCAGACGGGCACGCTCACCTTCACCTGGCGCGGCGACAACGGTTTTTCGCAGACCGAGACCGCGACCCTGACGGTGACGTGAGGCGGCTCGCGCTCCTGATGCTCGCAGCCCTGGCGGCGGGGCCGGTGTGGGCGGAGGGGATCCCCGCGGCCGAGCGGCGCTCGGGCTTCGACACCATGAGCCCCGACATCCAGGCGATGCAGCGCGACGGGATGGCCAACCCGGCCCTGCTCTGGCTCGCGGACGGCGCCGAACTCTGGGGCCGGGCGCCGGCCCCGGGCCGATCCGCCTGCGCCGGCTGCCACGGCGAGGCCGGGACCACGATGCGGGGCGTCGCCGCCGGCTATCCGGCCTGGGATGCCGAGACCGCGGCCCCCATCGATCTCGCGGGCCGGATCCAGGCCTGCCGGCGCCGCCACCAGGGCGCGGAGCCCTATGCCGACGAGAGCCGCGAGCTCCTCGGCCTCGCCACCTACGTCGCCGCCCAGTCCGCGGGCTTGCCGATCACGGTCCCGGACGATCCCCGCCTCGGCCCTGCCCGGGCGGCCGGCAAGGCGCTGTTCACGCAGCGCATGGGCCAGCTCGGCCTGTCCTGCGCCGCCTGCCACGACGACAACCACGGGCGCCGCCTCGGCGCGGCCCTGATCCCGCAGGGCCACCCCACCGGCTATCCGCTCTACCGCCTCGAATGGCAGGGGGTCGGCTCGGTGCAGCGGCGCCTGCGCAACTGCATGACGGGGATGCGGGCCGAGCCCTTCGCCTACGGCGCACCGGAGTTCGTCGCCCTGGAGCGCTACCTCATGGACCGGGCCGCGCCCCTGCCGGTGGAGACCCCGGCGGTGCGCCCATGAGGGTCAGCGGAGTGAGGGTCAGCGGAGTGAAGGTCAGCGGAGCTGGGCCAGCACGAGCCCGCCGGCCGCGGTGAGGAGGACGACGATCCAGGGAGGCGCCCGCCCCGCGGTGAGCAGCACGAAGGCCAGGACCGCGAGGGCGAAGTCGCGGGCATCGCCCACCGCGCTGACCCAGACGGGATCGTAGAGGGCGGCACCCAGGATGCCGACCACGGCGGCGTTGGTGCCGCGCATCGCCGCCTGGGCGCGGGGGCGGGCGCGCAGGCCGTCCCAGTAGGGCAGGGCGCCGTAGACCAGGAGCAGGCCCGGCAGGAAGATCGCCACCAGGGCGATGGCCGCCCCGGGCAGGCCGTTCGGCACCGGGCCGACCGCCGCGCCGAGATAGGCGGCCACGGTGAAGAGCGGTCCCGGCACGGCCTGGGCGGCGCCGTAGCCGGCGAGGAACCGGGCCGGATCGATCCAGCCGGGGCCGACCACCTCCGCCTGCAGCAGCGGCAGCACGACGTGGCCGCCGCCGAACACCAGGGCACCCGCGCGGTAGAAGGCATCGAACAGGGCGAGCCCCTGGCCCGCCGGACCCGCGCCGCCGCTCGGTGCGGGCAGGGCCGGAGCCAGGAGGGTCGGCCCCACGAGCAGCCCCGCGAACAGGATCAGCGCCACCGCGCCGGCCCGGCGCGAGACCGGCACCGCGAGGCGGCCGCCGGTGGCGGCGGGCGCATCCCGGCACAGGAGCAGCCCGGCCGCGGCCCCGAAGGCGATCACCAGCACCTGTCCGACGGCGCCGGGCAAGAAGACGACCCCCATCAGCGCCGCGACGGCGATCCCGGCGCGGGGCCGGTCGGGGGTGAGCGCGCGGGCCATGCCCCAGACGGCCTGGGCCACCACCGCCACGGCCACCAGCTTGAGGCCGTGCAGCACGGCCTCCGCCCAGGGGCCCGTCAGGGCGCCGGCCCCAAGGGCGAAGGCGAGGAGGACGAGCGCGGAGGGCAGCGTGAAGGCCGTCCAGGCGGCGAGCCCGCCGAGGAGTCCGCCGGCCCGCAGCAGCCCGAGGGAGAAGCCGGCCTGGCTGGAAGCCGGTCCGGGCAGGAACTGGCACAGGGCGACGAGGTCGGCGTAGCCCGCCTCGTCGATCCAGCGCCGGCGGTGCACCAGCTCGTCCCGGAAGTAGCCGAGATGCGCGATCGGACCGCCGAAGGAGGTCAGGCCGAGCTTGAGGAACACCCCGAACACCTCGGCGGTCCGGCCGGCGGTCGGGCCGGGCCGGATGGCCGATGTCGGGGACTGAGCCTGTGGATTCACCCGTCGCTCCTGGTTGGCGGTCCGCCGAGCGGACGCCGTGCTGCGAGCCCTACATGCACCGGATCGGAGGCCGGAGGCCATCGCGGACACGGCTTGCGGGCCGCGGTTCGGCGAGGGCTCGGGCGCGGCGTCTCGGCCGGGATGCGCCGCCGGTGCGCCGATGCGGGCCCGACGTCCCCGGCGGAGGGCCGGAACGCCGGAGCGGAGCCGCGGTTGACGCGGCGCGGGACGTCGCGGGCGCGCCAGCGAAACCGGCGCGTCCGGGGCGGACCCCCCACCCGGTGTGTGATGAAGACGAATCGAGGCCGAGCCCGTTCCCGGCACAACGAAGAAGGGCCTCGGATGACAGCGCCAGGACAGAACTGGATCGAGACGCTCCGGGCGTTCGACGCCCGCATTCTCGCCGCGGAGGCGGCGGTCAGGGAGCAGGCCACGCGCGTCATGGAGGCCCTCGAAGAGCGCCACGACATCGCGGCGGCGAAGGCGCGCTTCACGGTTCTCCGGGAGGCCCTCGGCCAGCTCCGGCGGGAGCGGGATGCCTGGCGCGACGCGCTGGCGCCCCAGGACTGAGCGGCGCTTCGCTCGCGAGGCCCGCGCGATTCTCAAACCTGTGCGCTTCCAAGACCCGCGCGATGCCATGGGGGCCTCGATGCCATGGCCCGCCTCGCCCCGGACGCCCGGGACGCGGCGTGCGGCGCAGTCTCAGAACGATCGTGGGCGGATCGGCTGCCGGCGGGCCAGTGCCCCCTTCGGATGAGAGCGAAGACACACGAAAGCAGAATTTCGAAAAACGGATTCATACATTGTGAATTGCTGGCCCGTATGCCGGTAGCGCGTAAGCTTTCAAAAGCGGACCGTATGCAACGCCTAGGCTATAGAGTTCGTATCACAGAAAATTGTCCCGATGCGGTTCGATCAGAAAATCTCTCAAAAGATGGTTTTGAATCGTACAGGGCAAGTCCGCCAGCCTGAGACGACAAGGAAAGCCCTCGGCCTTCGGACTTCCCGTCCCTTCAGACTGGTCGATCGATTCCGCTCGGACAGTCGCGGCGCGACGGCGGTCGAATTCGGGCTGGTCGCAATTCCGTTTTTCACGATGCTTGCGGCGATCATACAGATATCGTTCCAGGTCTGGGCAGCGCAGAACCTCGACTATGCCGTTCAGAAGGCGAGCCGATCGATTCTGACCGGATCGTTTCAGGTGGCCAATAGCGGGCAGCGGGACCCGGCCATTCTCCTGGGACGTCTGCGGGACAATCTCTGCAATTCCGGAGCGCTGATGCCGGCCTTCGACTGCCAGTCGATCAAGCTCGACGTCACGCTCAGCGCCTCCTACGGCAACGGCAGCGTGCCGAGCCCGTTCGACTCGAGCGCGGGCGGCTGGTCCCGCACGGCCGGGACGCAGTTCAACTGTCCGCAGCCGGGCTCAATCGTCATCGTTTCCGCGGCGGCCAAGTTTCCGGTGTTCTTCTCCTTCCTGAAGCTGAGCGCGAATACCTTCGCCGATGGATCCCAGCTGATGCAGTCGACGGCCGTGTTCCGGACGGAGCCCTACCAGACGACGTCAACCACCGGCTGCAACACCTGAGATGGGTTCGCCAGGCTCCTTCGCGTCACCCGCCCGGGTCGTCCAAGCCATCCGGATCCGTGTCCGTTCGTTCGGGCGCGCGACCGGCGGCGTCTCGGCGGTGGAGTTCGCGCTGATCTTCCCGATCATGCTCCTGCTGCTGGTCGGCATCATCGAATTGTCGAATGGGGTCGACAACTGGCGCAAGGTGACCCTCCTGTCGCGCGCCGTCGCGGATCTCACGTCGCAGGGTGACAAGCAGAACCCGATGACGGATGCGGCGATGGCCGACATCCTGCGGTCGGCGAAGCTCATTCTCCGCCCCTTCGACACCACGAACGTCAAGATCGTGGTGAGCGCGCTGGGGGTCGACCTGAAGGGCTTTTCCCTGAGGCCCGTCGTCTGTTCGAGCGCCGCCACGGACAACGCCCAGGCGCGCGCCACCGGGCCCGCCTCCGACCTGAGCGTTCCGCAGGGATTCCAGGTCACCGGCACCCGCTACATCCTCGCGGAGGTGACGATGCCCTACGCGCCGATGCTGGGCAGCGCCCTGGTGAACCAGCTCGGCGGGACCAACGGTCGGATCACCCTGACCGTCAACACGCCCTGGCCGACCCGCGGCGGCCAGCCCTACGGGGCGAACCCCTACAGCGAGGTGCTCCTGCCCAAGGGATCGCCATGCCCCGCCCCGGTGACCTGAATGCGACGGGCTGAGGAGATGATCGTGCGTCGTCCTGGATGGATCCAACGCTTCCTCGTCGATCGTCGCGGGAACGTCGCGGTGATCTTCGCGCTCGCGAGCCTGCCCCTGCTCGCCTTCGCGGGGGCCGCCCTGGATTACGGGACCGCCACGCGGATGCAGGCCAAGCTCCAGGCGGCCACCGACGCGACGGCTCTGAGCCTGTGCCAGACCCCGAGCACGACGACCACGGCGCAGATGCAGACCCAGGCGCAGGTCATGATGGCCGGCTACATGGGAGCCGCCGGCTTGACGGTCGACCCCATCAGCGTGACGACGAACCCGCGCAAGATCGTCCTGGCGACCCATATGAGCTCGCCGGCCCTGTTCGGCCAGCTCACCAAGACGCTGGACCTGAACCCCATCGCCTCCGCGCAATGCGCGACGCCGCTTCCGAAGACGTTCGAGATCGCCCTCGTGCTGGACACCACCGGCTCGATGAGTTCGAGCGGCGGCAGCATGACGAAGATGCAGGCCGCCCAGCAGGCGGCGAACAACTTCATCGACTACGTCCACAACAACCCCGCCTTCACGTCGGATACGCGGATCTCGATCGTTCCCTTCGCGGCGTCCGTCGCGGTCAATCCGGTCACGTACCGGAATGCGACCTGGATCGATAAGCTCGGCAAATCCTCCTATCACTGGACCAACGTGAGCGGCGCCACGGCGGCCGGGTTCACCAGCCGGTTCGGGATCTTCGATTCCCTCAAGACCGTCTCGTCCAGCTGGGGCTGGGGCGGCTGCCTGGAAACCCTGCCCTACCCGCTGAACGTCCAGGATGGGCAACCGGGGGCGAGCGCCGATTCCCTCTACGTCCCGATGTTCGCCCCCGATGAGCCGGGCCAGGGGACGACGTCCTACACGACGTATGCGGGGAACTACACGTTCAACAGCTACCTGAACGACGCGACGGGATCGAATTCCTGCAAGGCGGACAGCAGCCTGAGCTTCGCCGCGACCGAGTCGCGGGCGTGCAAGTACGTCAATCCCCAGGGGGCGGCACCCACCGACAGTTCCTACCTCGCGTTGCCGAACGGCCCCAATTTCGGCTGCACCAGTCAGCCCCTGCAGCGGCTGACCAACGATGTCACGATCCTCAAGTCCCTGGTCTCGAGCCTGAAGCCGCAGGGCGCGACCAACATCCTCGAAGGCCTGATGTGGGGATGGCGCACGGTGTCGCCCAACAGCGTCTTCGGCGACGGCGGCTCCTACGCCTCGGCGAGCGTCAACAAGATCATCATCCTGATGACGGACGGGGCGAACAGCTGGAGCGACAACCCGTACGCGAACTACAACCAGACGTTCTTCTTCTCGATGGGGTATTTCAAGAACGCGGACGGCTCGACGCCGAACGGGCGCCTGCCGCCCAGCTATCAGAATCTCACGAGCACGACCCAGGCGCGCAACGCCCTGGACGCCCTGACCCAGACGGCCTGCACCAATGCCAAGACGGCCGGCATCCAGCTCTACACGATCGGCTTCAGCACCTCGGGGGATCCGATCGACAGCCAGGGCCTGAGCCTGCTGAACGGCTGCGCGAGTTCGCAGAGCCAGGCCTTCATCGCCAACACCTCGGACGCCCTGATCGCGGCCTTCGACCAGATCGGGAAGAGCATCGGAACGCTGCGCCTGACCCAGTGAGGACAGGCCGCCCGGGCCTCACGGACGGGGAGCCTTCGTCCCAGCTCTGTACTCTCACAGGCCCGCGCCGTTCGCGCCCCGGCGGCTCAGCAGGTCCTTGCGGAACTTGGCGTCGAGGCGCTGCATGAAGTGCTCGGCGCAGCACATGTGGTCGTGCATCTCGCGCCGGACGGCCTCGGCATCCTCGGCGCGGTAGGCGGCCACGAGAGCGCGGTGGCTGGCGAGGTTGTGGGCGCCGAAGGCCTCGTGCTCGGTGAGGCTGTCGCTGCGGAACTCCACGAGGTCGCGCAGCAGGCTGTTGAGGAACCGGCACATGAAGGCGAGGAGCGGGTTGTCGCTGGCGTCGCACAGGATGTCGTGGAAATCGACCTCGACCACCCGGCCGACCCCGCGCTGGTCGCCGGCATTGGCGGCCTCGCAGGCGGCCATGTTCTCCTCCAAGCGGCGGAACTCCGCCGCGCCGAGGCGGCCGACCACGCTGACGCCGAGCGTCACCTCCAGGCTGCGGCGCAGGGCGTAGACCTGGGCGAAATCGAGCTCCTGGAAGTGCAGGAAGCGGCGCAGCTGCTGGGCGGCGGCGTCCACCGAGATGGGCCGGATCTCGGGGCCGCCGTTGGGGCCGGACTGCATCGTCACCAGACCCTGGACCTCCAGGGCCTTCAGGGCCTCGCGGATCGTGCCCTTGGCGCAGCCGTAATGCTGCATCAGGGCGCGCTCGTTCGGCAGGCGGTCGCCGGGGGCCAGGCGTTCGCGGGCGATCCGGTTGCAGAGATCCTCCGCGATCTGGTCCGACAGCTTGATCCGCCGCAGGGGCGCGGGCGGGCCGTCCGCCTCGGGCGTGGTCATCGCGGGATCCGGCTCATCGCGGGACCCGGCTCATCGGGGCGGCCAGGCCGCGTCGGCGTCGAGGGGGAAGATCGGACGGGCGAGCTTGGCGAACGGGAACAGCCCGTAATCGGAGCTGGTGACGCCCCGGCTCGCGCATTCCACCACCGCCCGGGCGATGGGCTCGAAGACCGGCCGGCAATACATCCGCGACTTCAGGATCAGCACCCGGGCCGCGGCCGGGTCGAGGCCCGAGCCCGTGAACACGCCGAGGTCCCAGGGCTCGTGCGGCTCCTCCGTGACGAGGATGCGGGCCGCACCCGTGTCGAGCACGGCCGCCCGGCCCATGTGGCAGCTCTGGCCCGTATAGGTCGGTCCGGTGATGACGTATTGCCCGTCGCCCAGGGCCGCCACCGTCCCGCTGACGGGGAGGGGGGCCTGGCGCGGGAAGCCCGGCAGGGGCACGCGGTTGCCGAGGCCGCATGCCACCGGTGCGCCGACGCCCGCGGCGTGCAGGGCCGCCACGGCCTCCGGATCGCAGATCGGGCCGGCGAGGATGCCGTCCATCCCGGCCGCCAGGGCGGCGGCGAGGACGTCCATCACGTCGCAGGTGCCGCCCGACATGCAGTTGTCGCCGTGGTCGAGGAGGAGCACCGGGCCCTCCCCGGGGCCGGCCAGCGCCGCCTGCGCCGCCGCGATGGAGTCCGCCAGCGGCGCCTCCGCGTAGACGAAGTCCTCCCGGGCGTTCCAGAGCCCGGCCGCGAGGTCGCGGGCCGCCGCGTCGGCGGCAGCTTGCGTCTCCGCCGTGACCGTGACGGAGACGCCGGCCTCGGACAGGTCGGCCAGGGAGAAGCCGCCGAAGATCGTGGCGGCGAGGACGCCGGGACGGGCCTCCGCCGCCCGGGCGGCGGCGACGGCCGCCTGCATCGGGCCGGGCACGCGGGTGTCCATGCGCAGGGTGTGGGCGAGCATCGGCGGGTGCACCCAGGCCCGGCACGGGGCCAGGCCCCCGTCGAGCATCCGCCCGACGATGCCGGCGACGCGGGCGCCCGTCTCGGCCATGTCCACGTGCGGATAGGTCTTGAAGCCGGCGATCGCGTCGCAGTTGTCCACCATGCGGCCGGTGATGTTGCCGTGGAGGTCGAGGGCGACGCCGAGCGGCACGCCGGGCGCCAGGGCGCGGATCCGGGCCAGGAGCTCGCCCTCGCCGTCGTCGTGGCTCTCCGTCACCATCGCCCCGTGCAGGTCGAGCAGGATGGCGTCGCAGCCGGGGCGGACCGCGTCGAGGATCGCCGCGGCGAGCGCCGCGAAGGCCGCGTCCGCCACCGGCCCGCTCGGGTTGGCATGGGCCGAGACCGGCACCACGACGGTGGCGCCCCGCGCCTCCCCGAAGCGGATGAAGGCGCCCAGCGCCGTGGTGCTGTCGCGCCCCGCCGCCAGGGCGGCGTCGCCCCAGAGCGGGTTGAACGCCGCCAGCGGCGTCGCCAGCGGCGAGAAGGTGTTGGTCTCGTGGTTCACCCGGGCGGTGACGATACGCATCAGGGTCGCGCCTTCCTGGACATCGGGAATCAGGCCACGGGGGCGTGACGGGCGTCGTAGTCGAGCACCGCGTCGAGCAGGACCTGCGCGCCGGCGGCGCACTCGGACGGGGCGGTGGATTCGGCCGGGTTGTGGCTGAGGCCGCCGGCGCTCGGCACGAACACCATGGTGGTGGGCACCAGCCCGGCGACGTGAGCGGCGTCGTGGCCGGCGCCCGAGACCATGTCGCGGGTGGCGTGGCCGCCCTTCTCCGCCGCGCGCCGGACGCAGGCGATGCAGTCGGGGTCGAAGGCGACCGGGGCCGTCCGGGCGATGACCTGCAGGCGGGTCTCGAGGCCGACCGCGTCGGCGATGCGGGCCAGGGCCGCCTCCAGGGTCGCCTCCATGGCGTCGAGCACCGCGTCCTGCGGGTGGCGCAGGTCCACGGTGAGGAAGACGTGGCCCGGAATGACGTTGTTGGAGTTCGGCGTCACCGTGAGGTGGCCGACGGTGCCCACCGCGTCGGGGGCATGCGCCTGGGCGACGGCGTCCACCGCCTCCACCAGACGGGCGGCGCCCAGGAGGGCGTTGCGCCGCATCGGCATCGGGGTCGAGCCCGTATGGGCGGACCGGCCCTCCAGGGTGACCTCGTACCAGCGCATGCCCTGCACGCCCTGCACCACGCCGATGGTGGCCCCCTGCGCCTCCAGGATCGGGCCCTGCTCGATGTGCAGCTCGAACATCGCGCCGAACGGCACGGAGCCCGCGGGCGCGGCGCCACGGTAGCCGATGGCGTCGAGGGCCGCGCCGAAGCGGGTGCCGGCGCTGTCCTGGCGGGCCTCGGCCCAGTCGCCGGCATAGATGCCCGCATAGACGCCGGAGCCCAGCATGGCGGGGGCGAAGCGCGCGCCCTCCTCGTTGGTCCAGTTCACCAGCAGCAGCGGCGCCTCGGTGACGTAGCCGGCCCCGTCCAGGGTGCGCAGCACCTCGAGCCCGGCCAGCACGCCCAGCACCCCGTCGAACTTGCCGCCGGTGGGCTGGGTGTCGAGGTGGCTGCCCAGGGCGATGGGCTTCAGGTCGGGGTTCCGGCCGGGGCGCAGGGCGAACATGTTGCCCACCGCGTCCACCGTCAGGGTGCAGCCCAGGACCTCGACCTGGGTCCGCAGCCAGTCGCGCACCCGGCGGTCCTCGTCGCTCAGGGTCAGGCGGGCGATGCCGCCGTCGGGGGTGGCGCCGATGGCGGCGGTCTCCGTCAGGGTGTCCCAGAGGCGCTCGGCGTTGATGGTGAGGTTCGACATGGGTGTCCCGGAGTCCCTTCTGCTCACGCCGCCTTCACGCCGAGGAAGCGGTCGCGCGCCGCCTCGTCGGCGACGAAGTCGGCATTGCCGGCCGCGTAGGCGACGCGGCCGAGTTCGAGGATGTAGTGGCGGTCGGCCAGGCTCGTGCAGACCGCCAGGTTCTGCTCCACCAGCAGGATCGGGACCCCGGCGTCGCGGATGGCCCGGATCTGGGCGACGATCTCCTCGACGATGACGGGGGCGAGGCCTTCCACCGGCTCGTCGAGCATGAGGAGCTTCGGCCCGGAGAGGAGGGCGCGGGCGATCGAGAGCATCTGCTGCTCGCCGCCCGAGAGCTGCGCGCCCCCGTTGCGGCGGCGTTCCTCCAGGCGCGGGAACATCGCGTAGATGTCCCGCAGGCCCCAGGGCGAACCCTTGCGCACGGCGATGGCGAGGTTCTCCGCGACGCTGAGCAGGCTGAAGATGCCCCGGTCCTCCGGCACGAGGGTGAGGCCGGCCCGGGCGATGCGGTGGGCGGGCCAGCTCGCCACGTCGGTACCGTGGAAGTGCACCCGGCCGCCGCGGGGGGGCAGGAGGCCGCTGATCGCCTTGAGCGTCGAGGTCTTGCCGGCGCCGTTGCGCCCGAGGAGGCAGACGATCTCGCCGTCGCGCACCTCCAGGCTGACGCCCTGGAGGATGTGGCTCTTGCCGTAGAAGCCCTGGACCCCGTCCAGGCTGAGGGCGACGGGGCCGCTCACGAGACGTGCGCCCGGGCCGGCGTGAGGTCGCCCGTGATCATGTTGCCGAGATAGGCCCGCCGCACCTCCGGGTCGTCGCGGACCCGGGCCGGCGGACCCTCCACCAGCACGCGGCCGGCGCGCATCACCGTCACGGTGTCGGAGATGTTCATGACGATGCCCATGTTGTGCTCGATGAACAGGACGGTGTGGTCGCGGCCGAGATCGCGGATCAGCGCCGTCATGGCGGCGATGTCGTCGATGCCCATGCCGGAGGTCGGCTCGTCGAGGAGGATGATCTTCGGCGCCGCCGCCATCGCCATCCCGACCTCCAGGCGCCGCTGCTGGCCGTGCGAGAGCGCGCCGGCGGCGCGCAGGGCCACCCGGGTGAGGTCGAGGCGCTCCAGCATCGTCTCGGCCATGGCCAGCGCCGGCCGGTTGGCCTCGGCCCGGCGCCAGGGGGCGAGGGCCTGCCAGGGCGTCTTGCCCTGCGCGGCCAGCCGCAGGTTTTCGCGGACGCTGAGCGTCGGGAAGAGGCTGGTGACCTGAAACGAGCGGGCGAGGCCGAGGCGCACGCGCTCGTGGTCGGCCGTGCGGGTGATGTCCCGGCCCGCCAGGGCGATGCGCCCGGCCGAGGGCGCGATCCGGCCGGTCAGCGCGTGGAACAGGGTCGTCTTGCCGGCGCCGTTCGGGCCGATGATCGAGTGGACGCTGTTCTCGGCGATGCGCAGGGTCACGTCCTGGAGGGCGACGAAGCTGCCGTAGCGGACGCCCAGGGCGTCGGTGGCGAGGATCGGCGCGCTCATCGGGCGACCTCCGGTGCCCGGCCGGCGTCGGACGCGGGGAGAGCCTCCGCCACGGGAGCGACCGCGGGATCGGTCACCACGGGCCGGTCCGGCGCCGGGTCGTCGGGGGGCGGCGCCCGCGTCACGAGGGCGACGGCGTGCTCGATCAGGCCCCAGAGGCCGCGCTGCAGGAACAGCGTGATGACGATGAGGAGGAGCCCCAGGAGGAGGAGCCAGCGCGGCCAGATCGCCGAGAGGGCATCGGCGGCGAGCAGGTAGGCGCCGGCCCCGAGGAGCGAGGCGAACAGGTTCGCGCTGCCGCCGACGATCGTCATGATCAGCAGGGTCTCGCTGGTGTGGTAGTCGATGTTCGAGAGGGGTGCGACGCCGATCAGCATGGCGTGGAGCGCGCCCGCGAAGGCCGTCACCGCCCCGGAGATCGCGAAGGCCGCGACCTTGAAGGCCCGAACCGGATAGCCGATCGCCCCGGCCCGGCCCTCGTTGTCGCGGATGGCGAGCAGGGTGCGCCCGAAGGTCGAGAGCGCGACCCGCTGCAGGGCGGCGAAGAGCCCGAGGAAGAGCACGGCCACGAAGGCGTAGTAGGTCCAGGGATCGGACAGGACCGTGCCGGCGAGGCGCGGGCGCGGGATGTCGAGCAGGCCGTTGTCGCCGCCCGTGAGGCCGCTGAAGGTGTAGGCCAGGAAGTAGAACATCTGCGAGAAGGCCAGGGTCAGCATCACGAAGTAGACGCCCTGGCGCCGGATCGAGACCCAGCCCACGGCGGCCGCCACCAGCGCCCCCAGGGCCAGCGACAGCAGCAGCATGACGGGGGCGGGCAGGCCGGCCCGGACGAGGCCGAGCCCGGCGACGTAGCTGCCGAGGCCGAAGAAGATGCCCTGGCCGAAGGAGAGCAGGCCGGTATAGCCCAGCAGCAGATTGCAGGCGGCGACCGCCAGCCCGTAGATCAGGATCTCGCTGGCCAGCGTGCCGGAGCGCATCACGAGGGGCAGGATCAGCACGGCGGCCAGCGCGAGGCCGAACTGCACCAGGGGCCTGTCGAGCAGGGGAATCATCGCGAGCGCCTCCTCAGGCCCGGCCGAACAGGCCGCGCGGCATCGCCATGATGATGCCGGCCATGCCGAGATAGATGACGAGGCGCGCCCCCTCCGGCCACAGGGTGGCCATCAGGCTCTGGGCGATGCCGACGAGGATGCCGGCGGCGAGCGCCCCGGCGTAGCTGCCCATTCCGCCGATCACCACCACCACGAAGGCGATGCCCAGGGCCTCGACGCCCATGAAGGGCTCGACGCCGCGGATGGGGGCGGCCAGCGCCCCGGCCAGCCCCGCCAGCCCGGCGCCGAGGGCGAAGACGGCGGTGTTGATGCGCAGGGTATCGTAGCCGAGGAGCGCCATGTTGGCGGGCGATTCCGACCCGGCCCGCACGATGGCGCCGAGCCGCGTCCGGTCGAGGAGCCACCACAGGCCGGCCGCCAGGATCGCCGTGAAGCCGATCACGAAGAGCCGGTACTCCGGGTAGACGAAATCCCCGAGGATCATCACGCCGCTCAGCGCCTCCGGCGGAGCGACGTTCCCGCCGATGGGCCCCCAGATGATGATGACGAGCTCCTGCACCACCAGGGCGAGGCCGACGGTGACGAGGATGTGGAAGGTGTGGGGCAGCTTGTAGACCCGGCGCAGGAGCAGCCGCTCGGTCAGGGCGGCCAGCCCCGCGACGACGAGGGCGGCCAGCGGCATCGCCACCCAGAAGCTCAGGCCCCGCTCGACGCCCTCGTAGGCGAGGTAGGCCCCCAGCAGGTAGAACGCCCCGTGGGCGAAGTTCACGAACTGCAGCAGCCCGAAGATGATGCTCAGGCCCACTGCCAGCAGGAAGTAGAGCATCCCGAGTCCGAGGCCGTTCAGGATCTGGAACAGGTAGGTCACGGGGTCTCCAGGATCAGGTCAAACCTTGGATCACGTTAAACCTCGGCTGGCGTCGAACCTCGGCTGGCGGGCCACGCCGATCCGAGCGCGACCCGTGATTCCGGGGCCGCGACGCGGAACCCGGACTCCGGAAGACAGGGGGGCGCCTTGCTCGGCTCTGGATCCCGGGCTCGCCCGCGGCGCCCCGGAACGACGCAGCGCGCGAGCGACGACCGATCCCGCGTGGAACCTCGGCGCCGCTTCGCCCTCACGCCACCTTCGTCACGTCATCTTGCAGCCGGCGGCCTCGGGCGAGAGGAACGACTTGCCGGACTGGATCACCTCGGCGAAGTCGTCCTTGTCCTTCATGGCGGACTTCGCCTTGCCCTTGAGCAGGTAGTAATCCTTGATGACCTGGTGGTCGGCGGCGCGGATCTCCTCCTCGCCGGTCAGGCCGGAATAGCGCATCCCTTCGAGCGCCTTGATCACGGCGGGGCCGTCCGCACGGCCGGCCTTGGCGGCGGCGTCGAGGAGCAGCTTGGTGATCTGGTACGAGCCGGCGAAGGAGTAGTTCGGCGTCATCTTGGCGGTCTCGCGGACCTTGGTCACCAGCGCCTTGTTCAGGGGCGAGTCGATGCCGTGCCAGTACTGCGCGCCGAAGTAGACGCCCTCGCAGAGGTCGGCGCCCAGGGCCTCGAACTGCTCCAGGCCTGAGGCCCAGGCGAGCACGATGGTCATGCGCTTCTTGAGGCCGAAGCTCACCGCCTGGCGCAGCGCATCCGAGGATTGCGAGCCGAAGTTGAGGAGCAGCAGTACGTCGGGCTTGGCCGCGATCGCGTTGGTCAGGTAGCCGCTGAACTCCTTCTCGGCCAGCGAGTGGTAGCTGTTGCCGACATGCTCGATGCCCTTTTCCTGGAAGACCGCCTTGGCGGCACTGAGGAGGCCCTCGCCGAACACGTATTGCGGAGTGATCGTGTACCAGCGCTTGGCGTTGGGCATCTGCGCGATGAGGGGACGGACCGTCTGCGCGATGGCGCCGAAGGTCGGCACCGTCCAGCGGAAGGTGCCGCGGTTGCAGTCCGAGCCGGTGATCTCGTCCGCCCCCGCCGTGGTGATGAAGACGCCGTCGGATTTCGCCGCCTCCTTGCCCATCACCAGGGCCTCGGAGGAGAGGATGCCGCCGGCGAAGAGCCGCGTGCCCTGCGCCATCGCCTCCTGCACCTTGCGGGCGGCCGGTGCCGGCTTGCCCTCGGTGTCGATGTCCGCGACCGTGACGGTGCGGCCGAGGATCTTGCCGGCCTCCTGCGCCGCGAAGGCGGCGCCGAGCGACGCATACTTGCCGTTGGCCGCGAAGGCGCCGGAGATCGGCAGCGGGGCGCCGATGACGAGGGGCCCGTCCGCCGCACGGGCACCGCGCAGGATGCCGGACAGCGGGAGACCGGAGGCCCCCAGGGCGGCCGCCGTCAGCGAGGTTTTCAGAAATGCACGACGATCACGCATGGCACCGCTCCTCGCGCTCGCACCGGGCGAACTATCCAAACTATACGCATAGAATATGCGCGTGTTCGTTCCGTCAAGCGCTCGTCGATGTTGCACTGCACTTGCGCAATTGCTGGCCGTAAGCCGGGAATTCAGGCAGCCGATGCCCGTTATCGCTGCAGGATCGGCAGGGCATTGGCGCGCTTCACTTGGCCGAGGGCGAAGCTCGATTCGATCGAGGCGACGCCGTCGAGGCGGGTGAGCTTGTCCTTGAGGAAGCGCTCATAGGCTTCGAGGTCTTCGACCACGATCCGGAGCAGGTAATCCCGCTGCCCCGTCATCAGGTAGCAGTCGACCACCTCGGGCCAGCGGGTGACGGCCACGGCGAAGCGGTCGAGTTCCTCCTCCCGCTGGCGCTCGAGCTTCACCGAGGCGAAGACGCTGACCGGCAGGCCGACCGCGACCTGGTCGACGACGGCGACGTAGCCCTTGATCACCCCCGCCGCCTCCAGCAGGCGCACCCGCCGGGCGCAGGGCGAGGCGGAGAGGCCGACCCGGTCGCCGATCTGCTGCACCGTCAGGCGGGCATCCTCCTGCAGCGCGGCGAGGATCCGGCGATCGATGGCGTCGAGAACAGGTTTTGGCACGAAATGATCTCGCGAGGCATCCGACAGCGCATCTGAGCCAAGGACTTGCGGCACCACAAGGTCGTTTGGCCAGTTTTGCTGGTCCGGCGCGTCTAGGATCATGTCATGAGCGATCCGCGACTGCCCTACCTCGCCGCCCTGGCCCGGAAGAGCCTCTGGCTCTCGACCTGGACCATCCACAACGCCAACCACCTGCGCCCGTCGGCCGACGGGCTGAAGGTGGGCGGGCACCAGGCCTCGTCGGCCTCTCTCTGCGCGATCATGACGACGCTCTACGGCGCGGTGCTGCGCCCCGAGGACCGGGTCGCGGTGAAGCCCCATGCGAGCCCGATCTTCCACGCGCTGCAATACCTGTTCGGCCACCAGACCCGCGAGAAGCTGGCGGCCTTCCGCGCCTTCGGCGGCGCCCAGTCCTATCCCTCGCGGACCAAGGACACCGACGACGTCGATTTCTCCACGGGCTCGGTCGGGCTCGGCGTGGCGCAGACGCTGTTCGCGTCGCTGACCCAGGACTACGTGCGGGCGAAGGGCTGGGGCGGCGACCGGCCCGAGGGCAAGATGGTGGCGCTCATCGGCGACGCCGAGATGGACGAGGGCAACATCTTCGAGGCCCTGCTGGAGGGCTGGAAGCACGGCCTGCGCAACACCTGGTGGATCGTCGACTACAACCGCCAGAGCCTCGACGCGGTGGTGCGCGAGGGGCTGTGGGCGAAGTTCGAGGCGATGTTCCGCAACTTCGGCTGGGACGTGGTCGTGCTGCGGCACGGTACGCTCCAGCGCGCCGCCTTCGCGGAACCGGGCGGGGCGCGCCTCAAGGCCTGGATCGAGGCCTGCCCGAACCAGACCTACTCGGCGCTGGCCTTCCAGGGCGGCGCGGCCTGGCGCCGGCGCCTGACGGAGGAACTCGGCGACCAGGGCGACGTCTCCGCCCTGATCGACCGGCGCTCCGATGCGGAGCTCGCCGCCCTGATGGGCAATCTCGGCGGCCACGACCTGCCGATGCTGCTGGAGGCCTTCGAGGCGGCCCGCGCCCACGACCGCCCGGTCTGCTTCATCGCCTACACGATCAAGGGCCACGGCCTGCCGCTCGCCGGCCACAAGGACAACCATGCGGGCCTGCTGACGCCGACCCAGGTCGAGGCCTTCCGGGCCGAGATGGCGATCCGCCCGGGTCACGAGTGGGAGCCCTTCGAGGGGCTCGAGGTCGCCCCCGACGCGATGCGCCGCTTCCTCGCCGAAGTGCCCTTCGTGCAGCGCGGGCGCCGCCGCTACACGGCGCCGGCGATCCCGGTCCCCGAGCGCTTCGCGGCCCCGACCCAGGCCACGCTCTCGACGCAGGCCGGGTTCGGGCTGCTGATGCACGAGATCGCCAAGTCCGACTCGGCCTTCGCCGATCGGATCGTCACCACCTCGCCCGACGTCACCGTCTCCACCAACCTCGGCGCCTGGGTGAACCGGCGCGGCCTCTTCGCCAAGGAGGCGATGGCCGACGTCTTCCGCAAGGAGCGGATTCCCTCGACCTTCAACTGGACCTTCGCGCCCTCCGGCCAGCACCTCGAGCTCGGCATCGCCGAGTCGAACCTCTTCACCGCGCTCGCGGCCCTCGGCCTGTCGCATGCGATCTTCGGCGAGCGCCTGCTGCCGGTGGGCACGCTCTACGATCCCTTCATCGAGCGCGGCCTCGATGCCCTGAACTACGCCTGCTACCAGGATGCGCGCTTCCTCCTGGTGGCGACGCCGGCGGGCGTCACCCTGGCGCCGGAGGGCGGGGCGCACCAGTCGATCAAGACGCCGCTGATCGGCCTGGGCCAGGACGGGCTCGCCGCCTTCGAGCCGGCCTTCGTCGACGAGCTCGCGGTGCTGCTGCGCTTCGCCTTCGCGCACCTGCAGGGCAGCGGCCCCGCCGAACCGGACCCGGTGACCTGCCTGGCCGATGCGGCGGGCGGCTCCGGCTATTTCCGGCTCTCGACCCGCAGCCTGGAGCAGCCGGTGCGGGCGATCGGCCCGGCGCTGGCCGCCGACATGGTCGCGGGCGCCTACTGGCTGCGGCGGCCCGGTCCGAACGCCGAGGTGGTGGTCGCCTACCAGGGGGCCGTCGCGCCCGAGGCGATCGCCGCCATCGGGCTGATGGCCGAGGACCGGCGCGACGTCGGCCTCCTCGCGGTCACCTCGGCGGATCGGCTGCAGGCCGGCTGGACGGCGGCGCAGGGCCTGCGCGAGCAGGGCCGTCCGGAGGCGTCGAGCCATGTCGAGCGCCTGCTCGCCGACGTGCCCGCCCAGTGCGGCCTCGTCACCGTCCTCGACGGCCATCCGGCCACCCTCGGCTGGCTCGGATCGGTGCACGGGCATCGCACCCGCGCGCTGGGTGTCGCGCAGTTCGGTCAGACCGGCACGATCGCCGACCTCTACCGTCACTTTGGCATCGACGCGCGCGGCATCGCCACGGCGGCCCAGGCGATCGCCCCCGGCCGGGGGATCCGCCACCTGCGCCTTGCCTGACTCAGCGCGGCCGCGAGACCGCGTCCCGGAATGTGTCGCCCGCGGAGCCCGGATCGCCGATCCGACCCCGCAGGGGAGGCCGGATCAGACCCGCAGGGGAGGCCGGATCAGACCCCGATCGCGCCGTTGTGCAGGGCGCGCAGCTCGACGTAGCTCATGGTCTCGCTGCTCCAGCTCGGCCCGTCGCAATCGTGCAGCCGCTTGGGGAGCGGCTTGTGCTTGTCGCCCTGGTAGAACCCCATCACGACGGTCTGGCCGTCGGTATCGTCGCGCTCGATCCGGTAGGCCGGCTGAACGCCCGATCCGAGACGGCTGATCCGAACCCGCAGGCTCGGATTGCGGGCCTGGTCGGGGACCATGTTGCGGTAGACGCCCCTCAGGTATTCGAGGCGGTCGGCGTTCCGGCCCGCGAGATCCGCGATGGAGACGTTCTCGGCAAGCATGGCGGTGGAAGTCATAGATGTCGGCTTTCGGTTGGAGGCAGGGGCGCTTGGCAGCGCCGGTCAGGCGACGGCCGGGGCTTCCTCGGTCGTCACCACGAATCGGGTCAGGGTGTTGGGCCCGAAAGTCAGCGTGAGCGGCACGTCGGCCGCATCCCGGCCGTAGGCGATCAGGATGCGGCCGATCCGCGACGCGTTGTTGCGCGGATCGAAGGTGTGCCAGCGGCCATCGAGGAAAACCTCCATCCAGGCCGCGAAGTCGCCCGGCGCGTGCGGGAGCGGCAGGCCGATGTCGCTGACGTAGCCGTTGCAGTAGCGCGTCGGGATGTTGAGGCAGCGGCAGAAGGCGATGGCGAGGTGCGCGTAGTCGCGACAGACGCCGCGCTGCTCCTCGAACACCTCGAAGGCGGTCCGGGTGGCGCGGGCATGCTCGTAGCCGAAGGTGATCCGGTCGTGGACGTAGTCGCAGATCGCCTGGACGCGGCTCCAGCCCGGCGGCAGGTGGCCGAACAGGTCCCAGGCGATCTGCGAGAGGCGGTCGGTCTCGCAGTAGCGGCTGCCCAGGAGGAACAGGAGGCTGTCGGTCGGGAGCGTTGCGATGGGCGTCTCCGCCGCCGTCGGGTGCGGATGGTCCCCGCGGCCCGCGTCGCGCACGATCGTCTCGGTCTTCAGCGTGAACGTGCCGGCCGGGGCCGTCATCCGCTGGCACCAGTTGCCGAAGCTGTCGCGATAGCCCTCCAGCGGCACCGCGGGGTGCGTGACGAGGTGGTCCGGGCGCTCCAGGTCCGAGACCCGCGAGGCATGGACGTTGAGGGTCGCGATGACCGGGGTGGGCTGGGGGAAGGTGTAGGTCATCTCGCAGCCGACGAGGATGCGCATGGGGCTCTCCGGAATTGTCGTCGCGCGCGGGATGGGGCCGCCGGGCCGAGAGGGGATGTTTTCGAGGGCCGGGGGCGGGGGCCGCCTCAGTGCAGGGTCGGCGGCGGCTCCAGGAACGCGCGCATGCCGCCGCCCGCCTCGACGGCCTCCGTGAACGCGTCGAGGGCGTCCTCGTCGCAGGCGAAGGTGGTGTCCCAGAGGGTCGACCATCCCGCCGGATCGATGACCTCCAGGATCCAGGGATCCTGGGAGCCGGCGAATCGGTAGACGTTCACCGTGACCGTGATGCCGTCCTGGGTCGCCTGTCCGGTCAGGTCCGAGAACTCCATCATCGGTTTCTCGTAGGGCATGCGGTGTCTTTCTCGATGGACGAGGTCACCGCAGGAACCCGGACGAGTCCCCATCACATGAGCCGAATGACAGGTCTTAGCAGAGTTCGGGCCGTCGCGGTTCGAAAATCGCGATCCACCGCAACGACGTGTCGTCCCTCCGATCTTGCGCGCTTAGATTCTGTACTTGTCGAAGCGGGACGGAGCGACCCTTTCGATCCCCGGAAAGTCTGATCCGCCCGCAGGGCTGTATCGGGAAACCGATGCGTCTCCGAGCGCGGGGCGGCGTGGTCCGGGTCTCGGGTTCCCGGGCCGCGAAGCAAGGTTCCGAGACGCCGACCCGAGACACGGGGCCCGACCCGGTCCGGGCCGAAAGCGATCCGGGTTTGGCCAAGCCTTATCCGGTCTCGGCCAGCGATTAGCCGGTCTTGGCCAGCAGAAAGAGCGCGGTGCCGATGGCCAGCAGGGTGCGGGATACCCAGGAGAAGGCGAGGGCGCCCACGCCGTCCTCCAAGGATCGCAGATGGGCGACCTGGGCGAACAGCGCGGCCCAATAGGCGGCCCAGAGACCCAGGACGGCGATCACCCGGAGCGGCCCGGTGGGCTAGATGTCCACCCGGCGCTCGTGCCGCCACAGCGCGATGGCGTGCCGGCGCGCCTCGTAGGCCCGCCGCATGGGTGTGTCGGCGGCACCTTGCGCCTCGGGGCGGTAGCCGAAGCGGAGAACGCCGTCCGAGCCGTAGAGACGCGTCATCTCGGAGCGCCACACCTGATCCGTGCGGGTGAGAACCGCCTCGGTCTCGGCCAATCGGTTCATGGGCATCGGAGCTCGCTGATGTGACGGGATCTTCACCATAACGCGCGCCGACGCCAGAGGCTCCGGAACGCGTTCGGGGCTTTCGCGCGCCATCCCGCTCCCTGGCCGGCTTCGAACGCCCCGCCCGCCGCCTGGCGCCGTGCTCCGGGACCCGGCGTCAGGATTCGCCTTCGGAAAGGGGGCGTGCGCCGTGGATGAAGGCCCTGCCACGGACCACGTCGGCCCCGTGCCGACGACGGCCGGGACCTCTCCGGACCCTCCCGCCCGGAGCGGCACCGGCGCGGCCCGAGACCACCCTGAACCGAGCCGGGCGTAGCCATTGTCAGGTATCCGACCTGGCCCCTAGAGGTAATCCCCTTGGCGGAATTACTTTATCCGATCCACAGAGTATGGTTCGTGACATCAGGGTTTCGTTAACAATCTGACAGTTGTCGCCGTCGTCACGATTGCTGCGGGATGACGTCATCAAATCGTTGAGCCGCTCTGTCCGGAGCGTAAAAGCCTGAGGGATTTACCCTCTCGGCGCCAGACCGACCTTCTACTCTTGCGAGGGGACTCTTTGTCATGCCTACGGTTGATGGCAACCTGAACGATTGGACATCGTCGGCTCGGCTCAATCCCGCAGGCACGACAACGGCCGGATACAGTTTGTATGGCGACCTGTCGGGCGGTGTCCTGACCTTCGCCCTCCAGGCGCCGACGGGGACGTCGATCGGGACGTACACGACGCTCTGGCTGAACACGGACAAGAACGCCACCACCGGCTACAGCATCTGGGGCCTGTACGGCGGCTACGACTACAACATCAATATCGCCGCCGACGGCAAGCCGTACCTCTATCGCGGGGGCGACGGGCAGACGCTCGTCTCGGCGACGCCGCTGACCTTCGCCTACAATGCCGATCACACGGTCCTGGAGGTCAGCGTCTCGGCGGCGCAGATCGAAACCCCGAAGAGCCTCAACGTCCTGGCCGACGTCAACAACAGCGTTTTCCTGCCGGGCGATTACGGGGCCGGCCCCTACACGGTCTCGGATGCGAGCACGCTGCCGGCCCGGACCTATACGGGGCACAAGGTCGGCATCGTCTACTCGGAATCGACGGCGGCGAACTACTTCAGCCCGATGGCGTATTCGCAGCTCTACATGGCAGCGCAGAACCAGGCCGCCGCCGCGGGCGTGCCCTACGACCTCCTGTCGGAATCGGATCTCACCGATCTGACGAAGCTGTCGAACTACGACACGCTGATCTTTCCCTCGTTCCGCAACGTCGCCGCCGCGAAGGCCGCCGCGATCACCGACACCCTGACGAGCCTGGAGAAGAACTACCACGTCGGCATCATCACCGCCGGCGACTTCATGACGAACGACGAGAAGAACGCTCCGCTCCCCGGCGATTCCTACGCGCGCATGAAGGCGCTCCTGGATGTCAGCCGCGTCGACGGGGTCAACGGCGCGAACGTCGAGGTCAAGGCGGCGGCCACGACCAATCCGGTCATGGCGGGGTACGCGGCCGGCGAGTCGATCCACCAGTACACGAACATCAGCACCTCGTACTTCACCAGTACGGACGGGCTCGGAACGACGCTCGCCAATCAGATCGTCAACGGGCAGTCCAACATCGCCGTGATGGCGACGCAGACCGGGGGCAAGAACGTCCACTTCGCCACGGACGGCATGCTGGCCGACAACAACATGCTGGGCCACGCCCTGGATTGGACCATGGCGCCGGCGACGGGGCCGGATGTCAGCCTCCACATGAGCCGGAACAAGGCGATCGTGGCCGCCCGCGTGGACATGGATCAGGCCATGTACACCGACGACGTCCGACCGGCCTCCGGAGCGGGCATCTACGACAAGCTCCTGCCGATCCTGACGCAGTGGAAGCAGGCCTACAACTTCGTCGGTTCCTACTACATCGACGTCGGCAACAATCCGGCCGCGGGCGAGACTACGGACTGGACCTACTCGAAGACGTATTACAACCCGATGCTGGCGATGGGGAACGAGATCGGCTCGCATTCCCTGACCCATCCCGAGGACACCAACGTCCTCACCGCGGCCCAATTCCAGACCGAGTTCCAGCAATCCCGCGCGATCATCGAGCAGCAGCTCGGACTGACCAATATCGGCGCCGCCGTTCCCGGGGCGGGAGAAAATCTCGCGACCGCGCGGCAGATCGCGCAGTACTATCCCTACATCTCCGGCGGCGCCTCCCTGATCGGGGCCGGGTATCCCGGGGCGATCGGCTATCTCAGCCCGACGGCCACCGATCTGAAATCGGTCTACATCGCGCCCAATACCTCCTTCGACTTCACCCTCGTGGGCTATCAGCACCTCACCGCCGCGCAGGCCTCCGCGGCATGGGCCAAGGAGTGGGCGACGCTGACGGCGCATTCCGACCTGCCGGTCGTGGTCTGGCCCTGGCACGATTACGGTCCGACGGATTGGCTGACCGATACGACGGATGCCGGCTACACCCAGCAGATGTTCACGGACTTCATCGCACGGGCCGCGCAGGCGGGCTCGGAGTTCGTGACCCTGAACGATCTGGCGCAGCGCACCGCGACCCTGGAGAAATCCGACGTCAGCTACAGCTTCGATGCGGCGTCGAACGTCCTCACCGCGTCGGCGACCACCGCGGCCGGCGATCTCGGCAAGTTCGCCCTCGACGTCGGCGCCGGCCACACGATCAAGAACGTCGCCGGCTGGTACGCCTACGACAGCAACAGCGTCTTCGTGCCGAAGGCCGGCGGGACCTTCAAGATCGCCCTCGACGGGACCCCGGACGACGTCACCCACCTGACCGCCCTCGCGGACCGGTCCGACCTCCTCAGCGTGACCGGCGACGGCAGCAACCTCAGCTACGCGGTCGTCGGTGAGGGCCACGACCTCATCCAGCTGAAATCCCATGCCGGGCAGATGGTGCAGGTCACCGGGGCGGATGGCGCGAGCCTGTCCGGCAACAGCCTGGACCTGACCCTGAACGGGTTGGGCCAGCACACCGTCTCCGTCGTCCTGGCGTCGGCGCCGGTCGGAACGACGGTGAGCGACTGGATCTTCGGAACGGACGGCGCGGATACGATCAATGGCGCGGGCGGAGCGGACACGCTGCAGGGCCTCAGCGGCAACGACACCTACATCGTCGACAACACCGGCGACAGGATCTTCGAGGCCGTGAATGCCGGGATCGACACCGTTCAAAGCTCGGTGACCTACACGCTGGCGGCCAATCTCGAGAAACTCGTCCTGACGGGGACGAATGCCATCAACGGAACGGGCAATGCCCTGGCGAACGTCCTCACCGGCAACGGCGCGGCGAACACGCTCGCCGGCGGCGACGGCGCCGATCTCCTGGAGGGCAAGGCCGGCAACGATATCCTGACGGGCGGGCTCGGCGCCGACGCCTTCCTCTTCAACAAGGCCGGGCAGGGCATCGATCTCGTGCGCGACTTCTCACGGGCGCAGGGCGACAAGCTCCAGGTGCACGCCTCCGACTACGGGCTCGCGGTCGGCACGCTCGCGAGCGACTGGTTCGAGACGAGCGCCAGCGGTCTCGCCACCAAGGCGCACGCGGAGTTCGTCTTCAACTCGGGGTCGCACACGCTGAGCTGGGATGCGGACGGCATCGGCAGTGCCGCCGCCATCCAGGTCGCCACCTTCTCCAACAACCCGCTGCTCCAGTACCAGGATTTCGCGATCGTGGTTTGATCGGGCGCGGGCGCCCCGGAGGCTTCGCGAACGGGCTTCGCTCGGCACCGCGGGCGATGCCGCGCGGGGGGGGCGCCGCCGGAGAGCCGCCGCGCCGTTCAACGACCGATACGGCCGGCCCTGCTCGACACGGTCAGGCCAGGAAGAGCTCGGTCCGGTCGGAGGGGATCGCGCGCCCCGAAGCACCGGGCCGCCCGTCGATCGGTGCGTCGGCGCCCGAGGCCCGGTGTTCGATGACCTCACCCGATCGCCACGTGATCGCGTTCCGTCGTTCGATCAAGCCCAGCAGGGCGGCGGCGGTCTGCCGAACGCGAACCTGAGTCTGCGTGATCTCGTTGTCGAGCGTGGCATTCAGCGCCTCGAAGACCAGCTCTTCCTTGAAGGCGTATTCTTCGAGGATCTCCTCGATCTCCTGCCGGACGGGATCCAGAAACTCGACGCCGAACCCATCGGCCTCCTGCCGGGCGATCCTGCAGGCGCGCGGCAGATTGCTCCCGCCGATCGTCAGATCGAAATGCGCCGGGACAGCCCGGCCCGTGTTGGGCTTCAGGAAAGCACCGAGCGATGAGATGTCCGTGATGGCGCAACCGATCGCACTGCTGACTTTTGGAACGAAGATCCGTCCGTCGAGCGAGCAGGACTGCCGATAAACTCTTCGTCTGTCTAGCATCATACAAACCCACTGCCGAATTCGTTGGCACTCTCTCGATTTAAGTTCGATAGGTTTCCAAAATTCTAACCGAAAAATATTTCGCTTCCTGTTATTGACTCGCTAAATCTAACAATCCGTATCAATGTAAATCCAATTTTTGCGCATAGATTGCAGTTCCGTATCCGAATAATTCAGCAATCGGGCGTGATACTGTGGGTTCGGATGATCTTGATACGGGAGGTGAGCGCCTTCGGCTCGGTCGCATCAATCTCCGCATCATTCAAACCTGCCACATGCGTCGCGAACTCGGATCATTCGGCTGGACAGGTGTGAACAGGAGACCGCGTTACGCAGTCACGAAGGGTATCGACGACCCACGGAGAAGCCGCGATAGGCCAGACGGATTGCGGCGGCGAAATCCGGCCGCCGGCCAATCGCGGCTCCCTCGGTGTTGCGCTTTTGTTCTAGGCCGCGACGAGCCGGGCGGCCATACTCCGCCCATGTCGATGACCCTGCGCTCCGCCCTCCTGCTGATCAGCCTCGTGCCGCAGGCGGCGACGGCGCAGGTGACGGGCCGGCCCGAGGACGGGCTCGCCGCCCTCGAGCAGGCCTGGCACGCCTGCGTGCGGGATGCGTTCGCCCAGCAGCCGCGGATGCAGAGCCGCGCCGCCTCCCAGCGCAACGCCCTCGATACCTGCCAGGCCCAGGAGGATGCCTTCGTGGCCGCGACGATGACGGCGGTGGAGGCCCGGTCGCGCGAGGCGCGCGCGGGCGAGCCGGCCCGGCGGCCCGCGCTGACCGAGCGGGCGCGCGCCTGGGCCGCCTCCATCGCCAGCGACGTCCTCGATCCGGTCTCGTCCTGGTTCAGCGCCCTGCGCCGGTGAGCGGACGGCCCATCCGGGCCGCCCGAAAGGCCAGGAGGATCCCGGGCACGCCCACGAGGCCGTACAGCACCATCAGGGCCCGGCCGAGGTGCTCGGCGCCGAAGACGGTGTCGGCCAGGAGCCCCAGGAGGGGCGGCCCGGTGCCCGAGGCCGTCAGGGTCACGGCGGCGACGAAGAGGGCGCTGACCCGCCCGCGCAGGCTGACCGGCGTCAGGAACTGCACCCCCGCCACCGCGGGCGGCGCGGTGAACCCGATCACGGCCGTGAGGAGGGTGAAGGCGGCGAGCGAGAGGGTCCGGTCGGAGGCCACCGCCATCACGATCGCGGGCGGCAGGGCCGCCATCAGGCCGAAGCCGAGCAGGCGCGAGGCGGCGGCGCGCCGGCGCGCCCGCGCCACGCGGTCCAGCAACAGGCCCGCGGACAGATGGCCGAGCGGACCGCCGATCAGTAGCAGCCCGCCCAGAACCATGCCGCTCTCCGCGGGGCTCATGCCGTGGTCTCGCACGTAGAGGGTCGGCCCCCAGGCGGCCAGGGTCCGACCCATCAGGACGGCGCAGGCCGCGGCCGCGAAATGGGGCAGGTAGATCCGCCGCCGGCGCAGGATCCACGTCCAGGCGGGCTTCAGCCCCGCCCTGGCGGCGGGCGGGGCCCGTGGCAGCCGGACCGCGACCGCGCCGAGGATCAGCGCGAGGTTGGGCAGGCAGGCGAGGAGGAACAGGGCACGCCAGGGCGGCAGCGGGCCGAGGCCGGGACACGCCAGGCCGCCCCGCAGGACGAGCCAGGCCAGGATCGCGCCGCCGGCGAGCAGGGCGAAGCTCTGCCCGAGGCTGCCGCCCGCCGTGAACAGCGACACGTTCCGGGCCATGCGGCCCTGCGCGGAGCCGTGGGCGATGAGCGAGAGCGAGGCCGGCACGAGTCCGGCCTGCCCCAGTCCGAGGGCGAGCCGGCTGAGGAACAGCACCGCGAAGGAGCCGGCCAGACCGAACCCGAGGGTCGCCAGGGTCCAGAGGCCGATGCTGGCCAGCAGGATCTGCCGGTGGTCCCCCCGATCCGCGAGGCTGCCGATGAGCGGCATGGTCAGCGCGTACAGGATGACGAAGGCCGAGCCGTGGAGCAGGCCGAGCTGGGCGTCGCTGAGGCCGAGCGCCTGCTTGACCGGAGTCGTCACGAGGGTGATCAGGAAGCGGTCGCTGGCCGCCGAGAGCTGCGCGAGGATGAGCAGGGCCAGGGGGCCGAACCCCAGGACCGTGCGGGCCGGAGCCGTGAGTGGGAGCCTTCCGGAGGTCTCGCTCATACGGTCCGCGACGCGCGAAGGGGCCGCCGCACGCCGGGAACGCGGGGCATCAGTAGAGTTCGCTGTGCCAGGCTGCGAGGGGCCAGGACCGATCGCCCCGGGCATGCACGTCGCTGCGCAGCTGCTGGATGGAGGTCCGGAACTGCCCGGGCGGGCGGCCGAAAGCCGTCCGGAAGGCCCGATTGAAATGCTGCTCGCTGGCAAAGCCGTAGGCGTAGGCGAGGGTGGCGATCGAGCGCGTTTCGCCCTGGCGCCGGAGGGCGTCGCGCGCCCGTTCCAGGCGGCGCTGCTGCACGAAGCGGGCGACCCCGCCGTCCCGCAGGAAGGCCCGGTAGAGGAGGCTCCGCGAAATCCCGAGTTCCGCCGCGATGGTCTCGGCGCTGAGGGCGCGGTTCGCGAGGTGCCGCTCCACGTGGGCCTCGGCCTCGCGGCGGCGGCCGGTGTCGTCGGGCCCATCGTGGACCGCGGCCCAGACGATGGCTTCGGTGGGGGCGGCATGGCCGCGAAGCGCGGCGGCCAGGAGCATGCCGAGCACGGCGCTCGACCGCGAGACCACCGCGCTGTCGAGGGTCTCCGAGCGACGGGTCAGGGACACGATGAAATCGGCCACGAGGCCGCCCACGCGCTCCGGAAGGATCGCCCCGTGGAATGTGCGCAGGTCGGGGACCAGGGGCTCGATCAGCTCGCGCGCCACCGGCGTCGAGATCTGCCGCACGCGGTGCGCCCGGCTCAGGTGCGGCAGGGTGTTGTCGCAGACCAGGATCTCCCCCGGTCGGACGCGGCGCTCGTGCCCGGGCGGGCCGGCCAGCAGCTCGCCCTCGAGGAGCAGGTGAAGCGTGATATGGTCGAATCCGTCCTGTCGCACCCGCTGCGGGGATCGGCTGTGCTGAAGCCCGTTCAGGCGGCGCTTGAACAGGATCATCCGATCCAGCCGGTAGGCCTGCACCTGGGCGTAGAAGTCCGGTCCGATCCGTGCGACATCGGCGCCGCCGGCATAGAGGTCACGATACGCCTCGAACGCGAACTCCGGACCGACCTCCTGGGTGGAAAAGGCGAACGACGGAAGCGACACGTCTGGCTGAACCCACCCGATCGATCAGAGGGCCCATCGGACAAATCCCAATCGACCAGTTCCAACACCCCCGGGATAGGGTGTTCCGAACGCGTGAGACAACTCACGGTTTCGTGACCGATGCAAGCGCTAAGTATGAGGCCGTGACATCCGAATTGAGCGCGATGCCGACCCGGCACCAGAGGCGTGTTGGCTCCGGCGCCTCAGACCCCTCGACAATAAAGAGTTCCGCCTCTGTTTCGATGCGGGCGGATCAAGACAGGCCGTCGTCGATGGCCGTGGACGCAGCCCTGGCGCCCAACACACACGCCATCGGACGCGCCGGGATCGGCGACCGGGCCTATACCTTCCCCGGGGCTGTCGCCCGCGCACGGCAACGCCTCGGTAACCGTTACGCCCTAAATCTCACGCACCCCGCCGCTCACCAAACTCCGCGATCCGCACGATGACCAGAGACCAGCTTGCCGCCGAGTTGCTTCGTATTTCCAAGCTGCAACTCAGCGATATTACCCGTGCCGTCAAGAATGGAGAGAAATCGATTGCCTTGAACGAGGTTGTTGATCTTGGCCGACGCCTGAACCGCCTCGCGGATGCGGTCGCGGGACGTCCGGCCCCGGTCGCCACGCCCGCGGCCACCGACGACAGCCTCGTCCAGGCGTGAGCGCCGCTTCGGAGTGGCGGACCGAGCGGAACGTCGCCGCCCGCGCGCGCCTCGACCGTGCCCTACCCGGCATCTTCCCGGCCCCCGTCCTGCGGCACGCCCTGTCGCGCCCGCTGATTCCGCCGACGCCGCGCCTCGCGGTGGAGAGCTACTGGCGCGCCCATCTCCTGCGTGCCGACCGGCTGGCGCGGGCCCTCGCGACGCGCTCGGGCCATCCCGAGGGCTGGACCTGGCGTCTCGGCACCGAGAAGGGATCCGGCCTCGCCGCCAGCTTCCGGATGCCGCCCTCGCCCTTCCGGGAGCCGGCCCATGCGCGCGGCAAGGGCCATTGCTGCATCTGCGGGCAGCCGGTCTACCGCTTCGGCTGGCATCGGGATCTCTGGGGTGCGGGCGTCCCGAACAAGAACGCGCGCTGGCACGCGGCCTGTGTCGCCGCCTGGAAGCTCTGGGTGGCGCCCAGCGACCAGGTGAAGGTTCTGAAAGCGCATCAGCGCCATCGCTGTGCGGCCTCGGGCAAGCGGTTGTTCAAGACCGCCGAGGTCGACCATCGCGTGCCCCTCTACCGCGTCTGGCGGGAACATCGGGACGATCCCTGGCCGACGCTGCTGGGCTTCTGGGGCTCTCCGAACCTCCAGGTCGTCAACCGCGTGGTCCACGTGGAGAAATGTGGCCGCGAGGCCGGCGAGCGGGCGCTGAGCCGGCAGGTCGCGCTCCTGCGCACCGCTTTCCCGGAGGATCGTGCGGAGGAGGCCGCATGGGAGCCCCTGCCGGTCGACGGGACGGGCTGACGGGCCGGGCGGCCCGCGCGCTCAAAGGATTCCCTCGATCAGGCCGAGTTCCTGCGCCTCGCCCGCCTCGATGTACCAGTTCTCGGGCGCCCGCTGCAGCACCGTGTCCAGGGTCACCTGCGAGCCCCGGATGAGGTTCGCGAAGCCTTCGTTCTGGATCTCGATGGAGCACTCGATCTCGTGCAGCGCCGCCTTCACGCTGGCGATGCAGGTCGTGAGCGGTCCGTTCAGCACCACGTGCTTGTCGAGCTTGCGCTCGTGGATCATCAGCCGCGTGCCCCGGGTGAGATAACGGTTCGACCGGGCGAAGAAGCTCATGAAGGTGGTCCCGGCCGAGTAGATCGCGGCCTTGCCGAGGAAGACGAACCGGCGATCCGTCTGGAGGCCGGTCTTGAAGCGGATGTCCTCGCCCATCATCCGGGCGACCTCGGGATCGCCGCCGAGCGTCGTCAGCTCGACCACCACGAGGTTCCGGTCGCCGACCGCGTCGAGCTGGCGGCGAAAATCCCGATACATGTCCTGGTCGACCGTCCCGGACAGGAGGATGGCGGGGGCGTCGAAGGCAGCGGGGGACAAGGGGCTGGTATCCATGGGGGTCCTCCTGTCGGCCGGGACTCGGCCGTCGCAGCGAGAACGCAAGTTCCCGGCCCGGGATCGGTTGCGCCTGCCGTGGACTGAATGGGGGGCGCCTGCGCGGCGCGTGCGGGCGGGGCTCCGGCGCTTCGATCCCCGCCGGGGCATGCCGTGCCGCCCAAGCGGAACCGTCCGATGAGGCTCGCGGATGTGGCGTCGGACTGTGACTGTCGCCCGCCCGGGGAGGGGAGGGCGGGCGCGAGCGATCAGAGCCTCGCAGTCAAGGCGGACGAGCGCCTGCCGACGCGTCTCCGCTTCGGTCGAGCCGGGGACGAAGCGGGAGAATCCAGGGACTGCCGCCCCTCATCCGGTCGGAGCGTCCGGACAAGGTTCCTCGGATCCGGGTTGCCCGGAACGGACTTCGCCGGGCGCCCTCGGCACCGCTGCCTCGGCACCGGTCGACCGGACGTGCGGTCTCAGTACGGGGTGCCGTAATAGGGCTGGCGGCTCGGGCGGTAGCGCTCGCGCACCGGCCGATCGTAGCGGCCCTCGTAGGCGCCCAGATACGGATCGAGGGCGGGATCGCGGTAGTTGCCGTTGTTCACGCCGGCCGAGCGGTCGTTGCCGCTCAGGGCGGCGTAGGGCGACAGGCCGTCGCCGCCGCCGCCGCCGCCGCCGCTGCCGCCCCGTGCCAGCGCATGGCCGCCGAGACCCAGGACGAGGGTGCCCGAGACGAGGGCGCCCAGAACGAGGGTGGCGGAGAGCGCGGTGCGTCGGATGGATGTCGATGTCATCGGAGCATTCGCCATGGAGACCTCCTGTCTCGAGGAGAACGGCCGCGCGGCACGGAAGTTCGGGATGGGGCCGCCCGTCCGGAGGATCAGCGCTCGGCCCTCAGACCCTTGAGGAAGCGGCGTGCGACCTCGCGCACGGCCTCGTCGTCCCGGGTGTCGTCGTCGGCCTTGTCCCAGAGGTGGTCGACGCTGACCTCCAGGCTCTCGAGCAGGCCCGGGTGCTCCTGGGCCAGGAACCGGATCGTTCCGAACAGGAGGTGCTCGGTCGCGAGTTCGCGGTGGCGCGCGTCCGCGATCTGGGACTCGGCGGTGGAGGGGTCGGTTGCGTCATGGCTCATGCCGACACAACGAACGGCCCCGCCGGCGGTTCAGGCGCTCGGACGGTGTTCGCAAGGTTTCTCGTCGTCGTGGCAGGTTCTTTTTCGACTTGGCAGGTTTCTCGTCGACTTGGAACACGCGCGTCCGGTTCAGGGATGATCCCGGGTCGAAGATCTCGGCTTCAGGGTCTCGGACCAAAGATTGCGCACCCCGGATCACGGCCCGGTCACGCACGCCGATGCTTCCGTTTCGCCGCGGGTTCGGCGAGAACCGGGCGGCGCATGGGGGATCGGCCGATTCGACATCCCTCGACCCAGGATCCTCAGCAGACGCACCGGATGGCACCGATCTCTTCTTCCCGCGCGCACGGGTCAGGCCGCCGCATCGACACGGACCTCGCCGCCGGAACCGGTCTCGCGTTCGTGGCCGGCTTCGTCGACGCGGCCGCCTTCATCGCCCTGACCGGCCTGTTCACCGCCCACGTCACCGGCAACTTCGTGCTGCTGGGGGCCGAACTCGTCTCGACCTCGACCGGCGTCGTGGCCAAGCTCCTGGCCCTGCCGGCCTTCGTGGGAGCGGTCGCGGCCACCCGCCTGCTCGCCCTGGCTCTGGAGCGCCGCGGGCTGGCACCCCTGCGCTGGCTGCTGGCCCTCGAGATCGCCCTGCTGGCCACCTTCTGCGTCGCCGGCCTCGCCCTGTCCCCCCTCGGCTCTCCCGACGGCGTCGCGGCGGTGACGGTCGGGATGCTGGGCGTCGCGGCGATGGGGGTCCAGAACGCCATCGGGCGCCTCGGCCTCGCGCATCTCGCCGCCACGACGGTGATGACGGTCAACGTCACCCAGGCGGTGATCGATCTCGTCGACTGGGCGCGGGGCGCGGTGCCGCCGGACGGGGTGGCGCGGGGACGGATGCGCCGGATGCTGCCCGCGGTGCTGGCCTTCGCCGTCGGTGCCCTCGCGGGGGCCTTCGGCGTCGCCGCACTCTCGTTCGGATGCCTCGTCATCCCGATCGCGGTGCTCACGGTGCTCGCGTTCCTCCGCGGGGATTGAGGCGCGTCGCGGAACCGGCCCTCAGGGGCCGCAGGTGAGCAGCCCGTAGGCGGTCAGGCGCTGCCAGGTCATGCCCTCGACCGTCGCCATCGGTCTTACGTAGGGGTCCGCGAGCGGAAAGACGCGCGCCCCGTCCGGCGGCGCCTGGCCCTCCCGCAGGGGCACCACGATCCAGGCGGGCCCGTCCGGAGCCGCGCAGAGCGTCGCGACCGCACCGGCGGGCAGGTCGTCGGCCCGCGGGGGGACCGGGGGGGCAAACGGCCTGCGCTGGGCCTCGGTGGCGAGGCCGAGGGCGATCAGCCGGTCGATCCGCTCGGACCACAGCATCGCCAGGGGGCGCGAGAAGACGATGCTGGCCCCCTGCAGGTTGGTGATCCAGCTCGGCCGACCCAGCGCCAGCCAGGTCTCGGCCCGCCCGTCCAGCCAGAGCACCGCGCCCGGCCGGCGTGCGATGGCCTCGACGAGGCCGGGCAGCAGGGTGCGGTCCTCGATCCGCCGGAACGCGCGCGAGCGCTCGTCCCAGAGGCCCAGGAGCGCCAGGATCAGCGCCACGGCGAGGACCGGCCTGGCGATCCGGGACCGCTCGGCGGCGAGCCACGCGAGGCCGGCTCCGAAGGCGAGCGACGGCACGATCGGGAAGCTGCGGATCAGGCTCAGGCCCAGATGGGCGCCCTCGGGCCGGTTCGCGGCGAGCCAGCCGAGGGCGAGCGCCTCGAGGACGAGGCGGCCGGCGACGAGGAGGCCGACCAGGCCCAGCGTCGCGCGCATCAGGCCGCGCGACGGCGCCAGCCGATCCCGGCGGAGCGCCGCGTGGACGCCGACGGCGAGGAGGCCGGCGGCCGCCGCGATGCGGAGGTCCGTGGCGAACACCCAGGCGAGCCCCAGGAGGGCGAGGGTGATCCGGTCGCCCGGCGTCCCGCGCGAGAGGAGGGTGGCGCACAGGCCCAGGGCGGCGGCCCCGAGGACGGAGGTCACCCAGAGGAAGCGCCAGGGCTGGACCTGGATCACCAGGAGCGACGACCATTGCTCCTCGAACACCGCGGTGGCCGCCACCCCGCCGACGCCCGCCAGGAGCCCGGCCAGGAGGAGCCTGCGCGCCCGGATCGGAACGCGGGTCGCGGCGACGAGGATCGTGGCGGCCTGGACGAGGGGCGGGCCCCAGGCCTGGCTCGGCCAGAGCGTGGGGAAGAGGTCGGCGCAGCGCTGGCGCAGGATCTCGAGGAAGGCGGGATCGACGGGCTGCAGCAGGCGCGCGAACAGCGGCACGCCGAGGTGGGCGGCCCCCAGGACCGCGAGGAGGCCGGGAAGCAGGACCAGCAGCCAGCGCCGGTTCTCCGCCACCAGGGCGAGGCCGAGCACCGCCAGGCCGGCCAGGCCCATGATCGGGTGGACGAGGCTTCCCACGACCATGAAGGCCAGGGCCCATGCGCGGCGGCCGGACAGGCTCGCCGCGAGGCCGGCGAGGACCGCCGCCTCCGCCAGGGTCCGGGGCGTCGCCAGCGCCTCGCCGATGCGGAAGATGCCCGGATAGCCGTAAGAGGCGGGCAGGACCGCCATCGCCGCGAGGACGACCCAGCGCCGCCGGCCGGCGCCCAGGGCCGCCGCCAGGGCCGTTGCGGCGCAGAACCAGGCGATCAGCCCGACGAGGCTGACCGCCAGGGCGGCCGGACCGGGGCCGAGCGTCCCCACCAGCGCCCGCAGAACGACGGGGAACAGGCTGAAGCGCGACTGCCCGTCATGGGTGAACATGAGGTCGCGTCCGACCCCGTCCGGATCAAGGTCCGCCAGGGCCCGCCCGACGTAGATGCGGGCATCGCCGTCGATCCCCTCGTAGGGATGCAGCAGGAGGGTGAGACCCGCCATCCCGAGCACCGGCCAGGCCGCGCGGCGCAGGACCGACGCCCAGCGCGGAACGGTGCCGGTCACGGCGACGGATTCCGGGACTGCCACCGGGCCGTCGGAGGTCCCGGCCGTCGCGCGCATCGTCAGGCCGCCCGGCGCGGCACCATGCGCTCGCTCGTCAGGGCGTCCTGTGCGCCCGAGACGCCCGCCTCGGTGTATTCCGCATCCTCGTTCACGCACCACGGATCGTAGCGGCGCTCTCCGGCGAGGATGTTCTCCACCGTGAGCATCGCGGTCATCATCGCGTGGTCCTGGTTGTTGTACTTGTGCATGCCGTTGCGCCCGACGAGGTGCAGGCTCGGATAGGCGTGTTCGAGGTCCCGCCGGATGGTGGCGACGTGTGCCTTGTAGTCCTCGTCGTAGACCGGATAGGCCTTGGGCTGGCGCACGACGCAGGCGTCGACCACGTCCTCGGAGCGGATCAGCCCGATCTGCCCGATCTCGCGCTTGGCGAGGGCGATCAGGTCGGCATCGGACTGCGCCCAGAGTCCGTCGCCCTCGAAGCAGAAATACTCCAGGCCGAGGCAGGTATGCGCCGCATCGGGCACCATCTCGGGCGACCACGAGCGGAAGTTCTGCACGCGCCCGACCTGCACGGACGGATCGTGGATGTAGATCCAGTTGTCGGGGAAATTGCGGTCCGAGCGCGCGATCAGCGCCACGGTGAGGAAGTCGCGGTATTGCAGGGCGCGGGCCTGGAAGGTGCTGATCGGCGCCGGCGACAGCGATCCGACGAGCTCGCGCAGCGGCGCGGAGGAGATGACGTTGCGCGCCGTGAAGGTCTCGCGCGTGCCGTCGGCGGCCTTGGCCGTCACGGTCCAGAGGCCGGTCCGGGCCTCGTAATGCAGGCCGTCCACGCCCCGGTCGAGGCGCAGCGTTCCGCCCTGGGCCACAACCTTCGCGGCGGCCGCCTCCCACATCATGCCCGGCCCCTTGCGGGGATAGCGGAAGGACTCGATCAGCGTCTTGATCACGGGCTCGCCGGCGCGCGGCGCCTTGCGCAGGCCGAGGGAGCGAACCAGCGCGTCGCGGATCGCGGCCCCGAGATCGAGCCCGTTGATGCGTTGGGCCGCCCAGTCCGCCGAGATGGCGTCGCAGGACATGCCCCAGACCTTCTCCGTGTAGGTCTTGAAGAAGATCGAGAACAGACGCTCGCCGAAGCGGTTGCGGACCCAGTCGTGGAAGCTCTTGGGCTCCGCGATGGGACGGGCGCGCGCGTAGAGGTAGGAGGCGACGCAGGCCGTGCTCTCGAGGATGCCAAGGTTGCGCAGGGCCTCGAAGGCCTTGAGCGGATAGGCGTAGTACTTGCCCTTGTAGAAGATCCGCGACAGGCGCGGCCGCTCGATGAAATCGTCCGGCAGGAGCTCGTCCCAGAGCTCGACCACGGCCTTCGACTTCGAGAAGAAGCGATGGCCGCCGATGTCGAACAGGTAGCCGTTATGCGCGACCGTGCGGCTGATGCCGCCGACCTGGGCCGGATCCTTCTCCAGCACCGTCACCGAGCGCCCGGCCTTCGACAGCAGATACGCGGCGGTCAGGCCGGCGGGTCCCGCCCCGATCACGAGCGTTTCCGAGTGGTGGCTCATCGGGCAGGACCGTCAAGTTAACCGAAGGACGAAACACCCCCGGGGTAGCGCGGGAGTGGTTAAGGAAGCCCTGTCCGCGCCGGTGGCCGAGGCGCCCCGCCCGCCGGCCCAGGGCCCTCGGGATCCGACGCGCCGTCGCCGTCCCGCAGCGTGCGGCGGCCCTCCCGCCCGTCGACCCGGCGCCCCATATGCGGCGGGTCCTCCCGCCGTTCGGAACCGCCTTGCTCAAGATCGCCGCCCTCGCCTTCGTCCTCCTCTACCTCGCGCCCATCGCGATCTCCGCCGCCCTCTACGCCAGCCAGACCCGCGGGGACTGGCGCTCCGCCGACCGGTCCAGCACCGGCCTCCTGCCGCCGGCCGCGACCCACCCGGGGGCGATCGTCCGGATCTTCTCGGCCCGGACGGTGAGCTGGCGCGGCATCATCGCCACCCATAGCTGGATCGTGGTCAAGGATGCGGGGGCGTCCGCCTACCAGCGCTTCGACTACACGGCCTGGGGCCAGCCCATCTGGATCGACCGCTTCGTGCCCGACGGGCGCTGGTTCGGCAGCGTGCCCGACACCATCGTGGCGGCCGACGATGCGGCCGCGGAAGCCATGATCCCGCGTATCCGGGAGACGATCCGAACCTACCGCTACGCGCAGCCAGGGGATTACACGGTGTGGCCGGGCCCGAACTCGAACACCTTCGTGGCCGCCGTGATGAGCGCGGTGCCGGAGATGGCGGCGAGCCTGCCGGCCACCGCGATCGGCAAGGACTTCCCCTACGATGGCCGCTGGATCGGCCTGACGCCATCGCGAACCGGCCTGCGGCTCAACCTCGGCGGCTATGTCGGGCTGACGGTGGGTTGGGTCGAAGGCCTCGAGGTGAACCTGCTCGGTGCCGTGGCGGGCCTCGATCTGCGGCGTCCGGCGCTCAAGCTCCCCGCCCTCGGGCGCGTGGGGTGGTGACGGGCTCGGCCCCCACCGGACTGCATCGAACCATCCGCCCGATCGACCGTTTCCTGGCAGCAGGAGGTGCGCTCATGACCGTCGTGGCTTCGAACAAGATCTGGCTTGAGGGCAGTACCGCGCGGACCGATGGGCTACCGGTCTCCGCCAATCCCTATCCGGCCGGATCGCAGGAGAGCGCGGACTGGCTGGAGGGCTACACCACCGTCGAGGCCGAGCAACTCGTCGCCAGTCCGGATGCCGGGGAGAACCTGTAGGCCGGGCTGGGACGGGTGATCCGCGCTAGTGCATGCGGCTCGCCTTGACCGTTCCGGTCGTCACCGGCTCCGCCAGGGCGGCGGCGAAGGGGTTCAGCCCCCGCTGGTCGACCACGCTGGCCGAGTACAACGACAGCGCCGCCAACAAACCAATCCCCAGCGTGGCCTTCAGAACCGTCCAGAGGCGGCCGGTAGCGGAGTGCATGGTTTCATCCCTGACGTGGCGTTCAGGCTGCTTCGGCCGGGTTCGTGGCACCATGATGGCCGGCTACGGGAAAGCGCCGTCCCTAGGGGGAGACATTAGCCGAGGGCGTGGTCGGTTTCGGGTGTCGCGGATGGCCGTGGTGGCCGTGGGACACCATCCCGATCAGTCCCAGTACGGCGACGGCGGCGAGGATGCGAGGCATCTCGATCAACGTGCCTCGCCGGAACCGGATCCATGGCGCCGCCGCTGGCCGCTCCGAGCTCGGTCGCGCTCGCAAGCGACGTTCGCGCCCGGGCAGGCGTGCACCGACGGCGATCCGGTCCCGTCCCTGCGCCATGCGGCCGGTTCGAGCCATACGGGGCAAGGACGGGCCGAGTTCAAGACCTGGGAACGGGCCGAACCCTGCGACTCCTTGCTTGGCATCGGCAAGGAACGCCCGTGGCTGCGAGGCATTCTCTGCTCACATCCAGACAGCCGTGGCATACCAACGGGTTCCCCGAATGCGCAACCATATCACGCCGGACCATTGTGCCCTGCCGGGGCCGTCGATCGAGGCGGGTCCGGGCTCCAGTGCCGCCCTCGGCACCCAGCGGCTCGAACGACTTCACGACGAGCGGGGCGGGGATGTGACCGGCCCACCGCCCAGGCCGCCCGGTGCCGGCGTTTCGCCGACCTCGGACTTCGAAGGCTTCGGCTCGTTCTCCTGAGCCACCCCACCCCAGACCGCGTTCCCGACGTGATCGCTCTCCCCTGACAGGATTTTTACGATGACCACCCTGACCCATCTCGATGCCACGCCGCTCCAGACCACGAACGATGTCCGCAAGGCCGACGCCAATCGGACCGGGCTGGACAGCACGTCGATGAACCGCGAACACCGTGTCGGAAACACCGTCGACCAGGTGGATCAGGTCAGCAGCGTGACCCTGCTCGGCTTTGCGGTGGCCGGTTCGATCGTGATGCTCGCCGCCCATTGGCTGGTGGGCTGAACCTCCGGGGCGACCGGAGGTCGCCGATCGCTCGTAGCCCCATGGTGAGTACCGATAACATGGACGGATTGATGACCCGCACCTTTCTCACCCGCGCCGCCCTGGCGCTCGCCCTGTCGGCCTCGCCCATGACGGGCGCCGCCTGGGCGGAGTCGCTCGCACCCACCGGTGGCGCGGGAAACACCGGGGTGACCACCCCGTCCATGGCGCCGGGCGCCGCGCCGCGGGCCAGCGACGCTGGAGGTCGCCCTGCGCCGAACGTCGTGGGCAATCCGAGCCCGAATTCCATTCCCGGAAGCAGCCCGGGCCTGAACATCGGCGGCACGCCGACCAGCGGACCGCCCGGGACCGGTGGCGCAGCGGGCGGTCCGTCGATCGGAAACCAGTAGCGGGGCAAACCGCCGGTCCGGGGGCGATGCCCCTGACGCCAACCCCCGGCTGCCGGCGATCGGAGAGGTCGTGAGGAAGGCACCGGAGCGGTCGGTCTACTGGGAGAGCCACCATCCGGCCTGCGGCGTTCGCACAACCGCCGGATGAACCCGGCTCCGCCGTTCGTCTACCTCAGGCCTCCCGAGATCCGGGGGCCGCAGCCTTGACACCCGCGCGGTTCACGCCGTGGCGGGTGTTTTTTCGGCGCCCTCCTGCAACACCGCCACGAATCGTCCCGTGCGACGGGTTTTGGTTGGATCGACCGACCGGACAGGGCGTCCGCGCGGCGCAGGAGTGGCGCGCTGTGCTTCGATAAAGGCGACAACGCCGATCGCGATCCAGCGACCGGTCTTATAGGCAAGACCTGCGATGCCCAGCACAGGGCTGTCTTCCGACGGCTCTTTGGATCTCGTCGCGAAGGGCCGATGCAAACGTGAGAAGATCTTCATGGGCCACCGCGAAGGTCATTTCTGCGGAGGCCGATCCGAACGGCCAGTCGCCCGAAGGCGCGTCCGCACCGGAGATGCCGCAGGCGCGACGCTCGTCCTCGCCTGCTCTTCGTGTGGTGTTCCTGCGTTGAGGTCGACGCCCGATCAACCGTTGGGCCTCATCGCGCCCGCCCGGCTCCGGCCGCGGCGGGTTTTCCTTTGCGGGTTTTCCTCGCCAGGTTTTCCTGGGCGGGTCTCGATGGGAACGACGGAGCGGGCGGACTGTTGCCCTGGTGACCTCGCAACCAGGACCTCCCATGATCAGAACTGCCGCCCTCGCTCTCGGCGCCTCCCTCTTCAGCTTGTCCGCCCTGGCCCAGCCCGCCACGGCCCCCGGGGCCGCCCCCGGCCAACCGCGCGGCGCCGTGGTTCAGGGCCAGCCGAACACCACCGGCAACGACCCCAGCGTGTCCGTCTCACGGGGTGCGACCGGGGCCGAGACGGCGACCACGGACTCGGCCGCGGGTGGTAACGCCGGCAAGCCCGAGCAGGCCGTTCCCAACAGCAGCGCCGGTGGCCGCTGAGACCTGACGGTCTTCAGCAGGAGCCGTCTTCAGCAAGACATGATCTTGGCAAGATCTGCTCTTGGCAGATCTGCTCCTGGCAAGACTAGAACGAGCGACCCGCCCGGCTCACGCCGCGGTGGGTTCTTCTTGTCCGCGGGCAAGGCTTTGACGCCAAACTCACCCATCGTCGATGGCAAAGCTCACCCATCATCGATGGCGATGTCGAACGCCATGCCGCGACCGGGTCCCTGGTCGGCGTAGTCGACGAGGGCGTAGCCGCGCTCGCGCAAGGCGGCGTCGAGAGCGTCCCGGTGCTTTCGGAACGTCTGCCCGATCGCCAGCGGCGTCAGGCGCGGATTGCCCTGACGAAGCTGGTCGACGCCGATGCTCAAGGGCGCGCCCTCGCGATCGGCGATGCGGATGAGGGCGGATGCCAGATCCGCGGCCTTGGTCTCGGCTGCCGATTTCGCCTTGAATGCCATGATGGGATCCTCGTCTCGTCTCGTCCGCGATAGGGGCTGGCCCGGGCGGGTCCCGCCGCGTCCCAGCCTCTCCATCACTCCAGTGATCGATCGCGGGCCTGCGCCCTTCGGACCCTCTGGCATGGGAGGCGGTCCACGCCGGGCACCCGTATCGGCACCGGGCCGCATCCCGGCTCAGATCGTGTTCCGCATTCGTTCTAGCAGATGCGCGGTCGGGATGCACGGGCGAACCGGTCTTCCTGGCAGGTTCGGCGCACCGGACAGAGCCGCCTCCGCGGCGGCGGCAGAGCCGAACGAGGATCAGGGAGCGCGAGGATCGTCGGCCCCCTACAACCAGGCTATAGTATCCGGATCACAAGGACGTGTTTCGCGCCGACGAACTTAACGCATGATAGGATCTGCCTCCGATCAGGGTCACATCAAGCAGAGGTAACGCGGCGTTCACTGAAGCTCTTGACGAAGACCTAAGGCCTTCTGGGCTCAATGCGATGCATGATGCTTACCCTCGTCGCGCTTCTGGAAAGCCAGGCTATCCTCTCCGTCCTGGCCGCAGCGACGATCTGCACCCTGAGCGCTTGGCTGACGCTTCACCTGCTCCGGAACGCCGAAGCCGCGCCGGCGATCCGGCGCGGGCGATGGCTGGCCGGCACGGCCCTCGCGGCCGGTCTCGGAGTCTGGACCACGCATTTCCTCGGCATGCTCGGATACCGGACCGACGTCATCCTGGGTTTCCACTCCGGTACCACCATCGCGTCCGCCCTGATCGCGGTGGTGGCGGTGGGCGTGCCCTTCGCGCTCTCGGCCCTGCCGAAGGGCCGCCTGGCCCGGGGCCTCCTGGGTGCGGTGGCGGGGCTGGGCATCGGCGCGATGCACATCACCGGTATGTCCGCCCTCGAAGGCTGCACACAGAGCCAGTCGGGCACGGCCAACGCCTTGGCGTACCTGCTGGGGGCGGTGGTGATGGCGGGGGTTCGCCTCCTGCCGGGGCGACGGCCCTTCGCTGCGATCGCCTGCGCGCTCATCGTCCTGGCGGTGTGCGGAACACACTTCACCTCCCTGGCCGGGACGGTGCTGGAGGGGCAGCCCACCGCGGCGCTCGGCCCGAACATCCAAGTCGCGCTGAGCATCCTGACCGCTGCCGGCGCGGCGATCCTGATCACCGGTGCCTTCATCGCCCTGGCGGCAACCCGGCGTTTCGAGGCCCAGGAACAGGCCCACCTGAACGTCCTGGCGACGGCGCTCCAGAACATGTCCAACGGCATCCTGAAGATCTCGTCCGCGGGAACCATCGAGCTCTACAACCAGCGCCTTCTCGCCATGCTCGGCCTCGCTCCGGGCGCCGTCCGGGTCGGGATGCCTCTCGCGGACTTTCTCCGGGCCACGGGGAATGCCAACGGATGGGATGCGGAGCGCATCGCCCGTGTGGTGGGCAACCACTGGCTCTGGATGGGCAGCGACGGGGAGACCCGGGTCGAGCACCTCTTCGACGACGGCCGGATCCTGTCGATCGCCTGCCAGCCCGTCGCCGACGGGGCCGTCCTGACCTACGACGACGTGACCCGGGACCGGCGCGCCCAGGCGGAGATCTCGCAACTGGCCTATCACGACCCCCTCACGGGTCTGTGCAACCGGCGCGCGCTCAACGAACGGATGCGCGCCGCGTATCAGGCCGCGGCCCGATCCACCCTGCTCCTGCTCGATCTCGACCGGTTCAAATTCGTCAACGACACCTTCGGCCACGCGATCGGGGACCAGTTGCTCGTCGCGGTGGCGGGCCGGCTGCGCACGCTGATCGGCGAGGCGGACTTCATCGCCCGGCACGGCGGCGACGAACTCGCGATCCTCACGCCAGGCGATGCGACCACGGCCAAGGCCCTCGCGGACCGGATCGTGGCGGAGATCGAGAGGCCCTACACCCTCGCGAGCATGACCGTGGTCGTCGGCTGCAGCATCGGCGTGTGCAGCGTCGACGACAGCACCAGCCCCAGCGACCTGATGCAGCGGGCCGACATCGCCCTGTACGAAGCCAAGCGCCGGGGCCGCGGGTTGGCGGTCGGCTACCAGCCCGGGATGATCGAGGCGATCGCCGCCCGCGGGCATCTCGAGAACGACCTGCGCGGCGCACTCGCCCTGCGGCAGTTCTACCTCGTCTATCAGCCGATCCTGTCGCTCACGAGCGACCGGATCGTCTCCTGCGAAGCCTTGATCCGCTGGAACCATCCGCACCGCGGACTGGTCTCGCCGGATGAGTTCATTCCCCTCGCCGAGGAGAACGGGCTGATCGTCTCGATCGGGCAATGGGTGCTGGACCAGGCCTGCCGGGAGGCCGCGACCTGGCCGGACGAGCGGCATCTGGCCGTCAACGTGTCCGCGGTCCAGCTCCGTTCGCCCCTCCTGCTGGCGCATGTCTCCGAGGCTCTGGCCCGGAGCGGCCTGCCCGCGAGCCGGCTCGAGCTCGAACTGACGGAGACGGCGCTCGTCGAGGACGGGCCGCAGATCGCCCATACCCTGGACGCCCTGCGCCGGCTCGGCATCAAGATCGCGATGGACGATTTCGGGACGGGCTACTCCTCCCTCGCCCACCTGCGCGATCTTCCCCTCGACCGGATCAAGATCGATCGCAGCTTCGTCGCCGCGGCCCTGAACGACCGCCAATCCCTGGCGGTGATCAAGGCGGTGACGCAGATGGGCCGGGACATGAACATCCCGACCCTGGCGGAGGGCGTGGAGAGCCGCGAGCAGCTCGATCTCCTCCGGGCGATCGGCTGCGACGCGGTCCAGGGCTACCTGATCGGCCGGCCCGCCCGTCCCCAGGCGCGCGCCTACCCGGAGAGCGGCACCCGGGCGGCGTAGGCGCCGGACCGCCCGGCAGCCCGCTTCGGCCGGCCGCCGGTGAAGGCGGTGCAACCGCCCGGGGGCTGAACCTCCGGGCGTCCGGTGGTGTGAATGTTAACCCAATCTGGGTGATCGATCGGGTGGCGGCGCGCGGTCGGGACCTGTCCGGATCATCACGCGTTCGGGGGCGTCTTCCGCCCGTTCAGGTAGAGCGATGCAGAACGATTCACGGCTGTTCAGCCTGCCCCGCTGGCGCGTGACACGGTGGCTGACCGATGCGGGCCACGACGTCCCCGACGAGATCCGCAAGGCCCTCGTGGCGAGCCTGTTCGGGACGCTGCCGATCTTCGCCGGGGGGGTCCTGAACACCCTCGCGGTCTCGGCGCTCGTGGCATGGCGGATGCCGCAGAAGCCGTTCCTGCTCTGGTGTGTGCTGGAGTGCGGCATCTGCCTCACCCGCCTCCTGGTGCTCGTCATCGCGCAGCGGGCCGCCGCCGCGCGCCGCAGGACCCCGACCGACCTCTACATCCTGCTCGGCCTCGCCTGGGCCGCGAGCGTCGGCTACGGCACCTTCATCAGCCTGACCAGCGGCGACTGGGTCGTGGCGACTCTGGCCTGCCTCTCCGCGGCGGCCATGGTCGGAGGCATCTCGTTCCGCAACTTCGGTGCGCCGCGCCTGGCGGGGGCGATGATTGTCCTGACGCTCGGCTCCTGCTGCCTCGCCGCGCCCTTCACCGGGGAGCCGCTCCTCCTCATCACATTCCTGCAGATCCCGTTCTACCTCGCGAGCATGAGCGCGGCCGGGTTTCGCCTGAACCGGATGCTGGTGGCCACCATGCAGGCCGAGCGCGACCATGCGTTCCGAGCCCGGCACGACAGCCTGACCGGCCTTCTGAACCGCGCCGGACTGGCGGACGCGATCGCGGCGCGGCGCGATGATCTCGCAGCCCTGCTGTATCTCGACCTCGATGGCTTCAAGGCCATCAACGACACGCATGGCCACGCCGCGGGGGATCAGCTGCTCCAGGCCGTCGCGGAGCGCCTGCGGACCAGCGCGCGGCCGCAGGATGTGGTCGCGCGCATCGGCGGCGACGAGTTCGTCGTCCTCACCGATGTCCTGGCGCCCGCGGCGCTGATCGCGTTCAGCGACCGGATCGTGGCGCAGATCTCCGTTCCCTTCGCCCTGGATCCCGCCCGGACGGTGCAGGTCGGGGTCAGTATCGGGATCGCGCTGGCGCCCGAGCATGGCACCGACCTGGCGGGCCTGCTCTCCGCAGCCGACGCGGCGCTCTATGCCGCCAAGGCCCTGGGCAAGAGCCGCAGCGCCCTCGCACCCCTGCGCGCGGCGGCCTGACCCGACGTGCAAGCAAGCGGTCGGGTTGGTCCGACTGCAGGGCCGGGCGACAATCCCTCGGGGCCGCGTGGCAAAGACCCAGTGACAAGCACCGGGTAAGCCCGGCGCCGGAGCGGGCGGGGCGCATCCGTGTTGGTGACCGCGCCCGGCGCGGCGTCGCTGGGCCGGCCGCGGATCGGTTTCGGCCGAGCTTGCGTTACCGTCCATCGCGACGGACCGGGCGGCACTGGCCTGATTCCCCGATGGCGGCACCTGGGAAAGAGAACGAACCATGGGAACGATCGCGGCAACGCTGGCGACCATCGCGGCGTCCACCTATTCCGACACCCTCGCCGGACTTCCCGCGGGCTTCTCGCCCCTCACGGCCCCAGGGCTCACGAACGGCGCTTACGCCAACCAGAACGCGTACGGGGCGGCGGTGACCGGCACGTTCGGCAATCAAGCCGTCGTCGTCCTGAGCTTCCGGGGGAGCGACGACCGGCAGGATTGGATCAACAACCTGCGCGATATCAACGCCGACTACACCAAGTTCTCCCCGCTGATATCCGCCGTCGACAGCTATGCGTCGCAGCACGACGCCACGGTGATCGTCACGGGACACAGTCTCGGCGGCGCCTTGACCCAGGTCTTCATGGCCAATCATCCGGACACCGGAGACGTGGTCTATCAGGCCGCGACCTTCGGCTCTCCCGGCGCCCTGATCGCATCCGCCGCGGATGACCGCATCGTGAACTACGAGATCGCCGACGACCCGGTGCCTTATCTGGGGATGTACCGGGCCGAGATCGGGCAGACGGCCAGCGCCGACCCGATCTATGCCGGCACCGTGTCCGTGGGACTGTCCACCGCGATCGGGGACGGGGTCACGCCCCAGGACGTGGCGGCCTCCATCCCGAGCCTGACCGCCGACTACGTCAATCGCGGCACCACGGACTACCTCCCGGGGATCAACGGGACGCAGACCACCCTCACATCATCGCAGTTCCTCGATGCGGGCAAATTCCTGAACACCTTCGTGACCTACGGCGCCGAGCACGACGTCTCCGTGTATGTCGCCCGCAGCGGCACCGCATCCGTGCCCGATCCGGTGATTCGGAGCGCCGCGGCCACGGCCGACCAGCCCGATCCGGTGTATCGCTTCTACGACACCAAGACCGGCGATCATTTCTACACGACCAGCGCGGCGGAGAAGGCACAGATCCAGGCCACGCTCCCGGGCTTCACCTTCGAGGGTACGCCGTGGTCCGTCCCGGACGAGAGCGCCGCCACCCACGACGTCTTCCGCTTCTACGATACGAAGACGGGGACCCACTTCTTCACCGACAGCGTGAACGAGCGCGACACCATCCGGGCGAGCCTCCCGAACTACACCTACGAGGGCGTCGCGTTCGAGGCCTACAACGATGCGAACGGCGCGGGGCACATCACCCTGGAGCGCTTCTACAACACGCAGACCGGCCTGCATCACTTTGCGGGCAATGCCGAGGAAGCTGCCGGCATCGTTCAGGGGGCTGCGGGCCCGGGCTGGGTCGACGAGGGCAAGGCCTTCACCGTGCACGTCCCGACGGACGGCCTGCTGCACGCCTGAGCCATCGCCCGGTCCGGCATCCTCGGTCCCGACCGACGCGATGCCGGCGCCCTGGCAGGCCGCAGGGGCGGCGTGACGGTCATCGGGAAGCACCGGCCTACCTTCATCCCCTGGCTCACGTACGAAGGCCGTGGATCTCGATCGCCTGACGATCGCGGGGCGAGCGGGCGGCTTTGCGCCGCTCGGCTCTGCTGATCTGATGACGACCGCTGGCGCAAGCGCTTGGCGGCCCGATGACGGGGGCGGCCGGAGGCCGTCGGCGTATGTCTGCCCGTGTTCGATCACGACAGGGGCGTGATCGAGCGTGGAGAATACCACGCCGTTGCGAAACGCGTTTCGCCGCGTCCCGTCGCGGCACGCGCAGGCGCCTTTTCCCGAGGACGGCCCGGCGCAGTGGAGCGGGTCTCCGAGCCGACCGCCGCCATCGCGGCACGGACGGATCCGGCGATCAACGCGGGCCGACCACCTATCGGGGAGAGGGCTCGACGGGTCCGGGGCGGGGCACGACGCCACGCCGAGCCTGGCCCGGATGGGCGAGCGCAAGACGATCCTCCCACCGCCGAATCGGAACGCCGCGGCGGTCGGGTCGGCCATGAGCGTGTCGAACACGCCGACCCTGTCCGCCTCGAGGATGGCGTCCCGACTTCGACGTTCGCCGGTCGTTCGGGTCTCCATCCGGAACACTTGCGCGCCGCCGATCGAAGAAGCCCGGGACATTCTCGGGCTCCGGCTGCGCCATCATCCGCTCGACTCACTTACGTAATCGGACCGCTCGCATGCGGGGTGGGCGCGTGTTGCAATATCCAGTAAGGATAATTCATGTTCCGCGCGGAAGGGGATTGATAATTCTACTACCTTCGGTAGCTTCGATTTGATCAGAGACTCAAATTCAATCGGCGCCGGCCGGCGAACCATCCCATCCGAGCTTCAGAACATGAACGAGAACGTCAGCGGTCCCAACAGTCCAGCCGTAACTTCCCCCGCGATCGAAGATCTATTTGTCGCAAAAATTATCGTCTGCTTCGAGTCCTTGATGGGCTTTTTTGCTCTGATGACGTCTTCAGGCGAGTGGAAGGACGTGACGTCTTATTCCCCGAAGCTGTTGATCGACGGCACGACATCTGATGCGGGTGAAGCGCTGATGCGCCGTCGGGATGGGGCGGCTTGGCAGTATAGGCGCCAAACCGAGGACGAGGCTTTGGAGATCATGAGCCGCGATGCTTGGTAGCGGATCGCTCTCAGCTCACGTCAGCGCCCGCATCTGCACTTCCAAGACCGGCGCCATGGCCGTTCTCCAATGATCACCTTCGGCCATCTGCCTGATGCGTCGCGGACGGAGTCCAGGCTCTGGCTCGCGGATCCGATCGCGGATGCGCGCGCTTCGGGGAGGCTGGCCCGGGCGCCGGCAATCGTTGCGGGCCGGCAATCGATGCGGGCCAAGCGTGGCAGGCGAGCGAGGGGGAGGGCGACGATGGCTCGGACGGCACTTCTCAGCGCGCCCGTGGACACCCTCGCACGTCGCTTTCGTAAGCCGAGTTGAAACGGGACTTGAGCGTTTCAACTCGGCTCAGAAAAGTGGTGCCGGTTGCGGGACTTGAACTCGCGACCTACCGCTTACAAGGCGGTTGCTCTACCAGCTGAGCTAAACCGGCGTGCCGTCTTGCGCTACCAGTGCCGTTGGCCCCGCGCAAGCCCGCGTGACGTTCCGGTGCCGGATCGTCGGGCGTCAGGCGGCGCGATCGTCGAGGCGGCGGGTATCGGCGAAGATGCGGCCGTCCGGGAAGCGGTAGCGGATGGTCTCCGTGAGGCGTCCCTGGGCGCGGACATCGATGGCGGCCGGGCAGGTGAGCTGGTCCTGCACCGCCATGGCTTCGACCGCCGTCATCGGGACGTCGCGGTCCCCGCCGAGCTGGCGCCACCACTGGACCGCCTTCTCACGCGGGTAACCGACCTGCCCGAGGCCGACCACGATCCGGTGGTGCCGGCCGTCGCGGAGGTGGAACGTGACCGCGAGGTCTTCCGCGGAACCGGAGCCGGCGCGGCTGGCGAAGGTCCAGCCGGCGACGGCCTGCCAGGCCGATTCGGCGCGGACGGGCATCGGCCGGGAGAGGATCGGATGGGCGTCGTCGGCGGAGGCCTCGTGGCTCGGGTCACCCATGTCCGCCTCGGGCTCGACCCAGCAGGCCTCGCAGGTGCTGGCATTGAGGGCAATCAGCGCGCCGCAGCCCGGGCAGGGCTTCGCCCGGATCTCGCCCTCGCGGCCACGAATCGCGGCGGCGCTGCGCGCGGTGACGATGTCAACCGGGCCGTGCATGCGGACGAGGCCGGCATAGTCGAGGATCAGGGCATCCGCCTTGTCCGGGGCCCGGCGCAGGGCGCGACCGACCTGCTGCACGTAGAGCCCGGTGCTCTGGGTCGGCCGCAGCAGGGCGACGAGGTCGACCTCCGGCACGTTGAAGCCGGTGGCGAGGACGCCGACGGAGGTCAGGCAGCGGATCCGGCCCTCGCGGAACGCCCGGACGATGCGGTCCCGCGCCCGCTTGGGCGTCTCGCCCGAGAGGGTCTCGCAGGTGTGGCCCTCGGCCCGGATCGCGTCGCGCACCGCCGTGGCGTGGGCGACGCCGGCGCAGAAGGCGAGCCAGGCCCGGCGGCCCTGCCCGTAGCCGACCATCTCCTCCACCGCCGCGCGGGTGATCCAGTCCTGGTTGACGGCCGCCTCCAGGGCGCTCGGGATGTAGTCGCCCCCGCGCCGCGGCACGCCCGTGACGTCGAGGGTCGTGGCGGTGGCCTTGGAGATGAGCGGCGCGAGGTAGCCCTGATGGATCAGGTCGCCGACATTGGCCTCGTAGACGATGGCTTCGAAGAGCCGGCCCGGGCCCTCGTCCAGGCGCCCGCTGTCGAGGCGGTAGGGCGTGGCGGTCAGGCCGACCACGCGCAGGTCCGGACGCTCGGCGCGCAGGGCGGCCAGGAAGCGGCCGTAGCGGGTCTCGGCGTCGCGGGGGATGAGATGGGCTTCGTCCACGACCACGAGGTCGAAGGCGTCGAGGTCGCGGGTCCGGTTCCAGATCGACTGGATCCCGCAGAACAGCACCTGCGCGCCGGCATCCCGTCGGCCGAGGCCGGCGGAGTAGATGCCCGCCGGTGCCTCCGGCCAGAGCGCCAGGAGTTCGCGGTGGTTCTGCGCGATGAGTTCGCGGCTGTGGGTGACGACGACGATGCGATGGCGGGGCGCGCGATCGAGCATCTCCCGCACCAGGGCGGCGATCACCAGCGACTTGCCGGCACCGGTGGGCAGGACGATGAGGCCGGGGCCTTCCTGCCGAGCCCAGGACGCGTAGAGGGCGTCGAGGCTGGCGCGCTGATAGGGGCGAAGATCCATCGGCGGCGCTTCTAGCGCCTGTCGCCTCCGGCGTCCGTGGCCAATCTGCCGCGCGCCCGGGCCGTCGCGGTTCCGAGGCCCCCATGGCGCGCCCGGGCCACCACGGTCCCCCACGGCCACGCCCGCCGAGGGGTGTCGTTCGGGTGGGGGGACCGTCCGGGTCCGGACCGGGGACGATTCCGACGGTCGGATCGAACCGTGTCGGCGCCGTCGCCCGTCACGCCGGGCGAGTCCGGCGAAGAGGCTCCGCCGGACTCGTCCCTGGGATCGCAGGCCGGACTCAGGCGGCCGCGAGGGCCGCCGCCATCTTCTGCGCGAAGGCGACGGGATCCCGCGGCGTGTCGCCGTCCTGGACCCGGGCGAGGTCGAGGAGCGTCCCGGCCGCCTCGGTGATCGCCTCCTGCGCCTCGACCTTGGCGCTGAGCGCGCGGATCAGGGGATGGCGCGGATTGATCTCCAGGACCGGCATGCCGCCACCGCCCCGGCCAGCCCGGCGCAGGAGCCGCTGCATCTGCAGGTCCGGGCCGTGGCCCGAGGCGGAGAGCACCACGGCGCTCTCGACCAGGCGGTCGGTGGCACGCACGTCGGAGACGTCGGGGCCGAGGGCCTCCTTGAGGGCCGCGACCAGGGCCTCGACGGGGGCGGGGGCCTCTTCGCCCTCGGGCGTTTCGCCCGCGAACTTCGAGAGGTCGACGGCGCCCTGGGTGACCGAGCGCAGGGGCTTGTCGTCGAAGCGGGCCATGGCCTCGGGCCAGAAGGCGTCGACGTGGTCGGAGAGCAGCAGCACCTCGATGCCGCGGGCGCGGAAGCCCTCGAGCTGGGGCGAGCGCTTCAGGGCGTCGGCGTCGTCGGCGACGAGGTAGTAGATCGCCTCCTGCCCGTCCTTCATCCGCGAGACGTACTCGGGCAGGGAGGTCCAGCCCTCGACGGCGGAGGAGTGGAAGCGCAGGAGCGGCGCGATCTCGGCGCGGCGCTCGTGATCCTCGTAGATGCCTTCCTTGAGGACGGGGCCGAAATTCTCCCAGAACGGGCGGTAGCCCTCGGCGTCCTTGGCCCGGGTGGTGAGCTCGGAGAGCACGCGGCCGGTGACGGCGCGGCGGATCTTGGTGAGCACCGGCGTCGCCTGCAGCATCTCGCGGGAGACGTTGAGGGGCAGGTCCTCGGTGTCGACCACGCCCTGGACGAAGCGCAGCCAGGAGGGGAGGAGCTCCGCCTCGTCGGTGATGAACATGCGCCGGACGTGCAGGCGCACCTTGCTGGCGCGCTCGCCCTCCACCGCCTGGAACGGCTTCATGCCGGGCACGAACAGCAGGGCGGAGAATTCCAGTGCGCCTTCCGCGCGCCAGTGCAGCGTCGCCCAGGGCTCGTCGAAGTTCATGCCGACGTGGCGGTAGAACGCGGTGTACTGCTCCGGCGTGACCTCGGACTTGGCCTTGCGCCACAGGGCCGTGCCCTGGTTGGCGTTCTCCTCCTGGCCGTCCTCGCCGCGGATCGCGATCGGCACGGTGATGTGGTCGGCCCATTTGCGCACGACGTGGTCGAGCCGGTAGCTCTCCAGGTACTCGTCGGCATCCGCCTTGAGGTGCAGGACGATGTCGGTGCCGGGCTCCGCACGGGTGGCGGGCTCGAGGGTGTAGCTGCCCTGGCCCTCGGAGGCCCAGGTCCAGGCCTCCTCGGAGCCGGCCCGGCGCGAGGTCACGGTGACCCGGTCGGCGACCATGAAGGCGGAGTAGAAGCCGACGCCGAACTGGCCGATCAGGCTCGGCTTGTCCTCGGGCTTGATGTCGGCGGCATTCTTGGCGTCGCCGAGGGCCTGGCTGAAGGCCCGGGTGCCCGAGCGGGCGATGGTGCCGAGGTTCTGGGCCAACTCCGACTTCGTCATGCCGAGGCCGGCATCGCTGATGGTCAGGGTGCGGGCCGCCTTGTCCGGGACGAGGCGGACCTTGGCATCGGCGGGCAGCGCGGAGGCCTGATCGGTCAGCGCCTCGAAGCGGCGTCGGTCCATGGCGTCGGCGGCGTTGGCCACCAGCTCGCGCAGGAAGATCTCGCGGTCGGAATAGAGGGCATGGACCACGAGGTCCAACAGACGCCCGACCTCGGCACCGAATTCGTGCCGTTCCACGGTGTCGCTCAAGGGAACGCCTCCTGATGTCGAAGAAAGAATGAAGCGTGGGCGATATGCCGTCGCGTTCCGGCGAATTCAATGGCGGCCAAGGTTCGGAGGCGACGGGGCGGGCCGGGCGTTCGGGGCGGAGGGGAAGAGGCATGCGCGGCGCGCAAGCCCGATTTCCCGCTGCCGGCGCGCAACCTTCGCGGGTCTCGGGCGTAGCCGTGCCTTCACGACACGAGACGTCCACCCTCAACGATCGCCGGGAGGCCCGAGATGGAACCGATGAAGCCGATGGAACCGATGAAGCCCATGGAACCCATGAAGCCCATGGAGCCGATGAAGGGATCCGATCCCTGGTGGCCACAGGAGCTGGGGCAGCCCTCCACCAGCGGCGGCCAGAACGACATGCGCTACGCGTTCTTCCCCGACAAGCACCGCCTGCTGATCGAGCGGGACGGCAAGCGGACGACCTATGACAGCGGCGATCACCGGATCAGCGGCGTCGCGCAGTCGAACGGACGCGCGCCGACCTTCTCGAGCCAGAACGGCGACGTCGCCGTGGACGACCTCAAGGTCGTCGACTGATCCGGGCTCGCCGCCGGGGCTCGGCCGACGGGCGCGGGACCCGGCGGCCGCGCCGAGCGGTCCGCCGGCTTCAGGCCACCGCCCGGGCGGTCTCGCTGTTCCCGCGCGACCAGCGCTCGATCGCCCTGGGGACTTCGGAGGCCGGGCTCGGCTTGGCGAAGAAGTAGCCCTGGCCCTCGTCGCAGCCCTCGCTGCGCAGGCGATCGAACTGCGCCTCCGTCTCGATTCCCTCGGCGGTGGTGCGCATGCCGAGGCTGAGGCCGAGGCCGATCACGGCCCGGACGATGAGCCCGGAATCCGTCTTGTTGGTGATGTCGCGGACGAAGGACTGGTCGATCTTGATCTTGTCGAAGGGGAAGCTGCGCAGGTAGCTCAGGGACGAGTAGCCGGTGCCGAAATCGTCCATGGCGATCCGCACGCCCAGGCGGCGCAGGGCATAGAGCGTCGCCAGGGTCGCGAGGTTGTCCTTGAGGAGCACCGATTCGGTGATCTCGAGTTCGAGCCGTCCCGGCGGCAGGCGGCTCTGCGTCAGGGCTTGGCGGACGGCCTCGACGATGACTTCGTCGCGGAACTGCACCGCCGAGACGTTCACCGCGACCTTCAGGCCGTCGGGCCAGCGCATCGCCTCGGTGCAGGCGGTGGTGAGGCACCAGGCGCCGAGCGGCACGATGAGACCGATCTCCTCGGCGACCGCGATGAATTCGCCCGGCGGAACGAGGCCGCGCACGGGGTGGCGCCAGCGTACCAGGGCCTCGAAGCCGCCGATGCGCCGGGCGCGGAAGTCGTAGATCGGCTGGTAGTGCAGCTCGAATTCCTGGCGCGCCAGGGCTTCGCGCAGGTCGAGTTCGAGGGCGCGACGGGCCTGGAGGCTGACATCCATCTCCGCCTCGAAGAAGCGCCAGGTTCCGCGCCCGTCCGCCTTGGCGCGGTAGAGCGCGACGTCGGCATTCTTGAGGAGCTTGTCGCAGGTGGTGCCGTCGCCGGGCGCGAAGCAGATGCCGATGCTGACGCCGACGCTCGCGCGGTGGCCGTCGAGGTCGTAGGGCGCGCTGACCACCTCGACGATCCGCCGGGCCAGCACGGCGGCTTCCTGGGGCTGCTCGGCCTGTGACAGGATGATCGCGAACTCGTCGCCGCCGAGGCGGGCGACGGTGTCGACCTCGCGGACGCAGGCACGCAGGCGGTCCGCGACCGCGCGCAGCAAGGCGTCGCCGACGGGGTGGCCGAGGGTGTCGTTGACTTCCTTGAAGCGGTCGAGGTCGAGGCAGAGCACCGCGAACGGGCTGCCGCGTCCGAGATGGGCGACCGCTTCCTCGATCCGCTCGCCGAACATCGCCCGGTTCGGCAGGCCCGTGAGCACGTCGTGCCGGGCCATGAAGGCGATGCGGGCATCCGCTTCGCGGCGCTCGGTGACGTCCTCGTAGGTCGCCACGAGGCCGCCGCCCCGCACCGCCTTGTGCGAGACCGCGACCACGCGCCCGTCGCCGAGGTGGAGGAAATCGGAATCGACCGCGCCGCCGCTGGCGGTCTCGGCCTGGGCCAGCGCGAAGGCATCGGGCTCGGGCTGCGGGTAGTCGCCGCGCGCGGCGCTGAGCCCCGCGACGTCGCGATAGGACAGGCCGAGGGGAAGCTGCCCGGGCGCGAGGCCGAAGATCTCGCAGTAGCGCCGGTTCACGACGGTGAGGCAGCCGTCGGCGTCGAAGAGGCAGAGGCCCTGGGACATGTTGTCGAGGGCGGTGTCGAGGCGCAGGTTGGTGGCCTGCAGGATGGATTCCTGCTCCTTCAGCAGCGTGATGTCGCTGCAGACCGCGATGAAGCCGCCCGTGCGCGTGGCGCTCCGGCTGACCCGAAGCCAGCGGCCGTCGCCGAGGCGCAGCTCGCTGCGCTCGTCGGTCGTGGCGAGGAGCGCCTGGGCCAGGCTGCCCGGACCGGTCTCGCCCGCCGCGAGGGCGGCGATCGTGGCGCCCGCGGGCCGGGCGCCGGCGGCGAATCCGAGGTAGTCTTCGGCCTGGCTGTTGGTGAGGCTGATCCGCCCGGCCTCGTCGACGACCACGATTCCCTCCCGGGAGGTCTCCAGGGCATCGGCGAGGCGGTCCTCGGCGGAGATCCGCTGCGCGACCTCCTTCTCCATCGCGTGGCGGATGTTGTCGCGCATGGTGCCCATGGCCGACAGAAGCGTGCCGACCTCATCGGCCCCGCCGGCCGGCATCGTGCCGCTGAGGTCGCCACCCGCGATGCGGGTGGCGGCCTGCGAGGCATCGGCGAGCGGCCCCATGATACGGCGGGCCAGGCAGAAGGCGACGGTGCCGGAGAGCAGCACGGCGATCAGGGTGCCGAGGAGGTTGAGCCGGGTCTCGCGGGCCACGATGGCGCGGGCCTGCTGGCGATAGATGAAGCCGTCGCCGGCCGTATAGTTGATGAACAGATCGAAGTTTTCCTCCGCCACCGCCGCATGCCGGTCGAGCTCCGCATAGGCGGCCTCGCTCCGGCCGAAATCGGTGATCCTGGCACGGGCCTCCGTCCACGCGGAGACCGCGCGCTCCGCCGCCTGCGCCGCGCGGGTCGCCCGCTCCGACTGGGCGCGCTCCACGGCGATCTCGAGATCCTCGGCGAGGAGGCGCTGCAGGCTGGCGAGGCGCTCGTCGAGGCTGGTGCGGGCCGACGGATCGGTGACCATCCAGCGCCGCGCCTCGGCCGTGCGCATGCCGGCGAAGTCGGTGGCGGCGGCCCGGGCATAATTGATGGACATCAGCGACCGGTCGAAGGTCTGGCTGACGAGTTCGTCGGCGCGGCGGATGCTCGACGCCGCGGAAAGCCCGAGCGCCCCCGTGATGGCGCTCATCACGAGGAACGCGATCACGATCCGCCCCCGGATCGTGCCGAGCATCGCGGCGACGGCGTCCATCAGGCGCCGGCCGGGACGCGCCCGCGATGTCATCGGGTCTTCGGGCGATGTCATTCAGCCTTGTCCCGTCCCACCACCGCAGCAGGATGGCCGAAAGACGTTAAGGCTATCTTGAGATCGGGCCGGCAGGTTATCCGCTTAACCGGACTTTCACCGAGGCATGTTATGGTTGCGCAGGTTGAGAGTCTCCTAAGCATCGAGACTGTTCGTCGTGATACGGCAGCAGCTCGTTTCGATCCTGATCGTCGTTGGACACACGGAATACGGATGCGGCCCTCGACAATTGCTTGCGTGGCCTTCGGGCTCGTCGGTGCCGTGAGCGGTGGGCTCGCCTGGGCCACCGGCGGTGCGCCCAGCCTGCACGTGTCCCAGAAGGGGCGCGCCTTTCAGCCCAACGCCCTCACGGTTCCGCGCGGCGCCAGCGTGGAGATCGTCAACGACGATGGCGATCTGCTTCACCACGTCTACATCGACGCTCCGAACTTCACCTTCGATTCCGGAGACCTGAAGCCCGGAAGCCGGACCCAGGTCGTCTTCGACGTGCCCGGGACCTTCGCCGTCCTGTGCGGAATCCATCCGAAGATGAAGCTCACCGTCCGGGTCGACGGCCGCTGACATCCGGCGTGATCGACCGTCTTCCGATTCGCGGGCCGCACGGGCTCGTGTCGGGGCCGCCCGCTGCGCGTCCCGTCGTCCCCGCGCGGCGCGCCGGCGACCCTCAGAGCAGGGTCGACCCCTGCAGCACGGCGTGGGCGCCGTAGTAGAGGCCGATGAAGGCCGCCAGGGCCGCCCCGTAGCCCACGGGCGTGAGGGCGAGGTTGCGGAGGCGATAGGGCGATGCGGCGTTGTCGGCCGCGAGGGCCACCATCGCGACGATGATCGGCGCGTGGCCGATGGCGTCGACCTTGCCGAACTCGAAGACCGCCGAGATGAAGGTGGCGGCCAGCAGGATCGCGGCGACCCGGCGGACCAGCGGCGTGCAGACCAGTGCGAACGCCAGGGCGAATTCCACCGCGCCGGCCGCCTTCATGAAGTACTCGCCCGTGAAGCCGAGCGTCATCGCCGGATGCTCGATGAAGAGCGGGAACGACCATTGCGGATAGGCCCACTTCTCGACCGAGGCCCACATCAGCGTGATGGCGGCGGTGTAGCGCACGATGTCGAGGGGGCGGAGGCCGCCGGGCAGGGAGCGGCCGAGGCCGGTCAGCGCGCAATAGGCCGCGACTCCGAGGAAGACCGGGTAATCCGCGAGGTGGAAGGCGCCGTACTGGACCAGGGCGGTCGTGAACAGGACGACGATGCCGAGGGCCGAGAGCGGCATGGTTCGCCGCCACAGGAAGCCGGCCGCGATGGCGAGCTGGAACCACGGGAGCGCGGTGCTGGTCGTCTTCAACTCGGGCGTCAGGATGATGCCGCCGAGCGTCCAGAGCGCGACGAAGAATCCGCCCAGAACCGCACGGAACAGGAGTTCGGTGTTCTCGCGTGCCCAGGCCGTGGTCCGGTCGAGGGATCGGATGAGTGCTGCCCCCAGCACCGTGCCCTCGAGAAGACCACCCACCATCAGGGCCAACACGGAGAGGCCGACCAGCTTCTCGAAATCCGAGCACAGGACCTCGCCGAGGTCGCGGGGCGCGCCGACGAGGTCGTAGGCGCAGAACCATTTCACATGCGCCAGCGCGGAACTCGGGCCCGCGACCGTGAGGACAGCCGTCATCACCATGACTGCGGCGCGGGGCAGCCAACGTCTTCCGGGGAGCATGGAGGGAAGCCCTGTTCACGACACCGGCGCGGGGGCTTGCCGGCGCGATGAAAACTACGCGCCTTCGCTGGTTTGCGGAAGGAACTTGTTAACAGTCCTTTCCAAATGGTTAACCTGTTGCTTGCGGGCATCGGCCGTGATCCCGGTCTGACCGGTCGAATGCACGACGGCCGTGTAACCGTTCGGTGACGATGCCGTCGGAAAGCCTGCGCACGGACATGGTCCGCTCATCCGCGCGGGGCTAAGTCGGGGAACGCCCCGCTTCGACCCGAAGAGCCCGATGATCGCAACCTTGAGCCTGTCGAGCCTGATGGTGGGGACCGGCCTGTCCTACGCGGCGACGCGCGCGCCGAGCCGGGCGGACGCCCTCGAACGCTGGTCCGGGCGGCTTCTCCTCGGTGGGCTCGGCCTCCTCGGGGCCGGTCTGCCACTCTTCCGCTGAGGCGCGTATCCACCCCGGGAGCGTCCCTGGCGAAGGCCGATCCTTCAGTTGAGACGGGGCGGACCCTTGAGGCTGGCCGTACCGTCGGCGCTCAGGGTCTTCAGGAACGCGATCAGGTCGCGCTTCTCGGCGTCGGTCAGCCCCAGCGGCTTGATCGCGGGCGAGCGGCTCGGCCGGGCGATCCCGCCGCGATCGTAGAGGTCGATCACGTCGCGCAGGGAGCCCAGCGAGCCGTCATGCATGTAGGGTCCGCGCTCGGCGACGTCCCGCAGGGTCGGAGTCTTGAACGCGTAGCGCAGCTGCACCGAATCCGGGAAGAATGCGGCCCGTCCCATATCCGCCCCGGTGCCGACGCCGATGTCGTGGAAGGATCCGTCCGTGAACGTCCAGCCCGAATGGCAGCCAGCGCACTGCGCCTTGCCGTTGAAGAGCGCGAACCCGGCCTTCGCATTCGGGCCGATGGCGCGAGCGTCGCCCGCGACCCAGCGATCGAACGGCGCCTCGCCGGAGACGATGGAGCGCTCGAAGGTCGCCAGCGCCAGCTCGACGGTCCGCCGACTGATCGCCTCCTCCGGGCCGCCCGCCGCGGAGCGTTCGGGGAATGCCGCGACGAAGGCGCGGACGTAGCCGGGATCGGCTCTCAGCCGTGCGAGCAAGGTCGCCTCGGGCAGGTTCATCGCGCTGGCGCTGGTGATCGGCGTGAAGGCGACGTTCTCGAGGTCGTGGAATTTGCCGTCCCAGCCGAGGATCGGGTTCTGGGCTACGTCGAGCAGGGTCGGCGTGCGCACCTTCATCGTCGCGCCGGTCTCGCCGATGCCGCGGGGGCGGCCGTCGCTCCACGACTGGGTCGGAAGATGGCAGCTGGCGCAGCTCATGGTGCGCTCGCCCGAGAGGAGCGTATCGAAGAACAGGCGCTGGCCGAGGGCGGCCTTGGCCGGGCTGTAGGGATTTTCGGGCGGGTGGACCACCTCGTCGACGCGCCGATAGGCCTCGCGCAGCGCCGACAGTTCGGCCTGCAGCGTGCTGACATCCGCCTGTTCCGGCTCGCCGGCACCCGAGGTGCGTAATCCGAGCCCCGATGCCGCGAGGGCAATCAGGGCAACGCCGGCAAGCGCGGCGCTCACCCGTCTGCGCATCGCGATCTCCTGATCCGCTCAGCGCTAGTGCGGATCCGTTAACGAAGTCTCACGCGAGGCCGCCCCGGCCCATATGCCGCAGGCGCGAACCGGGACTGATTGGCGCGAACGTTGCTTAGGCCGCTCCAGCCAGCAATGGCTGCGAATCCCGTCAGGTGTCCTGGGATGTCGCATCGCTTCAGGACGAGAGGCTCGGAATGACGAAATACAAACTCGAGTATATTTGGCTCGACGGCTACACTCCGGTGCCGAACCTTCGCGGTAAGACCCAGATCAAGGAATTCGACGCGTTCCCGACCCTTGAGCAGCTTCCGCTTTGGGGCTTCGATGGCAGCTCGACGATGCAGGCCGAAGGCGGCAGCTCCGATTGCATGTTGAAGCCCGTGCGCCACTTCCCCGATTCCACGCGCAAGAACGGCGTGCTGGTGATGTGCGAAGTCATGATGCCGGATGGCGTCACCCCGCACGCCTCCAACAAGCGCGCCACCATCCTGGACGACGATGGCGCCTGGTTCGGCTTCGAGCAGGAGTACTTCTTCTACAAGGACGGCCGTCCCCTCGGCTTCCCCGCCTCCGGCTACCCCGCTCCGCAGGGGCCGTATTACTGCGGTGTCGGCTACAAGGAAGTCGGCAGCATCGCGCGCAAGATCGTCGAGCAGCATCTCGATCTCTGCCTCGATGCCGGCATCAACCACGAGGGCATCAATGCCGAGGTGGCCAAGGGCCAGTGGGAGTTCCAGATCTTCGGCAAGGGCTCCAAGAAGGCCGCCGACGAGATGTGGGTCGCCCGCTACCTGCTGCAGCGCCTGTGCGAGACCTACGAGATCGACGTCGAGTACCATTGCAAGCCGCTCGGCGCGACGGACTGGAACGGCTCGGGCATGCACGCCAACTTCTCGACCGAGCACATGCGCACGGTCGGCGGCAAGGCGTATTTCGAAGCCCTGATGGCGGCCTTCAAGGAGAACCTCGACGACCACATCGCCGTCTACGGCCCCGACAACCACATGCGCCTGACGGGCAAGCACGAGACGGCGGCGATCGACCAGTTCAGCTACGGCGTCGCCGATCGCGGCGCCTCGATCCGCGTGCCGCACAGCTTCGTCAACAACGCGTACAAGGGCTACCTGGAAGATCGCCGTCCCAACAGCCAGGGGGACCCCTACCAGATCGCCTCGCAGATCCTGAAGACCATCTCCTCGGTTCCGACCGAGACCAGCCAGCAGGCGGCCGCCTAAGTTCTAGGCAGTTTTCTGTCTCGTTTGCCGAGAGACTAGGCAGGGCCCGCCGCGTTCCGCGCGGCGGGCCCTTCTTTTTGCCTGTTCGGATGGCAGGGCGATCCAGGCCGCGAGGCCCGCGGCCATCAGGCCCCGAAGATCGACCAGCCCAGCCGCTTGGTCAGCATCTCCAGGGCGATCCGTCCGAGATGGGAATTGCCCGAGGCGTCGAGGCCGGGCGACCACACGGCGATCGAGGCCTTACCCGGCGCGATCGCCAGGATGCCGCCGCCGACGCCGCTCTTGCCCGGAAGTCCCACCCGATAGGCGAACTCCCCCGAGCCGTCGTAGTGCCCGCAGGTCAGCATCACCGCGTTGATGCGGCGCGCCCGCTCGGGTGACACCACGGACAACCCCGTCAGGGGGTTGCGCCCCGAATGCGCGAGGAAGCGGCCTGCCTGGGCGAGCTGTCGGCAGGACATGCTGATGGCGCAGTGATGGAAGTAGACGCCCAGGGTGAAGTCGACCGGATTGTCGAGCACCCCGAAGGATTTCATGTAGTGGGCGAGGGCCATGTTGCGGAAACCCGTCCGCAACTCGGAGGCGGCCACCGCCTCGTCGATGGCGATGCTGGAATCCTGCGCCAGGAACTGCATGAAGCGCAGGATCTCGCCGATGGCCTCACGCGGCTGGTGTCCGGACAGGATCAGGTCCGTGACCGCGATCGCCCCGGCATTGATGAACGGATTGCGCGGGATGCCGCGCTCGCGCTCCAGCTGGACGATGGAGTTGAAGGGGCTGCCCGAGGGTTCGCGCCCGACGCGCCGCCAGAGCCGGTCGCCGGCCATGCCGAGGGCCAGGGTCAGGGTGAAGACCTTGGAGATGCTCTGGATCGAGAAGGGTTCGTCGCTGTCGCCGCCGGCCGCGATCCGCCCCTCGGCATCGATCACCACCAGGCCGAAGGCCCTGGCATCGGCGCCGGCGAGTTCGGGGATGTAGGTCGCCACCTCGCCCCGGTCCGGCCGCGCCCGCATCTCGTCGGCGATCTCGCGAACGACACGGTCGAGATCGGGCACGTCGAGGCTCATGGGCGCTTCCGGCTGGCTGGAACGAGGGTTCGGCGACGCGCGCAAACCCCGGGCCATGCCGGTATCAGGCCTCGGTCGGAAGGGCACGGCGGGGCTGGGTCCCGAGGCTCGACGCTGCCGCTGTATTGTTCAGCTTGGCGACAGGATTGTGCGACTATAGAACCATAACGGCGAAGCTTCGCTGATGTATCGCATTTGTTTCTGACTGTTTCTATTTAATGCTCTTGGTCTTTCGCCTGCATTCGGCAGCTTAAGATCAGATGAATGCTTTTTTCAGAGGTCGTTAAATCGCGCAGCCGTAGCACGGCCGCCGAAATGACGGCGCTCCGGACTCACCGGCCGCGGCCGTCGAGCGATGAGCAGCAATGAGCATTGATTCGAGCGACCCGCATCGCAGCACAGATCCCGGCGATCTCTCCCTCGCCACGCCGTCAGGGGCGTCCCGCGGGGCCGCGGAGACATCGGAGACGATGACGGCTGCGCGCGCCGAGGCAGGCGCATCCGCGGTCGCACGCACGCGCGCTTCGGACGTCGCGCCGGCCCCGTCGTTCCGGGCCCGCGAAGGCGAGGTCCGCATGACGGTGGAGGCCCGCCGGCGCATCGGACGAAACCTGCGCCTCCTCTATGCCGAGGTGCTGGATCAGCCGCTCCCCGACCGCTTCGACGCCCTCCTCGCCGATCTGGCCGCCCGCAGCACCACGCGAGGATCCTCATGACCAACGCGATGTCCCTTCCGGTCGGCACGCCGCAGGGCGCCGATGACGAGATGCGCGAACTCCTGCTCGGTGCGATTCCGGCCCTGCGGGCCTTCGCGTTCTCGCTGACCTACGATCTCGACCGCAGCGACGACCTCGTCCAGGACACCCTGGTGCGGGCCTGGACCAAGGCCGATAGTTTCACCCGGGGCACCAACCTGACGGCCTGGCTGTTCACCATCCTGCGCAACCTGTTCTATTCCGAGCAGCGCAAGCGCAAGCGCGAGGTGGAGGATGCCGACGGGGCGCTGGCCGGGCGCCTGACGAGCCTGCCCGAGCAGGAGATCCGGGTGGAGATGCGCGAGTTCCAGGAGGCCCTGAACGACTTGCCGTTCAGCCAACGCGAGGCCCTGGTGCTCGTGGGGGCGCAGAACTTCACCTACGAGGAGGCGGCGGAGATCTGCGGCGTCGCCGTGGGCACCATGAAGAGCCGTGTCAGCCGCGCACGCGGACGGCTCATCGAGAGCCTCGGGATGAACGGCACCGACGAGATCGGCGCCGATGCGTTCACGCGGGCGGCCCTGGGGCCGCCGCCCGGTTGAGCGGCATCGCCGCTCGGGGGCATCAGCGTGAGCCGGACGCCTCGGGCGCCCGGCTCGGGTTCAAATCAGGGCCGCCCGCACCGCGCGGGCGATCTCGGCGGGCGGGGTATCGTTCCGGTCGCCCAGCAGGCGCCGGCCCGAGGCGATCACCTGCAGGGCTTCGCGGCTGCTGCCGTCGCGCAGGGCCACTGCTTCGAGGTCACGCAGATACTCGATCACGCCCTCTCGGGCCTTGCTGTCGCGGGTCAGCACCGGCTCAACCCGCGACGTGACGTCGTTCGCCACCGAGGCCCAGAATGCGGCCGGTCCGGCGGAATTCTCGTGCATCGTCTCGCTTCCCTGACGTGTGTGGTCGCGCAGGGGTCGACGACCCATTGCCGATGCGGGGCGATCCGCCCCGACACGCACCGGCACCGGTCCGGCCCCGCACTGGGTTAGCAAGAGCGAAGCGGAGCCTTAAATAACGTGGATCAAGACGGCGTCAAAAAGACCATTGGCTGATGATTTTGTAATGTCGAAGTTTTTCACCTGCGATCTATAAGTTGTAGTGCAGTCTTCGCCGGATCTCCGTCTCGGGAACACCGGGCGCGGCTGGCGGGTTCTCGGGTCATGCTCGGATGGTCCCGTAGCGGCCGGTGGCGATCGCGAGGTGCCACCCCTCGGATCCCGATCGTCCGGCGGAACGCGGCCGGGCTGGGGTCGCCCCCGGAGGCAGACCCCTTCGGTTTCGCACGAAACGCCAAGGGAGGCATCCATGGGCCTGTTCACCCGCGATATCAAAACCCTCGACGACCTCTTCGTCCACACGCTCCAAGATATCTATTACGCGGAGAACCAGATCACGAAGGCGCTGCCCAAGATGATCGCCAAGGCGACGCATCCGGAACTGAAGCAGGGCTTCGAGACCCACCTGCGCCAGACCGAGAACCAGATCCTGCGCCTGGAGAAGGTCTTCCAGATGCACGGCCACAGCCCCAAGGCGGTGACCTGTCCGGCGATCAACGGCATCATCGAGGAGGCGAACGAAGTGGCTGGCGAGATCGCCGACAAGGATGTGCTGGACGCGGCCCTCGTGGCCTCGGCCCAGGCGGTGGAGCACTACGAGATCACCCGCTACGGCACGCTGATCGCCTGGGCCAAGCGCCTCGGACGGGACGATTGTGCCGGCGTGCTCCAGCAGAACCTCGACGAGGAGAAGGCCACCGACCACCTGCTCACCGCCATGGCGGAGCGTCAGATCAACCAGCGCGCCGCCTGAGTCCGACTGCGCGGCGCACGGAGGGCCTTGCGCTGATCGGAGCCGTTGCTTTTTGGGTCGCGTCCCGCGCACCCTGATGCGGCCCGGTCGCCCGTCCGCGGCGGATCGAGACTCCCCGACGAGAGGCCCATGGCCCGCAAGCGTGCGCGACCGACCAACGAGATTCTGCTGGAGGCGGCGGTCCGCCTCGGCCTGCCGCCCCGGAGCGTCGAGGTGGAGGCCCTGCGCCTTCATCTCGGCCTGCCGGATTACGGCGGGTTCGTCGAGGATTCGGTGGTCGCCAAGGCCCTGCGCGAACTGAAGGCGCGGCGCGCCTTCGCGGAGGGCGGAGTCGCGGCTGTCAGGAAGGCGATTCCCAGCCTGCGCGCCGCGGTGATGCGGGACGGCAGCATCGCCTGGACCATCCGGACCGTGATCCCTGTCCTCGATGGCGGGCGCCTCGACCTGCGGATCGACGCGAAGCCCGAGACGGGCGTCGCCGGCATCCTGTCCGGCATGGCCCATCGCAACGATCCGAACTGGCGCCTCGAGGATCTCCGGGCTGCCGTTGCCGAGGCGGGGCTGCAGACGGCCAAGTCCCTGCGGCGCGCAGTGGAGCGCCTGCGTGATCAGGTCGCCGAGGACCTGCGCGCGGTGGGCGCCGATGCCGCCACCTATATCGACCATCTCGACCGTTCGCTGCGCTCGCGCGCCTTCCTCCTCTCGCCCAACCTGAACCAGTCGCTCACCGACACCCTGAAGGGGGTCCGCGCCCGCGCCCGCACCGTGGCGCGGGAGGATTCCCGCCTGCGTCGCCTGCGCGACCAGGTCGGCTTCGGTGCCTACATCGAGAAGTTCACCGCGGCCCGGCGCCTCGGCCGGCGCCTCATCTTCCACATGGGCCCGACCAATTCCGGCAAGACCTACGCGGCCCTGGAGATGCTGCGGGCGGCCGAGACCGGCACCTACCTCGCACCCCTGCGTCTCCTCGCGCTGGAGAACTACGAGGCCCTGGCCGAGCGCGGCTTGCGCGCCGGCATGGTCACGGGCGAGGAGACGCTGGGCGACCTCAACCCGACCCACACCGCCCGCACCATCGAGACCGCCGACCTCACGCGGCCCGTCGACGTCGCGGTGATCGACGAGATCCAGATGATCGCCGATCCCGATCGGGGCTGGGCCTGGACCAACGCCCTGTTCGGCGTCGCCGCCCGCACCGTGGTGGTCTGCGGCTCGGACGATGCGCTGGCCGCGGTGCGCCGCGCCGCGGAGGCGGCCAACGAGTCCCTCGAAGTGATCACCTTCGTGCGCAAGACGCCGCTGGTGCTGCAGGATACGCCCGTTCCCATCGAGAAGGTGATGCCGGGCGATGCGGTGGTGGCCTTCTCGCGCCGGGCCGTCCATGAGAACCGCGAGATCCTGGTGGCGGCCGGGCACCGGGTGGCCACGATCTACGGGGCGCTCTCGCCCGAGGTGCGGCGCGCGGAGACCGCGCGCTTCCGGGCCGGCGAGGCCGACGTCCTCGTCACCACCGACGCCATCGGCATGGGCCTCAACCTCGGCCCGCTGAAGCGGATCGTCTTCTCGGCGGTGCGCAAGTGGGACGGGGTCGGCGAGCGGGCGCTGACCAATTCGGAGATCCGCCAGATCGCAGGCCGCGCGGGCCGGTTCGGGCACCAGGACGAGGGCTACGTCGCCGCCGTCGACGAGACCGGGTTGGAGCCGATCCGGGCGGCGTTGGCCGGTGCGCCCACGGCGCCGGCCGCCGACACGCGCTTCTACGTGCGCCCCGACCTCATCGCGATCAATTCCGTGGCGGAGGAGATGCGGACCGACAGCCTGCGCGAGGTGCTGGCGCATTTCGCCCGCGCCACCTTCTACGCCGGCTCGCCGTTCCAACCCTCGGCCCTGGAGGAAATCCTGGAGATTGCGCGCGTGGTCGACAAGGCGCGGCTGCCGATCGCCGAGAAGTTCGCGTTCTCGGTCTGCCCGGTGGACCGGCGCGACCCGGTCTCCCTCGGCATGCTGGAGCGCTGGACCCAGGCCCGGGCGGCAGGCACGACGGTTCCGGCCCTGCGGGCGAACCTCGCGGGCGAACTGGATTATCAGGAACGGACGGTGAAGCTCGCCAGCGCCTATCTCTGGCTGTCGCGGCGCTTTCCCGAGACCTTCGACGATGCCGAGGCCATGCGCACGATGCGGGCCCGGGCCAACGGCGAGATCGAGCGTCATCTCCGAGAGACGGCGACCCGCAAGGTCGAGCGCCGGACGCGCCGGGCGGGCGCGCGGGGCTGAGCCCGGTCGCCTTCGGGCCATGAAGGCCGGTCGGCCAGGGGAGGGGACACCCCCTCCCCGACGCCGATCCGGGATGGTGCGTTCAGACCTCTGGGATCAGGCCGACTTGAGGTGCGCGGCCAAGTGCTTGTTCATCTCGAACATGGTGCACTTGTCCTTGCCGAAGACCTTCTTCAGCTTGTCGTCGGCCAGGATCTCGCGCTTGTTCTCGGGATTCTGGAGGTTGTGCTTCTTGATGTATTCCCAGACCTTGCTGACCACCTCGCCGCGCGGCAGGGCGGCGTCGCCGACGACGGCGGCGAGCTCGGAGGAGGGCTTCAGCGGCTGCTGCAAGGCGTTCGGCTTGGCGCCATCACCCTTCGGCGCGGCGACCTTCTTGCCCTTGGCGGCAGGCTTCTCGGCGTCCTTCGGGGCAGCCTTGGGGGCGGCCTTCTCGGCGGTCTTGGTGGTGCTCTTTGCCATGGGGTGTTCCTCCGGATGTCGACGGTGAGCGCCGGTACGCCCACGGCCGGTGGCCTCGCAGCGCATAGCTGCAACAACTAAGCGGTGCCGCGAGCGTTCCAAGGGAAAACCGCCCTCGGCGCGCCCGTCATCCACAGGCGCGGCGGCTCAGATCCGGTCGAGGCCGCTCCCTGCCGAGGTGAGATCGCCTCGACTGGGATGAGAACTTCAGCGGTGTCGCCCTGTACTTTGGCCTGAAGTCGAAGCAAGCCCTGGTCACGGCGGTCGGGGGCTATCCGCGGAAAGTCATGGCTCTGCAGTGCTTTAAGGGAGTTCCGGCGGCGCCGGGCCGGTGCGCCCTCCGGCACGGACCCCCATCGCGGACACGGCTCGGGCGACGTGCGAGGACGCGAAGCCGGCCTGAGCCGGGCCGACTGCCCAGGGGCGCCGGCCCGAGCGCAAGAATTTCCCGCCACGATCAAGAATTTCCCGCCACGATGAAGATTTCACCGGTCGAACGGGAGCGCACGACGGAAATTTCGGTGTCGGGACCCGTTGCGGGGCCACTTCGGCCGATTTCGGGACGGGGCGGCGGCCGGGGGATCACCGAACCTTAAGGGCGATCGACGAAACCGGGAGCATGATCCTCCTGGCCTTCACGCTCTCGCTCGGCGCCGCCGTCGCGCTCATCATCGGCCTCGGCACGCTGGTCTCCATCGAGGCCCAGGCGGGTCCCGACGGCCGCGCGGATGCCGGTCTGATCTGACGGACGCCCCCGAACCGCCCGCGTCCTCGAACGTTGCGCCAGGGTTCCGTCCCGGTCGCGATCACCCCTTCATGTTCGACAGCTCCGTCGCCTCGTCCCTCGACAGCACGGCCCACATCATCCAGATCGCCCTGACGCCCGTCTTCCTGCTGTCGGGCATCGCGACGCTCCTCAACGTCTTCGGCACGCGCCTCGCTCGGGTGGCCGATCAGGCGGAGCGCATCTCGCAAGCGATCGACGGCGCCTCGGGTCTCGAGCAGGTCCGCCTCGCGCGACGCATGAACGCCCTGCGCCGGCGCTCCCTCGCCCTCGATGCCGCCGTGATCCTCGGAGCTCTGGGCGGAGTTGCCACCTGCGGAGCCGTTCTGACGCTGTTCGTCGGAGCCCTCCGGGACGCCACCGTCGCGGACATCCTGTTCGTGCTGTTCGGCCTCGCCATCCTCTGCACCTTGAGCGCCCTGATGGTCTTCGGGTTCGAGATGCTGCTGGCGAGCCGCGGGATGCGCCAGCGGGTGGCCGTGCGGCAGATCGAGGTGGCCGAGGAGACCGGCGTGCCGGTGGACGAGCGGGCCTGAGTCCGGAACCCCCGCGCGGGTGGCGGCTTGTCCGGTCGAGCGCCGCATCCGGCGCCCTCGCCCCGAGACGCCACTCTGCAAGAGGAATGCGCATGCCGACGGACCTCCCGAACGAGCGCAGCATCCGCCCGACCGGCTCGATGGAACTCGACCCCTCGGCCGAGGGTGTCGCGATCGACGAGACCCGGCGCCTGATCGCCTCGAACAAGGTCGAGGGCACCGCCGCCTACAGCCGCGCGGGCGAGCATATCGGGACCGTCTACAACTTCATGGTCGACAAGGTCTCCGGCCAGGTCGCCTACGCCGTCATCTCGTTCGGCGGCTTCCTCGGGCTCGGCGAGAGCTACCATCCCGTGCCCTGGCGGGCGCTGACCTACAGCGTCGATCTCGGCGGCTACATCGTGGACATCGACCAGGACACCCTCGCGGGCGCGCCAAGCCACGGCCCCGGCGAGGATCCCTTCACCGACCCGGCCTTCGGCGAGCGCGTCGATGGTCATTACGGCGGCTCCAAGGTGCCCACGGCCTGAACGGGCCCGCCGCCCGCGGGCTCGCGCCGGACCGGTCAGCCCTCCGGCGACGCCAGGATCCGGTCGAAGTCGAGGAGCGCCGTCTCGATCACGATCTGCGTGCGGCTGATGACGTCGAGCTTGCGCAGGATCTCGGAGACATGCGCCTTCACGGTGGAATCCCCGACCTGGAGTTCGTGCGCGATCTGCTTGTTGAGCTTGCCCTGGCGGATCATCGCCAGCACCCGCACCTGTTGCGGCGTGAGGCTCGCGACCCGCTCGGCGATCGGCGCCTTGCGGGCGAATGACGCGGGCAGCGTCGCGTTCGGCAGATTCGCCGGGACCGAGAGGCCGCCGGCCAGGACGTCGGCGATGGCCTGCGTCAGCGTCGCCTTGTCGACCGCCTTGGGCACGAAGCCGGCGGCGCCGTGATCCAGCGCCTCCCGGATGATGCGCGGATCCTCCAGGCCGGAGACGACGAGGATCGGGACCCGCGGCGCCTGCGCCCGGATCGCCAGCAGGCCTTCAAAGCCCGTCACGCCCTGCATCGACAGGTCCAAGAGAATGATTTCGATAACGGGGTGCGCTGCCAGTACGGCGCAGGCGCTGGCGATGCTGTCGGCCTCGTGCCGCGTCGCATCCGGGTAGGCGAGGCCCACGGCGCTGGCGAGGGCGTCGCGGAAGAGCGGGTGATCGTCGACGATGAGGAGGTGCATGCCCGTTCCACCCGGTGCGTGCGCCCCTGTTCCGGAGCTGTTCGGTGCCGCATTGCGCGGGAACCGGCCGCCCGACATACTCGTGTCACCGCGGAGAACCGGGCGTCAAGTCCGGCACGCGTCGCGCAAGCGGGGGGATGGAACGTGGCAGAGGGGACGCAGGTGCGCACGCATCTGTGCGGCATCACGACGGCGTGGACGGACGCCGCCGCGGCCGACGGGGCCGTCGCCGAGATCGGCGCCGCCATCAGCCCGCATCCCGTCGCCCAGATCGTGGTGTTCTTCTCGGCCGACTACGACGTCGAGACCCTGAATCGCGCGCTCTGCGCGCGCTTTCCGGGGGCGGGCATCGCGGGCTGCACCATGTCGGGCGGCATCTCGCCGGCCGGCGGCCTCGATCGCGGCCTCGTCGCCATCGCCTTCCCGAAGGCGGGCTTTCGCATCGTCTCCACGCTCCTGGACGCCATCGATCACCTCGACGTGGAGCGGACCGCCTCCAGCGTGCGGGCCCTGCGCCGAAGCCTCGACGGCGCCGGCGCGGATCCGGCCTCCGGCGGCTGCTTCGCCCTCTCGCTGATCGACGGGCTCACCAACGCCGAGGAGACTGTGGTCTCGGCCATCGCCTGGGCCCTGGACGGCATCCCCCTCGTGGGTGGCTCGGCGGGCGACGACCTCACCTTCCGCGAGACGGTGCTGCTCCATGACGGCCGCATCCATCGGCGCGCCGCCGTGCTGCTCCTCGTGGAGTCCGATTTCCCGATCCAGATCTTCAAGAGCGACAATTTCGAGCCGACCGGGACCAAGTTCGTGGTCACCGCCTCCGACGACGAGCAGCGTACCGTCCACGAGCTCAATGCCGAGCCGGCGGCGCGCGAATACGCCATGGCGGTGGGGCTCGATCCCGAGCGCTTGTCGCCGATGAGCTTTGCCGCCTATCCGCTCGCCGTGAAGGTCGGGGGCGAGTATTTCTGCCGATCGATCCGGCGCATGAACGCGGACGGCTCGCTCAGCTTCTTCTGCGCCCTCGACGAGGGCGTGGTGCTCACCCTGGCGCGCCCGCGCGACATCGTGGCGGCCACGGCGGCCGAACTCGCCCGCCTCGACGCGGCGCTGGGCGGCATCGATCTCGTCATCGGCTTCGAGTGCGTGCTGCGCCGCCTCGATGCCGAGAGCCGGCAGGTGCGGCACGGTATCGTCGACCTCTACCGGCGCTACGCCATCGTCGGCTTCGACACCTACGGCGAGCAGTACCGGTCGATGCACCTCAACCAGACCTTCACGGGCATCGCCATCGGGCGTGGCGCGCCGGGCGCGGTCGAGCCATGATCCGGCTGCCGCCCGAGACCGCGTCCCCCGCCCCGGGGGAGGACGCGAACCTGCGGCGCATCGCCAAGCTCGAGCGCATCAACGCGGCCCTGATGGCCCATGTCGAGCGCAGCATGGACCAGCAGGGCGGGGCCTACTCCCTGTTCCAGACCGCCACCATGCTGGAGGGGCGCGTCCGCACCCGCACCGAGGAACTGACCGGGCTGATGCACCGCCTGGAGCGCTCCAACGCGGCCCTGGTGGCGGCCAAGGAGGAGGCCGAGAACGCCAACCGCTCGAAGACCCGCTTCCTCGCCGCCGCGAGTCACGACCTGCTGCAGCCGCTGAACGCGGCCCGGCTCTCGGCCTCGGCCCTGGCCGACCTCGGCCTCGGTCCGGAGGCCGCGGCGATCTCGGGGCAGATCGAGCGCGGGCTCCAGATCATCGAGGACCTGATCAAGACCCTCCTCGACATCTCGAAGCTCGATGCCGGCGTGGTGCGCCCGGCGATCAAGCCGGTGGCCCTCGGCGAGCTTCTCGCCGGCATCGCCGCGAGCTTCCGGCCCTTCGCCGAGCGCAAGGGACTGCGCCTCACCGTGCGCGGGCCCCACCTCGCGGTGGCGAGCGATCCGATGCTGCTCCAGCGCATCCTGCAGAATCTCGTCTCGAACGCCATCCGCTACACCCGACGGGGCGGCGTGCTGGTGGCGATCCGCCGCCGCGGGGAGGCCTGCCGCATCGAGGTGCTCGACACCGGCTGCGGCATCGCACCGGCGGAGCAGAGCCTCGTCTTCGAGGAATTCTTCCGGGGCGGCGTCGAGGGGGAGGGGGGCGAGCCGGGCCTCGGCCTCGGCCTCTCCATCGTGCGCCGCATGGCCCAGGCCCTCGATCATCCCCTCGATCTCGCTTCCCGGGTCGGGCACGGCACCCGCATGGCCCTGACTGTCCCCGTGAGCCTGACGCCGCCGGAGCGCGCGGTTCCGGTCAGCCCCGTGACGACCCGGCTCACCGGCGCGCGGGTGCTCGTGGTGGAGAACGATCCGCCCACCGCCGACGCCCTGGAGCGCCTCCTGCGCACCTGGGACGCCGAGGTCCGCGTTCATCGCGACCTGGCCGGGGTGGAGGCGTCGCTGGCGGCGGGGATGCGCCTGCCGGACCTGCTCATCCTCGACTACCATCTCGACAACGGTGCCTGCGGCCTCGACGTGGCAACCCATCTCCAGGCCCGCACCGGATCGCGCTTGCCGGTGATCGTCACCACCGCCAACCACTCCCCCGAGATCGAGGCGCAGGTCGCCGGGCACGGGGCGCAACTCGTCCATAAGCCGGTGCGCCCGGCCGCGTTGCGGGCGCTGCTGACCTACCTGCTGGCCTGAGAGGGCCCGCGAAGGAGGCGCACCCCAAGAGTATTTTGAATAATCTTGGCCGTATCGGAGGCATCGTTCCGTCTTGGTGCGGTTGGGCCGCAGGAACGTGAAATCTTTTGTAGCCTCGCTTTCAGTTCAGTTTGATGCTCGATTGAAAAATTTGCATTGCACCAAGATCAAATTGCGCTGCAACGACAGTTGAAGCGCCCTTGCGAAGCTTCCTGGGGATCTTTACGCTCGCGCGCCAGAATAAGACTTCCCCGTGCGCGTCCTGCTGCAGGTCCTGACCTGTCGCCCGTCGCCGGCCTGGGGTGTGGAGGACGGCCCGGTTCATGAAGAAAAACAAGGTCATCACGGCTGGCGAGGCGATCGCGCTGATCCGGCACAACGACGTGGTCACCACGACGGGGTTCGTCCAGAGCTGCATCCCGGAGGCGCTGCATGCCGCCCTGGAGAAGCGCTTCGTCGACACCGGCGCGCCCCGCGACCTCACCCTGATCATGACGGCGGGGGCGGGCGACAGCAAAGGCCTCGGTACCGGGCGCCTGCACCACGAGGGCCTGCTGAAGCGCGTCATCGCCGCCAATTTCGGCCGCATGCCGAAGGTCGCCAAGGCCGCGCAGGCGAACAAGATCCTCGGCTACAACCTGCCCCAGGGCGTGATCTCGCAGCTCTACCGGGCCTGCGCCGCCGGCCAGCCGGGACTGTTCTCCAAGGTGGGCCTGCACACCTACGTCGATCCGCGCCACGGCGGCGCCCGGGTCAACACCGTAACCCAGGACGAGATCGTCAAGCTGGTCGAGGTCGATGGCGAGGAGTGGCTGTTCTACACGGCCACCAAGATCGACGTCGCCTTCATCCGCGGCACCTCGGCCGACCCGTCGGGCAACATCTCCTTCGAGAAGGAGGCGCTGACCCTGGACTGCCTCGCCCAGGCCATGGCCGCGCGCAACAACGGCGGCATCGTCATCGCCCAGGTCGAGCGCATCGTCGATGACGGCTTCCTGCTGCCCAAGGACGTCCGCGTCCCCGGCATCCTGGTGGATTGCGTCGTCCTGGCCGAGCCCGAGATGCACCGCATGAACTACGGCGTGCAGCACGATGCGGCGCTGGCCGGCCAGATCCGCGTGCCCGTGAGCGGCATGAAGAAGATGCCCCTCGACGCCCGCAAGGTCATCGCCCGGCGCGCGGCCTTCGAGCTGCCGCCCAACGGCGTCGTCAATCTCGGCGTCGGCGCCCCCGAGGGCATCTCGGCGGTGGCCAACGAGGAGAAGGTCACCCCCTACATCACCCTGACCACCGAGGCCGGTGCTGTGGGCGGCGTCCTGGCCTCCGGGTCGAGCTTCGGCGCGGCGACGAACGCCGACTGCGTCATCGATCAGAACCAGATGTTCGACTTCTACGATGGCGGCGGCCTCGACATGACCTGCCTCGGCCTCGCCGAGTGCGACCAGCACGGCAACGTCAACACCAGCATGTTCGGTGGCCGCCTCAACGGCTGCGGCGGCTTCATCAACATCAGCCAGAACGCCCGCTCCGTGGTCTTCGCCGGCACCTTCACGGTGGGCGGGCTGGAGACCGTGATCGAGGACGGCAAGCTCCGCATCGTCACGGAAGGCCGCTCGCAGAAGTTCCTGCCGCAGGTGGAGCAGATCACCTTCAGCGGGCACTATGCGCAGATGCGCGCGCAGCCGGTGATCTACGTCACCGAGCGTTGCGTCTTCCAGCTCACCGATGAGGGGCTGGAACTCATCGAGGTCGCGCCCGGCATCGAGATCGAGCGGGACATCCTGCCCCATATGGGCTTCCGGCCGATCATCAAGCAGCCGATGCCGATGGATGCCCGCCTGTTCCGCGACGAGCCGATGGAACTGCTGGCCGACCTGCTGAACCTCAACCTCGCCGAGCGGGTGAGCTACGACACCGAGCGCAACATCCTGTTCGTGAACCTGGAGGGCTGGCACGCCCGTGCCAAGAGCGACCTCGATGATCTGCGCATGGTGCTGGTGGGCGCCTGCAAGAAGGCCGGCCAGCGGGTCAACACGGTCGTCAACCATGACGGGTTCCGCATCAACGAGAACCTGTACGACGACTATGCGCACATGATCCAATACCTGCAGGCGAACTACTATCTCACCACCACCCGCTACGCGACCAGCGCCTTCCTGCGCCTCAAGATGGAGGAGGCCCTCAACCGCCGCGGCCTCGCCCCCCACGTCTTCGAGCGCAAGGAGGACGCCCACGCCTTCCTCGAAGGCGCCGGCAAGGTCCGCCGCGCCTCCACGGCGATCGCCTCGGCGGCCTGAGGCCGAGCGCATTGTCGCCCCGGCTCCCAGTGCCGCGTGAGAATGAGGCGCGCTCATGGTTCTTGCGTCGGCGTCTGCGCGCCGGCACAACCGTTCCGTGCCGCCCCCTCGTCCCAGTCTGCCGGCCCTCGGGGCCTTCCTGGCGATCGCGAAGCATCGCAGCTTCCGGCGTGCGGGCCTGGAACTCGGCGTCAGCGCCTCGGCCCTGAGCCATGCCCTCAAGGGCCTGGAGACGCAGCTTGGCGTCCGGCTTCTCAACCGGACCAACCGGAGCGTCACCCTCACCGCCGCCGGCGAGGAGTTCTTCGCGTCGCTCGACGGGCCTTTCCTGGCGATCGGGCAGGCCGTCGAGGCGCTGAACCGCCATCGCGGCGCGCCGGCCGGGCATGTGCGCCTCAACGTTCCGGAGCATGCGAGCGAACTCCTTCTCGCACCGGTCCTTCCCGTCTTCCTCGCCCGCTACCCGGACATCGCGATCGATGTGCGCGTGTCGAACAGCCTGCTCGACGTGGTCGACGCGGGCGCCGATGCCGGGATCCGCTACGGCGACACGGTCCCGGAGGACATGGTCGCCCAGCGCCTCTCCGCCGACATCCGCTGGGTCGTGGTGGGCGCGCCCGTTTACCTGGACCGCTTCGGGGTCCCGGCGCATCCCCACGACCTTCTCGCCCATCGCGGCCTGCGCGTCCGGCTCGGCGACGACCGGATCTACCATTGGGAGTTCGAGCGGCAGGGCGAGGCCATCGCCGTCGATGTGCCGGGGGCGCTGACGCTCGATCAGACCGGTCTCGCGGTCGCCCTCGCCCGGGCCGGAGCGGGCCTTGCCTACCTGCCCGAGCCCTGCGTGACGCCGCTGATCGGGGAGGGCGCGCTCCGGTGCGTCCTCGGCGACTGGTCCCCGGCCGGCGCCGCCTTCCACCTCTATTATCCGGGCCGCCGCCAGCTGCCGACGGGCCTGCGCCTGCTCACGGCCCTCATCCGCGAGATGCGCCCCCTCGGCTTCTAGGCCCCGTCGCGTCCGCCCACCACGATGAGCGATGTTCATCGCTCCGGTGAGGCGCTGCCGGCTCACGCCCCCGGGTCTCGCCGCCTACATCGAGGCGGACGCTCCGGGTCGCGGGGCCGATGGCGACGCCGTCATCGGACCCTCACCCATCCGGGGCGCCGCGCTCTCCGAACTCGCGAGGTCCCGCCATGTCCCGTCCCGATCGATTCACCGGCCGTGTCGCCCTCGTCACCGGAGCCGCCAGCGGCATCGGGCAGGCCACGGCCGTCGCCTTCGCCCGTGAAGGCGCCCGGGTCGCCATCCTCGATCGGACCGCGGACGCGCTGCAGGCGACTGCGGAGGCGGTTCGGGCGGCCGGCGGCGAGGGTCTGGTCCTCGCCTGCGACATCGCGCGGTCCGAGCAGGTGGAGGCGGCGATCGCCGAGACGGTGGCGACCTTCGGCCGGCTCGACATCGCCTTCAACAATGCCGGCGTCGAGAACGTCGCGGCACCGGTGGCGGAGATCGCCCTGGCGGACTGGGACCGCATCCTCGACATCAACCTGCGCGGCACCTTCGTCTGCATGAAGCACGAGATCGCGCAGATGCTGAGCCAGGGCGGTGGCGTGATCGTGAACACCGCGTCGGGTGCCGGTATCCGGGGCGTCGCGGGGGGCGCCAGCTACGCGGCCTCGAAGCACGCCGTCATCGGCCTCACCAAGTCGGCCGCCCTCGACTACGCCACCGCCAACATCCGGGTGAACGTCGTCCTGCCGGGCAACATCGCGACGCCGATGATGGACCGCTTCACCGGGGGCGACATCCAGAAGGCGATCGACCTGGAGCCGGTCGGCCGCCTGGGCCGGCCCGAGGAGATCGCCGAGGCGGTCCTCTGGATGAGCGCCGACCTCGGCGCCTTCGTCACCGGCGCCGCGGTCTCGGTCGATGGCGGCTGGTCGCTCTGATCCGCCCGTCCGCCACGCGGGCCGTGCCCGGCTGAGATAGCGGCGGTTGCGGGACGCGCCGCGGCCTGAGAAGACGGTGGAATGATCGTCCGTTCGCGCCCGAGCCTCCTCGACATCCTGTTCACCCTGCGCGGCTCGATCCTGCCGCAGGTCGCCCTCAAGGTCCTGGGCATCACCCTCGTGGCGGTGGTCGTGGTGGCGGTGGAGCGGCGCTGGCCCGAGGCGTTCCCGATCACGGCCGGCGTCGGGCCCTTCACCCTGATCGGCATCGCCCTGTCGATCTTCCTGAGCTTCCGCAACAGCGCCTGCTACGACCGCTGGTGGGAAGGCCGCCGCGCCTGGGGCAGCCTCGTGGTCGAGACCCGGGGGGTCGCGCGGCTCGTGACCGCCCTCCTGCCGGGGGAGTCCGTCGAGCCCCTGCGGGCCCGCACCCTGCGACGGCTCTCGGCCTTCGCCCACGCCCTGCATGCACAGCTTCGCGGCGGCGATCCGCACACGGCGGCCGCGCCCTGGCTTCCGGAGGCGGAGGTCGCGCCGCTGGCCCGGCATCCGACCGCGGCGGATGCGGTGCTGGCCGGGCTCACCGCCGATCTCGCCAACGCCTATCGCCGGGGCGTCCTCACCGACGTGCTGTTGGCCGCCCTGGAGCACAAGATCGCCGCCCTGGCCCAGGTCCAGGTGGTCTGCGAGCGCATCCAGAACACGCCGCTGCCCTTCGCCTACACCCTGCTCCTCTACCGCACCGCATGGATCTACTGCCTCCTGCTGCCCTTCGGCCTCGCGGCCTCCCTCGGCTGGGCGACGCCGGTGGCGACGGCCCTGGTCGCCTACACCTTCTTCGGCCTCGATGCCCTGGGCGACGAGCTCGAGGAGCCCTTCGGCCTCGCGCCGAACGACCTGCCCCTCGACGCGCTGCTGCACACCGTCGACGGCATCGTCCTCGACGCCCTCGGCGAGACCGCGCCGCCGCCCCTGGTGCCGAAGCGCTACCTGCTGACCTGAGGGCGCCGTGCCGTGCGACCGACGGTGCCGGCCCGGTTGCCTCGGCCGGCCTCGAAGAAGCGGTTCGACGGGCCCGGGAGGCCGAGACGGGCGCGTCGGGTCGAGCTCGCCGACGCGCGGCGGAACGGCCCCCGCCGCTGAAGCTCCGGCACCGAGGACAACCGTGCCACGCGCCCGCAGCGTGGCGGGGTCGACAGCGGACACGTCCCGCAGCGTCCGCCATCGACCCGCGGCGCTCAATATTCCCAGAAGATCCGCTGCAACTCCTTGGCGTCCTGCATCTTCGTCAGGGCGACGGCGGCGAGGATCTTGGCCTTCTGGGGGTTGAGATCGTGGGCGACCACCCAATCGTACTTGTCGTCGGGCTGCTCGGCGTTGCGCAGGACGAAGCCGTCGCCGACGCGGGAGGAGCGGATGATCTGCACGCCCTTGGACCGGATGTCCTTCAGCGTGTCGACGAGGTAGCCCGCCACCGAACCGTTGCCGGTGCCCGCGTGGATGATCGCCTTGGCGCCGCCCGCCACCGCGCTGGTGTAGGCCTCGGGGTGCATGTTGCCCGAGCCGTACACGATGGCGACCTCGGGCAGGCTGTCGATGCCGTCGATGTTGAACTCGGAGGTGGTGCCGTGACGCTTCACCGGCGCGCGGAACCAGTAGGTCTTGCCCTCCACGACCATGCCGAGCGGTCCCCACTGGCTGAAGAAGGCCGAGGGCTTGATGTTGACCCGTTTGGTGGTGTCGCGCCCGGCCTGAATCTCGTCGTTCATGGTCAGGAGCACGCCCTTCGCACGCGCATCCTTGGCGCCCGCCACGGTGACGGCGTCGAGGAGGTTGAGGGCGCCGTCCGCCGAGATCGCGGTCGAGGGACGCATCGAGGCCACCATCACGATGGGCTTGTCGGTCTTCACCACGAGGTCGAGGAAGAAGGCCGTCTCCTCCACGGTGTCGGTGCCGTGGGTGATGACGACGCCGTCGACGTCGTCGCGCTTGACCAGGGCCGAGACCTTCTTGGCGAGCTCGATGAGCTGGGCGTTGGTGAAGCTCTCCGAGGCGATCTGGAAGGCCTGCTCGCCGCGCACCTCCGCCACCCCGGCGATGGCCGGCACGGCGGCAATGAGCTTGTCCACCGGCACCTTGGCGGCCTGGTAGGTGGCGCTGTTGGCCGCATCTGCGCCGGCTCCCGCGATGGTGCCGCCCGTGGCGACGATGACGACGCGGGGCTTGCCCGAGGCGGCGGGGGCGGGGGCCGTCTCGCCGGGCTTGGCCGGGATCGGCCCCTCCAGCGCGATCGCGGGGAGAGCAGTTCCGACCATCAGGGCCATCAGGGCGATCGGCAGGGTACGGCGCATGGGGATTCTCGGGTCGTTTCGGGAGCGGCATTGTGGCGCCCCGCACGGGCGAGGCCCAGCCGAAAAACGCGCCCGTGACGGATCAATCCCGAGGCATCGGGAAAACTGTCAGGGGGAGGTCGGATCGCGCGCGCCGCCGGGCTGCCTTCGGGGGCATCCCGTCGGGATCAACCCGCGGGGGCCTTGCGCACCCGCCCGTCCGGGGCGAGGAGGCTGAGCGCTGCTGCGGAGATCGAGCGGAACGAACCGATCATGACCATCGATCACATCGATCTGTCCCGGGTCGACCTCAACCTCCTGGTCGCCCTCGACGCGCTCCTGGCCGAGCGCAGCGTCACCCGGGCCGCCGCCCGCATCGGCATCGGCCAGTCGGCGATGAGCAGCAGCCTGGCGCGCCTGCGCACCTTGTTCTCCGACGAGCTCCTGACGCGCGCGCCCGAGGGCATGCGTCCGACGCCCCGCGCCCTGGCCCTGGCCGAGCCGGTGCGGACCCTGCTGCGGCAGGTCCAGGCGCTGGTGCGCCGCGACGCCGAGTTCGATCCGCGTACGGTGACCCGCACCTTCACCATCGGCCTGCCCGACAGCGCGGAGGTGCTGATCGGCCCCCGCCTCCTCGCCCACTTGCGGAGGGAGGCGCCGGGCATCAGCCTGCTGCTGCGCTCCATCGACCGCATCCGCATCCTGCAGGAACTCGATGCGGACCGGGTCGACCTCGGCATCGGCTTCTTCTCGGAAGGGCAGACCCACCACAAGCAGCGCCTGCTTACCGCGACAGCTATCTCTGCATGTTCAATGCCGAGCTCGTCGGCCTGGCGCCGCCGATCTCGCTCGACGACTACCTCCGCTTTCCCCACGTGCTCACCAGCCTCAAGGAGACCGCTCACGGGGTGGTCGACGATGCCCTGGCGCGGCTCGGGCGCCGACGCACGCTCGCGGTGACGACGCCGCGCTTCCTCGCCGTACCCTTCCTGGTGCGCAGTGCGCCCGTGCTGACCACGATGCATGCCCGGCTCGCGACCTTCTTCGCGGGTGCGCTGGGCCTCACCGTGAGTCCGGCCCCGGTCGCCCTGGAGGATGTCGCGATCTCGATGCTCTGGCACGCCTCCTACGACGACGATCCCGCCCATCGCTGGCTGCGCCGGACCCTCCTCGCCCTGGTGGACGAGCCCACCGGAACGATCTGACCCTCGGAGGCGGGAGCCAGCCACGGAAGCGGCACAATCCTGCGTAATTTCCGCGGCGCGTGAGGATTCGCACGGATGTGATTCGCTGGGAGGCGGGGTTCGTTACCGTTCATCAACCGTTCGGTGATTCCCTCCCACAGTGACGCTTCTGGATTTGCACAGGCTCTTCGGGATCAAAGGAACGGAGCTATGAAGAACTCGCTGGTCGCGGCCCTCGTGGCCACCACGGTCGCCGTCGCGGCGATCCCGAGCGCCCAGGCGCGCGATGGCATCAGCCCGGGCGGCGCGGCCGCTCTCGGCGTGCTCGGCGGCCTCGCCGTCGGCGGCGCCATCGCCTCGTCGCAGAACGACGGCGGCTACTACCCCGGCCGCCCGGTCTACCGGGCCCCGCGCCCGGTCTACGTCGAGGAAGAGGTCTGCCACATGGAACGCCGCGGCTACGTCGACGCCTACGGCTACGAGCACATCCGCCGCGTCCGCGTCTGCGAATAAGGCAGACCAAGGGGCGAGCGGCCGCCCCGGCGCGGCCCCGCCACGATCCGGTTCGATGACAATCCAGACGGCCCCGCCTCCACGGCGGGGCCGTTCTCGTTCCGGCTGCGCCCTGGCGGAGTCCTTGGCTGCGCCCCTGCGCCGGAACCGCTCGCCAGCGTTGTCTCCCTCACGCCGATCCGTGGGCAGCACCGCGGCAGCGACCCGGCGCCAAGAATGTAATTGTATTAGTTCTAAAATGTTGCCTTGCGATCACGTCGCGTAGTTGATTGGTTTTATCCCCTGACCCGCACGTTGACCGTCTGAAATTTTTGTTTCAATTGGCCACAATACATTTGGTCATAGGTCAAACCGTGCCGCTTTTCTTTGTGATTCTATCAGCACAACCGAAGCGCGTTGGATTCAACTTAAGGATGGCCCTGGCCAGTTCGGCGGCTGCTCTGGTTGCGAGTGCGGTTACTCCGGCGACTGCGCAGCAATCCAGCCCGCCGAGCGCGTCGAGCGTGACCCTGGATACCCTGGAGGTCGTCGGCGACCGTCGCGGGGGGACGGCGATCGCCGCGGCGGAGGATCCCCGCGGACCCGTCGCCGGCTATGTCGCGACCCGTTCCGTCTCCAGCACCAAGACCGACACCGCGATCATCCGGACGCCTCAGGCGATCTCCGTGGTGGGACGTCAGCAGATCGACGACCAGAAGCCGGCCTCGCTCGCCGAGGCGACGCGCTATGCGCCGGGTGTCCGCGGCGAGACCTTCGGCGCCGACCCGCGCAACGACTGGTTCCTGATCCGCGGCTTCACGGCCCAGGAATCCGGCTACTTCCTCGACGGCCTGCAACTGTTCACCTCGGCCTTCGCCACCTGGAAGCTGGAGCCCTTCGGCCTCGAGCGGCTCGAGATCCTGCGCGGGCCGAATTCCGGCCTCTACGGCGGCGCCAGCCCCGGCGGCATCATCAACGCCGTGAGCAAGCGACCCCCGATCGTGCCGATCCGCTACGTGGAGACCGGAGTCGACAATTACGGCAATGCCTATGCGGGCTTCGACATCGGCGGTCCGGTGGACGCGCCGGGCACCGAGGGCAAGCTGTTCTACCGCCTCGTCGGCCTCGGCCGGGCCGGCGGCACGCAGGTCGACTACGTCAACAACGACCGGTTCTTCTTCGCGCCCTCGATCACCTGGAAACCCGACGCCGACACTTCGCTCACCGTCCTCGCCCAGGTGCAGCGCGACCGCGCCGGCACCCAGAACTTCCTGCCCTACGAGGGCACGGTGACGCCGGCGCCCTTCGGCTTCATCAAGACGAGCCGCTTCACCGGCGATCCGGCGACCGACCGACTGACCCGGTCCCAGGACATGATCGGCTACGAGTTCGAGCACCGCTTCGACAACGACATCAAGTTCCGCCAGAACGCGCGCCACGGCACCGTCACCGTCAATCTCTTCAACCGGTACGGCGGCGGCTACGCCACGACGCCGGCGGCGGGCGACCTCAGCCGGTTCGACTTCTTCACCCGCGGCGCCGCGGTGCAGAGCGACATCGACAACCAACTGGTCATCCCGTTCCGCACGGGAGATTTCGGGCACACGGTGCTCGCCGGCTTCGAGTATCGCCGCTACCAGATCGACGATTACCAATCCTTCGGCTTCGGTCCGTCGCTGAACCTGATCCGGCCGATCTACCCCAACACACCACTCAACCTGGGCGCGCCCTACCAGAACGCACTGATCACCCAGAACCAGTTCGCGGCCTACCTGCAGGACGAGATCACCTTCGGGAACTTCTCCCTGGTGCTCAGCGGCCGGCACGATTGGGTGGCCACCGACAACGACAATCGCATCGGCGCCAGCACCAGCCGCGACACCAGCGCCTTCAGCGGCCGCGTCGCCCTGATCTACAACGACGAATCCGGGCTCGCCCCCTACGTCTCCTATGCGCAGGGCTTCAACCCGACCGTCGGCCTCAACGGTGTGACCGGCCAGCTCCTGCTGCCCGAGCGGAGTGAGCAGACCGAGGTCGGCCTGAAGTACAAGCCCCCGGGCTTCGACGGCTACTTCGCCGCCGCCCTGTTCGACCTGACCCGCTCGAACGTCGTGACCACCAATCCGCTCAACGTCCAGCAGGTGGTTCAGACCGGCGCGGTGAACTCGCGCGGCGCCGAGATCGAGATGGTGGCCAATCTCGCCCCCGGCCTGCGGGCCATCGCTTCCTACACGGCCTACGACCTCTCGGTGACCCGCGACCTCAACAGCGCGCTCCTGGGCCGGACGCCGACCAACACCCCCGAGCAGTACGGCTCGCTGTTCATGGACTACACCTTCCAGAGCGGCGTCCTGCGCGGCTTCGGTTTCGGCGGAGGCGTACGCGGCGTCGGACGCTCCTTCGCGGACCAGGCCAACGAATTCCGCGTGCCGGGCTACGTCGTCGGCGACCTCGTCGCCCACTACGATTGGGAAGGCTGGCGCTTCGCCCTCAACGTCTCGAACGTCTCGGACGAGCGGATCGTCAACAGCTGCAGCACCGTCACGGCCTGCTACTACGGCGAGCGCCGCCGGGTGCTCGGCAGCATCGGCTACCGCTGGTAGCCGGGAGGGCCGGTCCCCGCGGGATCAACCCGCGGCGACCGGCTCACAGCGGCTGATACGTGTGCTCCTCGGCCGGGAAGGTGCCGGAGCGGACCTCGTCCGCGTAGTCCTTGACGGCGGCCTCGATCTGGCCCCGCAGGGTGCCGAAGCGCTTCACGAATTTCGGTACGCGGTCGCTGAGGCCCAGCATGTCCTCGAGAACGAGGATCTGCCCGTCGCAGGCCATGGTGGCGCCGATGCCGATCGTGGGCGTGGTGATGTCGGGGGAGGTGGCGATGGCCCGGGCCACCGGCTCGACGATGCCTTCCATCACAATGGCGAAGGCGCCCGCGTCGTTGATGGCGCGGGCATCGGCCATCAGGCGGCGCTCGCCGTCGGCCTCGCGACCCTGCACCTTGAAGCCCCCCATGGTGTTCACCGACTGGGGGGTCAGGCCGATATGGCCCATCACCGGGACCCCGCGCTCCACCAGGAAGGCCACGGTCTCGGCGAAGCGTGCCCCGCCCTCCATCTTGATCGCCCCTGCGCCCGTCTCCTTGAGCACGCGGGCGGCGTTGAGAAAGGCCTGCTGCGGACTCGCCTCGTAGGAGCCGAACGGCATGTCCACGACCACGAGGGCCCGCGAAGTCCCGCGGATCACCGCCTGCGCCTGGACGATCATCATCTCCAGGGTGACGGGCAGGGTCGATTCCATGCCGTGCATCAGCATGCCGAGGGAATCGCCCACGAGGATGAAGTCGCAGTACGGGTCGAGGATGCCGGCGGTGTGGGCATGGTAGGCGGTCAGCGCGATGATCTTGCGCCCCTCGGCCTTGCGCTTGGCCAGGTCGATCGCGCGGATGCGGCGGGACTGAACGGCTTGCGACATGGAACTCCACCCGGCTGGTGCGGATCGCCGGAACGCGGCGGACCGTCTGCTGGTGGGGTCTCTATACACGGCCTCGCCCGCGCGCGCGCGGGCCGAAGTAACGGTCTCCCGGCATTGTCGCCGGGCATCCGATACGCTTCTTCTGTAAGTGGTATACCAGATATCACGTCGCCGGACACAGGTCTTTCCGGCGAAGGTCCGTGCGTCCCAAGTCTTGCCCGGGGGCGTCGATAGCAGCGATGGCGTCGCTGCTCCGTGCTCTCTCCGGGCGTTTCCTCCCTAGACTTGCGGGCGCCTGTGGGTGCCTTTATTCCGCCACAACGGAACCGCTGTCAACTGCGCAGGCGCTGGTATGTCGGCGGAGGGGTGCAGATAATTTAAGCGTTGCCGGAGAACTCGAAAACATCGTGCCCGATCAAGGGGTTCGTTTTGCGCTGCCACCATCCGGCAGATCTTCCGCGCGACAGGTTTTCAGCCGCGGCCGGCCCGTCTGGCCCGGAGGCTCGCGCCCGGGTCCTTGATCTAGCGCTGGACCTCACCCCCGGCCGGGGCATTCCAGGCGGCATCCTGTGGCACGACCGTGGTCGGATGGCGCTCCTGCCACCCCTCGATGCCCTCGGGGAACCAGTGCACGCGGGTATAGCCCTGGAGCACCAGCCGCTTGGCCGCATTCCAGCTGCCCCAGCACTCCGGATGGCAGAAGGCGACGATGGCCCGGCCCTTGTCGCCGTCGGTCAGCGCCGCGACGCGCCGCAGGAACAGGGCTTCGCGCGCCGGATCGAGGGGCGCGGCGCCGGCACTGGCCATCCAGACCGCACCGGGAATCGAGCGATGGGCGGGCAGCCAGGGCCGGTCGTCCGGGAAACCCGCCGGGCGCCGGTCGGCCAGGGACACGTCGAGCAGGACCGGCTTGTCGCGGGCAATCAGGGCATCGAGGGCGTCGATGTCGATGACCGTGGCACCCGACAGGGTGGCGGGGGTGTAGCCCCGTTGCGGCCCGGTCCAGATCCCGTCCGGCTCCGGCACGTTCAAAGGGGAATCCGCCGGGCTGGCTGCCGCCAGGACGAGCATGGCGGTTCCCGCGACCGCGAGCCGGACGAGCCGCTGCATCATGGCGGACCCGCTCAGTTCGTGGCGCTCGGCGCCGCGAAGCTGTGCTCCCAGCGGCCGTTCTGATTGTCCGTGGCCACGACCTTGATCGGCCCCCGGCCCTCCGGCTGCAGGCCGAAATTGATCACCGGGTTCGAGGCGATGGAGATGTCGCCGTCGAGGGTCAGGATGGTCTGGTCGCCGCGGGTGATCGCGACTTTGTTGATGTAGCGGGCCGGCGTGTAGTCGCGGGTGATCTGGTTCATCTGCATGCCGCTGAAGTTCGGGTGACGGATCATCAGCGTCGCCTCCACGGGGCGCCCGGGCTGGGCCTCCGCGAATTTCAGCTTCATGTCGCCCATCCCCTTCATCGCCTCCTCGTCGCTCATCCCCATGGGCGCCGAGCATCCGCCGGAGGCCTTCACGAACTTCGTCGTCTCGAAGAGCTGTCCGTCCTTGGTCTCCACCACCGCGTGGATGTTGGTGTAATTGTTCACCCGCACCCGGAGCTTGATCTCGCCGGCATCCGCTCCCGGGCCGAAGGCGATGTGGGCGGCGTAGGGCGAGGGGTTGTCGTCGATGACGAGGTGGACCCCGGCGATCCGGTCCTTCTCGGGCATCGTCAGGGTGATGGGCACCAGGGCGGCGTCCATCGCCCGCACCGGGGCGTCGACCTTCACGAGGCTGTCGGTGGCTGCGATCTGACGATCCCCGAAGATCGACTTCTGGATCTCCTTCCAGCGCGCGAGGCGCTCGGCCTCGTCGTCGCTCGCGCCGGCGGCGTGAGCCATGATCGGGCACAGCACCGAGCCGGCGGTGGCCAGGGGCGGGGCGAGGGTCAGCGCCGCGAGGACGGAGCGGACGAGGACGGGTTTGGCTGAGCGCGTCACGGCGTTTCTCCTGGTCAACGATCGATGTCGGATCTGTGCAGCATCATGTGGCGTGGGCGATGCTCGGCTCAAGTTGCCGGCTCACTCCCACTCCAGTTCCTTGAAGGCCTGGGTGACGTTGCGGCCGTTATAGGTGTCGAACAGGACCCACCGGTCGCGCTCGGACTGACCGACCGTCTGCACCGCCTTTTCGATCGGCACATCCGCCGCGATGGCCTTCCGGGTCTCGTCCCGGAGGGTCGTGAGGTAGCGGGTGAGGTCGTCGAGGGCAGGCGCGAGATCGACCAGTCTCGGGCCGTGCCCCGGAACGGCCTGGGTCGCGCCCATCGCGCGCAGGCGGTCCGCCTCCTTGAGCCAGCCCACGAGGCTGCCGTCGAGGGAGGGGATGCGGGTCACGAACAGGAGGTCTGCGGGAAACAGGACGCCGCTCGCCGAATCGCGCATGGAGAGGTCGCAGGTCGTATGCGCGGCGCCGTGGGCGGTGAAGCGCAGGATGCGCCCGCCGAGATCCACCTCGGCACCGTCCGCCACCTCCAGGGTGGGATAGACCACGCTGCCGGCCCGGTCGGCACCCAGGATCTCCGCGAGGCGCCCGCGATAATAGTCGCCCCGGGCATCCAGGGCGGCGCGCAGGGCATGGTGGCCCACATAGACCGGCTTGTCCTCGGCGAAGGCCGCCGCCCCGAAGCAATGGTCGGGGTGGACGTGGGTCAGCACCACGTGGCTGATCGGCTTGTCCGTACGCTTGCGGATCTCCGCGCGCAGCCAGGCTCCGTCGGCGAGGCTGCCACCGGATTCGGTGACGAGCACGGACCGGTCGCCGACGATGAAGCCGATATTGGCGATGGCATCGTGGTTCTCGGGGGTCGCCTCCGCGTCTGGACCGCGCCGGATGAAGATGCCGGGACTGACTTCCTGCAGGTCGAAGCCCTCGGCCGACCGTCCGAGGGTCGGCAGGCAGCACAGGCACAGGCCGCCGAACAGGGCGCCGCGCCGCGTGGTGCTCCAGCGTGAGCGGCCGGCATTCGCCCGCATGATCGTCCTCCGTTTTGTTGTTCTACCAATTAGTCGGTAGATTTCCCCCGGCGTCAACGGCATAACGCGGTAGGCCGGGTGCCAGGCGATCACGGACCCGCGTGCGGGCACCAACCGATGCGGGCGGCCACCCAGAAGGAGACCATGAGACGATGAGGGATACCCGCGCCGCGCTGTTGCTGCAGGCGGAGACCCTGGTGCGGCGCCGGGGCTATGCCGGCTTCAGCTATGCCGACCTGGCCGAGACGGTCGGGATCCGGAAGGCGAGCATCCATCACCACTTCGCCACCAAGTCCGATCTCGCCCATGCCCTGGTGGCCGCCTACGACGCCCGCTACGACGCCGCCCTGGCCGGGATTTGCGCCGACGAGCCGGACGCGATCGGTCGAATCGCCGCCTACGGCGCGCTCTACCTCGGCGGCGTCGAGGCGGGCCTCGGCTGTCTCTGCGCCGTCCTGGCCATCGAGGGGGAGGCCCTGCCGGCCTCCCTGCGCGCCGACATCGTCGGCTTCTTCGAGAAACACATCGCCTGGCTCGAGGGCGTGCTCGCCGAGGGGATCGCAGCCGGCTGTGTCCGCGCGTCCGCCGAGCCTGGACCCACGGCCCGCATGGTGATCGCCGCCCTCGAAGGGGCGCTGCTCATGGAGCGCCTGCTGGCAGGAGCGGCGGGCTTTCGCGGCACGCTCACGGCGCTCTGCGATGGGCTGCGGGCCGCGGGGTCCGTTCCGACCGGGGTTTCATCCCACCGGATTGATACAATATAACAGGCCGCAGCGACGCCTCCCGCGCCATCGACGAAGAGCCTCCATGTCCGACAGCCCGAACACCGCCTCCACGAAGATCCCCGTCACCGTGCTCACCGGCTACCTGGGCGCGGGCAAGACCACGCTCCTCAACCGCATCCTCACCGAGAACCATGGCAAGCGCTACGCCGTGATCGTCAACGAGTTCGGCGAGATCGGCATCGACAACGACCTCATCATCGGCGCCGACGAGGAGGTGTTCGAGATGAACAACGGCTGCGTCTGCTGCACCGTGCGCGGCGACCTCATCCGCATCATGGACGGCCTGGTGAAGCGGCGCGGCAAGTTCGATGCGATCATCGTCGAGACCACCGGCCTCGCGGATCCCGCTCCCGTCGCCCAGACCTTCTTCATCGACGAGGATGTCGGTGCGGCCGCGCGCCTCGACGCGGTGGTGACGGTGGCTGACGCCAAGTGGCTCTCGGATCGGCTGAAGGACGCCCCGGAGGCCAAGAACCAGATCGCCTTCGCGGACGTGATCCTGCTGAACAAGGCCGATTTGGTGGAGGAGGCCGACCTCGCCCGGGTCGAGGGTCAGATCCGGGCGATCAACCCCTACGCCAAGGTCCACCGCACCGAGCGCTGCGCGGTGCCCCTCGAGGCGGTGCTGGAACGCAACGCCTTCGACCTGGGCCGCATCCTCGACATCGAGCCCGACTTCCTGGAGGAGGGGCACCACCATCACCACGACGACGACATGCAGTCGGTTTCGGCGAAGATCGACGGCCCGGTCGACCCCGAGAAGTTCATGCCCTGGATCTCGACCCTGACCCAGGTTCAGGGGCCGGACATCCTGCGCTGCAAGGGCATCGTAGCCTTCCCGAACGAGCCGCAGCGCTTCGTTTTCCAGGGCGTCCACCAGATCCTCGACGGCGACCTTCAGGGGCCGTGGAAGGACGACGAGCCGCGTGTCTCGCGCGTGGTCTTCATCGGCCGCAAGCTCGATCCGGAGGCGATCCGCGCCGGCTTCGAGGATTGCAAGGCCGCCTGACAGCCAGCCGGCTGGCCCGGCACCGGCGCGACGGGGGCCAGGCGTCCGCCCGGGCCGTTACGCGGCCTTCACGCCGGCCAGGAATTGCGACACCTCCTGGCCGAGGTTTTCGGAGTGGCGCGACAGCGCCCTGGCGGCACTCAGGACCTGGCTGGCGGCGGCCCCCGTCGATCCTGCGCCGGCGCGGACCTGCGCGATGTTGCTGGTCACCTCCTGGGTGCCCTGCGCGGCTTCCTGGACGTTCCGGGCGATTTCCCGGGTGGCGGCGCCCTGCTGTTCCATCGCGGCGGCGATGCCGTTCGCATAGGTGGACATGTCGGCGATGGTCCGGCCGATGCGAGTGATGTCGGACACCACCTCGCCGGTGGCCCCCTGGATCTCGCCGATCTTGGCGCGGATCTCCTCGGTGGCCCGCGCGGTCTGCCCGGCCAGTTCCTTCACTTCGGTCGCCACCACGGCAAAGCCCCGGCCGGCCTCACCGGCCCGGGCCGCCTCGATGGTGGCGTTGAGCGCCAGCAGGTTGGTCTGGCCGGCGATGTTGGTGATCATGGCGACGACGTCGGTGATGCTGGTCGCAACCTCCGTCAGCCGCTGCACGGTCGCCTCGGTGCGGTGCGTGTCGTCCACCGCTTGATTGGCCAGGCTGGAAGATTGGCTGACCTGAGTCACGATCTCCTGGATCGAGGCCGACATCTCCTCGCTGGCGGCCGCGACCGTGTGCACGTTGGCGGAGGTTTCTTCTGCCGCGCTCGCCACCGTCGTTGCCTGCCGGATCGACTGATCCGCCGTGGAAGCCATCGATTGGGCGGTGGCTTCCATCTCGGTGGCCGCCCCCGCCAGTCCGTGCGTCAGGTTGGAGACGTTGGCCTCGAAGCGCTTCGTCAGCCCGTCGAGCACTTCGGCCCGGCGGACCTTCGCCTGGTTCTCGGCGTCCTGCTCGGCCGCCAATCGACGGCCGTCGATCGCGTTACGCTTGAACACTTCCAGGGAGCGCGCCAGCAGGCCGATCTCATCCTTGCGGTCGGTGCCGTCGACGGTGACCGTCAGGTCGCCGCTCGCGAGACGGCCCATCGCAGCGCCCATGGCGTTCACCGGACGGGCGATCGCGAAGATTACGATCAGGCCGGCACTGCCCAGGGCGGCCAGCAGCCCGACGGCGGCCGAGGACAACAGCATGGTCGTGGTGCTCCTCACGATCTCGTCAGCGTGAGCGGCGCTCGCCTTCAACTCAGACTTGACCAGGTTAATCCGCTGAGTGGCCTGATCGCGCAGCTTGACCCGCAACGGTGCCGCCTCGGCCTGCGCGATCGTGTTTCCGGCCACCGGATCGTTGTTCAGAGCGGCCTCGGAGGAGCGGTTCAGAACGGCGAAGTAGACCTCCAGCCCACGCCGAAGGTCGGCGTTCGCCGCAACGCGATCGGGCGTATCGGCGAGGGCGGCAAGTTTGGCCTGCGCCTCGTAGGTCGCCTCGATGGCGGCGGCTTGCCGGGCCCTGAAGTCCTTGCTCCTCGGCCCGGTCGAATGGATGAGGATGTTGCGGTTCTGGAGTGCGGCTTCGGTCATGGCGATCTGCAGGTTGAGCGCATGGCCCTGACGTGCCGTCTGCACCTGGACGATCTCCCGCGTCTGATCCGCAAGCTGGGACAGGGCCTGGCGGGCGTAGATCACCAGACCGAGGGCGACCAGGGTCGTCATGACCAGCGGGATGATGATCTTCACCAGAAGACTGAAATTCTTGAGCGTCTTCATCGAAAGTTCCGCCTTGCAGATCGGGGATTGAATTTACGTTCTCCGGAATAGCCTTTTTCGATGAAATAGATGTTAAATTTAGGCCTTCTACTCGGTCAAACGAAGCGTCGATCTGCATATAATATCGGCATCACACCTCCATTGGACGTTATGGACAAGTTGATACGGTATAATATTGACTCTATTCGATGAGTATTTATACTGCTCGGTTACGAGATAGAAGAAGAGAAAGAGAGATCTTCCGCGTGCTGCCGCCTGCAGGATCCAGGGAATCGATCGGCGTTCCTCGCTCGGCAAGGGGGCCATTGCTGCAGACGGTTTTTGCGAATGCGCTTGAGCCCTCGTGAAACCTCTTCGAAACGCGCCCTCTTCGAACGGCCTGATCCTCGGGGCAGGCGAGACTTCGACACTGGATCGCAACACTTGGTTTACCATTCCGGCACAGGATCGAATCCGTGCCGGCGTGATGCTGCCGGCCGCGATCGGCTGCCCTGTCCGGGCGCCGTGAGGCTCCGGAGAGCGCTGATTCCATGATGTCCCGCGCCGAACGCACGCCCCTGACGGACTGGTGGTGGACCGTCGACCGCGGCCTGCTCGCCGGGCTCGGGGCGCTCATGGTGGCGGGCCTTGTCTTCCTCATGGGCGGCGGGCCGCCCGTGGCCGAGAAGATCGGCCTGCCGACCTTCCACTTCCTCAACCGGCAGGCCCTCTACCTCGCCCCCACGATCCTCATCATCGTCGGCGTCTCGTTCCTGTCCCTGCGCCACATCCGGCGCGTTGCGCTCTTCACCTGGATGATGGGCGTCGCGCTCTGCATCCTGGCGAGCAAGTTCGGCCCGGAGATCAAGGGGGCCCATCGCTGGATCCAGTTCGGCGCCATCGGCATCCAGCCCTCGGAATTCGTGAAGCCCGCCTTCGTGGTGGTGGCGGCCTGGGCCTTCTCGGAAGGCGCCCAGCGGCGCGACATGCCCGGCGGCCTGCTGGCGATCCTGCTCCTGCCGGTCACCATCGTGCCCCTCGTGCTGCAGCCCGATTTCGGCCAGACCATGCTCATCACCATCGTCTGGTGCGCCCTGTTCTTCGTGGCCGGCCTGCACTGGTTCTGGGTGGCGGGTCTCGGCGTCGGCGGCCTGATCGGCGTCGCCACGGCCTACCGCTTCCTGCACCACGTCCGCGAGCGCATCGACCGCTTCCTCGACAGCGATTCCGGCGACAACTTCCAGGGCTACTGGGCCCGGCAATCGTTCAACTCCGGCGGCTGGTTCGGCACCGGCCCGGGGGAGGGCGTCGCCAAGCGCCACCTGCCCGATGCGCACACCGACTTCATCTTCTCGGTGACGGGCGAGGAGTTCGGTACCATCGTGTGTCTCGGCCTCGTCCTGCTGTTCGCCTACATCGTCATGCGGGGCCTGAAGCTGGCGCGCCGCACGGACGACACCTTCTCGCGCCTGGCCATCACGGGCCTGACCACCCTGTTCGGTCTCCAGGCCTGCATCAACATGGCGGTCAACGTCCGGCTGATGCCCGCCAAGGGCATGACGCTGCCCTTCGTCTCCTACGGCGGCTCGTCGTTGATCTCGCTGGCTCTCGGTATGGGCTTCCTCGTGGCCTTGACCCGCAAGCGCCCTCGGACCACCACCCTGAGCCAGAAGCCGCCGGGCACCGCCCCGGCGACGATCGCCGGAGTGATGCGTTGACCGTTGCGACCGCCACGATCCTGCTCTGTGCCGGTGGCACGGGCGGGCACCTGTTCCCCGCCGAGAGCCTGGCGCACGCCCTGCGCGCCCGGGGCGTCCGGGTCGTGCTCGCCACCGATGCCCGCGTGGATTCCATCGCCGCCGGCTTCCCGGCCTCCGAGATCGTCACCATCGCGGCGGCAACGCCCTCCGGCCGCTCCCTGATCAAGCGCGGCGCCGCGCTCCTCACCCTCGGACGGGGCTTCGGCGTCGCCGCCCGGCAGATCAAGCGCATCAACCCGGCCGCCATCGTGGGCTTCGGCGGCTACCCGACGGTGCCGCCGATGCTGGCCGGCCAGATCCTGCGCGTGCCTACCGTCCTGCACGAGCAGAACGCCGTGATGGGACGGGCCAATGCCTTCCTGGCGCGCGGGGCGCGGGCCATCGCCACCGGCTTCCGGGAGGTCCGGGGCGTTCCGGCCAAGGCCCTGGCCCCCCGGACCCACACCGGCAATCCGTTGCGGCCGGCGGTGCTCGAGGCCGCGAAGCTCGCCTATCCGCCCGTCGGCGCCGGCGCCCCCCTCCACCTCCTCGTCTTCGGCGGCAGCCAGGGCGCCCGGGTGATGGGCGAGGTCGTGCCCAGCGCCATCGCCAACCTGCCCGCCGACCTGCGCGCCCGGCTCCATCTCGTACAGCAGGTCCGGGCCGAGGACCTGACGCAGGTCCAGAATCTCTATCTCGGCCTGGGCCTGGCCGGCTTCGAGGCCGCACCCTTCTTCAAGGACCTGCCCGCCCGCATGGCGGCGGCGCATCTCGTCATCGGCCGCTCGGGCGCCTCGACGGTCTCGGAACTCGCCGCCATCGGCCGGCCCGCCATCCTGGTGCCGCTGCCCGGCGCCCTCGACCAGGACCAGGCGGCCAACGCCGCGACGCTCGCCGCCATCGGCGCCGCGCAGGCGATCCCGCAATCCGCCTTCACGCCGGACCGGCTGACGGCGGAGCTCGTCGACCTCTTCACCAATCCCGAGAAATTGACCGCGGCGGCCTCAGCCGCCAAAAGCGCTGGAATTCACGACGCCGCCGAGCGGCTCGCCGACATCGTCATCGCGACGGCGGCGCGTCCCTGAGCCCTCCCGCCTGGTAGATCCCGTCGGCGCCGATCCGTCCGCGTCCGACGCCCCTGAGACTGGTCCTTCCCATGAAGCTGCCCGACAAGCTCGGTCCCATCCACTTCATCGGCATCGGCGGCATCGGCATGTCCGGCATCGCCGAGGTGATGCACAACCTCGGCTATACCGTGCAGGGGTCGGATGCCAACGACAACGCCAACGTCCGGCGCCTGGCCGAGAAGGGCATGCGCACCTTCATCGGTCACGAGGCCGGCAACGTCGAGGAGGCGGCCCTCGTGGTGGTCTCCACCGCGATCCGCCGCGACAATCCGGAGCTGGTCGCCGCCCGCGAGCGCCGCCTGCCGGTGGTGCGCCGGGCCGAGATGCTGGCCGAGCTGATGCGCTTCAAGTCCTGCGTCGCCATCGCGGGCACCCACGGCAAGACCACGACGACCTCCCTCGTCGCCACCCTGCTGGATGCCGGCAACCTCGACCCCACGGTGATCAACGGCGGCATCATCAACGCCTACGGCACCAATGCCCGCATGGGTGAGGGCGAGTGGATGGTGGTGGAGGCCGACGAATCCGACGGCACCTTCCTGAAGCTGCCGGCGGACGTCGCCATCGTCACCAACATCGACCCCGAGCATCTCGATCATTTCGGTTCGTTCGACGCGGTGAAGGACGCCTTCCGGCGCTTCATCGACAACATCCCGTTCTACGGCTTCGCCGTGATGTGCATCGACCATCCGATCGTGCAGGACCTCGTCGGACACATCGAGGACCGCCGCATCATCACCTACGGCGAGAATCCTCAGGCCGATGTCCGCCTCATCGACGTCGACCTGCGTGGCGGCCAGAGCCGCTTCCGCGTGATGATCCGCGATCGCCGCCCGGGCTTCCGCATGGAGATGGAGGACCTCGTCCTGCCGATGCCGGGCAAGCACAACGCCCTGAATGCCACCGCGGCGCTCGCCGTCGCGCACGAGCTCGGCGTCGAGCCGGAGGCGATCCGCAAGGCGCTCGCCGGCTTCGGCGGCGTCAAGCGCCGCTTCACCCGGACCGGCACTTGGAACGGCGCCCTGATCTTCGACGATTACGGACACCATCCGGTGGAGATCAAGGCGGTGCTGAAGGCGGCCCGTGCCTCCACCGAGGGCAACGTCATCGCCATCGTGCAGCCGCACCGCTACACGCGCCTCGCCTCGCTGTTCGACGATTTCTGCACCTGCTTCAACGATGCCGACACGGTCATCGTCGCCCCCGTCTACGCGGCGGGCGAGGCGCCGATCGAGGGCATGGACCGCGACGGGCTCGTCTCGGGCCTGAAATCGCGGGGCCATCGCGACGCGATCGCGCTACAGCGCTCCGAGGACCTCGCCGGCATCGTGGCCGGCCGCGCCAAGCCCGGCGACTACGTCGTGTGCCTCGGCGCCGGCAACATCACGCAATGGGCCTACGCCCTCCCGGGCGAACTCGCGGCCCTCGACGGCGTGACGGCGTGAGCCGCCGATGCGTGCCGCTTCGAGGGCGCGCACGCGCTTCCGCCGGATCTTGCAGGGCAACCAAACGGGGTCCGGGCCGCGCCACTGTTCGCACCTGAGGGACCGGCGCTCCGCCGGCTTCCCGTTCGTCTGGCCGCAGCCGGTGGGCGGTTCCATCGCCGACGTCGTCTGTCGCGCGCTGCGGTTCCTCGTCGGCGCGGACGGCAGCCAGCAGGCCGGGAACAGGCGCGATCACGTCAGGGATGCCTGGCTGGCCGCGGGCGGCGATCGCGGCCTGCGCTTTTGGAACATCGACATCATGCAACAGACCGAGTGCGTCAGCGCGACGATCCTCGCTGCCCTCCCAGCCTCTCCCCATCGGCGGGGCAAGGCCCTCTCCCCGCAGGCGACGAGAGGGGAGGGGCGCTCATGACCGCATTCCCGGACATCACCCCCGACATCCGTGCGAAGGCGCCGGCCCTGCGCGGGCGGCTCATCGCCAACCAGCCGCTCTCGGACCTGACCTGGTTCCGGGTCGGCGGCCCGGCGCAGGTGCTGTTCACCCCGGCCGACGCGGAAGACCTCGGTCTTCTGCTCTCGGTCCTCGATCCGGACATGCCCGTGACGGTGATCGGCCTCGGCTCGAACCTCATCGTGCGCGACGGTGGCGTACCCGGCGTCGTGGTGCGCCTCGGCGGCCGGGCCTTCGGCACGGTGGAGATCGACGGCGAGACCCTGCGGGTCGGGACCGCGGTGCCGGACATGCGCCTTGCCAAGGCGGCAGCCGAGGCCGGCCTCGACGGGCTCGCGTTCTTTCGCGGCATTCCCGGTTCGGTCGGCGGCGCGCTGCGCATGAATGCCGGTGCCCATGGCGGCGAGACCACCGACGTGCTGGTGGAGGCCCACGGCGTCGACCGCCGGGGCGAGGCGCGTCGCTTCACCCATGCGGAGATGGGCTTCACCTATCGGCACAGCGGCGCCCCCGACGACGTGATCTTTACGCATGCGGTGTTCCGCGGGCGGCCCGGCGAGCGGGCGGCCATCGAGGCCGAGATGGACCGGGTGACGGCGGCGCGCGAGGCGGCCCAGCCGATCCGCGAGCGCACCGGCGGCTCGACCTTCAAGAACCCGCCCGGAGCCAAGGCCTGGCAACTCGTCGACGCGGCCGGCTGCCGTGGCCTGACGGTCGGCGGCGCGCAGGTCTCCGAGATGCACTGCAACTTCCTGATCAACCGCGACAATGCCACGGCGGCCGACATCGAGGGGCTCGGCGAAGAGGTCCGCCGACGCGTGCGCGAGACCTCCGGCGTCGAACTCCACTGGGAGATCAAGCGCATCGGAATGTCGACACCTGCGGGGTAAGGCGGTAAGACGTAAGGCTGCTGACGGGAGAGGCCAGTGACTGGGCGGGACGTTCTGACGGCCTACTCGAAGGTCTCTGTGAAGAGCCAGACCGTGCTACCCGCCGAAGTTCGCGCACGCCTCGGCGTCGGCCCGGGTGATCGTCTTCGCTACGTGATCACGCCGGACGGTATCCGCATCGAAAAGGCGCGGCCCGAGGGTGAAGATCCCTTCGTGACCTTCACGGAATGGGCCGGTGCCGCCGACGAAGAAGCCTATGGCAATCTCTAGGGACCCCGACGGACGCATGGTGTCCGCGGGCGCCGTGGTGGTTGTCCCGTTTCCCTATTCCGACCGTCTCGCCGAGAAGCGTCGCCCGGCCGTCGTGGTCTCGGGACAGGCCGTCGCCGAGGCGGGATTCGTCTGGATCGCCATGATCACCAGTGCGAACAACCCCGCGATGGGGGGCGATCAGGCGATCGACGATCTTGTTGCTGCCGGGCTTGATGCGCCGTCCGTCGTCAGGCCCCTCAAGCTGGCCTGCATCGAACCCGCTCTCATCCTCAGGCGGATCGGGACACTGCCGCCGCTGGCGGCCGGCGCGGTTTTCGAGGCGATCCGCGACAGGATCGGGCCGGGAAGGCCGGCGTGACGACGCAATCCATGTTCGTGCAAACCCCAGGAGTCCCCATGTCCAAGCACGTCGCCGTCCTGATGGGCGGGTGGTCCTCCGAGCGGCCGGTCTCGCTGAATTCGGGCCATGCCTGCGCCGATGCCCTGGAGGGCCAGGGTTTCCGCGTCACGCGGGTCGACGTCCAGCCGGACATCGCGACGGTGCTCACCGAGCTGCGGCCCGACGTGGCCTTCAACGCGCTGCACGGTCCGGCGGGTGAGGACGGCACCATCCAGGGGCTGCTGGAGCTGCTCCGCATCCCCTACACGCATTCCGGCGTGCTCGCCTCGGCGCTGGCGATGCATAAGGAACGTGCCAAAGTGATCATGCGGGCGGCCGGCGTGAGCGTCCCGGAGGGCCGCGTCGTTAACCGTCATGAGGCCGCAAAGTCACACGTGCTGACGCCGCCCTACGTGCTCAAGCCGGTGGCCGAGGGCTCCTCCATGGGGGTCATCATCGTGCGGGACGGACGCTCCCATCCGCCCCAGGAAGTGGGCCGGGAGGATTGGGGCTATGGCGATGAAATCCTTGCGGAAACCTATGTCGCCGGGCGCGAGCTGACCTGCGCCGTGATGGGCGACAGGGCCCTCGGGGTGATCGAGATCAAGCCGGCTTCGGGGGAGTGGTACGACTTCGACGCGAAGTACGCCGAGGGGGGGTCGATCCACGTTCTCCCGGCAGAAATTAAACCAAATCTTTACCAGCGTGTCCAAGAGTTGTCGTTAACGGCGCATCAAGCACTCGGGTGCCGGGGCATCAGCCGTGCGGACCTTCGCTACGACGACACACCGGGGGGAACCGGTGCCCTCGTCGTGCTGGAGGTCAACACGCAACCCGGCATGACGAAGACGAGCTTGGTCCCGGAGATGGCAGCCCATGCGGGCTATAGTTTCGGTGAGCTCGTCCAATGGATGGTGGGGGACGCAACGTTGGGCCGGTAGGGGCCGAAGGCCCGTTCGGCGGCCAGGGTCCGCTCGGGCCCGCCGCCGGCACGGTCGCCTCCGTTCGTGCGTCGCTGGCCGCCCGCCTGCGCCGCATCACGCCTCCCGGTCGCCGCTCGCGCCTCGCTAACCCGATCGAGCGGCGCATCCCGCGCCACCTCGGCACGGCGGGCTTCTCCCTCTCCTTCGCGGCCCTCGCCCTCGCCGGCTTCGTCGGCAGCGGCGCCTATGATCGCTTCGTGGCCGAGCACGGCCGCCCCCTCGACATCGCGGCGCGGATCGCCGGCTTCGGCGTCGAGCGCGTCACCATCTCGGGGATCGCCCGCCTCTACGAGCGCGAGGTCTTGCAGGCCGCCGGCATCGACGGGCACTCCTCGGTGGTCTTCCTCGATGTGGCGGAGGCCCGCGAGCGCCTCTTGGCGGTCCCGCTGATCGCCAGCGCCTCCGTGCGCAAGGTTTACCCGAACGAGATCGTCATCACCCAGGTCGAGCGCGAGCCCGCCGCCCTGTGGCAGCGCAACGGCGAGATTGCCGTGATCGCCGCCGACGGAACGGTGATCGACCAGATGCGCGACGACCGCTACGCCGCGCTTCCCCTCGTGGTCGGCGACGACGCCAACCTCAAGCTCAAGGACTACCTCGCCCTGATCGAGGCGGCCGGCTCGCTAGCCGAGCGGGTCAAGGCCGGGACCTACGTCTCCGGCCGTCGCTGGACCCTCAAGCTCGACGGCGTCGACATCCGCCTGCCCGAGACGGGCGCCACCGAGGCCCTGGCCCGGTTGGTCAAGCTCGAGCGCGACAACCGCATTCTCGAGAAGGACATCATCGCGGTGGACCTGCGCATGCCCGACCGGGTGGTGGTGCGGCTCACCGAGGAAGCGGCCGCGGCCCGCGCCGAATCCCAGAAGAAGTCCAAGCCCAAGGGGACCAGCACATGAGCCGCACGATCCGTCCGGCGCATCCCGCGTCCCGTCCCCGTTTCACCGCCTCCGCCCGGTAGCCCGATGCACGACCCGCACGGCCTCACCCCACGCCTGAAGCCCCTCTCCGCCCGGCGCAGCACCACCCTCTCGGTGCTCGACATCGGAACGAGCAAGGTCGTCTGCCTCATCGCCGAGCTCCAGCCGGCCGAGGCCCTCACCACCCTGCGCGGGCGCACCCACTTCGCCCGCGTCATCGGCATCGGCCACCAGCGTTCGCAGGGTCTCAAGGGCGGCGTCATCGTCGACCTCGAGGCGGCCGAGAGCGCGATCCGCCAGGCGGTCCACGCCGCCGAGCGGATGGCGAAGGTCGAGGTGCAGTCGGTCATCGTCAACATGTCCGGCGGCCGGATCGGATCGCAGCACTTCGAGGCCCGCGTCGGCACCCGCACCGGCACCGTCACGGGTTCCGACGTGGAGCGCGTGCTGGAAACCGCCTCGGCCCACGGCGTCAGCCCCGGCCGTGCCGTGCTCCATGCCCTGCCCACCGGCTACGCCATCGACGGCCAGGGCACGGTCATCGATCCCTTGGGCATGATGGGCGACGCCCTCGGGGTCGACCTCCACGTCGTCACCGGCGAGGCGGCTGCCGCCCGCAACCTCATGCTCGCCGTCGAGCACTGCCACCTCGGCGTCGAGGCGGTGATCGCCACGCCCTACGCCGCCGGCCTCTCGGCCCTGGTGGACGACGAAGCCGAGATGGGCGTCGCCGTGGTCGACATGGGCGGCGGCACCACCAGCGTCGGCGTCTTCTCCGGCGGCCACCTCGTCCACGTGGACGCGGTCGCGGTCGGCGGGCACCACGTCACCATGGATATCGCGCGCGGCCTCTCCACCCGGGTCGCCGCGGCCGAGCGCCTCAAGACCCTCTACGGCTCGGCCATCGCCACCGCCTCCGACGAGCGCGACATGATCGCGGTCCACGGGGTGGGCGAGGATGAGGGCGATGCCCCCAACCACGTGCCGCGCTCGCAGCTCGTGCGGATCATCCGCCCGCGCGTCGAGGAGGTGGTGGAACTGGTGCGCGACCGTCTGCGCGCCGCCGGCTTCTCGGCCCAGGCCGGGCGCCGGGTGGTGCTGACGGGGGGCGCGAGCCAGCTCGTCGGCCTGCCGGAGGTCGCCCGCCGGGTGATGGAGGGCCAGGTCCGCATCGGCCGGCCCCTCGGCATCCGCGGCCTGCCGGAGGCCGCCAAGGGACCCGCCTTCTCCGCCGCGGTGGGCCTCCTGGTCTACCCGCAGGTGGCGCATGCGGAGCATTTCGAGCCGCGGGGCCACGGGGCCTTCGCCGGTACGGGAACGGACGGCTACCTCTCGCGCGTCGGTCGCTGGATCCGCGAGAGCTTCTGAGACGACCGCCGGCACGCCCGAAACCCCGCGGGGTGGGCGTGCATGGCCAGACCCAAATCGGCGCCCTGACTTCAAGGCGGGCGTCAAACGAAACGTGAAAGGCACGAGAGGCTCGACACCATGGCCATCAGTCTGCAGGCGCCGGATATCCGGGAACTCAAGCCCCGCATCACCGTCTTCGGTGTCGGCGGAGCCGGCGGCAACGCCGTCAACAACATGATCGAATCCGGCCTGCTGGGCTGCGAATTCGTGGTCGCCAACACCGACGCCCAGGCGCTGACCTCCTCGAAGGCCGAGCGCGTGATCCAGATGGGTCTCGGCGTGACGCAGGGCCTCGGCGCCGGCTCGCACCCCGAGGTCGGCTCTGCCGCCGCCGACGAGGTCATCGACGAGATCCGTGACCAGCTCTCCGGCGCCCACATGTGCTTCATCACCGCCGGCATGGGCGGCGGCACCGGCACCGGCGCGGCGCCCGTCATCGCCCGCGCCGCCCGCGACATGGGGATCCTCACCGTCGGTGTGGTCACGAAGCCGTTCCAGTTCGAGGGCGTGCGCCGGATGCGCACGGCCGAGGCCGGCATCCAGGAGCTCCAGGCCGCAGTCGACACCCTGATCGTGATCCCGAACCAGAACCTGTTCCGGGTCGCCAACGAGAAGACCACCTTCGCCGACGCCTTCGCGATGGCCGACCAGGTGCTCTACTCGGGCGTCGCCTGCATCACCGACCTGATGGTCAAGGAAGGCCTGATCAACCTCGACTTCGCCGACGTCCGCGCGATCATGCGCGGCATGGGCAAGGCCATGATGGGGACCGGCGAGGCCTCGGGCGAGAACCGCGCCAACCGCGCCGCGGAAGCCGCCATCGCCAATCCGCTCCTCGACGACGTCTCGATGAAGGGCGCCCGCGGCCTGCTGATCTCGATCACCGGCGGCAACGACCTTACCCTCTACGAGCTCGACGAGGCTGCCACCCGCATCCGCGAGGAGGTCGACTCGGACGCCAACATCATCCTGGGCGCCACCTTCGACGAGAGCCTCGACGGCATCATCCGGGTTTCCGTGGTCGCCACCGGCATCGAGCCGGCGCTGATCGCCGCCAACTCCCAGAACAACCCCGACATCGTCCAGACCGAGCAGCGCATCGCCGAGGTCGCCGAGCGTCTCCGTGCGGAAGCGAGGGCGCGGGCCGCACAGCCCGCGTCGACCTTTCGCCCCCTCGGACAGGACGGAGCCGTAGCGACCCCGGCCGCGCAGCCCGCTGCTCCGGCGTCGCTGCAGGCCGCCCCGATCCAGGCCGCTCCGGTCCAGGCTCCGGTGCAGCAGATCCTGCGCGCCCCCGAGCCGGTGGCCCTCGCCCCCGAGCCCATGCGGGTCGAGCTGCCCCAGTCCCCGGTGATGCGCGACGAGGTGATGCTGACGCAGACCCAGCCGCGCGCCGCCATGTCCTACGAGCCCGCGCCGATGCCGGCGCCCGAGCCTGCGCCCCAGCATGCCGCCGGCCCCTTCGTGCCGCCCCGGCCGGCCGTGGCCGTGGCCCGCGCCCCCCGCATGCCGCAGATCCAGGACCTGCCGCTTCCCGCCCAGGCCCAGCTCCGGGCCCGCGAGGAGCAGCCGGCCGAGCCGGCGGGCGATTCCAAGCGCATGACGCTGCTGCGCCGTCTCGCGACGGTGGGCTTCGGCGGACGCCGTGAGGACGTCGAGGCTGCGTCGCCTGCGCCGATGCGGGCGCCCGCCGCACCGATCTCGCAGGCCGCCGCGCCCGCGGACTACGCCAAGCGCGCTCCCGTGCAGGCTCCCCCGGCCTACCGTCCGGCCCAGGGCAACCTCGATCCCCAGGGTCGCGTCGCCCCCCAGGCCCGCATGATGGACGACGACCAGCTCGAGATCCCGGCCTTCCTGCGCCGCCAGGCGAACTGAACCCGGGGTCCGGCGGACCCTCAACGCCCAGGCTGAGATATTTCAGCCACAGGCCCGGAGCCTCGCGGCTCCGGGCTATGCCTATTGTTAAACCGTTGTTCCAAAACGAGATTCAGATTCGCTGGTGGAAACCGCGGCTGTAACACAGCGTAAGAATCCGTGATTTGGCCTGCCTTTGAGGCGCGGCTATACGAATTTTGGAACGACAAGGCGCGGTGGTTTCGACCATCAGACGCCGGCAGGGGCTTCAAGCAGCGGACGGATCGCAAGGGGCGCAGGGCCCATCCCGACGGGATGGGCGCGCCCGATCACGGCCGAGGGCTATGGAATGCGAACGAACCAACAGACGACACTCAAAGCCCCCGCCACCCTGAGCGGCATCGGCGTCCACTCCGGGAACCCGGTCGCGATCACGCTGCATCCGGCGCCCGCCAATCACGGCATCGCCTTCCTCCGCACCGGAATGCCCACCGGCAACGACCGGCTCATCAAGGCCCATCACGCCTGCGTCTCCGCCACCGAGCTCTGCACCGTCATCGGTGACGTTGAGAGCGGCGCGGTCGCCACCATCGAGCACCTGATGTCGGCGCTCTACGGTCTCGGGATCGACAACGTCCTCGTCGAAATCGACGGCCCCGAGATGCCCATCCTCGACGGCAGCGCGCTCCCCTACGTACAGGCCATCGACGCCGTCGGTACCGCGAGCTGCGGCGCCGCCAAGCGCTGGATCAAGGTCCTTCGCTCCGTCCGCATCGAGGTCGGCCGGGCCTTCGCCGAACTCCGCCCCATCGACCGGGGCTTCCGCCTCGACGTCGAGATCGATTTCGAAAACCCGGTGATCGGCCGCAGCCGCAAGGCGATGGACCTCACCCCCTCCGCCTACCGCCGCGAGATCGCCGGAGCCCGCACCTTCGGCATGATGCGGGACGTGGAGCGCTACTGGAAGGCGGGCTTCGCCCTGGGCGCCTCCCTCGAGAACACCGTCGCGGTCGGCGAGACCGCCGTCGTGAACCCCGAAGGCCTGCGCTACGCCGACGAGTTCGTCCGGCACAAGTTTCTCGACGCCGTGGGCGACCTCGCCCTCGCAGGTCTCCCGATTCAGGGCGGCTACCGCTCCTACTGCGGCGGACACCGCATGAATGTCGGCGTCCTCACCGCACTGTTCTCCGATCGCGCCAACTACGCCATCGTCGAGGGGCCCAGCGCCCGCCGCGAGACCAGCCTGACCGAGTTCGGCGCCAGCCTCGGCATCGCCGCCTTCGTGGGCGATCTGTAGCGCCACCGACACACAGCCTTCGTTTCTGTCCAGGGCGTGGCCCGCCCGCCGCTTTCGCGCCCAAATCGCGCTCCACGGTGAATCGAGCGTGAAACGGGACGTCCGTCCGGTGTGCAGCGCACCCGGATCGTGGCATGAGGCCGTCAGCCACGCGACCGACCTTTGTGATGGCTTGACGACGCGAGTCCGGGAACGGACCCGTCTGTTGGGGGAACACCGGAATGCGCCTTACTCATCCCAACCGCGGTGCGATGGCGGCCGTGCTGGTGTCCGTTATCGGCTTCGGCCTCGGCGGATGCGACGCCCTCGACTCGATCAATCCCTTCGCCGAGAAGTACAAGCCGGAAGTCGTTCCGGATGTTCCCGCCGACAAGCTCTACAGCGAGGGCTTGGCGCGCATGGAGGACAAGGACTACGAGGGCGCCTCGAAGAAGTTCGGCGAGCTCGACAAGGCCTACAGCTATTCCGACTGGTCGCGCAAAGCGCTGCTGATGACGGCCTACGCGAATTACGAGGGTGCGAAGTACGACGACGCGATCAACGCCTCGAAGCGCTACCTGCAGCGCCATCCGGCGAGCAAGGATGCGGCCTACGCCCAGTACCTGATGGCGATGTCGCACTATAAGCAGATCCCGGACGTGACCCGCGACCAGGACCGCTCTGAGAAGGCGCTCGCCGGCCTGCAGGAGCTTGTCCAGAAGTATCCGACCTCCGAATACGCGGCCGACGCCAAGGCCAAGATCCAGATCACCCGCGACCAGCTCGCCGGTAAGGAGATGGAGGTCGGGCGCTTCTACCTCGAGCGCCGGAACTTTCCGGCCGCGATCAACCGGTTCCGTGACGTGGTCAGCAAGTACCAGACGACCCGTCACGCCGAGGAGGCCCTGGAGCGCCTGACCGAGGCCTACATGGCTCTCGGCCTGACCCAGGAAGCCCAGACCTCCGCCGCCGTGCTCGGCCACAACTTCCCCGACAGCCCCTGGTACAAGGATGCGCACGCGCTCCTGCAGAACGGGGGCCTCGAGCCGCGCGAGGAGAAGACCTCCTGGCTCAGCAAGGTCTATCGCGGCGTCATCGGACGCACCGCCGAGGCCCAGTAGGCCCCGGGCCCGCCCCCGCATCGAGGGCCGCTTTGCCGCTCCCCCAGGGGGGCGGCATCTTTTTGCGTGAAGCCGGCGGCACTTCGCCGTAAACACAGCGCCAGCATCCACAACGGGACCCCAGACGCGGCATGCTGAGCCAGCTCGCGATCCGCGACATCGTTCTCATCGACAAGCTCGTCCTGACCTTTCGCGAGGGCCTCAGCGTCCTCACCGGCGAGACGGGCGCGGGCAAGTCGATCCTGCTCGATGCCTTTGCCCTGGCGCTCGGCGGCCGCGGCGACGGCCGGCTCGTGCGCCACGGGGAAGGGCAGGGCGCCGTCACGGCCGTCTTCGACGTGCCCCTCGATCATCCGGCCCGGGCGCTCGCCGCCGAGGCGGAGATCGACACCGAGGGCGATCTCATCCTCCGTCGCGTGCAGATGGCGGACGGACGCACGCGCGCCTTCGTCAACGACCAGGCCGTGGGCGTCCAGGTCCTGCGTGCCATCGGCGCGGCGCTTGTGGAGATCCACGGGCAGCACGACGACCGGGCGCTGGCCGATCCCACTACCCACCGCGCCATCCTGGACGCCTTCGGGGGCCTGCAGGGCCCGCTGGTCCAGGTCGCCGAGGCCGCCAAGCGCGTGAAGGGCGCCCGCTCCGCCCTGTCCGAGCACCGGGCCCGGGTGGAGGCCGCCGCCAAGGAATCCGACTTCCTGCGCCATGCCGTGGCGGAGCTCGAAACTCTCGCGCCGGAACCGGGCGAGGAGACCACCCTGGCCGAGCGCCGCACGGTGATGCAGCAGAGCGAGAAGGTCGCGCGCGAGCTGAACGAGGCGATCGAGGCCTCGGGCGGCCCCATCGTGTCCCATCTCTCCTCCGCCCTGCGCAAACTGGAGCGCCGGGCGGCGCAGCTGCCGGCCCTGGTCGAACCCTGCGTCGCCGCCCTCGACACGGCCCTGACCGCTCTCGACGAGGCCCACAGCATCCTCGACGTGGCCCTGCGCGAGGCGGAGTTCGATCCGCGCGAGCTGGAGCGGGTGGAGGAGCGACTGTTCGCCCTTCGGGCCGCCGCGCGGAAATACCAGGTGCCGGTCGACGATCTTGCCGCCCTGCGCGTACGCTATGCCGCGGACGTCGCGGCGATCGACGCCGGCGAGGAAGCCCTCGGCGGTCTGGAGGCAACGCTGGCTGCGGCGGAGGCCGCCTACGCGAAGGCCGCCGCCAAGCTCACCGACGGGCGCAAGCGTGCGGCCAAGGCCCTCGACGCGGCGGTGAAGGCCGAGCTGCCGCCACTCAAGCTGGAGCGCGCCCGCTTCATCACCGAGATCGCCACCGATCCGGACTCCCGCGATCCGTCCGGCTACGACCGCGTGGAGTTCTGGGCCCAGACCAATCCGGGTACGCGCCCGGGGCCGATGATGAAGGTGGCCTCGGGCGGCGAGCTCTCGCGCTTCATGCTGGCCCTGAAGGTGGTGCTCGCCGACAAGGGCTCCGCGCCGACCCTGATCTTCGACGAGATCGACACCGGCGTCGGCGGGGCGGTGGCCGATGCCATCGGCGCCCGGCTCGGGCGCCTGGCCACGCGGGTCCAGGTGGTGGCCGTGACCCACGCGCCCCAGGTGGCGGCGCGGGCGGAGACGCATTTCCTGATCGCCAAGGACCCCGTGAAGGGCAGCGACCGGGTCGCCACGCGGGTCGCCTCCCTGGAAGCGCCGGCGCGCCGGGAGGAAATCGCCCGGATGCTGGCCGGTGCCACGGTGACCGACGAGGCCCGGGCCGCGGCGGCACGCCTGCTTCAGGCGGCCGACGCCTGAGCGCTGTGGGACGGCTCGGCCTTTAACGCTTTCTTAACCATGTTGGACGACACTCGTTAAACGGCGAGTGCGCTCCATTTCGGCGCCGGCGTTGGATCGCTCGAACGAGGGACTGAGACGTTGGACCAGAGAGTTTGCGACGGCGAGATGCGGGAGGACGCGACGCATGCGTGTCAGCCCAACCTGCCCGACGACACGCGGTACCGTCTCGGAACCGCGCTGCGTTCGATCTACGAAGAGACCTGCGACACCCTGCCGATCCCGGACAGCCAGATCGATCTCCTGCTGCGCCTGCGGCACAAGGAGCGGGATCTACGGCGGCTCGACTAGGACCCGCTACCAGCGCCGCGCATTCGGCTGTCGCTTGTACTCGGCGGCGCGGATCTGGGTCATGACCCGGTCGAGGCTGAGAAGCAGCGCCTTCTCGTCGTCGGCGGCCTGGTCCACGGCCTCCTGGCCGGGGCCGAACTGCCGGCGCAACTGCACCAGCGACAATTGACGTTCCAGATCCTCGCGCTGCGCATGCAGGTCGAGGAACGCGGCCTCGTCGCCGTCGATCGTGGTCGTTCGCTCCGTCACGGCTCGTCACCTTTTCTCGCCGGTCCGAAACCGGCGACGGTGATCAACGCGCGAAGTCTCCAAACCGTGCCGCGCCCGTGCGCGGCGGATCAGCGAAAGCCGCCGACGCGTCGGTCCCGCTTGCGCTCGGCCGCCGGCTGGTAGGCAATCTGCGCGTGGGCGGTGCAGTAGGGCAGGCCCGTGATCGACCGGTCGCCGCAATAGTGGAAGTCGGGCGAAGTCGGATCGCCGATGGGCCAGCGGCACATCGATTCCCGGAGGTCCATGATCGTCACGCGGCGCGAGAGCGTCAGAGCGACCGGGGCCACCACGACCGGTGCGGCTGCGGGAGCCTCGAAAGCAACCGCGGCGTCGTCGAGGTCAGGGGCCACGATCACGGGCGCCACGACCTCGAGTTCCGGCTCGCGCACGACCTTGCGCGGCGACACGCCGGGCGTCTCGGCCGACTTGACGCGGCCCGAGAGGCCGAGCCGATGGACCTTGCCGATGACTGCGTTGCGCGTCACGCCGCCGAGCTGCGTCGCGATCTGGCTGGCGCTCAGGCCATCCTCCCACAGCCGGCGCAGGAGATCGACCCGCTCGTCCGACCAACCCGGGACCGTTTCCGCCATAGCCCCCTCCGAAATCGCCCGCTTCCGTCCGTTCGACTCACGTGACGCCCCTGCACCGGGCCTGCGGCGCTGAGATCAAGACCGTCATCGGGTGAAGGACAGCGGCCCCCCGGCCGTCGATGTGCGAACCGTACAGGACGCCGAGACGCCGAGGCAAGTGCGGCCGGGATGATGCCGCGGCACCCCTGTCACCTGTCCACCGGCAAAGGCCGGGCGGCCCCGTGTCCAACGATCTCGCCCGTGCGGCCCGGATGGGCTAGAGCGGCGGCTCCGTGCCCTCCCGTCCGCCCCCGATCCTGCGAGTGTCCATGACCGCCCTGCCGCCCATCGCCGTCTTCGATCTCGACGGGACCCTGGCCGAGACCGCCGGCGACCTGATCGGCACCCTGAACGTGATCCTGCGTCGCGAGGGCCTCCAGGCCCTGCCCCTCGAGCAGGCCCGCGACATGATCGGCGCGGGGGCCAAGGCGCTGATCCAGCGCGGCTTCACGACGGCCGGCGAGCCGTTGTCGACCGAACGGCTGGAGGCGCTGTTCTCTGACTTCATCGCCCATTACAGCGATCATCTCTGCGAGCAGTCGCACCTGTTCCCCGGCGTCGTCGAGGCCCTGGACGCCCTGCGGGGCCGCGGCTTCCTCCTCGCCGTCTGCACCAACAAGTACGAGGGCCAGGCCGTGCGCCTGCTCGAACTCCTGGGCGTGGCCGACCGCTTCGCGACGATCTGCGGCCGCGAGACCTTCCCGTACTTCAAGCCGGATCCGCGCCACATCACCCTGACCATCGAGCGCGCCGGTGGCGACCCGGCCCGCGCCGTGATGGTGGGGGATTCCCGCGCCGACATCGATGCCGCCAAGGCCGCCGGCATTCCAGTCGTGGCGGTGCCCTTCGGCTACACCGACCTGCCCGTGACCGCGCTCGGACCGGACCGGGTCATCGCCCATTTCGACGAGCTCGGCGCTGCCGTGGCGGCGCTCGTCCCGAACGCGTGAAACGGGCGACGGGACTGGGCCACGAAAAAAGGGCCGCCCCGCGGGACGACCCTTTCGCATTTCAATCGAGGACGACCGCTCAGTTGATGCGGTCGGCGAGGTTGGCCGAGTGGGCGTGCTCGCCGGCGATGTAGGGCAGCGCCTGGTTGGCGAACTCACGACCCTGCACGCTGTCGCCGTTGCGGGCGTAGGAGGCGTAGAGGCCGAGGGTGCGGGCGTCCGAGTTGGCCTGCTGGTCGACGTAGGTGCGGTCGAAGTCACGGCCTGCGCGGGCGGACTTCAGGCGATCGAGCCGGCCCTGGCCCTCGGCCCCGATGGCGACGCGGCGGCCCGGCTCGGCGGGGCTGTTGTCTACGAGGCCGACACCGCCGAGGACGCCACCGACGACGCGCTGGGCGATGGTGGCCGAGATCGTCACCGGGGCGAGGACGACGCCGACCGGGTTGTCGAGGCGGGTTTCGAAGGGCTGAGTGTCGGAAACCACGGTGCCGCCAGCGGTCAGCGAGGTGCCCTCGGGCAGCAGGGCCTGGGTGGTGGCCTTACGCTCGACCAGGACGTTGTGGGCGTACTGACGGACGCGCGGGTTGCGCGAGCGCTCCAGGGCGATGCGGCTCGACTCGATGCTAACGGCGTCCGAGCGAAGGGCAGCGGCGCGGAAGTCAGAGGTGTCGGTCACGGTCGGCTGGTTGCCGTCGAACTGCGGGGCGACGCGGAAGGACAGCGGCTCCTGGGCCAGGGCCGGGGTGGCGAGGGTCGCGACCGACAGGCCGAGGGCGGCGAGGAGGGACTTGGTCATGGCGAGTTCTCTTTCCAGGGCGCCTGAACGGCGCCGTTCTTGATGATCGTTTGCGGTGCGGCAACACGTGGCCCGACCGGGCGTTCCACCCTGCGTCGCATTGGAGCATTGCGTTCGGGGGGGTGTTATTCGGCGCCTTCGACTCCAGAGCGGGTCGGTTCCCGGGAGGGGATTCCGGCGTCAGGATCGGATGTCGGATCAGCAAGCGCGCGGGTCCCTGCGCGAAGTGCGGCCGCTCCTCGACAGCCTGACCCGCTTGCCCGCGCACGCCCGAAGTCGGACGCCGTACCTCATCTCTCAGGGCCGGTGAGGCCGGCGCGGTACAACGCGTCGCCCTCCGCAATCGTGAGCGGAATCCCGGCCGCACGGCTTCGCCACCGGTGCGGGGAGCCGACCGTTGCACCGCTGTTCCGGCGGGACGGGTGGGCCGGCCCGGCGCGCGAGGCGCTTCTCAGTGCGCCTCTTCCCAGTTCAGGGCGGCGCGGGCCTCGACCACCAGCGGGACCTTCAAGGTCAGTGCGGGGGCGGGGGCGTCGACCATGATGCGGGTGATCACCGGCAGGGCCTTCTCGACCTCGTCCTCGGGCGCCTCGAACACGAGTTCGTCGTGCACCTGCAGGAGCATGCGCACGTTCAGGCGCTCGGCCCGCAGCGCTTCCTCCATGCGGATCATCGCCCGGCGGATGATGTCGGCGGCCGAGCCCTGGATCGGTGCGTTGATGGCCTGACGCTCGACGGAGGCGCGCTCGTTGGGATTGTTCGAGCGGATCTGCGGATAATGGCAGACCCGGCCGAACAGGGTGGTGACGTAGCCGAGATCCCGGCAGCGCCGCTTGGTGTCGTCGATATAGGCGCGGATGCCGGGAAAGCGCTCGAAATACTGCTTGATGAAGGCGCCCGCCTCCTCGCGGCCGATGCCGAGGCGGTCGGCGAGGCCGAAAGCCGAGATGCCGTAGATGATGCCGAAGTTGATGGTCTTGGCCCGCCGGCGCAGGTCCGGCGTCATCTCGGCGAGCGGCACGCCGAACATCGCGCTGGCGGTGGCCGCGTGGATGTCGATGCCGTCCGCGAAAGCCTGGCGCAGCTGCGGGATGTCGGCGATGTGGGCGAGGAGGCGCAGTTCGATCTGGCTGTAATCGGCCGAGATCAGGCGGTTGCCCTCCGCCGCCACGAAGGCCCGGCGGATGCGGCGGCCTTCCTCGGTGCGGATCGGGATGTTCTGCAGGTTCGGCTCGGAGGAGGAGAGCCGGCCGGTGGTGGTGGCGGCCAGCGAGAACGAGGTGTGGACCCGGTCGGTCTCCCGGTCCGCGTGCTGCTGCAGCGAATCCGTGTAGGTGGATTTCAGCTTGGCGAGCTGGCGCCATTCGAGGATCTTCTTCGGCAGCGGATGCCCGGCCTGGGCGAGCTCCTCCAGCAGGGTCGCGGGCGTCGCCCACTGGCCCGAGGGCGTCTTTTTGGCGCCGGGCAGGCCCATCTTGCCGAACAGGATGTCGCCGATCTGCTTCGGCGAGGAGACCTGGAATTTCTCGCCCGCATCCTCCTGGATCTCCTCTTCCAGGCGCACCAGGATCTGCGAGAAGTCGCCGGACAGCCGGCTGAGCATGTTGCGGTCGACGCGGATGCCCTCCGCCTCCATCCGGGCGATCACCGGCACCAGCGGACGCTCCAGGGTCTCGTAGACGGCGACGCGCTTCTCGGCCACGAGCCGAGGCTTCATCATCCGCCACAGGCGCAGGGTGACGTCGGCATCCTCGGCCGCGTAGGCGGTGGCCTTGTCCAGCGCGACCCGGTCGAAGGTGACCTTGGCCCGGCCCGTGCCGGCCACGTCCGAGAAGGTGATGGGCTGGTGCCCGAGATGGCGGCGGGCGAGCTCGTCCATGCCGTGCCCGCCCTTGCCGGCATCGAGCACGTAGGAGATCAGCATGGTGTCGTCGAAGGGCGCCACCCGGATGCCGTAGCGCGACAGGACGGCAAAATCGTATTTCAGGTTCTGGCCGACCTTCAGGACGCCCGGGTTCTCAAGAAGCGGCTTCAGCCGCGCGATCGCCGCCGCGAGGGGAATCTGGCCGGGCAGCAGGCCATCGCCGAACAGGTCGTCGCCCCCGCTATGCGTGAGGGGGATGTAGGCCGCCCGGCCCGGCGCCACGCAGAGGGAGACGCCCACGAGATTGGCGTGGTTGGAATCCAGCGAATCCGTCTCGGTGTCGACGGCGATGACACCGGCCTCCTCGGCCTCGGCGATCCAGGCGTCGAGCTGCTCGACGGACCCGATCGTCTCGTAGGCGGCCGTGTCGAAGGGCTTCACCGACTCCGCCGCCCGCGCCGCCACGAGGCCGGCGGGCGTCGGCTCGGAGGGGCCGCGGGGCTTGGGCGCGACATCGGGCAGGCCGAGGTCGGCGAAGGGATCGACCTCGCCGCTCGGGGCGCCGGACGCGGTCTCGGGATCGACGGGCACCGGGTCGCCGTGGGCGTCCGGGAAGAATGGGGCGTCGGGCGCGGGTTCGCGGTTCGGCAGCAGTGACGGGTCGGGCTGCACCGCCTCCGGGTCGACGTGGAGCATCTGGGCGATGCGCCGGGTCAGGGTGTTGAACTCCATCGCCTTGAGGAAGCCGACGAGTTTCTGCGGATCGGGCTTGGGCAGGCGCAGGTCGTCCAGCGGCACCGGAAGGGGCACGTTCTCCTCAAGCGCCACCAGCCTTCGCGAGAGGCGGGCCTGGTCGATGCTGGCGAGCAGGGTCTCGCGGCGCTTGGGCTGCTTGATCTCGGCGGCGCGCTCCAGAAGCGCGTCGAGGCTGCCGTATTCCTTGATCAGGGCCGCGGCGGTCTTCAGGCCGATGCCGGGCACGCCCGGCACGTTGTCCGAGGTGTCGCCGATCAGCGCCAGGGCGTCTCCGATCTGCTCAGGCTGCAGGCCTTCCCACTTGGCGATGATCGCTTCGCGGTCGAGGTTGCGCTCGGGCCGGTAGCCGGGCTTGCCCTTGGCGCCGGACTCGAAGTCGTAGAACCGCACCAGGGGGCCGACGAGCTGCATCAGGTCCTTGTCGGACGAGACGATGATGACGCCGGCCCCGCGCGCCTCGGCCTGGCGCGAATAGGTGGCGATGAGGTCGTCGGCCTCGTAGCGGATCAACTCGATCGGCTGCAGCCCGAAGGCCCGCACGGCGTCGCGCATCAGCGGCATCTGCCGCTTGAGGTCGTCCGGCGCGTCCGGACGGTGGCCCTTGTAGTCGGGGAAGAGCTCCTTGCGGAACGAGCCCTCCGACTTGTCGAACACGATGGCGAGGTGCGTCGGCATCACCCCGGCCGCACCCTCCTGCACGAACTGGGCGATCTTGGTGCAGAACAGCCGCACCGCGCCGGTGGGCAGGCCATCCGACGGCCGCGTGTTGTACTTCTGGTCCTGGTTGATCGACTGGAAATACGCGCGAAAGATGAACGACGACCCGTCGACCAGGATGATCTGATCGCCGGGGCCGACGGGAGCGGAAGCGGGAGACGTCATCGGGCGCGGGATCTCGTGAAGGGGATCGGGACGGCCGCGCTCAGGGAGCCGGCGGTCGGCTTAGTTCGGCACGGCAGACCGCGATGATCGAGGTCAGAGGGTCGTGGACGGTCTTCCAAACGATGTCCAGCACCACCCGCTGATCGGCGTGACGGTCGAAATTTCCGACATCCGCGATGTCGCGCCAGGGAATCTCGGGGTGGCGCGCCTGCCTGTCGGGCCCGAGATGCCGGCTCGCTTCCGGGATGATCTCGAGGCCGCGCACGACGGCACCATCGGTGCGCTGGTCGGACTCGAAGGTCGCGGAGGTCATGCCGGCGACGACTTGCAGGGCCGCCTCAGCGTTGACGATGATGTTCTTACAGGCATTGGGCTCGCGTTCAGACGGCAGGAACGGCATCACGCTCGATCCGTGTCCTGATCCGCTCCTTCAAGCTCTGCCGATCGGCCACATCGACCGCCACGGGGAACAAATCCCCGATGACGTGGCAGGGACCGACGGAGCCGTCGACGTCGCGCTTCAGGTCCTTGCCCAGGTCGATCAGGGTATCGACGTCACGTCGGGCCTGCACTTCCCCGAGCGCCGTCGAGTCGAACCGCGTGGCATGCCGGATGCCACGCTGCTGCAAGGCGCGCTCATGCGTTCGCAGGATCTCGATGGTGGCGTCGCGTTCCATGGAGGGAGCCTACCGCAACGCGGGCGGTGGCCGGAAGACCCCTCACGTCGCAGCCCCCACCGTATCGGCCATCCGGGCGTCGCGGGTTCCGAGCGGCTGCTCCGGGCCGCGCGTGGTGTCGGCCTCGGTCTGATGCTCCATCTCGGCGTTGACCTCGGCGCCGATGAGCACGATTGTGGTGGAGATCCAGATCCAGGTCATGAAGCCGATCACGGCGCCCAGCGAGCCGTAAGTCTCGTTGTACTTGCCGAAATTGGAGACGTACCAGGAGAAGCCCAGCGAGGTGACGAGCCAGGCCACGGCGGCCAGGGCGCTGCCCCAGGTCACCCAGCGCCAGCGTGGGGCGTCGCGGCTCGGACCGTAGCGGTAGAGCAGGGCAAGACCGCCGAGCACGGCGGCGAGGAGCACCGGCCAGCGCAGCAGGGCGATGTACCAGGCCTCCGAACTCAGCCCGACGATGTTGATCGCCGCCGGAACCACCACGATCCCGACCAGTGCCAGAATGATGAACAGCAGCGCGCCGGCGGTGAACGCCAGCGAGCGCAGGTTGAGCCAGATGAAGCTCCGCGTCTCGCGCTCCTCGTAGACGATGTTCAGGGCGGAAAAGACCGCCTTCATGCCGCCGTTCGCGCTCCACAGCGACAGGACGATGCCGGTGAAGAAGGTCAGGCCGAGGGTGGTGTCCCCCTTGGCGGCGATGCGCTTGACCTGCTCGCCGATGATGTCGAGGGCCCCGGAGGGGATGACGCCCTGCAGGCTCTGCAGGTGCTCGTTGATGGTGGCCACGTCCGCCACGAGCCCGTAGCACGAGACCAGGGCGGCGATGGCGGGGAAGATCGCCAGGAGCACGTAGAAGGTCACGCCGGCGGCGACCGAGACGATGTTGTTCTCCGAAACGTCGTGGAACACCCGCATCCCGATATCCTTCTAGCCCTTCGCCGGAATCTCGGAGGGCGTGCGCGCCCCGCGGCCGCGCTCGGGCTCGGCGCTGGCCACCCGACGGGCGTCGGCGCCGGCATGCGAGGGGGAGGGCCGGCGGGTCGGATCCTTCGGCATCGCCCGGGCTGGTGCCGTTCCGCCGGTCCTACGCGGAAGGGCGACGAAGCCGAGAAGCGCGGTGGCAAGGGCGACGGTCCAGAGGGTCGAGTTTTGGGTTTCGACTGCATTGGGCGCAGTCGAATGCTCGTTCGGTGAGGTCATCGATCGTCCGTTCCGCCGAAGGGATCGTCATTGCAAGGTGATGCTGGCGTTGCTCGACGCAACAAACGTTGCTTCGACAACGGGATGCGACGGCCAAGAGTTTCCTTGCGGCTCACGGAAAAGCGAGCAGGGGCGATGCGGCGGCCCGTCCGGATTTATTCCGCGAAACACCGGTCCGAGGGCCGACATTGTGCGTCGGGGCACGTGAAGGGACGCGGCGCGCGGAATTTCGGGCGCAGCCTGCACGTGGGGGCCGTTCGCGGCTTGCTCTCGCGGGCGCCACGCGGCACGGCCCCAGGAGCCCCAGACCTCGACCCGGAGACGTCCGCCCCGTGCCGCACGCGACAGAGCTGATCGCCATCATCGCCCTCGGCCTCGTCCTGGCCTTCGTGTGCGGAATGCTGGCGCAGCGCCTGCGCCTGCCGCCCCTCGTGGGCTACCTCCTCGCGGGCGTCCTCGTCGGCCCCTATACGCCGGGCTTCGTGGGCAACAGCCAGCTCGCCGGGCAGCTGGCCGAGATCGGCGTGATCCTGCTGATGTTCGGCGTCGGCCTGCACTTCTCGATCAAGGACCTGATGGCGGTGCGTGCCATCGCCCTGCCGGGCGCCATCGTGCAGATCCTGGCGGCCACCGCGATGGGCGGCGCCCTGGCGCTGGCCTGGGGCTGGGGCTTCGGCGCGGGTCTCGTCTTCGGTCTCGCCCTGTCGGTGGCGAGTACGGTGGTGCTGCTGCGGGCGCTGGAGGAGCGCCGGCTGCTCGACAGCGACAAGGGCCGCATCGCGGTGGGCTGGCTCATCGTCGAGGACCTGGCGATGGTGCTGGCCCTCGTGCTGCTTCCGGCGCTGGCCCCCTCCCTCGGGGGCGACGGAGCGGGCGCCGCGCACCATGCCGGGGACGGCAACCTCTGGCTGACCCTCGGACTGACGCTGGCCAAGGTCGCGGTCTTCGCCGCCGTGATGCTGGTCGGCGGCCGGCGCTTCGTGCCCTGGCTCCTCGACCAGGCGGCCCGCACGGGCTCGCGCGAACTCTTCACCCTGGCGGTGCTGGCCCTGGCGCTCGGCATCGCCTTCGGCTCCGCGGAGCTCTTCGGCGTCTCGTTCGCCCTGGGGGCGTTCTTCGCCGGCATGGTGCTTGCCGAATCCGACCTCAGCCATCAGGCCGCGGCCGATTCCCTGCCGCTGCAGGACGCCTTCGCGGTGCTGTTCTTCGTCTCGGTCGGCATGCTGTTCGACCCCGGCATCCTGGTCCGCGAGCCGCTCTCGGTGCTGGCGGTGCTCGGCGTCATCCTCATCGGCAAGTCCCTGGCGGCGGTGGCGATCGTGCTGGCCTTCCGGCATCCCCTCGGCACCGCGCTCACCATCGCGGCGAGCCTTGCCCAGATCGGCGAGTTCTCGTTCATCCTCGTCAGCCTCGGCCTGTCCCTGAAGCTCCTGCCGGAGGAGGGGCGCGACCTCATCCTCGGGGGCGCCATCCTTTCCATCACCCTGAACCCGCTGTTCTTCGCGCTCACCGACTGGATCGGACGCAAGGTCGCCGAGCGCCCGACCCTCGCCGCCCGCTTCGAGCGCAAGGGCGCCGCAGCCCTGGCGGTCACCGGCGAGAGCCCGCCGCATCGGGGCCACGCGATCATCATCGGCTATGGTCGGGTCGGCAGCACCATCGGCAAGGCGCTGAAGGCCTGGGACCTGCCCTACATCGTCCTCGACCGCGACCGCCGCCGGGTGCTGGAGCTGCGGCAGGAGGGCATCGAGGCGGTCTTCGGCGACGCCACGGCGCCCGGCATCCTGCAGGCCGCCGACATCGCCCAGGCCCGCCTGATCGTGGTCGCGACACCGGAGGCCCACACGACGCGGCGCATCGTCGAGCTTGCCCGCGAGATCCATCCGGGCATCGACACCCTGGTGCGCACCCACAACGACGGCGAGCGCCGCCACTTCGAGGAGCAGGGCGTCGGCCTCGTGCTGATGGCCGAGCGCGAACTGGCCTTCGGCATGACCCTGTATGCCCTGCGCAGCCTCGGCCTGAAGGAGGGCGAGGCCCGGATCTTCGTCGACAGCACCCGGGTCGAGAGCCGCTCGGCGCCCATCGAGACCGCGGTCGATCAGGTCACGCCGGAGCTGCGTCCCCACAAGGAGGAGGGGACATAGCCCTCAGGCCGCCAGCGACTGTCCGAGCGCGTGGACCCGGCGCAGGTCGGAGACGAAAGCCGCGTAGGCTTCCGCCTTCGCCTCGTCCGGCAGGCGCAGCAGGTAGGATGGGTGCACGGTGATGAAGCCCGCATAGGGCTTCTCGAACTGCGCCGGCCCCCGGGCCCGGGTGATCGGGATGGCCTTGCCCGTCAGGGCCAGGACGGCGGTGGCGCCGAGCGCCACCACGAGCTTCGGCGCGACGAAATCGAGCTCCCGGTCGAGCCACCAACGGTAGTGGCTGACCTCGCCGGCGGTGGGTTTCTGGTGGATGCGGCGCTTGCCCCGCTCCTCGAACTTGAAGTGCTTGACCGCATTGGTGAGGTAGGCCTCGCCCCGGTCGATTCCGGCCTCGGCCATCGCCCGCGAGAGCAGTTGCCCGGCGGGGCCGATGAAGGGGCGCCCCTGGCGGTCCTCCTGGTCACCCGGCTGCTCGCCCACGAAGGCGATGGCGGCGCCCACCGGCCCCTCGCCGAGGACCGCCTGGGTCGCGCCGGGGACCAGCGGCTCCAAGCGCCGGATGATGGCGTTGAGCGCCTCCAGCGAATCCGGGGCCTGATCCGCCATGGCCGCGACGGCCCGGGCGGGATTGCGCTTGACCGGCATCTGCGGCTCCCTCTCGATCATGGCGCCGGTCCGCGCCGCCGCCTGCCGGACGAGGCCCGGAATGGCGGCGGTCTCGGGCATGTTGCGCCAGTACTTCTTCGGCATCTCCGCCCGCATCGCGGCGAGGTTCGTCCGGGCGGGGTTGAACGTGCTCTCGTAGTAATCGCGCCAGCCGGACTCGAAGCCATCCTGGGCCGGTGCGTCCTCGCGTCGCCCCGGCGGCCCGAACGCCAGGGTCTCGCGGTCCCAGCGGGCGGAACCCTCCGGCGTCAGGATCGTCCAGTCGAGCCCGCGGAAGCGATCGACGAAGAACGGAGCGGCCGCACCGAGGATGTGGTGGTCCGGCTCGAACCAGGCGACGAAGCGCTCGGGCCCATCCCCCGCGACGCGGCGGAAACGCAGGAAGGCGTGCATCTTGTGCAGGTCGCGGGCGATGGCCTTGCGCATCCGCTCCAGGCGGTGGACCAGCGGGTCGCTGGAGATCTCCAGCAAGCGGCGCTCGCCCTGCAGGATGCGCCAGATCAGGTCGTACAGCAGGGCGTAGCGCTCGGGATCGCGGTGGGGCACCACCCGGGCGACCATCTCACCCACCCCCCGCGGCAGGCTCAAGGGAGCCTCGCTGGAGGGCGCAGGCGCCGGCGCCCCAAACAGCCCGGACGCCTCGCCGATGGACCACAGCACCCGCTCCGGGGGGATGCCCCGGCCGGCGAGGCGACGGGCCGCAGCCCGGAATCCGTCGAGGTCCGCGCCGGGCGAGAGGGCGACGGCTTCGAGCGCGCCGCGCCCGAACCCTTCCCCCTCCGCCGGGGAGGGCGGGGCGGATCGGTGCGCGCCCGCCATCCTAGAACAGGCTCAGTTGCTTGGGCGGATCGGCGAGGCGCGCCCGCAGGTCGAGGCGGTCGGTGAGCCCGCCCGCCGGGTGGTAATCGGCGGCGATGAGGAAGGGCCGGGCCCGCTTCAGGGCCGAGGTCAGCCGCGCGACGTCGTCGAGGCGCAGGCGGGTGTGCCGGCGGGCCCGGATGATCTTGTCCACCGCCCGGGCGCCGAGGCCCGGCACCCGCAGCAGCATCTCGCGGTCGGCGGCGTTCACGTCGACCGGGAAGCGCGCCCGATGCTTCAGGGCCCAGGCCAGCTTCGGGTCGATGTCGAGGGAGAGCATCCCGTCCTCGGTGGCGTCGGCCACGTCGTCGGGCGTGAACGCGTAGTACCGCAGGAGCCAGTCGCCCTGGTACAGGCGGTGCTCGCGCTGGAGCGGCGGCGCTGTCAGCGGCAGGATGGTCGAGCCGTCGGGAATGGGGCTGAAGGCCGAGTAGTAGACCCGCTTGAGGTTGTACGAGCCGTACAGGAGCGCGCTCTTCCGGATCAGCGCCTCGTCCGTGGTGGCGTCGGCCCCGACGATGACCTGCGTCGACTGGCCGGCCGGGGAGAACCGGCGCTTCTCGGCCTTGGCCTCGACGATGCGTTCGCCGATCTGCGCGATGGCATGCTGGATGACCGCGCCATCCTTCTCGGGAGCCAAGCGCTCCAGGCTCGCCTCGGTGGGCAACTCGACGTTGATCGAGAGTCGGTCGGCGTAGAGGCCCGCCTCCTCGATCAGCCAGGGGCTCGCTTCCGGGATGGACTTCAGGTGGATGTAGCCGCGAAAGCCGTGGTCGCGTCGCAGCGACTTGGCCACCCGGGTCAGCAACTCCATGGTGTGGTCCGGCGACTTGATGATGCCGGAAGAGAGGAACAGCCCCTCAATGTAGTTGCGCTTGTAGAATTCCACCGTGAGGGTGACGACCTCCTCGACGGAGAACTTTGCGCGCTGCACGTTGGAGGAACGCCGGTTCACGCAGTAGGCGCAGTCGAACAGGCAGTAGTTCGTCAGCAGGATCTTCAGCAGCGAGATGCAGCGCCCGTCCGGCGTATAGGCATGGCAGATGCCGGCGCCGGTGGTCGAGCCGAGCTCGCCCTTGCCGGCCGTGCGCTTGGGCGCCCCGGAGGACGAGCACGAGGCGTCGTACTTGGCGGCATCGGCGAGGATGCGCAGCTTCTTCGCGAGCGTTTCGTCCATCGAAGAGAGATGCGCCTCGTTCGTGGTTCGTTCAAGTTTTCGCGGGGGAATTCGCGCTTTCTCCGCCGCCGCGATGTCGCAGCGCGCTTCGTGGAACTCAAGCGCGGACGCGGGTTCCGCTGTTAAGCTTCGGGGTCGGCGATTTCGGCGTCGAGATCCGCCTCGATCACTTGTCGGCCGAGGCCGTACGGGAAGCCGGCACGCGCCATGGCGGCGAGGTCCCGGTCGCGGTGGGCCTCGCGGGTCCCGGGACGGCGCCAGGGCCCGAGGCGCCGCCGCTTGGCATAGGCCCGGGCCGCTTCCGCCTCGAGATCGACATCCGCGTCCGCCGTCTCCCGCTCCGCCTCCATCGCGCTGGCCACCTGCTCGCGCGACACGCCCTTGGCGGCGAGCTTGGCGGACAAGGCCCGGGCGGAAGCGCCGCGCCGGCGCAGGGCCGCCAAGCGCCCGGCGGTGAAGCGGGCGTCGTCGACGAGGCCGGCGCTGACGGCCCGGGCCACCGTGGCCTCGATCGCCTCCGCGAAGGCGCCCGCCTCCTCGCCGCGCAGGCGGCAGCGCTTGTCCACCCGCCGCTTCAGCGTCTGCCGCAGCATTGCCACGGAGGCGCTGTAGCGCTCGAGGTAATGCAGGGCCGCCCGCTCGAGATAGGCGGGGGTGACGGGCGGGGGCGGTTTGACCTCGGCCCGGCCATCCGGTGCGGCTCCGGTGGGGCGGCGGGACGCAACGTTTCGCGCTGTCATCGGTTCTTCACGATCCGGACGGGTTTCGGGTGTCGGTCTCGCAGATATGGTGATCACGCTGGACAAAGGCTCGTTCCTGCCATGCCGGCATTTCTCGTGAGACGCGAGTGGCTTCTCGTCCTCCTGGCGCTCGGCTTCGCCGTGGTGGCGGGGATGCTGGTCTACCTGTCGCGCCCCACCACCCTGACCGTGGCGGTCGGCCCCCGGGACGGCGCCGAGGCGACCCTGCTGCAGACCTACGCCCAGGCCCTGGCCCGTGGCCGCGAGGATGTCCGCCTCAAGCTGAACTTCTACGATGACGTGCGCGACAGCGCCGAGGCGCTCCAGAACAACAAGGCCGACCTCGCCGTGGTCCGGCCGGACGTACTCCTGCCCGAGAACGGCCTCACCCTGGCGATCCTGCACGACGAGGCGCTGCTGATCGCCGCCCCCGAGGCGGCCGGCATCGAGAACTTCCCCGACCTCGCGCGCAAGCGCCTCGGCGTGGTCGAGCGGCACGCCGCCGACATGCCGTTCGTGACGAACCTCCTCGCCTTCTACGACTTCTCGGCCCAGCCGGCCTCCGAGCCGGTTCCCGAGGGTGGCCTCGGCCCGACCCGGGTCGCCCTTGTGCCGCTCACGCCCCAGGAAGTCACCAGCGCCATCGCGGAGGGGCGCGTCGACGCGGTGGCGGTCATCGCCGCCCCCGCCTCGAAGGCGGCGATCTCGACGGTGCGCGCCGTCGAGGCGGCCTCGGCCGAGAAGAAGATCAACTTCGTCTCCGTCCCGGACGGCGGGGCGATCATCCAGCGGATGCCCGAGCTGCAATCCGTGACGATCCCGGCCGGCACCTTCGGCGGCCGTCCCAAGCGCCCGGACGAGGAAGTGAAGACGGTGGGCGCCTCCTACCGGCTGATGGCCCGCGGCGGCGTCAGCCGTTTCACGGTCGCCTCGGTGACCCAGCACCTGTTCGAGTGGCGCTCCAAGCTGGCGCCCCTGGCACCCATCGCTAACCTGATGAAGGCGCCGGACTTCGATTCCACCGTCGCGGCCACGAGCGCGCGCCTGCCGAACCATCCCGGCGCGGTGGATTACTTCGAGCGCGAACAGCAGACGGTGTTCGAGCGCTACGAGGACTACATCTACCTGCTGGCGTTCTTCGGCGGCACCGTCGGATCGGGCGTCGCCTGGATCGCCCAGCGCCTCGCCCGCAAGCGCCGCGAGCGCATCGACATCGTCCTCGACCGGCTCCTCGACATCCTGCGCGAGGTGCGCGCCGCCACCTGCAAGGCCGACCTCGACGGCCTCGTGCGCGAGACCGACGACCTCGTGGCCGACGTCGTCCAGCACGCCCGCGAGCGCAACATCGACAACCGCACCGTGAGCGCCCTCATCCTGGCCATCGATGCCGTCCACGCGGCGATCAACGACGAGCGGCGCAATCTCGGCGCAGGCGGTATCGAGAGCGGGCGCGCGGTGGATCATGCCCGCACGGCCCGTCTGCTCTCGCTCCACGCGCCGGCGGCAGAGTAGCCGGCGGGACGCGATCGCGCCCTGGCGGCAGCCCGGGGGGCGGGATCACCCGGCCGTGTCGAGTTCCGGTCCGCGGGTGACGTCCAGTCCGCTCGGTGCGCCCTGCGGCGGGCCGACCGTGACGGGCCGGCCGGTGCGCGCCGCCTCGTAGATCGCCTCCATCAGAACCTGGTCCTGCAGGCCCTCCTCGCCGGGGGTGCGGGGGCGCCGATCCTCCTGGATGCAGCGGGCCATGTGGTCGATCTCCAGGGCGAACTGGTTCTTCTGCGTCAGGATGCGGGTGTCCTGCGATTCCGCCTGCCCGTCCGGCCGCGCGATGACGAGGCGCTGTCCGCGATACGCGAAGGCGTTCTGCAGATCGATGGCGGCTCGGTCGGTGTGAACCTGGAGCCGGCGCGCCTCGTGCACCCCGTAGCTCGTCATGCACTGCGCGATGACCTGCGAGGGGAAGCGCAAGGTGAAGGAGACCGTTTCCTCGACCTCGGCGAATTTCGGATCCCCCTCGGGCGCGTGGATCTGCGCCTCGACGGAGATCGGCTCCTCGCCGGTGAGCGCGCGCACGCCGTTCAGGCAATAGAGCCCGATATCCGGCAGGGCGCCGCCGCCGGCCAGAGCCTTCTTCAGGCGCCATTGCTGGGGCAGACCGGTGGTCTGGCCGTTGAAGGCCTGGATCAATCGGGTCCGGCCGACTTCGCCGGACCGGGCGAGGCGCACCACCTCGCGGTTGTAGGGCTCGTACTGGCAGCGATAGGCGATCATCAGCTTGACCTTGGCCGCCGCGCAGGCCGCGATCATGTCCCGGGCCTCGGCCGAGGAGGCCGCCATCGGCTTTTCGCAGAGCACGTGCTTGCCGGCCTTGGCCGCGGCCAGCACGTCGCCGCGATGCACAGCGTTCGGCGTCACCACGTAGACCGCCTGGATCGCGGGGTTCTGCGCTAGGCGATCCCACTCGTCGTAGCCGTAGACCGCTTCCGGTGCGATCCCGTACTGCTCGGCCACGAGCTTCGCCTTGGCGGGGGTGCCCGACATCAGCGCGACCACGCGGGAGCGCTTCGTCTCGCCGAAGGCCGGCAGGATCTCCTCCAGGCTGAGGCGTCCGAGGCCCACGATGGCGAAGCCCACGCGCTTGCCCGGCGGCATCGGGGCCGGCGGCGGCGGGGGCGCCCGGTCTCCGGGGCCGCGCCAGTTCGGGAACATCACCTTGCCGCCCTGCACCGCGCCGGTATCGGCCGGGACCGAGGGGGCCGGCGGGCCCGATTGCGCGCTGGCGCCCGTCGCCCCGAGGGCGAGGCCGGTTAGCGTCGCACTGCCCGCGCGGAGGACGTTGCGGCGGGAGAGGGGGATTTCATCCGTCATGAAGCTCGCTGTCGGTTCCGGCGGGACAGGGGCCGCGGCGGGGGAACCGGCGGCCTACTCCCTCGGGAACGTCACGGCGAGAAACGCGGTTCCGGCGATCCGCAGGCCTGCGCCACCGGAGCGCTGCCGCTCTCAGGCCTCGTCGCCCCGCGCGGCCAGGCGGGCCTGCAGGGACGCGATCTCCGCGCGCGCGGCCCGAAGGTCGCGCATCAGGCCAATGGGGATCGGCACCGCGGCGGGCGGGTCCGGGACGAACTGGACGCCGACGCAATCGTCGCCGCGCCAGATCAGGCGCACCGGCCGCGTCTGCCGGGTCTTGCGAATGTGGAGGTCGAAGATCTCCGGCAGGGGCACGCCGTCGCTGAGCGCGAGGCGCAGGCCGTCCGGACCGCAGTCGCGGACCAGGCAGGCCGTGTCGGAGGCATGCGGGGCGATGCGGATATCGGCGCCGAGGAGGCTCCGCAGCCGGTTTCCGTGTCGACGCTCGCCGGTGATCGGACCCATGTGACCCTCTCCAGAAGTGGCATCCGGGATAACGGGATCGTGAGGTCTTCGTGCCGGTAAACACAAGCGCCGGGGTGGTTTATCATCCGGTAGGGTTAAGGCGTGCGCTCGGGCTCCCCGTGCTGGGTCGGGGCTTCGACCTCGCCGCGCTGTTGCAGAACCAGGGCGACGAACCAGCAGAGGGCCGCCCAGGCCGCCCCGACGCACCAGCCGGCGACCACGTCGCTCGGCCAGTGCACCCCGAGATAGATCCGGCTGAGGCCCACCAGCAGCGTCATCGACACGCCGACGATCAGCACCAGGATCTTCACCCCGCGCTGCCGGTCCACCCGGGCGATCAGACTCGCCAGGGTCAGGTAGGCGATGGCCGACATCATCGCGTGGCCGCTGGGAAAGCTCGCGGTGAACACCTCCATCCCGTGGGGCACGAGGTCCGGACGGGGGCGGTGGTAGAACAGCTTGAGCACCGTCGAGGCGATCTCGCCGCCGCCGATCGCCGCGATCACGAAGACGGCGATGCGCCGGCGCCCGGTTATCGCCAGGTAGGCGCAGGCCGCTGCCGTCACGAACACGATGGTGAAGACGCTGCCGAGCCCGGTGATGTCGCGCATGGTCTCTTCGAGCCAGCGCGGCCCGATCGGGTCGGAGAGATCGGCCGGATTGCGCAGGGCAAGGAGGACCTTGCGGTCGAGGGCGGCGGTCGAGCCCTCGCCGACCTCGTTGGCCAGGGCGAAGAAGCCGTAGCCGAGCAGGCTCACCGCCAGCAGCGCCAGGACCGGGCCGACCTCGTTCAGGCGCAGGGCCAGGCGCAGGGCGTTCGCCCGGGTGAGGAGCGGATTGTTGCGGTAGCCGGAGGGCAAGGCTTTCATGCGGGCGTCTTCGCGAACTCGTCGATGAGGGGCTGGAGCTCCCGGCATAGCGGATCGGCGGCCTGGCCTCCATCCGGGCGGATGCGGCGCTATCTGAACGTGAAGGTGCCGCGACGCTCCCAGGGACCGCCGAGGTAGCGCCAGAGCAGAAGGCCCGGCGCGGTGAAGTGGAACGGCTTGAACTCCGCCTCCAGTTCCGCGTGCAGCGCCCGGGCGGTGCCGGGATCGACCTTGTTCTGGACCGTGACGTGCGGGCGCCAGCCCTGCCGGTCCTGCGCGGTCAGGCCCTCGCTCAAGCTCTCGAACTGATCGGCGAGCCGCGCTCGGAAGGCCGACAGGGCGTCCGAGGCCAGCACGTAGGCGACGCCGCGCCCGGTGAAGCGCAGGCCGGTCACCGACATCTCGGGCGGCGCCTGGGTTCGGGTCATCGCCGCCAGGGTCTCGACGATGCCTGGCTCGCTCGGACCTGGCAGGTGGTGGAACAGGGTCGCGTGGGCGGGAATGTGGTTGAGCGCCTGCGGGAAGTGCCGGCGGCGCAGGCCGTCGAACCGCGCGAAGGTGTCGGGATCCATCCCCAGGGTGAGAATCAGCGGGTCGGGCGTGGGCGTGCGGTCTGTCATGGTCCGATCCGGCGTGAGGCAGGGAGATGGCGCGGGCAGGGGTCGCGTCCAGGGGCAGGGTCACGGGGCGGCCCGAGGCGCCGCCACCGCCGCGCGGCCTGTTCAGGGCGGTCCGGGCCGGCTAGAGAGCCCGGATGCGGCGCAAACACCGGGAAATCGTCCATGTGGGGCGCGAGGGCTGGCTCTTCCTGATCGGAGGCACGAACGGTGTCCTCGAGCAGTATCGCGCCACCCTGTCCCGGTGGTGGCGCCTGCGCGGCTGGGTCAAGCTCATCGAGGCGCGGGCTGCCCGGGCCCGGGCGCTGGGCATCCGCTACGTGCACGTCGTCGTGCCCGAGAAGCTGTCGGTCTACGACGACCGGACCCAGGATCTGCGCTTCGATCCACGCCAGGCGCCCACCCGCCTGCTGGCCCGGCGCCTGATCAACAATCCCCACTACGTCGACCTCCTGGCGCCGATGCGAGCGGCGCGGGACGGCGCGGTGCCCCTCTACTACCGCACTGACACGCACTGGAACTACGAGGGCTGCCGGCTGGCCTACGGGGTGCTGATGCGGGCCTGCGGCGCCGTGCCCCCGGCCGATCTCGACGCCCGCGAGCGCTACGAGACCACCCGGGTGCGCGATCTGGGCGAGAAGATCCTGGAGCAGCCGATCGAGACCGCGAGCCATGCGGTGCTCGACCGGGACGCCCACCGGACCTACGCGAGCCCGCTCGTGGCCGCCTACGAGGCCGCCGGTCGCGCCCCGGACCTCCACGTCGGCGCCCATGTCTGCTTCCGGAACGACCGGCCGGACGTCGATCCCCGCACCCTGGTGCTGTTCGGCGATTCCTACGCGCATTTCGCGCCGATCATGCTCACCGGCATCCTGGCGGAGAGCTTTCGCGAGGTGCACTTCGTCTGGTCGTCGAGCATCGACTGGGGCTACGTGGCGCGGGTGCGGCCCGATCTCCTGGTGTTCGAGATGGCCGAGCGCTTCGTCACCCGCCTGCCCGACGACACCTTCGACATCGCGACCTACCAGAAAGGCGAGCACCTCGCGGCCGCCACGCCCGCCGTCGCACCGCCCCCAGCCGCGGCCTCCGCGTCGGAGGGGCTGTCCGCCGAGGCCTGAGCGCCCATCTTTCCGCGAACACGCAAGCGCGGGAAGGACGGATCATGGGGCTGCTCGTCGACGGCGTCTGGCAGGATACCTGGTACGACACCAAGGAGACCGGCGGCCGCTTCAAGCGCACCGACGCCAAGTTCCGGAACTGGATCACCGCCGACGGATCCCCCGGTCCCAGCGGGGAGGGCGGGTTCCCGGCGGAGGCGGGGCGCTACCACCTCTACGTCTCCCTCGCCTGCCCCTGGGCCCACCGCACCCTGATCGTGCGGGCCCTGAAGGGTCTGGAGGCGGCGATCTCGGTCTCGGTGGTCGACCCGCATATGGGCCGGGAGGGCTGGGTCTTCGGCGACTCGCCCGGCGCCACGCCCGACACCGTCACCGGCGCCACCCGCCTCTACGAGGTCTACCTGAGGAACGATCCCGGCTTCACCGGCCGCGTCACCGTGCCGGTGCTGTGGGACAAGCAGCGTGCCGCCATCGTGTCGAACGAATCGGCCGAGATCATCCGGATGCTGAACGGCGCCTTCGCGGGCACCGGGCCAGACCTCTACCCAGCCGACCTCGCGGAGGCGATCGACGCGGTCAACGCCCGGGTCTACGACGCCGTGAACAACGGGGTCTACAAGGCGGGCTTCGCCACCGAACACGCTGCCTACGCGGAGGCCTTCACCGCGCTGTTTGCCGAACTCGACGCCCTGGAGGCCCGCCTCGATACGGCGCGCTACCTCTGCGGCGGCCGGCTGACCGAGGCGGATATCCGCCTGTTCACGACCCTGGTGCGGTTCGACGCGGTCTATGTCGGGCACTTCAAGTGCAACCGGCAGCGCATCGCCGATTATCCCAACCTGTCGAACTACCTGCGCGATCTCTACGCCCTGCCGGGGGTCGCCGGCACGGTGAACCTCACCCATATCAAGCGGCACTATTACGAGAGCCACCCGACCATCAATCCGACCCGGATCGTGCCCCTCGGACCGGCCCTCCACTTCGACGCCCCGAACGACCGCGCCGCCCGCTTTCCCACCTGAGCCCGGAGCCCTGCGCGCCCGCAGCCCCTCGACGAACCGACCCGCAGCCTTACATCGGACCCATGATGCGCCTCTCGACCACCTGCCTCGTCCTTCTCGCTGCGCCGCTGCTCACGGCCGCACCCGCGTTCGCCCAGGCGGCCGTCAAGCTCGAGGGCCGCTGCGAGAAGCTCGTGATCGCCGGACAGGACGTCTCGGCCACCTGCAAGAACACCCTCATGAACACGGTCTCGCGCAACCGCACGAGCTTCGACTTCGCTGCCGAAGGGCGGTCCCTGAGCTTCAGCGGCAACGGCGCCCAGCAGGAGCGGACGGAGGAGACCGATCCGCTCCAGCCGATCAACCTCGTGATCCCGAGCGAGACGACCAAGGACGGCGTGGTCCAGGGGCCCCTGGTCGCCGTCGGCTCCTGCACCTTCAGCACCCCGGAGCCGGGCAAGACCGCGATCACCTGCGAGGCGAACGCTGCCAAGGGCACCTACCAGGGCGTCTTCGTGACCGATGCCAAGGCACCGGAGGCGGGCAAGACTGGCGGGAGCGCCCCCCGCTAGGCGGGCGGGTCTTCATCCGGAGGGAGATCTTGCCGAGAGCGGATCGTGGCGAGACGGGATCCGGGGACATTGCGTGTGGACGTCCGCTCTGGTCCGAGCGCGCGGAGTTCCCATCTCTTGACGCAGGGCGGACCGGGCGGACAGACCCGGACCCTCTGACGGATCCAAACGAAGGCCTCGAGGACGTTATGCTGAACGATGCGCCGGTGCCGGGCGGCCCCACCCCCACCAAGGATGTGACCACGGCGAGCTTCCGCCAGGATGTCATCGCCGAGTCGATGCAGCAGCCCGTGCTCGTCGACTTCTGGGCCCCGTGGTGCGGCCCGTGCAAGCAACTCGCCCCCGTGTTGGAGAAGGTGGTCGCGGGCTCCGCCGGCGCGGTGAAGCTCGTCAAGATGAACATCGACGAGCATCCCTCCATCGCGGGCCAGCTCGGCATCCAGTCGATCCCCGCCGTGATCGCCTTCGACAAGGGGCAGCCGGTGGACGGGTTCATGGGCGCCGTGCCCGAGGCCCAGATCAAGGACTTCATCGCACGCCTCGCCGGCCCCGCCGGCCCGACGCCGATCGAGGAGGCCATGTCGGAGGCCGAGGCCCTCCTCGGGGTCGGCGACGTGGCGCAGGCCGCGCAGCTCTACGCCGCCGTGCTCGCCGAAGAGCCGGAGAACGTCGACGCGATCGCGGCCCTGGCCAAGATCCAGCTCGACCTCGGCGATCTCGAGAACGCCAAGCAGCTCGTCGCGATGGCGCCGCCCGAGAAGGCGTCCCATGCGGGCCTCGCCAGCGTACGCGCGGCGATCGAGCTCGCCGAGCAGGCGGCGGCCCTGGGGGACCTCGGCACCTTCCAGGCCCGCATCGAGGCCGACCCGAGCGATTTCCAGGCCCGCTTCGACCTCGCGCTCGGCCTCAACGGCCGCAACATGCGCGACGAGGCCGTGGACCAGCTGATCGAGATCGAGCGGCGGGACCGGACCTGGAACGAGGGCGCGGCGCGCAAGCAGCTCCTCACCTTCTTCGAGGCCTGGGGCCTGATGGACAAGGCCTCGATCCGCGGGCGGCGACGCCTGTCGACGCTGGTCTTCGCGTGAGGCCGCGAACGAACCGCAGGGGAACACGATGAGCACGCATGCGGGCTACAAGGGACCGGCCGACTGCCCCGGAGTGATTCCGGTCTTCCCGCTGCCCGGTGCGCTGCTGTTGCCGCGCGGACAGATGCCGCTGAACATCTTCGAGCCGCGCTACCTCGCCATGATCGACGATGCCCTGCGCACGGACCGGATCATCGGCATGATCCAGCCCGACGTGGAAGCGGGGTCGTCGCCGATGACACCGAAGCTCTTCCGCGTCGGATGCGCCGGGCGGATCACCCAGTTCGCCGAGACCGGTGACGGGCGCTACCTCATCTCGCTCACCGGCATCGCCCGATTCCGGGTGGAGAGCGAACTCGCCACCACCACCCGCTACCGCCGCTGCCAGGTCTCCTACGACGACTTCGCCTCGGATTTCGAGGCGCGGGCGGGTGAGGAGGCGGTGGACCGCGAGGGCGTGCTCAAGGCCCTGCGCGACTTCGTCGAGGTCAACGACCTGAAGGTCGACTGGGCCGGCATCGAAGAGGCGCCCAACGAAGCGCTGGTCAACGCCCTCTGCATGATGAGTCCCTTCGGCGCCCGCGAGAAGCAGGCCATGCTGGAGGCGACGGACCTCAAGACGCGGGCCGAGGTCTTGATTGCGGTGACCGAAATGGAGTTGGTGCGCGGGTCGGGCTCCGAGCCCACGCTGCAGTAGTTTTCTCCCGCGAAGGATACGCCCCAGATGGCCGATGACACCCCGAGCCCCGTCGAGGCCACCCGCGTCGACCCCAAGCTCCTCGAGCTCCTCGTCTGCCCGCTGACGAAGAACACCCTCGAGTACGATGCCGGCCGCCAGGAGCTGGTGAGCCGGTCCGCCCGGCTCGCCTACCCGATCCGCGACGGCATCCCGATCATGCTGCCCGAAGAGGCGCGCGCGCTCACCGACTGATCGGCCCCGCCGGCATGACCGACCGCCCGACCGTCGCCATCGTCGCCACCGGCGGCACCATCGCGATGACGCACGATCCCGTCACGGGGGCCCCGGTCCCCGCCCTGACGGGGGCCGACCTCGCCGCCGCGGTGCCGCGGCTGTCGGACCTCGCGCGGATCGAGGTCGTGGAATTCGCCAACCTGCCGAGCGCCTATATGGGCCCCGACCTCTGGCCCGGCCTCAGCCGTACGGTCGCGGACCTGCTGGCGCGCTCGGACATCGCGGGCGCCATCGTCCTGCACGGCACCGACACCCTCGATCAGACCGCCTATTTCCTCGACCTGACGCTGGTGAGCGACAAGCCTGTGGTGATGGTGGGCGCCCAGCGCAACGCCTCCGAGGCGGATGCCGACGGTGCGCGCAACCTCCTGAACGCGGTCCGGCAGATCCTGGCCCAGGGCGCGCGCGAAGATCTGCAGGGGCTGGGCGTGACGGTGACGCTCAACCACAACATCAACGCCGCCCGCGAGGTGCGGAAGTCCCACACCAACAACGTCGAGACCTTCAATTCCGGCGAGGCCGGCTTCCTCGGCCAGGTGGACGAGGACCGGGTCGTGTTCGCCCGCAAGTCCCTGCGCCGCCAGACCCTGCCGCTCCCCGCGCGGCTCGCCCGGGTCGAGCTCGTGGCGATGGCGGCCGGCACCGACGGGCGCCAGCTCCGTCACGCGGTGGCGGACGGGGCCGAGGGCGTGGTGATCGCCGCCTACGGCTTCGGCAACGTCAATGAGGCCCTCTACGACGCGGTGGTCGAGGCGATCGCCGCCGGCGTCACCATCGTGGTGGCGAGCCAGGTCCCGCATGGCCGGGCGCTGCCCGTCTACGGCTTCAAGGGCGGCGGCAGCACGCTGCGAGCGGCCGGAGCGGTCTTCGCCGACGACCTCTCGCCGGACAAGGCCCGGGTCCTGGCGCTGCTCGCCCTGCCGATCACGCGGGACCGCCAAGCACTGCAGGCGTATTACGATCGGTAAAGCCAAGCTCCGGCATGGTCGTTCCCCATGGTCAGGGCCTGTTCAGACACGCTCGGCAATAAGTCTCAACAGTCGATTGCGGCGCTTGTCACAATCCTGCCGCTTCGGTGGGTATGCTCAGCGCACTCTCACTTGATCGTCTGCTTGAAAAGTCGGTGCGCCATCCTGTGGCCGCGGCGCGGGCGGACGCGATTTTGCCGAAGGATGATGCATGTCCAAACTTGCGGTGGTTCTGGCGCTCGGAGCCGGCCTGTCCTCGCCCGCGATGATCCCGGCCGCCGCCCGTGACGGCGGAAACTTCAACGGGACCTGGTCGGTGGAACTCGTGACCGAGAGCGGCATGGTCTGCGACAGCCGCTACACCTACGGGGTCTCGGTGCAGGAGGGGCAGGTGCGCCTCACCTCCGCGGCGGCCGGCGCCACCCTGAACGGCCGCGTCGGGCCGGATGGCACGGTGGGCCTCAACGTCTCGAACGGCACGGCCTCGGGTGCGGTCTCGGGTCGCCTCCAGGCCCAGAGCGGCGGCGGCACCTGGAAGGTGTCCTCGCTGTGCTCGGGCCGCTGGACGGCCCGGCGTCACACCACCCGGACCGCCCAGGCCGACTAGCTTCCACAGGGCTGGACGGCCCCCGGGCTCGGAAACCCCAGGGGTACGCAACCACGCTGCCACGCCTCACCCCTCCCCGCAGGGGGAGAGGGCCGAGCCGGCCGGATGCGTGTTCCGGCCGCCGGTTCAAGGCCTCAGGCGGCCGCGAGCCACTGGCGCGCTTCCTCGATATGGGCCCGGTCGAAGGTCTTGATCTGGGCCGGCGAGACCTTGCCGAAGGTGTCGGCGATCATCCGCAGCCAGGAGGCGTCGGTCACCAGGGCGACGTGGCTGACGCCCTTCATCATGGCGAGGCCGAAGCGCGGGTCCTTGAAGAATGCGGCCGGCTCCATGCCCTTGAAGTCGCGTACGTCTTCCAGGAGCTTGATCTTGCCGCCCTTGTCGAGGTCGGCCTGCATGGCGGAGATCACGGTGTTCATGTCGGCATCGGTGATCTGGCCGTCGACCACGATCTCGGCGACGCTCGAATCCGGCTTCTTGGTGTAGGTCAGCACGTGTGGCACTCCTCAGGGGGTCGAACGCTACCCAAGCGAACGTCGAGCCAGCGTTATAGGAAACTCTGCGGGTCCACGTCGATGGCGACCTTCACGTTGCCGCGAACCTTCGGGCCGCGCGCCAGCCAAGCGCGCAGGTAGGTCTGCAGGTCGACGGTGCGCTCGGTCTTCACCAGCAGCCGGAAGCGGTAGCGACCGCGGATCAGCGCGAGCGGCGCCTCGGCCGGGCCGAGCACCATCACGCCCTCCGGCGGCTCGGCGGCCCGGGCCAGCGCCTGCCCGTGGGCCTCGGCCACCTCGCGTTCGTTCGCCGAGACGATGAGGGCGGCCAGGCGCCCGAACGGCGGCAGGCCGGCGGCCTCGCGGGCGCCGATCTCCTCCTCGTAGAAGCGCTCGGAATCCCCCGAGAGCAGGGCCGCGATCACCGGGTGCTCCGGCTGGTAGGTCTGCAGCAGGGCGCGGCCCGGCTTCTCGCCGCGGCCGGCACGGCCGGTGACCTGCTGCAGCAGCTGGAAGGTGCGCTCGGCCGCCCGCGGGTCGCCGGAGGTCAGGCCGATATCGGCGTCGAGGACGCCCACCAGGGTGAGGTGCGGGAAGTTGTGCCCCTTGGCCACGAGCTGCGTGCCGATGACGATGTCGCAGCCGCCCTCCGCCACGGTCTGGAGCTCGGCCCGCAGGCGCTCGGCCCCGCCGGGGAAGTCGCTCGACAGGACGATGACGCGCTTCTCCGGGAAGAGCTCGGCCACCTCCTCGGCGATGCGCTCCACCCCGGGGCCGCAGGGGGTGAGGTTGTCGAAGGTGCCGCATTCCGAGCAGGAATCCGGGCGCCGCTCGGCATAGCCGCACTGGTGGCAGACCAGCGCCCGGCGGAAGCGGTGCTCCACCAGCCAGGTCGAGCAGTTGCGGCACTGGTAGCGGTGGCCGCAGGCCCGGCACAGGGTCAGGGGCGCGTAGCCCCGCCGGTTGAGGAAGAGCAGGGCCTGGTCGCCCGAATCCACGGTCTCCCGCACGGCCGCGACCAGGGCCGGGGCGATGAAGCGCCCGCGCTCGGGCTTGTCGGCGCGCATGTCGATGGCGGCGATGTCGGGCAGGCGCCGGCCGCCGAAGCGCTCGGGCAGGGCGATGCGGCGGTAGCGGCCGCGCTCGGCATTGACCCGGGTCTCGATGGAGGGCGTCGCGGAGGCCAGCACCACCGGGCAGTTCTCGATCCGCCCGCGCACCACCGCCATGTCGCGGGCGTGGTAGTGCACCCCGTCCTCCTGCTTGTAGGCGGCCTCGTGCTCCTCATCGACGACGATGAGGCCGAGATCGGCGAACGGCAGGAACAGGGCCGAGCGCGCGCCCACCACCACGGCGATCGCGCCGGCCGTGACCCCGGCCCGGATGCGCTCGCGGCGCTTGCCGCCCACCCCCGAGTGCCAGGCCGCCGGGCGGGCGCCGAAGCGCTCGGCGAAGCGATCCAGGAACTGCGCCGTGAGCGCGATTTCCGGCATCAGGATCAGGGCCTGGTGGCCGCGGCGGACGCAATCGGCCACCGCCTCGAAATACACCTCCGTCTTGCCCGAGCCGGTGACGCCCTCCAGCAACACGGTGGGGGCCTTCGCCTCGGCGCCCGGCGGCGCCACCTTGCCGTCCGCGCCGGCGGGCGTCGGCAGGGGATCGCCGATGGCGTCCGTGGCCGGTGGCGCGTCGGGCGCGGGGTTCATCAGGGCGACGAGTTCCCGCACTGCCGCCTCCTGCGCCTCCGAGAGGGGCACGCGGGCGTGGTCCGGGTCCGGCGGTACGGCGACGGGCTCGGGGGCCAGGGCCATCGCCTCGAGGGCACCGTCGTCGATGAGGCCGTCGACGACGCTCAGGGAGACGCCGGCCTCCTTGGCCAGCGCGCTCTTGCCCCGCATCGCCCCGTCGGCCGCCACCGCCAGCACCTTGGTGCGCGCCGCGGTCGGCCGGGAGGGGGCCTTGCCGGAGGCCCGGACACCGACCCGCACCGTCTCGGTCAGCGCCGCCTCGTCGGGCAGCCGCAGGGCCATGGCCAGTGCCGAGCCCTTCGGCGCCAGGGTGTAGCGGGCGAGCCAGTCGACGAGTTCGCGCAGCGCGTCCGGCAGGGCCGGCACGTCGATCCGGCCCGTCACCGGTCGCAGGTTCGAGCCGCCGGGGCTCTGGCGCACGCCCCAGACCACCCCCACGGTCTCGCGCGGCCCGAGGGGGATCTGCACGACCTCGCCGACCGCGAGGTCGAGCCCGGCCGGCACGGCGTAGCTGTAGGCGCTGTCCAGCGCCAGCGGGATCAGGATCTCGGCGACGCAGGGCATCGGGCGGGGCTTTGACGGAACATAACCGGAATATAAGCATGCCGGAGGCAATGCGCGACCGCCGCGCAGTCGATCGTCGCCCGGAGGCGCTCCAGCATGGACCGACCCGAACCCCAGGCCTCCGGCATGGCCGGCGATCCGGCCCCCGAGGGCGTCCTGCTCCTGCACGGCCTCGCCCGGCGGGCCGCCTCCCTGGCCCGGATGGAGCATGCCCTCCGGGCCGGCGGGTTCGCGACGCTCAACCTCGATTATCCCTCCCGCAAGGCGGGACTCGGCGAACTGGCGGGCATCATCGGACCGCTCGCCGCCGCCTTCGCCGCCCGGACGCGGACCCTCCACGTGGTACCCACGCGATGGGCGGGCTCCTCGCCCGGGCCTGGCTCAACGGAGGCCGGCCGGCCAATCTCGGACGGGTGGTGATGTTGGGGCCGCCGAACGGGGGCAGCGAGGTCGCCGACCGGCTCCACGCCCTGCGCGCCTACCGGCGCATCTTCGGCCCGGCCGGCGCCCAGTTGACCACCCGGCCGGACGAAAGCCTGCGCGGCCTCCTCGGCCCCGTCGACTATCCCCTCGGGATCATCGCGGGCGACCGCACGCTCTATCCCCTGGAATCCTGGCTGATGCTGCCGGGACCCGATGACGGCCGGGTCACCGTCGCACGCACGCGGGTCGCCGGGATGGCCGACCACATCACCTTGCACACCAGCCACGGCCTGATGATGCGCAACCCCGCCGTCATCGGCGAGACCCTGCGCTTCCTGCGCACCGGAGGGTTTTCGCCGCCCGATCGCGGTGACACAAGGCGCGCATGAGCCTCGACGCGCCCCAGCCCGATCCCGTGCCCCCGCGCCTCGACCTGCGCGGGATCGGCCTGCGCTTCGGCGCGGTGCAGGCCCTCGCCGACGTCTCGCTCCAGGTCCGGCCCGGCGAGATCCTGGCCCTTCTCGGCGGTTCCGGCTGTGGCAAGAGCACGCTCCTGCGGGCCATCGCCGGGCTGGAGCAGCCGGAGACGGGCACGATCCGCCTCGACGGGACCCTGGTGAGCGAGGGCGGACGCGGCGTCGCCCCCGAGGCGCGGGGCGTCGGGCTGATGTTCCAGGACTACGCCCTGTTCCCCCATCTCACCGTGGCGGAGAACGTCCGCTTCGGCCTGCACGGCAGGCCCGCCGCCGAGGCCCGAACCCTGGCGCAGGCCCGGCTGGAGCAGGTCGGCCTCGCCGACCGGGCCGAGAGCTATCCCGGCACCCTCTCGGGCGGCGAGAGCCAGCGCGTCGCCCTGGCCCGTGCCCTGGCCCCGGGGCCGCGCGTCCTCCTCCTCGACGAGCCGTTCTCGAACCTCGACCGCCGCACCCGCGACCGGGTCCGCGACGACACCCTCGCGGTCCTGCGTGCCAGCGGCGCCACCGCGCTCCTCGTCACCCACGACCCCGAGGAGGCCTTGGGCTTCGCCGACCGCATCGCCCTGATGCGGCGGGGGCGCATCGTGCAGGTCGGCACCGGGCCGGACCTGTATGACCGCCCCGCGACGCGCTTTGCCGCCCGCTTCTTCGGCGACCTCGTCGAGATCGGCGGGACCTGCCGCGGCGGCAGCGTGGCGACCCCGTTCGGCCCGGTCCCCGCACCGGGCCACGCCGAGGGCGCCGCCGTCACCCTGTGCCTGCGCCCCCAGGCCATCCGCCTCGGCGCACCGGAAGCGTCCCTCTGGGCCGTCGTGCGTGAGCGCCGCTTCCTCGGAGCGAGCGCCCTCCTGACCCTGTCGGCGGAGGGGCTGCCCGAGCCCCTGCGCCTGCCCGTAACGGCGGACGACCCGCACGGGCCGGGGGATTCGGTCGGTCTGAGCCTGGACCGGGATCGCGGCTTTATTTTTGCCGACGAGACGGATTAAAACACAGGGCCGGGTCGAACCTGAGTTCGGTTCAGGGCAATAGTTTCGAATTGTTTTAAGTCCAAAACATCGTGCTTGTCTTTTTCGCGCCGATGCTTCTGAACACCCGCCACGTTTCGACGGAAGGGGTTCGACTATGGCGGGTGGGATCAAGGCAATCGGATTCGCGGGCTTCGCGCTGGCGGCCCTGATCGGCACGGCGTCAGCGGCGGAGGTCAACCTCTACACCACCCGCGAGCCCGGCCTGATCCGGCCCCTGCTCGACGCCTTCACGGCCAAGAGCGGCGTCACCGTCAACACGGTGTTCGTCGAGAAGGGTCTTGCCGAGCGCGTGGCGGCCGAGGGCGCCCGCGCCAAGGCCGACGTGCTGATGACCGTGGATGTCGGCAACCTCATCGACCTCGTCGACCGCGACCTCGCCCAGCCGGTGCGCTCGGGCGCGCTGGAGGCGGCGGTGCCCGCCACCCTGCGCGACGCCGAGGGGCGCTGGTTCGCCCTCTCCATGCGGGCCCGGGTGCTCTACGCCGACAAGGACCTCGCCGACCTCAAGGCCATCACCTACGAGGGGCTGGCCGACCCGACCTGGAAGGGCGGTCTCTGCCTGCGCTCGGGCCAGCACCCCTACAACACGGCCCTCGTCGCCCATTATCTCGTCAAGCACGGCCCGGAGAAGACCGAGGCCTGGCTGCGGGCGCTGAAGGCCAACCTCGCCCGCAAGCCCGCCGGCGGCGACCGGGACGTCGCCCGCGACATCCTGGCCGAGACCTGCAAGATCGGCCTCGGCAATTCCTACTATGTCGGCCTGATGCGCTCCGGCCGCGGCGGCCCCGAGCAGCAGAAGTGGGGCGAGGGCATCAAGGTGGTGATGCCGACCTTCGCGGGCGGCGGCACCCACGTGAACATCTCCGGCGCGGTGGTGGCCAGGAACGCCCCCAACCGCGACGCGGCGGTCAAGCTCCTCGAGTACCTCGTCTCCGACGAGGCCCAGGCACTCTACGCCAAGGCCGATTACGAGTACCCGGTGAAGGCCGGCGCGCCGATCGACCCGCTTCTCACCGCCCTCGGGCCCCTGACCCTCGATTCCGTGCCGCTCGTCGAGATCGCCCGCAACCGCAAGGCGGCGAGCCTGCTCCTCGACACCGTCGGCTTCGACAACTGAGGGGAAGGCTCTCTTCTCCGCAGCCCGTGCGCCACCGCCTGGCCTCCTTGCAGAGGTCAGGGTGGCGTCGGGGGGGCGCCGGGAGGTCCGCCGCACTCCCATCGAGCCGGACGAAGCCCGAGGCCACAGGATCCGCATGACCGGGGCCGCCCCCGCCCTCCCGCTCACCGGCCGACCCCGCGGTCTCGCCTGGGGCGCCGCCGCCCTGGTGCTCTGCGCCGTGGTGCTGAGCCCGGTCCTCGCCCTCGTGATCGCGGCGGGCGAAGGGACCGGAGCGGGGGCGGGCGGGGCGGCGCTCTGGCCGCACCTCGTCGCCCACGTGCTGCCCCAGGCCCTGCGCGACACCGCCCTGCTGCTCGCCGGGGTCGGCGTCCTGGTGGTGGTGCTCGGGGCAGGCTCCGCCTGGCTCGTGGCGGCCTACGACTTTCCCGGCCGGCGCCTGCTGGAGGCCGGGCTGCTCCTGCCGATGGCGGTGCCGACCTACATCGTCGCCTTCGCGTATCTCGACCTGATGCACCCGATCGGCCCGGTGCAGACGACCCTGCGTGACCTCCTCGGCTATGCCCGCCCGCGCGATTTCGTGCTGCCGGAGATCCGCTCTCTGCCCGGCTGCATCCTGCTCCTCGGCTTCGTGCTCTATCCCTACGTCTACCTGCCGACCCGGGCGCTGTTCCTGATGCAGGCCGCCAACCTGATCGAGGCGGCGCGGATGCTGGGGCGCCGGCCCTCCGCCACCTTCCTGCGGGTCGCCCTGCCGATGGCGCGCCCGGCCATCGCCCTGGGCGCGAGCCTCGCCCTGATGGAGGCCCTGAACGACATCGGCGCGGCGGAATTCCTCGGGGTGCGCACCCTCACGGTCCAGGTCTACGCCACCTGGGTGAACCGCTCGGATCTCGCCGGCGCGGCCCAGATCGCCCTTGTCATGCTGGTGGCCGTCGTCGCCCTGGTGGCCCTGGAGCGCTGGGCCCGGGCCGGGCGCGGGTTCTCGAGCGGCGCTCAGCGCCCGCGCCACCTCGCCCGGCAGCGGCTGAGAGGCCTGCGTGCCGCGGCTGCCCTGACCCTCGGCCTCGTGCCCGTGGCCGTCGGCTTCGCGATTCCCGCGACCTACCTCGTGCAAGCCGCCCTGCGTCGGGTGTGGCGCAGCGGCCTGCCGGAGACGATCCTGCCGGAGATCGGCCATACCCTGCTGTATGCCGGCGCCGCGACCGTGATCGCCGCCGCCCTCGGCTTCGTGGTGGCGGCGGGGCCGCGCCTCGTCGCCCGCCGCTGGGGCGAGGCGCTGATCCGCGTGGCGAGCCTCGGCTACGCGCTCCCCGGCGCGATCCTGGCCATCGGCCTCCTCGGCCCCCTGGCCTGGGCCGACGCCGCCCTGTCGGCGGGGACGATGCAGCTCTTCGGGGTCGCCCCGGCCCTGATCGGCCTCGGCACCGGCGGCGCGCTCGTCACCGCCTACCTCGTGCGTTTCCTGGCGGTCAGCATCGGCACCTGCGAGGCCGGGCTCGGCCGGGTGCCCCGCAGCCTGCCGGATGCCGGGCGGATGCTGGGGCGGGGACCGGGCGCGACCCTGTGGCAGGTCCAGCTGCCCCTGGCCTGGCCGGCGGTGCTCAGCGGCGCGCTGCTGGTCTTCGTGGACTGCGTCAAGGAACTGCCCGCGACCCTGCTGCTGCGTCCCCTCAACGTCGAGACCCTGGCGACCCACCTCTACGGCGAGGCCGCGCGCGGAACCTACGAAGACGGGACGGTGGCGGCCCTCCTCATCGTCGCCGTCGGGCTCGTGCCGGTGGTGATCCTGCTCCGGCTCGGAACCCCGCGCAGCGAAGCCGGCGCAGAACCTGCCGATCAGCGCTTGACGGGGCCGCGCCCCTCGCCCTAGAAGGCCCTCGGTCCGGGTGCGTAGCTCAGCGGGAGAGCATTCGCTTCACACGCGAAGGGTCACAGGTTCGATCCCTGTCGCGCCCACCATTTCCCTCGAAGCCGCCCCGCCGCTTCGACGACCTTCCTCGAGACAGCACGACGAGCACGAGGCCGCCGACCATCGGGAGGCAGCCGACGATGCGCCCGCGTCCCGCCCTGTGCCGGGCGAAGCCGAGCCATCCCTGATGGTCGAGCAGCGTCGAGGTCACGATGGCCCCGGCAGGTCGAGTGCCGGGTTGGCGCCCGTCACCGCGCAAGCTGCGAGTGTCGTGGCGCGACAGGCCGCGGATCGGCCCTCGTCCGGGGACGACAACCGGGGCGGGGAACGACGCTTTCAGCGCCCGCGACGGTCCTGCGCAGGCACGCGGTCCGGGTCTGCTCCGGGCCTCTCAGGCGATCGCGGCGGCCTCGGCCTTCGGAGCCCCCACCGGGCGGCGGGGCGCGACCAGCAGGACGAGGGCGCCGGCCGCCATGCAGACGATCGATCCGGCCAGCACGCCGACCTTGGTCTCGGCCTCGAGTTCGGGGCTGCTGGCAAAGGCCAGGAGGCCGATGAACAGGCTCATGGTGAAGCCGATGCCGCAGAGCAGCGAGACGCCGTAGACCTGCATCCAGCCGGCCCCTGCCGGCCGTTGGGCGAGCCCGAGCTTCACCGCCGCCAGGACGAAGCCGAACACGCCGAGTTGCTTGCCGACGACCAGACCGAGGGCGACCCCGAGGGTCACGGGGTCGAGCAGCATCGTGGGCGTGAAGCCCGCCAGCGACACGCCCGCATTGGCGAAACCGAAGATCGGCAGGATCAGGTAGGCCGACCAGGGATGGAGCGCGTGTTCCAGCCGGTGCAGGGGCGAGGTCGGATCGTCCGGCCGGCCGATGCTGAGCCGCAGGGGAATCGTCAGCGCCAGGAGTACGCCCGCCACCGTGGCGTGCACCCCGGATTTCAGGACGAAGACCCACAGCACCACGCCGAGGACGAGGTAGGGGGCGAGGCGGCTGATGCCGGCGCGGTTCAGGCCGTAGAGCACCGCCAGGGTCGCGGCCGCTCCGGCCAGCATCGGCAGGGACAGGTCCGCGGTGTAGAACAACGCGATGATGAGCACGGCGCCGAGGTCGTCGATGATCGCCAGGGCGGTGAGGAACACCTTGAGGGAGACCGGCACCCGGGAGCCCAGCAGGGCCAGGATGCCGAGGGCGAAGGCAATGTCGGTGGCGGCGGGAATCGCCCAGCCACGGACGGTCTCCGGCGAGTGCCGGTTCACCGCCACGTAGACCAGGGCCGGCGCCGCCATGCCGCCGAGGGCCGCGAGGCCGGGCAGGATCCGGTCCGGCCAGGTCCGCAGGCGCCCATCCAGCATCTCGCGCTTGATCTCGAGACCGACGAGCAGGAAGAACAGCGCCATCAGGGCGTCGTTGATCCAGTGCAGCACGCTCAAGCCCCCGACCTTGGTCTGCAGAACCGCGAAGTAGCGCTCCGCCAGGGGAGAATTCGCCACCACGAGGGCGAGCACCGCGCTCGCCATCAGGACGAGGCCGCCGCCGGCCTCGGAGGTGAGCATCGACCGGAAGGCCGAGAGCGGCCGGCGGAGCGGGGCAGGGGCTTGCATGGGCCTTCCCTTACAAGACCTGCGCGGGGACACAACTTTTGGGTGGAAACCCAGCGCGCGGGGCGTGTCACGCCTTCCCAGCAGGGATGCATCGGCGCCCCGGTCCCATGCGTCGGGGTTTCATGCCGCGCGGACACGCCGGATTCCCGAAGAGTTGCTCGTGCCACGTTCCTCCGCGCCAGGCGTCTCGGGCCACGTCTCCGGGGAAACGGGTATCGACATGTCGATCCCCGGCGCCTGTCCTGGTCCCGGTGCGCGAAGACAGGTCCGCTCGGAACGCGCGTCGCTGGTCCGCAATCCTTCGGGATGTGGAACCCTGCCAAGTCGCGCCACGGCGTTTACCACGGGGCGCGAAGAACCTTGTCGAACCGGGTGTCACCTGCAATCCCTGCAGGGCCCTCGATGGTCGGGGCGCAACACCGACTGTCGCCATGCGCCGCCTGCACAGCATCGACTCGATCCGTGGTCTGGCCGCCCTGGCGGTCATCTACGCCCATACGGTCGAGTTCGGCCTGAAGACGCAGCTCGGTCCGTTTCCCCTCGAGCGCGCCGTCCTGTCGGGGCTGACCGAGTACGTCGATGTCGGCAAGATCGCCGTGACGTTGTTCTTCGCGGTGTCGGGCTTCGTGGTGCCCTTCTCGCTGTTCAAGGCCGGAGACCGGCCGATCCTGGCCTTCGCCGTGTCGCGGTTCTTCCGCCTGTATCCCGCCTACTGGCTCTCGATCCCCTGCGGGCTGCTGGTCCTGTTCGTCTGGGCGGGCCGTGACATTCCCGCCGTCCTCGTGCCCGCCAACATCACGATGCTGCAGCAGTTCCTCGGCGTGGAGAACATCATCGCCCTGTACTGGACCCTGCAGATCGAGCTGATCTTCTACGGCCTCTGCGTCGGGCTCTTCGTCCTCGGGCGTCTCGACGATGCCGTCGGCGTGGTGCTGTCGGCCCTGGCCCTGATCGCGGCCGCCCTCGGCCTTGCCGCCCTGCGCTTCGGTCTCGAGCGGAAATTCCCGGTGGCCGTTCCCCTGTCCCTGGCGGTGATGTTCTGGGGACTGTGCCTGCGCTACCACGTCCTCGAGCGCCGGCCGGGCTGGGGCGTCGCGCTCACCGTCGTCACCGGGGCGCTCGTCTGTGCGATCCCGCTGGTGTCCGTGCTCGCCTATGGGCGCGACATGGGCTTTCACGAGAACTGGCTGAAGTACCTCGTCACCTATTGGGCCGCGATGGCGCTGTTCGCCCTGCTGTCCCAGTGGCTGTGCATCGAGGGGCGGCTGTTCACCTACCTGGGCGCTATCAGTTACTCGATCTACCTGTTCGGGCCGGTGGTCCAGGGGGTACTCGAGCACGCGCTGGCCGGGTACGCGTCGGTCGTTCCGATCCACCTGTTCGCGGCTGCCACGGCGCTCGCGACCGTCGCGGTCGCGGCGCTGGTCTATCGCTGGATCGAGGCGCCGGCCATCGCGCTGGGCCGCCACGTCATCCGTCGCCACCTCCCGCCGGTCTCCGGCGCGGGGCGGGACGCGCACGCACCGGCCGCCTCGATGGTCGGCCGCTCCGAGATCTGAGCCGGCCGCCGGGGCGACGCGGCACGGCCCTCGGCCCTGTCCGCTAGAGGGGCGATCCCTCAGCCTTCGGGGAAACGTTCGCGTCGGGGAACCATGCCCTTCGCCATGGCGTCCGGCCGGTCCGATGCGCCATCTCAGGCATGCGAATAGGACAGGTCGTAGATATCCGCGACCTCCGCGTTCCACGCGACCTCGGCAGGACCCGTTCGCCGGACGATGCATCCGCTGAGGAGGTAGGTCGGCCCGAGGCTCATCTGCTGGAAGTTCGAATCGTTGATGTAGTCCGGTACGATGGAGGCAGGATAGCGATACTGTGCATCCACGACCTCGAACCCGGTATGGGCGTTGAAGATTCCCCGCCAACTCTCCTTCGAGAATCGGAAGAAGTCCCAGGGCTCCTCGTGCAGGGGCCACGCGGCGTGCGAGATGATGAGCCCCAGGGCACCCTGACGAAGCACCTTGTTCATCTCCAACGCCACTTTCCACGGCATGAGGAGATGTTCGAACACCGCCATCGAGAACGCGAAATCGAAGGTTCGATCGACGCGCCGACTGAGATGATGCGCATCGCAGACGGCGTCGACATTCGGCCCGTCCGTGATGTCGATTCCGAGGTGCTCGATGTCGGCCGGGAACCAGGAACGATAGCTGACGCCGCTGCGCGCTCGACTGCCGATTTCCAGCATGCTTCCCCGACGCTCGGCAACTTCCCCGCGGAAGCGATCAACCATCACTTGGAAAAGCCTGTCCCCAGGATTGGAGAACCCTCCCGATGGGTCTTTCAAGATGAAGCCTTCGCTGAACCGCAGCGTGAACTTCGACCGGTCGACGTGCAGGTGGGGAACGATCGCCACGAGGACGAAGCCCCAATTGACTGCGTCGGGTCCGAATACCGTTGTAAGGTCTGGCCGCGGGACGGTCTGATGCTCTGTCCTCAGTCGCTCGCCGTCGTAATACAGTTCCGGTTCAAAGCGATTGGCCCAGCCCTCGGCATAGAGGCATCGTCCGACGACCGCGAATTTGTCCAGGTAGCCGTGATAGTTCATGGTGCTTCAGTCCACTTGGCAGAATCACGATACCGCCACGGCGGCTTGATCCCGGGCGACCATGAACCCGTCCGCGAGCTTGTACAACCTGTGCCGGGTACTCGATCATCGTACAATCCCAAGGGTTGCGTGACCGATGGGTACCTTGGCTCGAAAACCGGGTCCCCACATGCGTCCGGTCGAGGACGTGCGGAGCATCAGGGGCCCGTCACCGTCGATCGATGCTGTTTTGCCCGATCGGCGTGGGCCGCAGAGAGAGGCTTCCGGATCTTGTCCGTCCGCTCCGGTCCTGTCATGGACCCCCGCGACCGCATGACGGGCGGTCTCCCGTCCATCCCGCCGCCGTCAGGACCGAATCGCCATGCCGCACGTGACCGTGAAGATGTACCCGGGCAAGACCGACGCGCAGAAGGCGGAGATGGCCGAGGCCATCGCGGCGGCCCTGATGGCCAGTGCCGGCACCGCCGAGCGGGCGATCTCGGTGTCGATCGAGGACGTGGCCCAGGCGGACTGGGAGGCGCAGGTCTACCGGCCCGAGATCGTCGGCCGGCCGGAGACCCTGTTCAAGAAGCCGGGCTATACCCTGCCCTGAGCCCCGGTCCTCAGCCCTTCAATCCCTGGAAGGGGCGCAGCAGCCAGGCGAGGCGGCCGGCATCGTCGTCCTGGACGTCCGGCGCAGGCCGGTCGTCCGACGGCTCGGGCGCCTTCGGCGCGCTGGCATCCTGCATGATCTGATCGAGGGGGGAGGGCAGCTCGGCGCCGTACTCGTTCAGGAGCAGGGCCGCGTCGAGCAGGAAGCGGATCTGGTCGTCCGGGACGGGACGGCCCTGGATCTGGGCGTCGAGCACGGTCCGCGCGAAGAGGGCGGCCAGCCGCGACAGCTCGGGCAGCCGGTCGGTGGGCGCCGCGGCCCGGATCGATGACGCTGAAGCGGCACTCACCCGCAATCTCCCTGTCTGGATCGCGCGACCTCGGCGCGCATCGCGTATGTCGGACCCTGTATACCGCGCGTTTCTCACCAGTTCGTTGAGTTCCGACGGCGGCATTGCCGCGGGTTCCGGCGACGACGCTCCGAGCGCGGACCGGTGCCGAGGCCGAGGCCGAGACCCAGTTGAAACGGGGGCGGGCCGTGTCAGGTCTCGCCGATCATCTCGCGCAAAGTTGCACCGAGACTGGCCGGCACGTTCGGCTTGAGCACGAATGCCGCGCCCTCCGGCAGCGGGCCGGAGCTGGGATCCGAATGGCCCGACATCAGGATCACCGCGAGGCCGGGTCTCCGCGCGCGGGCGCGCTGCGCCAGTTCCCAGCCGTCGATCCCGCCGGGCACGTGCGCGTCGGTGACGAGTCCGGCCGCGTCCGGGGTCGCCTCCAGCAGGCGGAGGGCCTCGTCGGTCGTCTCAGTCGCCCTGACGGCGAAGCCCGCCGCGTCGAGGAGCCCCGCGATGACCCGGCGCTGGTCCTGCTCCTCCTCCACCAGGATGATGATGGCGCGATGATCGCCGGTGTGCATCGTCGAGTCTCCAGGCCGCGGGTCCTGGCTCAACGCCGGGGGCGCGGGCCTTGTTCAGGGCCGTGCAGCGCTCGGGCCGGGCCCGCGACCGGAGACGCCTTCTAGCCGCCGCCGGGATCGGTCTCGCCGTCCGGCTGGGCACCGCCCTTCGGACCCTGGCCGGGCTTGCCGTCGGTCTTCTCGTTGGGATCCATCACCGCGTCGGGCGCCGTGTTGGCTGGCTTGTCCTTGGGCGGATCCTTGTCGTCGGAGCCTGTCATCGCATCATTCCTTGGGATTGGCCTTGGGGCTGGCCTTGGGGTTGGCTTGGGGCGAACGGGGCCGGTCGGACTGTCCGTCGGAGGAGCCGCCGGCCGGGGTGGGATTACGTCCCTTCGGCGCGCCGTCCCAGGCGGCGTTGCGGGCCGTATCCGTCTCGCCGCCGGGACCTTGCCGGGTGATCGCGGCCTGATCGGCCGACTGACCCCCGCCGGCGACGGCCGGGTCGCCCGGCTTGCCGACATCGGAATCGGGCTTGCGCGTGCCTACGATGGGAATGTGATCGTTCGGCATGTCTATTCCCCCGCATCCTGGCCGTTGGGCGCGGTGGCGCGGTCGAGGGCTTCCCGGGTCGCACCCGAAGCTTCGGTCTTCCGCGCGGCCGCGCCGATTGCCTCCAGGCTCGCGGGCTGCGTTTCCCCGCCCTGCACCACCTGTCCGGATCCGGAGGCCGCGCCCTGCGCGGGCGTCCCGCCGTTGCGGTCGGCGTCGCTCTCCTTCGGCGCACTGGCGGCGCGCGGCTCGTCGGTCATGATGTCCTCCTGATGTTGGAGGCTCAACCCGGCGCCGGCCCCGAGGTTGCTTCGCTCCAGGTGGCCCGGGCCTCGCGAAGGCGAGCCCGATCGGTGGCGAGGGGCAGCGCCGCCTCGGCGCGCAGGAGCGCCAAGTCGGCCTGGGCGCCGGCGGCCGCCCGGACGGCTGGACTTCCGAGATCCGCGAGGACGGCGAGGGCCTTCTGCAGCCGCAGGCCGATCGTCACGTCCGACGCGCCGTCGCGGGCAATGGGATCGAAGGCATCCGCCAGAAGGTCGTCGGCGCTGAGGCCGGGCACGCGCAGGTGCGGATAGATCCGCGCCTCGGGCGCGGCGGCGCGGCGCGCGTCCCAGAGGCCGAGCACGCGGACCAGGGTGCCGATGACATCGACGGCGGTTCCGGGATCGTTCACCGCCGGAGACAGCGCGCGCTGGGCCACCTCGGCGAGGACGATGAGGCCGAAGCGCGGATCGTCGTCGAAGCTGCGCCGGTCGCCGACGACGAAAGCCGCGGCGATCCGGTCCCGCAGGGCGGCGTCGACGGCTCCGTCGACCTCCACCAGGAGTCGCTTGGGGTGGACGAACGTGCCCGGCAGGGCCGCAAGGTGGAGGGTGAGGCCGTGCGCCTCGGCCAGGGCGTCGAGGCGGGCGGCGTCGACGTGCTGGACGTAGCCCGTCCCCGCGGCGGCGATCCGGGCCGCGCCGGGCGGCGCCGGCTGCCAGGGCAGACCGCCGAGATAGGGGGCCTCGGCGCGCCGCCGCACGGCCTCGCCGGCCGCCGCCGCGATGGCGTCGATGGTCTCGCCGACCCGGCCGAGATGCGACAGGGTGTCGATCCAGCGAACCAGCGTCGCCACCACGCTGACGAGAACCAGCAGGGTCAGGCCGAACAGGATCACCCGTCCCTGGCTGCCGTAGAAATGGGTCTTGAGGGCGATCAGGCCGACGACGCTGTAGACGAAGGCGCCGATGAAGCTGGCGACGGCCGTCTGCGCACGGGTGTCGCGCATCAGCAGGGTCACGGCGCGGGGCGTGACGGTGTTGGTGGCCCCGCCATAGGCCTGCACGATGGTGGAGAGCGAAAACGTCGCCACCGGCAGCATGCTGGTCGCCAGGACGGAGAGGATCTGGTCGACGGCGTCGGCCCCGATCGAGGCGCCGAGGTCCGCCGGCACCATTGGCGCCAGGACGGCCGAAACCAGGGCGGCCGCGACGCCGCCGACGCTGAAGGCGCCGACGCGGATGGCGGGGCGCCGCCCCCAGCGGCGGAGGGCGTAGAGGGCGGTGGACATGATGGCGGCTCTCGGGCCGAGCCTCGCGGGTCAGGGCTCGCGAGCCGGATACGCGACGTTCGGGCGATCCGGGAGCGAGGCCCGGACCGCCCGCGCGGGTCTCAGAGGCCGTCGAAGAGGGCCGAGGAGATGTAGCGCTCGGCGAAGGAGCAGGCGACGGTGACGATGCGCTTGCCGCGGAAATCGGGGCGTGCGGCGAGCTTCAGGGCTGCGGCCACGTTGCCGCCGGTGGAGATGCCGCCCGGAATGCCCTCGAGGCGCGAGAGCTGACGCGAGGTGTCGAAGGCCTCCTGGTTCGAGACCGTGATGACCTCGTCGATGATCGCCTTGTCGAGGTTGTCGGGGATGAAGCCGGCACCGATGCCCTGGATCTTGTGGGGGCCGGGCTGGCCGCCGGAGATGACCGGCGAGTCGGTCGGCTCGACGGCGACGATCTTCAGGCCGGGCAGGCGCGGCTTCAGCACCGAGCCGACACCCGTGATGGTGCCGCCCGTGCCGACGCCGGCCACGAAGGCGTCGAGGTGGCCCTGGGTGTCGTTCCAGATCTCCTCGGCCGTCGTCCTGCGGTGGATCTCGGGGTTGGCGGGGTTCGAGAACTGCTGGGGCATGATCGCGCCCGGGATCTCGTTGAGGAGTTCCTCGGCCTTGGCGATCGCGCCCTTCATGCCCTGCGGGCCGGGGGTCAGGGCGAGCTCGGCGCCGAGGAAGGCCAGCATCTTGCGGCGCTCCAGGGACATGGTCTCGGGCATCACCAGGATGAGGCGGTAGCCGCGCGCGGCCGCCACGAAGGCGAGGGCGATGCCGGTGTTGCCGGAGGTCGGCTCCACCAGCGTGCCGCCGGGCTTCAGCTTGCCGGAGGCCTCGAGGGCGTCGATCATGTTGACGCCGATGCGGTCCTTCACGCTCGCGATCGGGTTGAAGAACTCGAGCTTGAGCAGGATCTCGGCGTCGACGCCGTGTTCCTTGGTGATCCGGTTGAGACGGACCAGGGGCGTGTTGCCGATGGTCTCGGTGATCGAGCCGAAGATGTGGCCGTGGCCCGGCGTGCGGGTCGAGGCGGGGCTCTGGGACTCGGCCATAGGTCTCTCCTGAACAGCGTGAGGATTGCGTTCCGGAGGCCGGCGCAACGGCGCGCCGAAGTTTGCCTGGAACGAACTCAGGGCCGGGAGATATCGTGTCGTTTCTGTCGAGGCAATCGACAAAGACCGAGGTCAAAGACAATCCTTCTCCGTCGGCAACGAAGCTGCCGACTTGGAGTAGTCTTCACCTGCGGCGGTGCGGAAATGGAGAACTTATTTCTTCCGCCGACGGTCCAGCGGCCTCTGCCGGGATCAGTGCGTCAACAGGGCGGCGCAGAGCATCACCATGGTGGCGACGACCGGGCTGGCGGTGGCGATCATCGCGGCGCCCGCATGGAGCCCCTGGGGCCACGTGTAGCGGGTCTCCTCGCGCAGGCCGGGCCGGAGGCCGTTGCTGCCGGTGGTCCATTCCACCCTGGTGCCCATCGCGTTCTCCCCATCCGCCGAAACGCTCGGCGGCCGGGATCAGGAGGCACGGTGCGGCTTGAAGGGCGGGTAAATCCGCGGTCGCGACCGCGGATCGTCGTCAATGGAAGCTTAAAACCGACGGAGGGGTCACCGTGGCAGGGCTCAGAGCGCGCGGTCGAAGCGCAGCTCGCCCTTCTGGCTCTTGATCACCAGCTGGGACCCGACCAGGTCCCACTGCCCGGCGGTGCGCAGGGCGATGAAGAAGTCCTGCTCGCTGGCGCCGAGGCCCTTGTCGCAGGGCTTCTTGGTCAGGGCGAGCGGGCCGACCGCGAGGTGCTGCTCCTTGAGCGGGAAGGCGGTGGCCGCGAAGGTGTTGCAGCCGCCGTAGCCGCGCGCCCGGTACTGCTTGTCGATGGTGAAGCTCGGCCGGTCGTTGCCGCCGAAGGGCTTGCCGTTCAGGCTCACCGCCGTCCAGGTGGCATCGAGGGGAAAGATCTTTTCCTGGGGCTTGGCCGCCGGAACGTACTGTTTCTTCTCGGGCTTCTCGCGGCCCTCGCGGCCGAAGCCCGTGACGTTGTTCCCCATCTGGGCGGTCGCCGCCGTGGTCATGGCTCCCGTCACGGTCCCGGCCGCGATGGCGCCGGCCACCATGGCGATTCGGATCGCTCTCATCGTCTGGCCCCCTTTCAAGCGCGCTTCGCGTCGCGTCGAACGTTGCAACCCGGCCGGCCCGTCTCGGCGCTCGGCGCGGGTGATGCGCACGGAACCGCTCGGAACAGGACGGGCCCTGCGGCCAATCGGATAAGATTCCAGCACAAATATGGTCAAGACCGCCTGTACGGGATTCGACGGGATGCGGCCGCGATCCCCCGTTAACCGTCCCCGGACCGGTTTCCATTGAACGAACCGCCCGTGTTCCCGTTGTCCGGCAGAGCGTAGAGCAGGGAGTTGATGCGGTGACGGGATCGGACGAGGGAACCCCAAGCGGCCTGCAGCCCGAGGCCACGGGCCCGAACACCATCACCCCGGCGCAGTCGCGGGCGGCCCGCGCCCTCCTGAACTGGTCGGAGGCCGATCTCGCGGGCCGGCTCGGGCTCGGGGCGGATTTCGTGCGCGACTTCGAATCGGGTGGCCGGGAGCAGCCGTCCGGACAGATCGAGGCCCTGCGCAGCGCGCTGATGACCCACGGCGTGGTGTTCAGCCGGGAAGGCGGGTCGGACGGGGTCCGCCTGAGCGGGCAGGGGCGCGACGAGGGCACGCGGCTGGGCGCTCTCAACACCGAGAACGACCGCTAGGCCTGAGCCCGCTGCGGTCGCCGGGCCGGAGGCTAGGCGCCCTTGGCGAGCGCCTTCAGGTCCCGGGCCGGATCGGCGGCGGCCTCCGGCGTCAGCGGCAGCCCGAGGCTCAGGATGCGCCGGGCCGCCATGTGGTCGGCCGGCCGGTCCACCGTCTCGACGCCGCTCAGGCGGCCGTCGCGGAAGCGGAACACGGACAGGCCGCCCGCGGTGGGACGGACGACGCTGGCATCGTCGGGCCGGGTCAGGCCGGCGATCTGCAGCTTGTGCGGGCCCTGGTCGCTCCAGAACCAGGGCACGGCCGCGTAGGCGGTTGGGCGCCCGGTGAGCCGGGCGGCGAGGCACCGGCCCTGATCCACGGCGTTCTGCACCGATTCGATGCGTAGCGCCTGCCCGTCCGCGAAGCGGCTCGGCACGCGGGCGCAGTCGCCCAGGGCAGAGATCGCCGGATCGGAGGTCGCCAGGAAGGGGTCGGCGTGGATGCCGTCGCCGACGGCGAGGCCCGCCGCCTCGGCGAGGTCCTGGTTCGGAACGACGCCGATGCCGACGAGGACGAGATCGGCGTCGATCGCCGATCCGTCGGCGAGCCGGACCCGCGCCACGCGGCCCGCCTCGCCCTCCAGCGCCTGCACCCCGGCCCCGAACGCGAAGCGGACACCGGCGCCTTGGTGCGCCTGCGTGAAGAAGGCGGCGGTCTCGGCCGAGACCGCCCGCGCCATGGGCCGGTCCGCGGCCTCGATCACCGTCACGGGGAGGCCGGACCCGGCACAGATGCCGGCAAATTCCAGCCCGATGAAGCCGGCGCCCACGATGGCGATGGCGCGCGCCGCCCCGCGGGCCGCCTTCAGCGCGTCGGCGTCGGTCAGCGAGCGCAGCTGGTACACCCCTGCGAGGTCGTGGCCCGGCACCGGCAGCGTCCGGTTGCGCGCGCCGGTGGCCAGGACGAGATGGTCGTAGGCGAGGCTGCCGCCGTCGCTGAGGCGCACCTGCCGGGCCGCCCGGTCGATCGCCGTGGCGGCGACGCCGGATCGCCGCGCGATGCGATGTTCGTCGAAGTAGGAAGCGGGCCGCAGGCAGAGGCCGACCGCATCGGTCTTGCCGGCGAGGTAGGCCTTCGACAGGGGCGGCCGCTGATAGGGCAGGCCCTCGTCGCCCAGGAGCGTGACGGGATCGGCGAAGCCCGCCTCGCGCAGGGAGGCCGCGACCTGGAAGCCGGCCTGGCCGGCGCCAACGATGACGACACCGGCCGCGCTCATGCCTCGAACTCCGCGGTGACGGGGGAGGGGTTCGGCGACAGCCGGAGCTGGGGCAGCCAGCGCCCGCCATCCTTGGCGATGTAGTCCCAGAACGCCGCGGCCGCCGGCCCCAGCACCTTGTCGGCCCGGCGCACCGCGTACCAGTCGCGCCGGATCGGCAGGCCCTGGACGTCGAGGACCGCGAGGCGCCCGCTCTCGAGCTCGGCCGCCACCGTGTGAGCGGAGATCAGGGCGATGCCGAGCCCGGCCATCACCGCCTGCTTGATGGTCTCGTTCGAGCCGGAATCGATGCCGAGCCGCGCGCGCTTGATCATGACTCCCGCCATGAATTCCTCGAACACCGTGCGCGTGCCCGAGCCCTCCTCGCGGACCAGGAAGGATTCCTGGGCGAGCTCGGCCCGGGTCAGGCCGGTGCGGCCCACGAGGGGGTGATGCGGGCCGGCGATGATCACGATGGGGTGCGGACCGAAGATTTCGGCCTCGATCGCGAAATCGCGGGGCGGACGTCCCATGATGGCGAAATCGATCTCGTAGTTGCGCAGCGCCTCGACCATGTTGCCCCGGTTTCCCACCGTGAGGTTGATCTCCACCGCCGGGTGCAGCCCGACGAAGCCGGCGATCACGCCCGGGGCGAAGTACTTGGCCGTGGAGACCACGCCCATCGCCACGCGGCCGCTGCTGCCGCCCTTCAGGGTTTCCAGGCGGTCGGCACAGGTCTCCAGCACCGTGTTGATGCTGTTGATCGCCCAGAGCATTTCGCGGCCCGCATCCGTGGGTTTCAACCCGGTGGGCGTCCGGTCGAACAGCATGAGGCCCGCCTCCTCCTCCAATTGGCGGATCCGGGCGTAGAGCGCGGCCGAGGTGACGTTGAGCTCCTGCGCGGCGCGCGTCATGGTGCCGAGGCGGGCGACGGCGGCGACCGCCTGGAGCTGCTTGAGAGAGAGGTTGCGCATCAGGCTTTTCTAGTTTTTTTGGAATCGCTCGCAAGTTTTTTCAGAATTCTTTCGGTGATACCATAGGGACCTGCGCGGCATGGATGCGCCGGGGGCACTGGTGCCCGCGGGGGCACTCGTGCCAAGGGCAGGAAGCGATGGCGCGCCGATCCTGCACGGCGCCCTGACCCGAGCCGTCGAGGTCGGGCAGGGCGAACCGTCGGGACGGCAAGGCAGCCGGGGCGGCCGGCGGCCGAGACAACCGAGCCGGCCGGGCAACCAAGTTGGCCGGGCAACCGAGTCGGCCGGATTCCCGGCCAGGAATGGAAGAAGGACGGACATTCATGTCGACGGTGTCTCTGGAGTTCGGGTCCACCCTCGCGGACTGCCTCGCGAAGACGGTCGCGGCCGATGGGCGGCTCGCCGACGCGGCGGCCGTGATCGCGGCCTGCGCCGAGGCGGCGGTCGATGTCAGCGAGGTGATCGGCCGGGGCATGCTCGGCGGTGCCGACCTCGCCGCCACCGGCGACCACAACAGCGACGGCGACGTCCAGAAGGCCCTCGACGTCCTCGCGCACGAGCGCTTCACGGAAGCCCTGCGCGGCGCGCCCGTGGCGGTGGTGGCCTCCGAGGAGGCCGAGGGCATGATGCAGCTCAATCCGGGCGCGCCCCTGGCCGTGGCGATCGATCCCCTCGACGGCTCGTCGAACATCGGCGTGAACATGGCGGTGGGCTCGATCTTCGGCATCCGTCCCGTCGTGGCCGGCGCGGCGGACTCGATCGCCTCCTTCACCAGCCCGGGCTCCGAGCAGATCGCCGCCGGCTTCGTCACCTACGGGCCCGCCACCTCCCTGGTGGTCACCCTCGGCCACGGCACCCAGATCTACACCCTGGACCGGGCCGAGCGGACCTTCCGCCTCACGCATCCGCGCATCGAGGTGGTGGCCACGGCCAAGGAATACGCGATCAACGCCTCGAATGCCCGGAACTGGGACGGCCCGGTGAAGGCCTATATCGAGGATTGCCTGCGCGGCTCGGAGGGGCCCCTCGACAAGGACTTCAACATGCGCTGGCTCGGCTCGCTGGTGGCGGACGCCCAGCGCGTGCTCCTGCGCGGCGGCGTGTTCCTCTATCCCGGCGACAACCGGAAGGGCTACGCGCAGGGCCGCCTGCGCCTGCTCTACGAGGCCGCGCCCATCGCCATGCTGATGGAGCAGGCAGGGGCCGGGGCCATCGACGGCGAGCGTCGGATCCTCGACATCGGCGCCACCGGCATCCACGAGCGCGTACCGCTGATCTTCGGCTCGCTCGACGAGGTCGCCTGCGTGGCCAAGTACTACGATGGCCGCAACGCCGCCGCCGGCCGCTCGCCCCTGTTCGGGCAGCGCGGCCTGATGCGCAGCTAGCGCGCCCGCACGGGACAGCACGCACACAGATGTCGGCGCGTCACCCCATCATCTCGGTCACCGGCTCCTCGGGGGCCGGGACCACCTCGGTCCGCAACACCTTCGAGCAGATCTTCCGCCGCGAGGATGTCAGCGCGGTCTACATCGAGGGCGATGCGTTTCACGCCTACGATCGCGACACCATGCGCCGCATGATGGTCGAGGAGCCGAATCTCAGCCACTTCGCGCCGCGTGCCAATCTCCTGCCGGAGCTGGAGGAGGTCTTCCGCACCTACGGCGAGTCCGGGGGCGGGCGCACCCGGCACTACGCCCACGATGCGGCGGACGCGGCGCTCTACGGCACCGAGCCGGGCACCTTCACGCCCTGGGAGGCGTTCCCGCCGGGATCCGACCTGCTGTTCTACGAGGGCCTGCACGGCTGCGTCGTCGACGACAACGTCGACATGGCCCGCTACGCCGACCTGAAGATCGGCGTGGTGCCGGTGATCAACCTCGAGTGGATCCAGAAGCTGCACCGGGACCGCTCGTTCCGGGGCTACTCCACCGAGGCCGTGACCGATGTGATCCTGCGGCGGATGCCCGACTACGTGCAGACCATCTGCCCGCAATTCACCTGGACCGACATCAACTTCCAGCGCGTGCCGACGGTGGACACCTCGAATCCCTTCATCGCCCGCTGGATCCCGACGGCCGACGAATCGATGGTGGTGATCCGGTTCAAGGACCCCAAGGGCATCGACTTCTCCTACCTGATCTCGATGATCCAGGGCTCCTTCATGAGCCGCGCCAACTCCATCGTCATCCCGGGGGGCAAGCTCGACCTTGCCATGCAGCTCATCCTGACCCCGATCATCATGCAACTCGTCGAGCGCAAGCGCCGCATGGCCTGAGCGCGGCCACGAGGCTCCAGAGGAACTCCCTATGAACGGCCCGATCATCTCGCCCTCGATCCTCTCGGCGGATTTCGCCAAGCTCGGCGAGGAGGTGCGCGCGGTGTCCGAGGCCGGGGCCGACTGGATCCACCTCGACGTGATGGACGGACACTTCGTGCCGAACCTCACCTTCGGCCCGGCGGTGATCAAGGCCCTGCGGCCGCACTCGACCAAGCCCTTCGACGTGCACCTGATGATCGCCCCGGCCGACCCCTACCTCGCGGCCTTCGCGGAGGCCGGCGCCGATGCGATCTCGGTCCATGTCGAGGCCGGCCCGCACATCCACCGCTCGCTCCAGGCGATCCGCGACCTCGGCAAGCGCGCCGGCATCGCCCTCAATCCGGGGACGCCGGCCTCGGCGATCGAGCCGCTCCTCGACCTCGTCGACCTCGTCCTGGTGATGACGGTCAATCCGGGCTTCGGCGGCCAGAGCTTCATTCCCTCGACCCTGGAAACCATCCGGCGGATCCGGGCGATGACCGCCGGCCGCGACATCGACATCGAGGTCGACGGCGGCATCGGCCCCGAGACCGTGGCGCTGGCCGCCCGCGCGGGCGCCAACGCCTTCGTGGCCGGCAATGCCGTGTTCAAGGGCGGGCCGTCCGGCTACGGGGACCGGATCGCGGCGATCCGCGCGGGTGCCGCGGAGGTCGGAGGCGGTCCCCTCTCATGCTGAGGGCGCTGATCTTCGACGTCGACGGGACGCTCGCCGAGACGGAGGACCTCCACCGGCAGGCCTTCAACGGTGCCTTCGCGGATCTCGGCCTGCCCTGGTCCTGGTCTCCGGCGCGCTACGCCGATCTGCTGACGGTGATGGGCGGCAAGGAACGCCTGCGCCACTACGTCGAGACCGAGCACGCCGACGCGGTCGAGACCCTGCGCCCGCGCATGGGCGAGATCCACGACCGCAAGACCCGCCGCTACGGCGACCTCGTGGAGGGCGGCAGCCTCGGCCTGCGCCCCGGGGTGGGCCGCCTGATCGCGGAGGCGCGGGCGGCCGGGCTCAAGCTCGCGGTGGCCAGCACGACGAGCCGACCCAACGTCGACACCCTGCTGCGGATCAACTTTCCCGCGGGCGACATCCCGTTCGACGTCATCGCCTGCGGCGACGAGGCGCCGCGCAAGAAGCCGGCCCCGGACGTCTTCGAGCTCGCGCTCGCGCGCCTCGACGTCCCGGCCGCGGAGGCCGTCGCCTTCGAGGATTCCGCCGCCGGCATCCGTTCGGCCCTGGATGCCGGGTTGCCGGTGATCGCCACGCGCAGCCGCTACACCGAGAGCCACCGCCTCGACGGGGCGTTCTCGGCCGTCTCCGATCTCGGCGAGCCCGGCGCCCCCCATCGGCACCTGTCCGGATATGCCTGGCCGGACGGCGTCGTCACGGTCGGCGCCCTGCGCGACTGGCACGCGCAGGTCACCGGCTGAAGGTCACCGGCTGAGGGTCACCGGCTGAGGGTCGGCGTCAGGGCCTCGGACGCCGCGGCTCGCCGCGTCCGCGCGGGGCGCCCTCGGCGCGGGTCGGGAACAGCATCGCCCCGGCGACGATCCCGAGCGCACCCGTCAGCGCGAGCCTGAGCCATCGCGGCGACCCCGCGTCGGTGCGGGGCCGGGTCCGGAGATCCCTGCCGCTGCTTTCGGGCCGTGCCCGATCGATCGCCTGCTGTGTCATCGCCCCAGGATAGTCCCTGTCCGCCGGATAGCCATGGGGGATCGCGCCCGAGGCCGCGCACGCTGCGGCGCAGCGTTGTCACGGGCGCGGCCCGCGGCCTATAAGCCGGCCAACCCCGCTCCGTCCGGCATCGCGGACCCGCCGCCCCGGCATAGGCTCCTGGCATATGGCCTAGGTAGATTGCCTCGGCAGATGGCCCCCGCGATCCGGTCTCGTTCCTACCAGTCTAGGGTCACGTCATGGCCGGCCATTCCCAGTTCAAGAACATCATGCACCGGAAGGGCCGCGTCGACGCGGTCCGGTCGAAGCTGTTCGGCAAGCTCGCCCGCGAGATCACGGTCGCGGCCAAGCTCGGGCTGCCGGACCCGGCGATGAATGCCCGTCTGCGCGCCGCCATCATCGCCGCCCGCGCCGAGAACGTGCCCAAGGACAACATCGAGCGCGCGATCAAGAAGGCGCAGGGGGCCGATGCGGAGAGCTACGACGAGATCCGCTACGAGGGCTACGGCCCCGGGGGCGCCGCCCTGATCGTCGAGGCGCAGACCGACAACCGCAACCGCACGGCCAGCGACGTGCGCTCGGCCTTCACGAAGTCCGGCGGCAGCCTGGCGGAGACGGGCGCCGTCTCCTTCATGTTCGACCATGTCGGCGTGGTGGAGTTCGAGGCCAAGGTCGCGGATGCCGACACCATGCTGGAGGCCGCGATCGAGGCCGGTGCCGACGACGTGCGCTCGGACGAGTCCGGCCACGAGATCACCTGCGCGCAGGAGGCCTACGGCGAGGTCTCGAAGGCCCTGGAAGCCCGCTTCGGCGAGCCGCGCCGCACGGCCCTGGTCTGGAAGGCGCAGAACACCATCGAGGTCGACGACGAGACCGGCGAGAAGCTGATCCGCCTCGTGGAGGTGATCGAGGACCAGGACGACGTCCAGAACGTCTTCGTCAACTTCGCCCTGTCGGACGCCCTGATGGAGAAGCTCCAGGGCTGAGCGAAGGCCCCCGCCTCAGGCGGCCTTCACGGTCTCGAGGAAGCGGTTCACCTCGCTGCCGAGCTGATCGGCCTCCTGCGCCAGCGCGGAGGCCGAGACCAGCACCTGGGCGGCCGCGGCGCCCGTCGCCTCGGCCGACTGGGCGACGCCCCCGATGGTGCCGGTGATCGCCCCCGTGCCGGTCGCCGCCTCGGCCACGTTGCGGATGATCTCCCGGGTCGCGGATCCCTGCTGGTCCACCGCCGCCGCGATGGCGTCCGCGGTCTGGCTCATGGTGCGGATCTGCGCGGCGATCGCCTCGATGGCCGTCACCGCCTCGCCGGTCGTGCCCTGGATCGCGTTGATCTGCTGGGTGATCTCGTCCGTGGCCCGGGCGGTCTGGTTGGCGAGTTCCTTGACCTCCGCCGCGACCACGGCGAAGCCCCGGCCCGCCTCGCCGGCGCGCGCCGCCTCGATCGTCGCATTGAGGGCCAGCAGGTTGGTCTGGCCGGCGATGCCGGAGATCATGCCGACGACGTCCCCGATCCGGGCCGCGCCCGTGCTGAGGGCATGAACCAGGCGGCCGGTGGCATCGGCCTGCCCCACCGCGCCCTGGGCCATCCGGGCCGAATCCGCGACCTGCCGGCCGATCTCCGCGACGGAGGCGCCGAGTTCCTCGGCGGCGCCGGCGACGCGACCGACATTCTGCGCGGCCATCTCGGCGGCGCCGACCACGGATCCGGCGCGTCCCGCCGTACCCTCTGCGGTTCCGGTCATGGCCTGGGCCGTGCCCTGCATCGCCGCTGCCGCCCGCGTGACCCGGCCCAGGATGTCGCTCACCGTCGTCTCGAAGTAGTGGGCGGTCTGCTGCATGGCGGCCTTGCGCTGCGCATCGGCGCCCGCCCGCGCCAGCGCGCTCTCCGATTCCAGGACCCGCATGCGGTCCATCTGCGCCTGCATCGCTCCCTCGGAGGCCGTCTGCGCCGCGAAGGTCGTCGCGATGGTGCGGGCGACCCAGGCCAGCACGCCGGTTTCGAGGAGCAGGATGACCGCGTGCAGCATCACGCGGGCGAGGTCCGAACTCTTGGCGCCGCCGGGGAAGATCAGGGCCGGCATCACGAGGTTCAGGGTGAGGTGGTGGCCGGCGATGGCGGCGGCGCAGGCCACCAGGATGGTCCAGTCGCACCAGGCGACGATCACCGCCATGCAGGCGAAGAAGTACATGTGCAGGTCGACCTGCCACGGATGTCCGGCCAGGGCCGAGAGCAGGATCGCCGCCATGCCGATCAGGGACAGGCTGCTCACCAGCCGGGTTGCCAGGCCGAGGGCGGAGCGCCGCCACATCAGCGTGCTGAGACCCGCCAGGGCGCCGGCGACCGACAACGGCACCAGGGTCGGATTGCCAGCGAGCCAGGCCGCGAGCGCGACGATCGGCAGGTGCAGCCAGAGGATGCCGATGAGGAAGCGGCCAAAATGCTGCCGAAGGGTGTCGAGGTTGGTCATCGGCGGGTCGGATCCAGAGGCGAGCGTCGGGGTCGTCGGGTCTGGTCGAGGTCGTCGGGTCTGGTTGGAGCGATCAGGTCTGTGCGGTGGGCGTGCAGCCCGTCGCGAACCAGGCGTCGAGGTCGGAGGATCCGGCCCGCACCGCCAGGACGTGGGGCCCGCCGCCCGGGCGCAGGATGGTGCCGCCCGCGCGGGCGACGATGGCGGCGACGTCCTGGCCGGGGGAACCGATCACTGCCACGGTCCCGCAGGTGGTCGGCGCCACCAGCCCGGCCGGCAGGACCAGGGTCGCACGGATCGCCAGGGGCCCGAGGAGCCGGTTCGGGCGATGGGCCGGGGAGTCGTTCACGAGGAAACCCGTCCGCCTGGAAGGTGTCCTGTGTTAATACAGGCCCATAGTCTAAGAAGCAGTTACAGAGCCGTATTGGAGCATGGTCAGCCCGGGGCTGATCTGACTTTCGCGGCCTCCGGGATGGGTCCGCAGGGCGCGCCGGTGCGCCACCGATCGCGGCACCGCGCGGGTGCGGATTGGCATAACGTTCCGTTCACGGTATGTCCCTAACGCTCGCACGGCGCGATGTTCGCGCCCGGAGCCGCGCCAGCCATGACCCTGTCCGCATGACCGTTCCCGTTCGCATCCTCGGCATCGATCCGGGCCTGCGGCGCACCGGCTGGGGCGTCGTCACGGCCACGGGGACCAAGCTCGCCTACGTCGATTGCGGCGTCGTCACCTCGGACGGGGACCTGCCCCTCGCCCTGCGCCTGCGCGAGCTCTACGAGGGCATCACCCGCATCGTCGGGGCTTTCCAGCCGGACGAGGTGTCGGTGGAGGAGACCTTCGTCAACAAGGACGCGCAGGCGACGCTGAAGCTCGGCCATGCCCGCGCGGTGGCGCTGCTGGTCCCGGCGCTGGCCGGCATGCCGGTGTTCGAGTACTCCGCCAACCTGATCAAGAAGACGGTCTCGGGCTCGGGACACGCCGACAAGGTCCAGATCCAGGCCATGGTGAAGTTCCTGCTGCCGAAGGCCGAGTTCAAGGTGGCCGACGCCGCCGATGCGCTCGCCATCGCCATCACCCACAACAGCCATCGGGGCGCCCACGCCCTCAAGCGCCAGCACGTCCCGGTGGCCGGGACGAGCAGCCTGGCGGCGGCCCGCATCGCGGCGGCCCTGGCCCGCAACTGAGCGCGGCCGCGCCCTGGACTCTGCCCGGGCGCTTGTGCAGTGCCTCTGGGCGCAACGCGCGCTGGGCGGAGATCGAACGGAATGGCCGACCACGGAACGATGCGGCCGGCGCTGCCGGTCGGCGAGACGCTGCGGGACGGCGTGACGTCCGCGCTCCCGGCGATCCGCGCCCTCGGCTCGGCCACCACCGTGGCGTTCCTCATCGTCCTGGCCAAGGAGGCCGCCCACACGCTGATGGGCGACCCGACCCGGCCCGCGCGCTTCCAGGACGACCTCTTCCTCGTCGACGGCCTCTGCACGATCCTGCTCGCCCCCTACTGGATGGCGATGTTCCGGCTCATCCTGGGCGCCGACGGCTCCGTGCGCGCCGTCGTCGAGGGCCGGGCGGGCCCGTTCCAGGACTTCCTCGCCCTCGAGCTGTTCTGGCTCCTGGTCAGCGGGGTGCTGGACCGAAGCCTCTCGCCGGAGAGGCTCGGTCCGGTCGCGCTGATCGTCGGCCTGCTCGCCTGGATCGCCCTCCTGCTCCTGCAGATCCGGACCAGCATGCTCGCGCCGGCCCTGGCGGTCGGCGCCCCCGACGCGACCCTGCGCGGCACGCTCGCGCTAACCCGCGGATCGACCGCCCGGATCGGCGTGATCCTGGTGGCCACGATCCTGCCCCTGGGTCTCGTGGACCGGATGCTGCACGCGCCCGAGCGCGCCGGCGTCGACCTGCCCCCCGTCGTCCTGGCCGTCCGAATCCTCGCCTCCAGCCTCATCGACATGGCGCTGCTCGTCCTGGTGACGGCCCTCCTGGCGGGGATCTACCGACGCCTGCGGCCGTCGCAGCGCGGCCTCACTCCACGGCCTTGAACTCGCCCTCGAGCCGCAGGGACACCTCGTCGCCGAGGAGCGGCAGGAAGGCGTTGATGCCGAAATCCGAGCGCTTGATCACCGCCCGTCCGTCGAACCCGACCGTGTAGGCCTTGTTCACCGGGTTGATCCCGGCCTGGTTGAAGGTGGCGTCGAAGGCGACCGGCCTCGTCACCCCCTTCAGGGTCAGGTCGCCGTTGACCCGCGCGGTGGTGGGGCTCGTCGGCTCGATGCCGGTCGCCGTGAACGTGGCCTTGGGGAACTTCGCGGTGTCGAAGAAGTCCGGCGCCTTGAGGTGCTGGTTGAGCCGGTCGTCGAGGCCGTTGACGCTGTCGGTGCCGATGGTGACCGTGAGGGTCGATTTCGCCGGCTCCTTCGGGTCGAGCACCGCCTGCGCGGTCACGTCGGTGATCTGGCCGTAATAGGTCGAGAAGCCGAGGTGGCTCACCGACCAGGTGATCTTGCCATGGGCGGAATCGAGCACGTAGGCGCCCGGACGGACCTGGGTCGGATCGCTGGACGGCGCGGCCGGCGTCACCGCGGCCGGCGTCTCGGCCGCCCGGGTCGCGCCGGCGGTGAACAGGAGCCCGAAGGCGAGGAGCAGCGCGGTCTGGCGCATCGAGGCGGTCATCCGTGAGTGGCGGGCAGGGCGCCTTTGATTTCACGAACGCCGCGCCGCCTCAAGGCAGGCCGGCCGCCGTCGCGCGGGAGCACAGGGTTCCGGACCATATGACGGTCCGGACCACATGGCGCTCGGGCGTTCCGGCCTGTAGGCAATCCGCCGGCGGATGGGCATCCGGCGGCGTGAGGGATGGGCGAGGCGATGATCGGCAAGCTGAAGGGCGTGGTGGATTCCTATGGCGAGGATTTCGTGATCCTCGACGTGCAGGGCGTCGGCTACGTGGTCCACTGCTCGGCCCGGACGCTCCAGCGCCTGCCCGGCATCGGCGAGGCCGCGGACCTCGCCATCGAGACCCATGTCCGGGAGGACATGATCCGGCTCTACGGCTTCCGCTCGGATGCCGAGCGCGAGTGGTTCCGTCTGCTTCAGACCGTGCAGGGTGTCGGCAGCAAGGTCGCCCTCGGACTGCTCTCGGTGCTCGAACCCTCGGCCCTCGCCTCGGCCATCGCCATGGGGGACAAGGGCGCGGTGGCGCGGGCTCCCGGCGTCGGTCCGCGCCTCGCCGCCCGCCTCGTGGCGGAACTGAAGGACAAGGCGCCGGCCTTCGCGCCCATCGATCCCGCGGTGATCGCCCTGTCGGGTGCGGTGGAAGCCCGCACGGCGCCGCAGCCCGTCGCCGACGCCATCTCGGCCCTGGTCAATCTCGGCTACGCGCCGGTCCAGGCCTCCGCGGCGATCGCCGAGGCCCTCAAGAACGCGGGCGAGGGGGCCGAGGCCAAGACCCTGATCCGGCTCGGATTGCGCGAGCTCGCCCGCTGAGGGCGGCGGGATCGTTGGGGCGCGACGGAATTGTGCCCTTGACGATCGCCGTTTCCGTTGCCAGTTTGGGCGCAAGCAGCTAACCTGCTGAAAGTAAAGCAGTTTTCAATTATTCTAATCTACGCGCCAATCCGATGCGGGGGCTCAGCTTCTGCGCTCTGGCGTCAGCACCGCCTCAGATTCGACGAAGTGGCCGGGTGAAAACCTCACCCGGTGGCCTCACCCGACACGCGAGCCACGCACGAGTTACGGTCCCGCATGATCGTCTGTTCCTGCAACGTCCTGTCCGATCGCGCCGTGCGCGCCTGCCTGCATCGCGGCCCGGATTGTCCGCGCACGCCGGCCCAGGTCCAGGCCTGCCTCGGGTGCAGCCCGAAATGCGGGCGCTGCGCCCGGACCATCCGCAACATCCTACAAAACGCCCTCGATGAGGCCGGGCATGCATGCACGGCGACTTGCGCGAGCTCCTGTAGTTTGGTCAAGGTCCAGCCTGCGGAGGAGGGGATCGCCGCCTGAGCGCCCATTCCGGGTGCTGAAGCTCCCCTCCGGCGACACGTGCCTCAAGGGAGATTGGGCGGATGAAGGGTGATGCGAAGGTCGTCGAGTACCTCAATCGGGGACTGCGCAGCGAGCTCACGGCGGTCAGCCAGTACTGGCTCCATTTCCGCATGCTCAACGACTGGGGTTACATCGATCTCGCCAAGTTCTGGCGCAAGGAATCCATCGAGGAGATGAACCACGCGGACCGGTTCGTCGACCGGATCCTGTTCCTCGACGGCTTCCCCAACCTGCAGGAACTCGATCCGCTGCGGATCGGTCAGAACGTCCAGGAAATCATCGAGTGCGATCTCGCCGCCGAGAACGAGGCGCGGGCCCTCTATCTCGAGGCGGCCAAGTACTGTGATTCGATCAACGACCGGGTGTCGAAGCGCCTGTTCGAGGATCTGGCCGAGGACGAGGAGGGCCATATCGACTTCCTCGAGACGCAGCTGGAGCTGATCGGCCAGATCGGCCTGCCGCTCTATGCCCAGAAGCATATCGGCGGCCTGGAGCCGATCGCTCCGGAAGCCGAGTAAGAGCCGGACCGCGCCGGGCTCGCGAGCCCGGCGCTCAGTCTGCCACCGCGCCGGGCTTGCGAGCCTGGCGCTCAGTCTGCCAGGACTCGCTGATAGATCTCGCGCAGGGACAGGGTGACGCCGATCGCCGGCAGATCGAGCGTGCCGTCGAGACCCTCGATCACCTGGAAGCCCCGCCAGACGCCGTCCACCCGATCGTAGACTTCCAGATGCGGTCGGTCCCGGGCGACCAGCACGTAATGCTGAATGTGCGGGCAGCCGCTGATAGACCTGCCACTTTTCAAAGCGGTCGCGGGCCTCCGTGCCCGGGGAAAGGACCTCGAACAGCACACGGGGGTTGTCGACCGAGGTCGCCCCCGGCGCGATGTCGCCGCAGACCACGATCACGTCGGGCAGCATGGCCGCCTCCAGGGCGCGGCTCTTCATGAAGAAGGTTTCCGTGAAGACCTGGCAGCTGCCGCCCGCCGCGTCGAACTGGTTTCCCAGGCGCCGCGCGATGTTCTGGACGATCCGCGCATGCTCCCAGCGCGCGCCGACCATCATCCGGACCACGCGCCCGCCGATCAGTTCCCAGCGCTCGTTCCGGGGCTTGTCCGCGAGAAGCTCCTCGAAGTCGTCGAGGGCCATCCATTCGAATTCCTGCGACGCACCGTCCACGACGAATCCCCCGCCTCGCGGCGGCCCTTGGCCGCGCGGAGAATGTAGCGCGAACGGCGCCTTTATGCGACATCCAGCCAGAGAACAGATGATGGACACAGGGCGCCGCCGCCCCCACCGAGAGTCCGTGTGAGCAAACCTGCGAGACCCACCGCGAAGGCGTCGGCGCCCAAATCGCCGACCCTCCAGCCGCTTCCCGAATCGCTCCTCACGCCCGAGCGGCGCGAGGACGACCTGGAGCAGTCGATCCGGCCCCTGAGCCTGTCCGAATTCATCGGGCAGCGGGCCGCGCGCGCCAACATGAGCATCTTCATCGAGTCGGCCAAGAAGACCGGTTCGGCCCTGGACCACGTGCTGTTCGTCGGGCCGCCGGGCCTCGGCAAGACGACGCTGGCGCAGATCGTGGCCCGCGAACTCGGGGTGAACTTCCGCTCCACCTCCGGCCCGGTCATCGCCAAGGCGGGCGACCTCGCCGCCCAGCTGACCAACCTGGAAGAGCGCGACGTGCTCTTCATCGACGAGATCCACCGCCTCAATCCGGCGGTGGAGGAGATCCTCTATCCGGCGATGGAGGATTACCAGCTCGACCTCATCATCGGCGAGGGGCCGGCCGCCCGCTCGGTGAAGATCGAGCTGCCCAAGTTCACCCTGGTCGGGGCCACCACCCGCGCCGGCCTGCTGACCACGCCCCTGCGCGACCGGTTCGGCATCCCGATCCGGCTGGAATTCTACGACGTCGACGAGCTCGAGCTCATCGTCAGCCGGGGCGCCCGGGTACTCGGCCTCGGCATGTCGCCGGAGGGCGCCAACGAGATCGCCAAGCGCGCCCGGGGGACGCCCCGCATCGCCGGGCGTCTGCTGCGCCGGGTGCGCGACTTCGCCATCGTGGCCGATGCGCCGACGGTCACCCGCGCCATCGCCGACCGGGCGCTGCAACTCCTCGACGTCGATCCGGCCGGCCTCGACGTGATGGACCGCAAGTACCTGACGATGATCGCGAGTTCCTTCAACGGCGGGCCGGTCGGGATCGAGACCATCGCGGCCGCGCTGTCGGAGCCCCGCGACGCGATCGAGGACATCATCGAGCCGTTCCTGATCCAGAAGGGCTTCGTCCAGCGCACGCCGCGCGGGCGCATGCTCACGCCCCACGCCTTCCGCCACATGGGCTTTCCCGAGCCCCGGCGCGAACCGAGCGGGCAGTTCGGCCTGTTCAACCCCGACGACCCCGACGCCTGAGCGGCGCGCGGCCGGGAATCAGGCCGCGTCGCGATGCTGCGTCCGGTCGGAACGCGGGTCCGTCCGATCCGGCAGGGCGAAGGTCCGGCGGGTCAGGATGTCCGTGAGGTCGGGCGCCGGCAGGGCACGGCTGAAGAGGAAGCCCTGCAACTCGTCGCAGCCCTCCGCCTCGAGGATGGCGGCCTGCTCGGCCGTCTCGACGCCCTCGGCGACGACGCCCATGTTGCAGGCCTTGCCGAGGCCCACCAGGGCCCGGACGATGGCGATGCTGCCCCCGTCCTGCCCAAGGGTGCGGACGAAGGATTGGTCGATCTTGAGCTTGTCGAAGGGAAAACGGCGCAGGTAGCTGACGCTCGAGTAGCCCGTGCCGAAATCGTCCATGGCGATCTGGAGGCCGAGGGCCTGCAGCCGATGCAGGATCCGGAAGGTGTCGGCATGGTCGCGCAGCAGGACCGATTCGGTGATCTCCAGTTCCAGCCGGCTCGCCATGAGACCGGCGCCGATCAGCGCCCGCGTCACGTCCTCGACGAGGTCGCCGCGGACGAACTGCACGGAGGAGAGGTTGACGGCGATCTTGAGCGTGCCCGGCCAGGTCGCCGCTTCGCGGCAGGCCTGGGCGAGGACCCAGGCGCCGATCGACCGGATCAGGCCCATCTCCTCGGCCAGCGGAATGAAGGTCGCCGGACCGATCAGGCCCTCCCGGGGGTGACGCCAGCGCAGCAGCGCCTCGAAGCCGTTGAGGGTCCGGGTCCCGGCCGCGACGAGGGGTTGGTAGTGCAGTTCGAACTGCCCGCCCGCCAGGGCGCGCCGCAGCTCGGTCCCGAGCTGATGCCGGCGCTGGAGGTCCACATCCATGTCGGTCTCGAAGAAGCGCCAGGTGCCCCGGCCCGCCGCCTTGGCCTGGTACAGGGCCACGTCGGCCCGGCGCAGGACGGCGTCGCTCTCGGTGTCCGTCGGCTCCACCAGGGCGATGCCGATGCTGGTGCCGATGACGATCTCCTGGTCCTGGACCGCGAAGGGCGTCTGGAGCATCGCGACGAGGCGTGCGGCGAGATCGGCGGCGTCCCCGGGCGCGACGATCCCGGACTGGACGATGGCGAATTCGTCGCCGCCCAGGCGCGCGACGAATTCGGACGCCCGCAGGCACTCCCGCAGGCGCTGCCCCGTCAGGCACAGGAGGGCGTCGCCGGCCGGGTGACCCAGCGTGTCGTTGACGCCCTTGAAGCCGTCGAGGTCGAGATAGAGCACCGCCGTCCGCCCGGCGCCGCCGCGGCCGGCCAGCACGCCCGCCATGTGCTCGCGCAGGAAGGCCCGGTTGGGCAATCCGGTCAGCGCATCGTGGCGCGCCATCCGGACGATCTGCGCCTCGCTCTGGCGGCGCTCGGTGACGTCCTCGTGGGTGCATTGCCAGCCGCCCCGGATCGGAACGTGCTTGATGGCGATGGCCCGCCCGTCGGCGAGATCCCAGGTGAAGGAGGCCGGCGACCGCGAGGCCTCCTCCGGGGCGGGCCAGGGCGGAGCCCGGTCGCCGTTGCTCGCCGTGAGATAGGACCGGATCGCCGCCACCGTCGTGCCGGGCTGGCGCAGGTCCGGCGGAACGCCGTGCAGCGCGACGTAGCGCGCGTTCATCACGATCAGCCGGTTGTCCTGGTCGAACAGGCAGAGGCCCTGGGCCATGGTGTCGAGGGCGACCCCGAAGCGGGCATATTGCGTTCGGAGCGCGTGCTCGCTGCGGGCCCTCTCCTCGGCGCGCAGGAGGCGTTCCTGGCCGCTGGCCTGGCGCCAGCCGAGCACGAAGAGCCCGACGAGCCCGAGGTCGAGGAGCCCGGCGGCCGCGCCCAGCACCGTGGCCTGGCGGCGCCAGGGCGCCAGGGCCTCGGCGGTGGTTCGGCTGACGCTCAGGATCGCCGGATAGTTCGAGAGGGTCCGGGTGGCGACGAACCGGTCCTGCCGGTCGATCGGACTGACGGTCCGGGTGACGCCGCCGGCCTTGTTCTGCAGGGCGATCAGGGCGGCGCCGGTCGTGGCATAGCCGCGCCCGATCGTATCCTCCCGGTGGGGATGACGCACCAGCAGCACGCCGTCGGTGCGGAACAGCGAGATGACGTAGTCCGGCTGCGGTGCGATCTGGCCGTAGAGGCCGGCGAAGTACTGCAGTTCCACCGCGCCGAGCACGAGCCCGAGGAAGCTCCCGTCCGGGGCGGAGATCTTGCGGGCGATGTAGAGGGTCCAGCTTCCGTTGCCGCGGTTCTGCACCGGCTCGCTGATGAAGCGCTGCAGCAGCGGGTCCGAGGCCAGGGCCTTGAAGTAGTCCCGGTCGGCGATGTTCACGTCCGGGATGGGCCAGAACCGGGTGAAGTTGCGCAGGGTCCCGGTGTGATCCACCACCGTGACGGCGTTGACCTGGGGCAGGGCCGCCGTGCGGGCCCTGAGGGAGTCGTGCATGGCCCGCGAGGAGACCTGGACCGCGAAGGCCGCGGGCGTGGTGACCTCGGCGGCCCGGATCTCGTCGATGAGGGAGTCCTGCACGAGCTCGATCGCCTGCAGGGCCCGGTCGGCCTGGTCCGCCAGGACGGTGGTGAGGCTGACGAGGTTCTGCTCGGTATCGGCGACGGCCCGGCCGTGCAGGTCCGCGATGAACAGCGCCGCACCCGCGGCGATCGCCAAGCCGAGAACACCACCCGCGGTCGCAAGCAAGATGAAGGAGCCGGCGTAAAGGTTTCTCGCCACGGCCACCAGGTGAGCCGATCGTCTCCGAACGCTGGCCGTAAGCATGATCCTATCCTTGTACCGCCACGGCGGCACAGACATCGACCCTGAGCGTCTCGACGTTGCTTTCCAGGAGCGCCAAGGGCTCGGCGCACGAGCGCCTTATGGGTGATCAACGTGGGAACGCCTTAATTTTTCGTCCGAGCTTTCGGGCGGAATTTTCGCACTGTCGGCGCGGAAACCTGCGCCGGCGACCCGCACCGGTGGGCACCGACGCGCGGCGTCTCGTGACCCCGCGTTGCTCGCCCCCCGGAATCTGCTAGAGCGGCCAACCGCTCAGGGGCGATGGCCACCCCGGCGCGAGGGCCATCGCGCGCGGCCAGGGGGCGGCGTGGCGCCCCAGGCGCGGGCCGCGGGGGTCGTCATCACAAATCCGGGAGACGCGACGTTGACCCAGCCCGAACCCGGCGTTCACGCCCTCGCGGTGCGCGTCTATTACGAGGACACCGACTTCTCGGGCTTCGTCTATCACGCGAGCTACCTGCGCTTCATGGAGCGGGGACGCACCGAGCTCCTGCGCGGTCTCGCGGGCGACCAGTCCGACCTGCACCGGGACGCGGCCGGCCTGCACTTCGTCGTGCGCCGCATGGTGATCGACTATGCCAAGCCGGCGCGGATGGACGACCTTCTCGACGTCCGGACCTGGACGGCCACGATGAAGGGCGCCTCGATGCACCTCGCGCAGGAGGTTCGGCGGGGCGGCGAGGTGCTGGTGAAGGCCGAGGTCGTCGTCGCCTGCGTCCGCGACGGCCGCGCGATCCGCCTTCCCGACAGCCTGCGGCGGGTGCTCGCGCCGGAGCGCGGCGACCGCGAGCCGGGCTCCGGGACGTGACCTGCGAAGGTCGGTCTGCGGGTTTCGATTCGGTTTCGACGGAGAACTTCGTCGAAGCACAGTCAATCGGTTCGTGTGCCGTCGCCGAGCCCAAGTCGTGCAGGGGCGGCCGCGCCGGTGAGGCGTGGCGCAGATCCCGATTCGTCGGACGCATCCGGGGCTCCGCCCGCGCTGGCCGCAAGGGAATGTTAACCCTGCCGGGTGCTTAACTGCCGTCAGGCCGGGCGGGTGCGATGCACAAGGCCGGCCCATACTTTCGACAGATTCGCGGGCCATTGAGCCTTGAAATCGCTCAAGGTTCCGGTTGAAGCGCGCAGGACGGACCGCCGGTTCCGTGACGGCTCCGCGCGGGGTTTTTCGAGGATCATGTCATGAACCCAGCCGATGCCATGCAGGCGATGCCGGCCCCCGACATGACGCTGCTCGGCCTGTTCCTGCAGGCGCATTTCGTCGTCAAGATCGTGATGCTCGGGCTGATCGGCGCCTCGATCTGGTGCTGGTCGATCATCGTCGACAAGACCCTGCTGTTCCGCCGCACCAAGGCCGAGATGGACGCCTTCGAGGAGGCGTTCTGGTCCGGCCGCTCCCTGGAGGAGCTGTATCGCTCGTTCAACGACCGGCAGCCGGTGGGGCAGGGCGCCCTGTTCGTGGCCGCGATGCGCGAGTGGAAGCGCTCCTTCGAGGGCTCCGGCCGCCAGATCCAGAGTCTGTCCCAGCGCATCGACAAGGTGCTGGACGTAACGATCCAGCGCGAGGTCGAGCGCCTCGAGTCGCGCCTGCTCTTCCTCGCCTCTATCGGGTCGGCGGGTCCCTATATCGGCCTGTTCGGCACGGTCTGGGGCATCATGACCGCCTTCACGTCGATCGCGGCGTCCAAGAACACCTCGCTGGCCGTGGTGGCGCCGGGCATCGCTGAGGCGCTGTTCGCCACCGCCATCGGCCTCTTCGCCGCCATTCCGGCGGTGCTCGCCTACAACAAGCTGCAGGCCACGGTGGCCAAGAACCAGTCGCGGCTCGAGGGCTTCGCCGACGAGTTCTCCGCCATTCTGTCCCGGCAGATCGACGAGCGCCTCTCGCTCGTCGCCTGACCCCACCCCCACATCCGAGGAACGATCATGGGCATGGCCCACGGAGCAGCGCAGGGTGGCGGCGGACGGCGTCGGCGGGGACGCCGGCACGCGGCCATCAACGAGATCAACATGACGCCGTTCATCGACGTCGTGCTCGTGCTGCTGATCGTCTTCATGGTCGCGGCACCGATGATGACGGTGGGCGTGCCGCTCGACCTGCCGCAATCGAAGGCGAGCCCGCTCAACTCCGACACCAAGCCCGTGACCCTGTCGATCCGGCAGTCGGGCCAGGTCTTCCTCGGTGAGAGCGAACTCTCCGACGACACCATCGTCCCGAAGCTCACCGAGACGGCCAAGTCCGGGTTCGAGGAGCGCGTCTTCGTGCGCGGCGACAAGCGGGTCGATTACGGCCGCGTCGCCCAGGTGATGGCGATCGTGACCGCCGGCGGCTTCAAGAAGGTCGCCCTGGTCACCGAGCCGGACCAGAAGTAGCGGGCCCGGCGGTGCGAATTCCCTTCAAGCGCAGTGAACCGGGCGTCTGGGTCTCGGCGGTGACGCATGTCGGCCTGCTGACGGTCGCCCTGCTGTCGGTGGCCGCCCCCGCCCTGCCGGATGCGCAGGAGGGCGTGCCCGTCGAGGTGATGACCGAACAGCAATATTCAGAGCTGACGAAGGGCGAGCGCAACGCCGATGCGCCCCAGCCCAACGCCAAGCCGCGCGCCGACCGCGTCGCCGAGAAGTTCGAGGAGCGCGAGCCCGAGAACGCCAAGGTCGATGCCCCGGCGCCCCCGAAGCGGCCCGCCGACATGAAGGTGGCGAGCGCCGAGGAGATGCCCCTGCGCTCCAGCGAGCCCGACCCGCAGGAAGCCAAGGCCGAAGCGGCCAAGCAAGCCGCCAAGGAAGCCGCGAAGGAGGCTGCCAAGGAAGCGGCCAAGGACGCCGCGAAGGCGGCCAAGGCCGAGGCTGCCAAGGCGGCCGCCGCTGCCGAGGCCAAAGCCGCTGCCGCCGCGGAAGCGAAGGCCGCCGCCGCGGCCGAGGCCAAGGCGGCCGCGGCGGAAGCCAAGGCTGTGGCCGCCGCCAAGGCGAAGGCCGAGGCGGTCAAGCGCGAGCATCTCGCCGAGTTGATCGAGAAGCAGGAAGCGGAGGCTGAGGCCAAGGCCGAGGCGGCCGCCAAGGCCGAAGCTGCCAAGGCCGAAGCTGCGAAGGCCGCCGCCAAGGCGAGAGCCGAGGCCAAGGCCAAGGCCGACGCGCAAGCCAAGGCCGAGAAGGACGCGGAGGCCAAGGCCGAGAAAGAGGCGGAAGCCAAGGCGAAGGCCGTGGCGGAGGCGAAGGCCAAGGCGGACGCGGAGCGCCAGAAGGAGCTCGCCGAGGCGAAGGCCGAGGCAGAGGCCGAAGCGGCGGCCAAGGCCAAGGCCGATGCCGCCGCCAAGGCGAAGGCCAAGGCGATGGCCGATGCCAAGGCGAAGGCCGACGGGGAGGCCAAGGCCAAGAAGCAGGCCGAGCTCGCCGACAAGTTCAGCGCCGGCGACATCCGCTCCCTGCTCGCCTCGAAGGCGCCGTCGCAATCCACCGGCGCCACCGGGCGCGAGGTGCAGCGCACCGCCTCCCTGGGCGCGGCCTCCGGCACTGCCCAGCGCCTGTCGCCGTCCCTGCGCGACGCCCTGGTGGGCATGCTGCAGCAGCAGATCGAGCGCTGCTACGTGGCACCGCCCGGCGCCACCCAGGGCGTGGTGCTGCCGATGCTGGACATCCGGCTGAACCCGGACGGCACGCTCACCTCCGAGCCCCGCATCATGCGCGGCGGGGCGAACGCCGTGGATCGCTCCATCGCCGAGGCGGCGCAGCGCGCGGTGCGCCGCTGTGCGCCCTACAAGATCCCGACCCAGTACGCGCCCTACTACAACGACTGGAAAGCCATCAACGCGGAGTTCGAGTTCTCGCGGGTGTGAGGCGGCAGCCCCGTCCGGGCCGCGCCTGCACGCGCCGCGCACCCGCGCGGTCGGTGACGGCGTCCTGGAGGACGTCTTGGACGAAGCCTTGGACGACGTCCGCGTCGGCGTCCCGCCTTCCCCGCGCGGCGGGGCCGACCGTTCACCCGCACCGTCCGGACCCATCCCCGATCCTCGCATGCCCACGACCACGGAATCGATCATGCATCGCAGTCTTCTCGAGAGCCCGGTGTCCAAGGGCCTGACGTCGCTCCTCGCGCTCCTGGCCCTGGTCCTGTTCGGCCTGAGCCCGGCGGCGGCCCAGCTCAACCTGCGCATCGGCGGAGGCTCGTTCCAGCCGATGCCGATCGCGGTCACGGATTTCACCGGCGACCCGAGCCTGGGGCTCCTCGTCTCCAGCGTGGTGACGAACAACCTGCGGCGCTCGGGCTACTTCACCCCGGTGGAGAAGGCGAAATTCCCCGAGGCGCCGGCCTTCGATGCGGTGCCCGGCTTCGAGAAGTGGCGGGCGGCCGGAGTCCAGGCCCTGATCACGGGCCGCGTCGCCCGCGACGCCGCCGGCAAGCTCAAGGTCGAGTTCCGCCTCTGGGACGTCACCTCGGGCCAGCAGATGACGGGCCAGCAATACGGCACCGATCCGGCCAATGCCCGCCGCACCGGCCACCTCATCTCGGACGCGGTCTACACCAAGATCACCGGCCTCGGGCCGTGGTTCGACAGCCGCATCGCCTTCGTGGACGAGTCGGGTTCGAAGGAGCATCGGCGCAAGCGCCTGATGGTGATGGACCAGGACGGCGCCAACGTGCGGGCGCTGACGAACGGCGAGAACGCGGTGGTCGCCCCCCGCTACTCCCCGGCGACCCAGGACATCGCCTTCATGACCCAGACCACCGGCCAGCAGCCGCGCATCCAGGTCATCAACCTGGAGACCGGCAGCCGGCAGGCGCTCGGCAAGGCCGACTCGATGAGCACCAGCCCGCGCTTCTCGCCCGACGGCCGCCGCCTGGTGATGAGCGTGCAGCAGGGCGGCAACGCCGACATCGTGGTCATGGATCTGGCCTCGAAGGCCCAGACGCCGATCACCAACGGCAACGCCATCGACACCTCGCCGACCTTCTCGCCGGACGGCAGCCAGATCGTGTTCGAGTCTGACCGCGGCGGCTCGCAGCAGATCTACGTCATGAGCGCCTCGGGCGGCACGCCCACCCGCCTCTCCTTCGGCGAGGGCTCGGCCTCCCAGCCGGCCTGGTCGCCGCGCGGCGACCTCATCGCCTTCACCCGCCAGCGCAAGGGCGGCTTCGCCATCTGCGTGATGAAGCCGGACGGCTCGGGCGAGCGCGTGCTCACGGAAGGCTTCCACAACGAGGGCCCGACCTTCGCGCCGAACGGCCAGTACGTGCTGTTCTTCCGCGATCCGGGCGGCCAGGGCGGCGGCAAGCTCTACATGGTCGACATCACCGGCAAGGTGGAACAGCCGGTCCCGACCCCGTCCTACGCGTCGGACCCGACCTGGTCGCCGCTGCTGTCGGGGAAGTAGGGCGCGCCGCGCGCGGCGGCCGGATCAGCCGCGCTCGGAGCCGACGGTCCGGCGCATGAAGCCCAAGGCCGAGCTCAGCGACGCGCCGGCGGCGCCGGTCACGGCCTGGACCGCGCCGACGGCTGCCTCGCTCGCCGTCGTCGCCAGGGACGCATCCGCGTGTCCCGGCCCATCGACCGACGGGGCCACCCGCTGCGCGGCCCGCGCAAACCCCCGTCGCAGAACCTCCCGATCGTTGCCGATCAGCGCCGGAAGCCGCGGGTCGGCCAGGGCGATCAGCAGGCTTCCGTCCTCAAACGTGATTTCCAGCAGCGTCTGAGGCTGGGATTCGTCGGCCGACACCGCGGTCAGGGCGGTCGCGGCGAGCAGCGCCGTGCCGCTCAGGTCGATGTTCGAGGCGAGGGCGAGGCTTCCCTTGAGGCCGTCGAGAACCTGCCCGCCCCAATTCCGGGCGCCCGCGATCGCGCCGTGCGCCTCGATGGTGCGAAGGCTCTCGACGGAGCGCTCGACCCCGTCCGGGCCGGTCAGAACACCCGCCTCGTAGGTGCCTCTGCCCTTCCCGCAAGTTCCGGCAACCACCTTGATGTCGGCCATCGCACCCTCCCGCAGGATTTCTACCCCTGCGTGTGGGCCGCTGTCATGTCGAAAAGCTCGGCCGTGCCGGCGCGATGGATCGGCGACGGGGCGGCGGAGGGATCATCCCCCCTCACTCCGCCGGCACGAGCCGGTCCCGGGCCCGCAGGGCCGGGAACACCCGGCCCCACAGGGCCGCGACCAGGAGGGTGGCGAGGCCGCCCGCCACCACGGCCGGGACGGCGCCGATCAGGGCCGCCAGGGTGCCGGATTCGAACTCGCCGAGTTCGTTCGAGGCGCCGATGAAGACCGAATTCACCGCCGAGACCCGGCCCCGCATGGCGTCGGGTGTCTCGCCCTGGACGAAGGTCTGGCGCACGAACACGCTGATCATGTCGGCCGCCCCCGTCACGAACAGGCAGGCCATGGAGAGGGGCAGGGAGGTCGAGAGGCCGAAGCCCACCGTGGCGAGGCCGAAGATCGCCACGGCCTGGAGCATGCGCAGCCCGGCTTGGCGCTGCAGCGGCCGGTAGGCGAGGGCGATTGCCGTGAGCACGGCGCCGGCCGCCGGCATGCTGCGCAGGACGCCGAGGCCGAGGGGGCCGACATGCAGCACCTCGGCGGCGAAGATCGGCAGGAGGGCGGTGGCGCCGCCGAGGAGCACCGCCACGAGGTCGAGGCTGATGGCGCCGAGCACCACCGGATGGGTGCGGATGTAGGTCAGGCCGGCCGAGAGGGTCTCCCAGGTCACGGGCGGGCGCTCGGCGAGGGCGGCGGGCCGGAACCGGATCGCCAGGATGAGGGCGCTGGCCAGGGCGAAGCTCGCCGCCGCGGCGCCGAAGACCACCGCCGGCCCGAGGGCGTAGAGAAAGCCGCCGGTGGCCGGGCCGAGGATCGAGGCGCTCTGCCAGAGCGAGGCGTTCCAGGCGATGGCCGAGCCGAACAGGGGGCGGGGCACCAGGGTCGGCAGCAGGGCCTGGAGGGCCGGGTTGGCGAAGGCGCGACAGGTGCCGATCACGACGACGAGCCCGTAGATCGGCCACAGGGTCGTGGTGCCGAGCCAGGCGGCCAGGAGCAGGCCGAGATCCGCCAGCGCCAGGGTCGCGTAGGCCAGGGCCGCCACTAGGCGCCGGTCGTAGGTGTCGGCGACGTGGCCCGTCACCAGGGCCGACAGCATGGCGGGCAGGAAGCTCGCCAGGCCCACGAGGCCGAGGGCCAGGGCCGAGCGGGTGATGTCGTAGACGAACCACCCCACCGCCACCGCCTGCATCTGGAAGGCGAGGCCGGTGAGGAAGCGGGCCGCTCCGAAGAGGCGGAAATCGCCGTTGCGGAAGACGGTCCAGCGCGGCGCGGCATCGGTGCTCATCCCGCCGTGCTGGGGCAGGGCGGTTTCTGCGTCAAGCGCCAGGATTAAGAGGCGGACTCAACCGTGCCGCCGCAGGCCGCGACCGTCCGGACCGGGACCGGCCTGCCGGCGGCGAAGTCTTTCAGGGCCGCCCGTCCGTCAGGGCGGCGCTTCGGTCCGCGGCCGCGAGGGGCACCGCCTGCAGCGCCTCCAGCACCAGGCCGGGCGTGAGGATCTGCGGCAGCACCGCGGGCTCGCCCGGACCGGCATAGAGCAGGTAGAGCGGGACGCCGCTGCGGCCGTGGCGCTCCAGCAGGCGGGTGATCTCGGGGTTCTGGTTGGTCCAGTCGCCCTTGAGATAGGTGATGCCCCGCGCCTTCAGGCCGGCCTGGACCGCCTCGGCGCGCAGGGCCACGCGCTCGTTGACCTGGCAGGTGATGCACCAGGCCGCCGTCATGTTGACGAAGACCGGCTTGCCCTGGGCCAGGAGCCCGTCGAGGCGCGCCTGGGTGAAGGCGCCCGCAGCGGCCTGCGCGGTCTCGGGCCCGGCCCGGTCCCGGTCGAGGCCGACGGTGAGGATCGCGAGGGCGGCGAGCGCCGCCACGGCGGTGCCGCGCGCGATCCAGCTGCCGGCGGGGCCGGCCCCGTGCCCGCGCTCCCAGGCCCAGGCGGCGAGGCCCACCAGGACGAGGCCGACCAGGGCGGCCAGGAGCCCGGCCGAGCCGACCTGCTGCGACAGCACCCAGACCAGCCAGGCGACGGTGGCGTAGATCGGGAAGGCCAGCGCCCCCTTCAGGGTGTCCATCCAGGCCCCGGGGCGGGGCAGCCGCCGCAGGGCCGCCGGCCAGAGCGTGAGGACGAGGAAGGGCAGGGCGAGGCCGAGGCCGAGGCTCGCGAAGACCGCGAGGCTCACGGCGGCCTCCTGCGTCAGCGCGAAGCCCACCGCCGCGCCCATGAAGGGGGCGGTGCAGGGGGTCGCCACCACCGTGGCGAGGACGCCGGTGAAGAACGAGCCTTCCAGGCCGGCCCGCCGGGTCAGGCCGTCCCCGAGGCCCGCGATGCCGGCGCCGAGATGCACGACGCCGGACAGGCTGAGCCCCATGGCGAACAGCAAGTAGGCGAGGCCCGCCACCACCAGGGGCGATTGCAGCTGGAAGCCCCAGCCGATGCCGGCGCCCGCCCCCTTCAGGGCGACGAGCAGGCCTGCCAGCGCCAGGAACGACGCCAGCACGCCCGCCGTGTAGGCCAGCCCGTGCAGCCGGACCCGGCCGGCCGGCTCGCCGGAATGCGACACCAGGCTCAGGACCTTGATCGACAGGACCGGGAAGACACAGGGCATTAGATTGAGGAGGAGGCCGCCCAGGAAGGCGAGGCCGGCCGCGCTCCAGAGGGTCAGGCTCTCGTCCGGCGCCGGCACCGGGGTGGCAGCGCCCGACGCGTTCGTGGCCGCGGTCGCGGCCGTCGCCGTCGCATCGGCCGTCGCGCTCGGGGCCTCCCCGATGGCATAGGCGCGGTGCACCGGGCCGTCCGGCGTCGCCTCCTCGAAGGTGAGCACCCCCGGCAGGGTCGTGGGAGCCGCCACGGTGCTGTCGCCGCGGGCCAGGTCGATGTGCAGCCCGTCCGCGTCGCTGCGCGCCTCCTGGGGCGCGGCGTTCTCGATGGCGATCTCCGCATAGGGGAAGTAGGCGACGGAGGACGCCGCCAGCCCGGGGGGCGCGGCGAGGTGCACCTGCAGGCGCCCGTTCTCGGCGCCGTAGCGCACCGGCCAGGGCGCGGGCGCGGGCAGGGCCGCGCGGGCGGCCTCGAACAGCATCATCGAACCGGGCGCGACGCCCGTGCTGGTGCCGCCCGGCGCCACCGGCAGGGTCAGGCGCAGCTCGGCCGAGCCCGGCACGCATTCGCGCTCGCAGACGAGATAGGTCAGCCTGGCCTGGAGCGTCACCGGCTTGCCGGGCGCCAGCGCGGCCGGCGGGGTGAGCTCGGCGAGGAGGACGGCCTCGTCCTCGTAGCCGAAGTTCATGAGGTGAGCGACCGGGATGCGGCTCGGGCTCGGCCACTGGATCGGCCCCGCCGAGAACCCGGCCGGCAGCGTCCAGGCGACCTCCGGAGCCAGGCCGGAATCGCCGGGATTGCGCCAGTAGACATGCCAGTGCGGCCGCATCACCATGCGGATGCCCACCGTGAAGGGCACGCCGGGCCGGATCGCGGAGGGCTCCCCGACGAGGCTCGCCTTCACCAGGTCGGCCGGCACCTTGAAGCCCTGCGCGGACGCGGCGGGCAGAGCGAGGCCGAACAGCGCGAGCGCCAGGGCGAGAAGCCGGATCATAGAGTCCTGTTCGGAGAGGGAAGCGTGCAGGTTACGTCCGTTCGCCACGGGCGCAAAATCCCGAAGCCGCGAGAACCCTTGTTCCCGCCTTTTCGCTCCGCCGGAAGGCGTGGGATGGTCGCAAGCGCCGTCCGGCGCCGCGGCCGAGCCGGGTCAGGCCGCCGCCGCCATCGGGCGGGTCGCCGCCTCCAGCCAGGCCCGCGTCGCCGCGTCGAGGTCCGGCCCCAGCGCCGCCCGCACCCGGGCGTGATAGGCGTCGATCCAGGCCGTCTCCTCCGGGCTCAGGAGGTCCGGGCGGATCAGGCGGCGGTCGAAGGGGGCGAGCGTCAGGGTCTCGAAGCCGAGCATCGGACGCTCCCCGCCGGGCACGTCGCGGGCCTCGACCAGGACGAGGTTCTCCAGGCGGATGCCGTAGGCGCCGGGCTTGTAGTAGCCGGGCTCGTTCGAGAGGATCATGCCCGGCTCGAGGGCGACCGTCCCGGTCTTGGCGATGCGCTGCGGCCCCTCGTGCACCGACAGGAAGGCCCCGACGCCGTGGCCGGTGCCGTGGTCGAAGTCGAGGCCGGCCTCCCAGAGCGGCAGGCGCGCGAAGGCATCGATCTGCGCGCCCGTCGTGCCCTTCGGAAACACCGCGCGGGCGATGCCGATATGGCCCCGGAGCACGCGGGTGAAGTGCGCGCGCATCGCCTCGGACGGCGTGCCGATCGCCACCGTGCGGGTGATGTCGGTGGTGCCGTCCCGGTATTGCGCCCCGGAATCCACCAGGAACAGCTCTCCGGGTTGGATGCGCCGGTCGGTCTCGTGGCTGACCCGGTAGTGGACGATGGCGCCGTTCGGGCCGCTGCCCGAGATCGTCGGGAACGAGACGTCTTGGAGCAGTCCGCCCGCGGCGCGGAAATCCTCCAGGGCCTCCACCGCGGCGATCTCGGTCAGCGTCTCGCCCTGCGCATCGAGCCAGGCCAGGAACCGGGTCACCGCAAGACCATCGCGCAGATGGGCCGCGCGGGTGCCGGCGATCTCCGCCGGGTTCTTCACCGCCTTCATGGCCGTGATCGGGTCGGGGCCGAGATCGGCGACGCCGCCGGCCGCCTCGACCCGCTGCGTGAGGGCGTCGGCGGCGGTGGCGGCATCGAGGCGGATGCGCGCGGCGTTCGCCGCCTGTGCCGCCAGGGCGTCCGCGAAGGCGGCGCGCGGGTGAAGGTCGGCCAGGGGCGCGAGGGCGGCGCGCAGCTCCGGGCTCACGCGCGGCGAGGTCAGGTAGAGGGCGGCCCGGCCCGTGCGCGGCACCAGGGCGTAGCCCAGCGCCAGGGGGGTGTGGGCCACGTCGCCGCCGCGCAGGTTGAAGGCCCAGGCGAGGTTGTGCGGATCGGAGATCACCAGGGCGGCATCGTCCGCCTCGGCCAGGGCCGTCCGGATCCGGGCGAGCTTGTCCTCGGCGGACGCGCCGGCCAGTTCCGGCGGATGGGCGACGACGGCACCCGCCGGCGGCCCCGGCCGGTCGGTCCAGACCGCGTCGACGGGGTTCTGGTCCACCGCCTGCAGGCGCGCGCCGGCCTTGGCCACCGCGCGCTCCAGGCGTGCCACGCTGTCGGGGGTGTGCAGCCAGGGATCGTAGGCCAGCACCTGGCCGGCCTTGATGTGGGCGCCGATCCAGGCCGCGACGCTGGTCTCGGCCAGGGGCACCGGGGTGATGTGGGTGGTGTCGACCTGGGCCGGCGCCTGCAGGGTGTAGCGCCCGTCGACGACGAGGGCCGCCGCCTCGGACAGGATCACGGCGGTGCCGGCCGAGCCGGTGAAGCCCGTGAGCCAGGCCAGGCGCTCGGCCTGGGGCGGCACGTACTCGGACTGGTGCTCGTCGGCGCGCGGCACCACGAAACCGTCGAGCCCGGCGCTTCGCAGGGCCTCGCGCAGGGCCTGGATACGGGCGGCCCCGTGGCGGTGGCTGGGATCGTCGAAGGTCTGGAAGCGGAGGCGCGTCATGGCGCCCAGGGTTACGCCGGGCTCAGAAGGGCCGCAACCGCGTCCGGCGCGGGCGCGCCGCCGCGCCGCCGCGCGTCAGCACCAGCGTCGCCCAGCCCTCGATCAGCCCGTGCCGGGCGAGGTGGAAGCCGCGGTGCCGATAGGTCGAGAGGACGCCCGGCACGTCGCGCTCGATCAGGCCGGAGAGGATCAGCACGCCGTGGTCGGCCACGACCGCCGTCAGGGAGGGCGTCAGCCCCTTCAGCGGACGCGCCAGGATGTTGGCGAAGACCACGTCGAAGCGGCGCGGCCGGTCGGCGAGGGGGTGGCGCACGCCCGGGCCCTGGAAGAGCCGGAGGACCGGCCCGAGGCCGTTGAGGCGGGCATTGCCGATGGCGGTGGTCACCGCCTCCGGGTCGAGGTCGCCGGCGATCACCGGCGTGTGCAGGGCCTTGGCCGCCGCGAAGGCGAGGATGCCGGTGCCGGTGCCGACGTCGAGCACGTGGGCCGGGCGCCCGCGCTTGAGGATGTCGGCGAAGGCCCGGAGGCAGCCCAGGGTCGTGCCGTGATGGCCGGTGCCGAAGGCGAGCGCCGCCTCGATCTCGATGGCGAGGTCGTTGACCCGGACCGTGTCGCGGTCGTGGCTGCCATGGACGAGGAAGCGGCCGGCCCGAACGGGCTTTAGGCCCTCCAGGGAGGCGCGCACCCAATCCTTCTGATCGATGGTCTCGAAGCTGGCGACGTCCGCCTGCGCCCCGACCACGGGGCGGATCAGGTCGCGAATCATCGCCTCGTCCGGCGCGTCGGCGAAGTAGGCCTCGAGCCGCCAGGTCCGGCCGTCCTCGGCCTCGAAGGCGGCGACCGCCGTCTGCGTCGGATCGAACATCTCACCGAGGAGATCGGTCATCGCGCGCGCCGACCCCTCGTCGGTGAGGAGGCGCAGCACGTGGGTCGGACGGTGGGGAGGCAGGCCTTCGAGCATGAGCGGGGCTCTACCACCCGCGACGTCCCGCCGCCACCTCGCGCGCAAGCTTGGCCGGAACGGAACCGCCGGATCCGCGTTTGTTGTGGCTTCTCCAGGCTCGCGTCGATGTCGGAGCGTGCGTTGTGCGTATGAAAATCAGAAGAGCCGGCGGGCGAACGCCGGTCGTTCTCGCCGAAAAGTCCAAGGCCCGCCGTCGCCTCGTGCGCGAGCGCGGGGGGTTCACGGATGCGGAGACCCTGACGGGACCGCTGCCCGGGCCGATGCTGGTCCTCCTGAGCCGCCTGCACCGCTCGGAGCGCTCGCCCGCCGAGGACGAGGAGCGGGGCGCCTGACGCGCCACGCCCGGATCCCTGCCCCGGATTCATGCTATGGCGCCTTGGCTATTGCGGGTTGGCTATGACGGCCTCCCCGGGGTCGTGCCGGCCGAAGACGAAGGGCTGATCGATGATGCAGACGCGGCGGACGTGGCTCGGGGCGGCGCTGGGCCTGGCGATCTGGGCCGGCGCGACGCCTGTCCGGGCCGAAACGCCCGTGGTAGTCTTCGCCGCCGCCAGTCTGAAGAACGCCCTCGACGAGGCCGCCGCCGCCTGGACGCGGGAAACGGGCAAGACCACCCGGATCTCTTACGCGGCCTCCAGCGCGCTGGCCAAGCAGATCGAGGCCGGAGCTCCGGCCGACCTGTTCCTCTCGGCCGATCTGGCCTGGATGGACGACGTGGCCGGCAAGGACGGGCTCAAGCCGGGCACCCGGTCGAACCTCCTGCGCAACGCCCTCGTGCTGATCGCCCCCAAGGATTCGCCGGTGGCCCTGGAACTCGATCCGGGCCCCGGCCTCGCCGCCAGCTTCGCCCGGGCGCTGGGCGACGGCCGCCTCGCCATGGGCAACGTCGCGGCGGTGCCGGCCGGCAAGTACGGCAGGGCGGCGCTGGAGAGCCTCGGCGCCTGGGAGGGCGTGAAGGGCCGGGTCGCCCAGGCCGAGAACGTGCGGGCGGCCCTCCTTCTCGTGGCCCGCGGCGAGGCGCCGCTCGGCATCGTCTACGCCACCGACGCGGTCTCCGACCCCAGCGTCCGGGTGGTCGCCACCTTCCCGGCCGCGAGCCACCCGCCGGTGATCTATCCCGTCGCCCTGACGAAGGAGTCGACCAACCCGGATGCGGCCGCGTTCCTCGCCTACCTCCGCAGCCCCGCCGCCCGGGTGTTCTTCGAGCGCCAGGGCTTCTCGGTGATCGGCGCCGAGAACCGGACCTGATCGTCCGGCCTTGAGTCCCGCGATCCTGGACCGGCTCGGCCTGTCGCCGGAGGAATGGTCCGCCATCACCCTGAGCCTGCGCGTCGCCGGCGTCGCCACCCTGGCGAGCCTCGGCCCCGGCCTGGCCGTCGCCTGGCTCCTGGCGCGCCGGCGGTTTCCGGGGCGGGCGCTCCTCGACGGGCTGGTCCATCTGCCGCTGATCCTGCCGCCGGTGGTGACCGGCTACCTCCTGCTCCTGGCCTTCGGACGGCGCGGGACCTTCGGGGCCCTCCTGGCCGATCTCGGCATCGTCCTCTCGTTCCGCTGGACCGGGGCGGCACTCGCCTGCGCGGTGATGGGCTTTCCCCTGATGGTGCGGGCGATGCGCCTGTCCCTGGAGGCGGTCGATGCCCGCGTCGAGCAGGCCGCCGCCACCCTCGGCGCCGGACCCCTCGCGGTCTTCCTCACCGTGACGCTGCCCCTCGCCCTGCCGGGGGTCCTCGCCGGCGCGGTGCTGGCCTTTGCCAAGGCGATGGGCGAGTTCGGCGCCACCATCACGTTCGTGTCGAACATCCCCGGCGAGACCCAGACCCTGCCCTCGGCGATCTACACCCTGACCCAAGTGCCCGGCGGCGAGGCGGGGGCCCTGCGCCTGACCCTGGTCTCCGTGGCGATCTCGATGGCGGCCCTGCTGATCTCCGAAGTCCTGGCCCGCCGGGTCGGCCGCCGGATCGGGGCGGGGTGAGCCGATGACGCTCGCGGTCGAACTCGCCCTGGCGCGCGGCGCCTTCCGCCTCGACGTGGCCTTCACCGCCCCGCCGGGCCTCACCGCCCTGTTCGGCCGCTCGGGCTCGGGCAAGAGCACGGTGATCGCCTGCCTCGCCGGCCTGGCCCGGCCCGACCGGGGCCGGATCACCCTCGACGGCGAGACTCTGCTCGACACGCCTCGCGGCCGCGCGGTGCCCGCCCATCGCCGCCGCATCGGCACCGTCTTCCAGGAGGCGCGGCTGATGCCCCACCTCTCGGTCCGGCAGAACCTCGCCTATGGGCGCTGGTTCGCCCGCGGACGCCGGGACACCGCCGGCCTGGAGCCGGAGGCGGTCATCGCGCTCCTGGGCATCGGGCACCTCCTCGACCGGCGACCGGCCGGACTCTCCGGCGGCGAGGGACAGCGCGTGTCGATCGGCCGGGCGCTGCTGTCGCGGCCCCGCCTCCTGCTCCTGGACGAGCCGCTCGCCGCCCTCGATGCCGAGCGCAAGTCCGAGATCCTGCCGCTGATCGAGCGCCTGCGTGACGTGTCCGCGATCCCCCTGGTATACGTCAGCCACGCGGTGTCCGAGGTGGCGCGCCTCGCCGACACCATCGTGGTGCTCGAAGGCGGCCGCGTCGCCGCCGCCGGACCCGCCGAGGGCATCCTGCGCCGGGGCGATCTCGGCGCCTTCCACGCGGCCGAGGCCGGCGCCCTCCTCGACATGGTGGTGGAGGCCGACGCCCCGAATTCCGGACTGACGCTCCTCTCGGGGCGGGCCGGGCGCCTCCTCGTCCCGCGCCTTGCGCAGGCCGTCGGCACCGGCCTCCGCGTCCACGTGCCCGCCCGCGACGTCCTGCTCTCCCTCGACGAGCCCATCGGCCTGAGCGCCCGAAATCGCTTGAGCGGGCAAGTACTTGCCCTGCATCCCCAGGCGGACGGCACGGTGCTGGTGGAGGTGGATTGCGGGGGCGCCGTGCTCTCGGCCCGCCTGACCCGCGCCTCCGTGCACGAACTCGGCCTCGGACCCGGCCGCGCCGTCTTCGCCATCGTCAAGAGCGTCGCCTTCGATCCCCACGGGATGGGACGGGCCGCCGGCGCCGTCGAGATCTGAGAACTCGTTAAAATTCGATGCGCCGTCTTGGCATCGGCTTGAGCATGCGACCCAAGAAAGGCCCTGCAGAACCAATTCCTTAAGATCCCATTCACGCCGCCGGTCTTGTCTTGAGGGATAGCGCATAAGCCGCAAGCAGGAGCGTGCCATGTCGATCACAAGCCTCGGCGCCGTGCTGCCGGCCCGCCTCACCGGCGCCACGCCGGCACCCATTGTCCCGGTCCAGCCCGTGCAGGCGCCGGCTCCCCTGGCGCCAGCGGTGCGGGTCGACATCCGCAGCCAGGATCAGGGTACGGATTCCCAGGCCGGTCGAACCCGGACACCAGCGCCCGACGAGGACGCGAAGGCGGCGCCGACTGCGATGGAGCCGCGTATCCGCATCGACCAGGACACCAAGGCGGTGGTCTACCAGGAGGTGGATCCGAATTCCGGCGACATCGTCGTGCAACTGCCGGACCCGGTCGTGCTCAAGGCCCGCGCCTATGCCGAGGCCGCCGAGGCCCGCGCCAAGCCCACTGCCCGCCCCCTCGACCGTACCGCCTGAGGCCTCACGCTCATCGAAACGAAGAAAAGGCCGGGGCGCTGAGCCCCGGCCTTCTTTTTTTGCCGTCCGGTGGAATCAAGAAACCGCCGGCCCGAGGGCCGGCGGCGGGCTCGTCCTTAGCGGAGGAGCTGCAGGATGCCCTGCTGCGCCGTGTTGGCGAGCGAGAGGGCCGAGATGCCGATCGACTGACGGGTCGACAGGGCCTGCGAGTTGGCGGCTTCCTCATTGAGGTCCGCGTTCGTCAGGTTGGCCGATCCGGTGTCGAGGATGTTGATCAGGTTCTTCGAGAAGTCCTGACGGTTCTGCACCACCGACAGGTTCGAGCCGAAGGTCGAGGACTGGGCGCGAAGCTGGCTGGTCGCCTGAGTGATGGCGGTCAGCGTCTGGTTGATCTCGGTATCGGTCTGGAAGCCACCGGTCGAGGCGGTGAGGCCGAGGCCATCCGCATCGAGCTTGGAACCAGCGATCGTCAGGCTCGAAGAGCCAGTCTCGTTGAAGGTCACTTTCAAAGAGTTCTCGCTCGGATCGTCGCTGTTCCGGTAGAGCAGGTTGATGCCGTTGTAGCTCGAATCCTTGGCCTGCTGGGTGATCTGGTTCAAAATTTCATTGAACTGCTTGGCCAAGGTTTGCCGGGTGCTGTTGGTAGAGCCAGTGCTATCCTTGCCGAAGCCGGAGATAGCAGTCGCGGGTCCCTGGCCCGCGACACTGGAAGCCTGAAGGCCAAAGCCGATATCAGCGTTGAGAGAGGCCGTCGCCCCCTGTGCTGCCTGGATTGTCAACTTCTGGCTGGCGCCAGCAGCAGTGGAGCTGAGAACAAGCTTGTCGTTGGCATCGAGGCTCGCCACGACGTTACCAGCTAGACCCGTATCGGCACCGATCTGTTTGTTGATGGAGTCGACGATTTCCTGCTTCGTGGTCGCCGATGCATTTGCACCCGTGGTGTTGTCAATCTTGATGGTCTTGGCTGGGCCAGTACCAAGCTGGATAGTGAAATTCGAGTTCTTGACGCTCAAGTTGGTCGCGGACGTTAAAGCGACGTTGCCATTGACGACGGCTTTCGCAGATCCGTCGGTCGCATCCGAGCCGGTCGAGGACAGCCCGGAGGCAGCAGTTCCGGTACCGGCTGATAAGGTACCGGCGGTGGTCGCTGCGTTCGCACCGAACCCGAGACCAATGGTGTCGGCGCTGGCAGAGGCTGTCACACCCGTGCCTGTGAAGGCGAGGCCCGTTGCCGCACTTGCCGTAATACCAGTAACACCACCCGCGGTGATCTTGGCATTGATGGCTTCCAAGAGTTTGGCTTTCGTCGGATTGGTTCCGAGTGCCGCGCCGCCGGAGTCCAGGCTCGTGCTATCGATCGTGAACGTCGTTGAATTCGTTCCGTTACCGACGGTGAAGGTCGCTGACTTGCCCGATGTAAGGTCAACGTTCGCAGGAACGGTGGTCGAACCGGTAAGAGCAGCCGTGGCGCCAGTTCCCGAAGCCGTGCCTGCTACAGCTGCAAATGCACCAACAAAGCCCAGATCGACACCGCCAGCAGCAGGCGTCACCGTGACCTGTGCATCGGGACCCGAATCTTGGGTCGAGAACACAAGCTTGCTGTTCGCGTCGATACTCGCGGTAACAGAAGATCCGCCATCTTTAAGCTGTTTGTTGATGGCAGCTAGAATCTCCGTCTGATCACCCGAGGTTCCAACAGTTCCACCATTGGCATCGGTCGCGCTGTTCTTGTCAATCTTCACCGAGACTGATTTGAGGCCGTCGTTGATGGTGAAGGCTGCAGAACCACCGCCCGAGAAATCGGTCGCGCTGGCGACGCTTGCACCAGCAGCTGTCACCGTCGCGACTTTCGCTGTCGCTGCTTTGCCGAAGCCAATGTCCAGCGTAGAGCTCGCGGAGCCAGCTACGGACAGCTTCTGCGTTGAACCGGTAGAGGTGGTAGCAAAGTTGATGCGACCGTCGCTCCCGACAGAGGCAGAAATCTTACCCTTCAAGGCAGTTGTATTCGAAATCTGGCTGTTGATAGCCGACACAATCTGGCCGGCCGAAACCTTGGTCAGGTCGCTTGTGTTATTGCCAAGGGTGGACGAGTCAAGGCGGATGGTCGATTTGGTGGTGCCCCCATCCAGCGAAATATCGATCGAGCCGTCCTTGCCCAGCGTGGAGAAGTCCTGCGTGCCGTCGGCGGTGCCGGCGAGACCTTGGAAGCTCTTGCTGCCGCTCACGGTGGCGGCGGTCGCAGCCAGAGCGCTGGTGACAGCGCTCTTGTCGGCCAGGGCCTGGTTGGCAGTGGATTTGGCTGAATCGACCAGCTTCTGGATCGAGGTGATGCCTTGGTTGGCCGTCTGGATGGTCTGTACGCCGTTCGAGATGCCGTTGAGGAGCTGGCCGAGATCGCCCGAGCGACCGGAGAGTGCTTGCGAGGTGAAGAAGCTCGTCGGGTCGTCGAGAGCCGAGTTGACCTTCTTGCCGGTGGAGAGGCGGTTCTGAGTCTGCGTGAGAAGGTCGGCCGTACCCTGGAGTGAGAGCAGGTTCTGACGTGTGGCGGCGGTAAGAGTGATGCCTGAGGACATGGTGTTCGATCCATTCTGATCGGTGCGCCTCCGTTTTTGGAGGCCAGTGCACATGACCACCCATGCATTGCGATCGACTTAATAGGCACGTCGAACGAAAACTTACGGAGATCGGTCAATTGCAGCAGTTCTAGAAAAAGCTCTTTCCGATCAGTATGTTGTCGATTCGAAGCGGGGCCGTTGTTGAGGTCTTGTTAACCAAGATCGGTGAATGTGCTGGTGAGTCCAGAACGAGTGTCGTCATGCCCCTGAAGATCGAACTCAAGCCGTTCGAGCGCCTGCTGATCGGTGGCACGGCGATCCGCAACGGGTCCCGCCGCTCCAGCTTCGTTATCGAGACCGTGACGAAGTTCCTGCGCGAGAGCGACATCATCCTGGAGAGCGAGGCCGATACCGCCTGCAAGCGCCTCTATGTAACGCTGACGGTGATGTACCTCGCCGAAGTCACCCCGGAGGCGGAGGACCTGTTCATCACCCAAGCCAACGCGCTCATCGCGGCAGCGCCGAGCATGGCGCCCTACCTGCGCGACATCCACGACTTCATCGCGGAGCGTGAGCTTTACCGCGCGCTGAAGCGCTGCAAGGAGTTGATCCAGTACGAACAATCGCTGGCGGAACGGCTGGCGCCCCCTGCCGCATCCGAAGGGTGATGCGTCCGGAGGGTGAGGAATCAAGAGAGCCCGCCGCTGGGAAGCGGCGGGCTCTCTTGATTTCGGCCCTGCTGTTTCGCGCCTTACATGCGCAAGCCGGCGGCAATGTTCTGATTGATGCTGATGAGGGCGGAGAGCTTCTCGGCGCTCGGCTCGATCAGCGTATCGATCATCCGCTTGAAGACGAAGGTCGAGAGCTCGGCGATGTTGTTCTTGATCTCGATCGGCAGCGGGCTCTCGGGCGCGGTGGCGGCCCCGGCGATGATGGTCCAGACCTTCTGATTGAAGTTCAGGGCTTCGTTCAGAGCGGGCGCTTGATTGGTCCAGTCGGTCTGGATCGCCTGGAGGCGGGTCGCAGCCTTGATCAAGACGGCAGCTTCTGCTTCGCGCGGCGACAGCGCAGTTTGTGCAACCCGGGCATAGGCGCTGGCCCCGTACGACATCGCTCGATCCTCCCTCAAGGTGCGCCGCCCCGATTCGGGGCGCGGGCCGACCTTAGACAGCCGATTGTTAAGGGACCGTAATATCACTCCGTGCCGTAATCATGCCCGGATATGCGACGACGGAGAGCGCGCGCCCGCGCGGATCACGCGTAGGGTGTTGGATTCCGCCACCATGATGAATTTCATTCTGGGCACTGTCGCGGGCGGACTGTTGGTCGGGCTCGTCACGATTTCCGCCGTGCGCCAGCCCGTCGTGCAGGCCAAGCTCGGACTCTTTCCCGTTTCCAACGCGCTGTTGATGCCAGCCGCGAAGACGCCGGAGGCGCCTCGCTCTGATTCGCCATGCCGTCAGGCCGCGACGGTGGGACAACCGGACATGCTGTTCTCGAAGCGTCGATTCTGGTTCGTCGCTCCTTGAGCGAACGATCCGTGCGGCTCAGAGGCTGCTGATCAGGAACATCACCATCGTGGTCGCCACGGTGGTGCTGACGAACCCGCAAAGGGCGGCCGCGAAGGACGGACCAGTGGAGAAGCTGCGATCCATGGTCTTCAGGTCGAGGGCGGCGGTGGTGTTCATGATGGCTGACCTTAGCGGCGAATCATCGGCCGCGTGTGAGTTGACTGTGAAACGAAGTGTGACGGGCAGGCGTGCGGGCCCGCACTCGATCAATCGCAACGATTGACGCGCTTGGCCGCTCGAAGCTCCCGCGACTCACTGCGCAGATCGATGGCCACGACGCCGGCGCCGCAATCCTCGAAGGCGTCGCGCGCATCGGCATAACGATCGCCAATTTCATCCAGTGTGTCGCAGGCGCGGTCGTGATTGCCGATCCGAGCCTCCTGACGGAACTGGTAGCGGAGCGCATTGGCCTCATCGACCTTGCGCTGCGCATCGAGACAGACGGGTGCGGCAAGCGCCGGCGCGGCGAGAGCCAGCATGAGACCAGCGGTGAAAGGCAGTCTGAGGGATTGACGCATAGGAACACCTGAGGTGGGGACACCTGGACGTACGGCCGGTGAACAGAATTCATCGAGCGTTTGAAAGCGTCCGCAAGATCAGTTCTGGCTTCTCCAATATTGCATCAGAGCAGCGACACTCATCTCGCGTTCAGGCTCCAGAAACGGCAAACCTGTCGCTAAGGTTCCACGCTTACCCACGGCGTCGTTCGCCGGCGCCGGGAAACCAGGATGTCGGCCAGGGAGATCGGGGCAGGGCCCTGCGCATCGACACCGACATCATACTGCCGAGGAATCGGTTTCAACTTGTTATGCGAGTGACCGTGCAAGTTGATGGCACCGCGGCCAATCCCGTTCCAGGTGCGGAACGCGTAATGACACAGCACTAGGCGCCGCGCATCGACGCTTATCTCCGCATAGTGGGCGATCGAAGCCCATCCGTGCGCTTGCAGCGTTCCGGCCCCGTCATTGTTGCCGATGATGAGGTGCTTGGTGCCTGACAGGCTCCCCAAAATTTCGGCAATGCGTTCGGCGGAGGGACCGAGGGCGAAATCACCGAGGTGCCAGACGTTGTCCTCGGGCCTGACGACGGCATTCCAGGCGGCGATGAGCGCGGCGTCGTGCGTCGCGAGATCAGGGTAGGGGCGCTTGTCGATCCGCAGGATGCGCGGATCGCCGAAATGCGTGTCGCTGGTGAACCACACGGCCACGGCCGTCTTTCCCCGCCGCGATCAGCGCCCAGGGCTGAAGCGCAGCGGCACGGTAACGGCCAGGCTGCTCAGGCTGATCCCGGCGGGTGCTGCCGGGAGTGAGCCACGAACGGTCGCCAAGGCGGCGCTATCGATGGCGCCGATACCGCTGCTGCTGGCGAGCCCCGAACTCAATACCTGACCTGAGCGGGACACTGTGAACCGGACGACGGCCACGCCGCCGCTGGTCCCGGCGGCCGCATTCGCATTCATCCGCCCCCGAATCGCCGAACTCAGCATACCTTGCCACGCTCTCAGCGCGTTCGGATCGTTCCCGCCGGCGGCTGAGCCTGCACTGCTCTGCCGCGACGCGGAAGCCGAGTTCTGCTGGGCGCGTCCATCGCTTGCCGCAGCCGCGGCCCGGCGCGCGGCTTCCTTGGCAACCTTCGCCTTGGCTTCCTTGGCAGCTTCGCGACGGGCCTCGGCGATGGCCTCGCGGCGCTCCTCCTGCTCGGCTTTCAGTCGTGCTTCGCGATCCGCCTTACGCTTCGCCTCACGCTTGGCTTCGAGGATCTTGGCCATGTCCGGCTTCGGCTTCTCCACCTCCACGGGCTTCGGAACCTCCGCGATCGTGGGTGGGGGTGGCGCAAGGGCGGGCGCGTCCTCCCCCGTGGAGGTGATGACCTGATCCTCGGGCGGCGGCTCGACGACGGCTTCGGTCGGAGGAGTGACCGGTGCCTCTGGCGACTCGGCCATGGTCGTGGCTTCGGGTGCGACCGGTGTCGCGTCCGGGGGCGGCGGGACGGTGGCTTCGGGCGGTGCCACCTCGGTCGTCTCGAGAGGCTTCGTGACCGGGACCGCCTCGGGCGTTTCCACCGGGTTCGCTTCAGGCGGAGCGGGGGCCTGGGCTGCCTGCTCGGCTGGGGCCTGGGTGTTCGCCTCCGTCATCTGCGGGGCGAGATCGACCGTTACGATATTCTCGCCGGGAGGCGCAGTGGGCGTCGTGCCGAACAGTACCATTCCGACGAGTGCTGCGACGTGCAGCGCAAGCGCCACAAGGAACGCTGCGGTGAGCCCAGACGGGCCGCGCTGCTCCGGTTCGGCCGTGGTCGCGAAGGCGCTGTTGGGATGCAGGGCGTTCATGAATTACTGCGGCGTTCCGCTGACAGGGGCCGGGGCGGCGGTCGGCGATGTGGGCAGCGGACCGCCGGGCGACTGGGCGATCAACGAGACTTTTGTGAAGCCGGCTTGGCCCACGAGGCCCATCACCTCCATGATCTTGCCGTAGGGCACGTCGCGGTCGCCGCGCACCAGCATCACCTGGGTTGGGTCCTGGGCCGCCAATGCGCGCAGGCGTGGCAGGATCGAATCTGGCGTGAGTTCTTCCTTGGCCAGATAAGGCCTTCCGTCCTTGTCGATGGAAATCTCGAGCGGCTTCTTGGCCTGGGCGACCTTCTGGGCGGTGGTCTTGGGCAACTGCACGGGCACGCCCGTGGTCATGAGGGGAGCGGCGACCATGAAGATGATCAGCAGCACGAGCATGACGTCGACCATTGGGGTGACGTTGATCTCGGACATCGGCGCTGCGTCGAGACCATCGTCGTCATCGCCGCCGCCGGCGCGGATCGAACCCATTGCCATCGTGAAGCGGCCCTCCGGGGCCAGGGCGAAGGGCGATTAGGCCGGTCCGCCGCACAGGTTGCTTTCAAGGATCGGCGCTCGCGCGACGTAGGAGCGTGTCTCGGTCAGGTGGTAATAATCACTCGGCAGCGGCACGGCCATGCACGGCCCGGTCTCGGGCGAGGCGATTGCCGAGAATGCCGATGCTGGAGACGAAGCTGGACTGGATCCGACTGACATCGTTGATGAGCTTGTTGTAGGCCATCACGGCCGGGATCGCGACGATGAGGCCGATGGCCGTGGCGAACAGGGCTTCGGCAATGCCGGGAGCGACGACCGCCAGCGAAGTGTCTTGGCTCTTCGCGATGGACGAGAAGGAATTCATGATTCCCCAGACCGTCCCGAACAGCCCGATAAAGGGCGCCGTCGAGCCGGCGGTGGCGAGGAGCGGCAAGCCGGTTTGCAGGCGCTTGATCCGGCCGGTCAGGGCTGCGCGCATTGCGCGTTCAATGCGGTCGCGCCGCTCTGCCCGGGTCTCGCTGGAATCTTGATCTCGCCAAGCCTCCGCTGCCGCTCCCATGATCTGAGCGTCCATGCCGCCACCGGATGATTCAAGCGCTCCGCCGGACCGCACCAGTACGTCGAACGCCTTGGCTTGGCGCTTGGCGGCGGCAATCCGGATGATCTTCTCGAAGACGACGGTCCAGCACGCGATCGAGGCGATCACGAGAAGGATCATCACGCCCTTCACGATCGGATCCGCCTGCAGGAACAGTCCGATGAAGGAAAAGTCGTGCGTGACTTCGGCCTGCGCTGCAGTCGGGTCCATGATGGTTTCTCTCAATGCGTGCGGTGTGCGGGCTTCGCTATTGGATCGCGAATGCGCTGATCAGCGCACGAAGGTCGCGGAGGTCTTACTGTCTGTCTCAATGCGGTCGAGACAGGTCTCACGACTGGCCTCGCCGCCCTCGCAGGCCAGGACGTCGTTGAGGAGAAGGCGGCCGATCTTCGCGCAGGCGATCCCCGGGAAGTCGAAGAGGCGGACCATCGTCTTGCGGTCCTGCACTGGTCCCAGTTCCACGGACAGGCGCTTCTGGGCGATGCCCTCGGTATCGAACGCGAACAGGTCAACCTTGAGGGATTTCAGCGCTGGGCCGCGGCTGTTGTCCACGAGAAGATAGGTGCGGCAGGCATCGCCCGCCGGTTCCAGGCGATTGAGTTCCAGCTTGATCGGCGCAGCCTTACCGTCCTGCGCGGTACCCGGTGCTACCAAGCTCGTGAGCACCGCCAGGGACGCGAGACCGGATACGACACACTTCGCGACGATGGTCTTATTCCTCCTCCAGGACTGGTCTTTGCTCACGCCGTACACTCCCGCTCAAGTACCGTCGCTCGGTGCGACGCGACCGGATACTCATGCGATTCCCATCTCGACACGATGTCTCGACAGTCCTGCTTGGTCCGGGTTCGATTCAGTAAACGCCCAGAGGCGCGAGCTACAAGCCGCGATCTAGGACACCATCCTACGCGTGGTGGGCATATCCGAGGACCCAACCTCAGATCAAGCGCAGGGCAGAATATCAGAGGAATTCCAAACTGTTACTCGAAACGCAGGTACGGCTCAGCTTTCAATCAGCCAAGCCTTCCCGCAGCCAGTTACCTAAAACGTCTGGGTCGTCAGTGGTTAACAGGCATTCAGCGGGTCATGGGGCAATGTGTCGGGGCGGCCGCGCCCTTGATGCGTTCCGAACGCGCCTCCATATCGCGATGACCGGCGAGCAATCACCGGAAGGGGTGCTGCAAAAGTGGGCCCCGATCACCGAAGTGCCTCGTGAGACGTTGTTTCGGGCTTCGCTGGAAGGATATGCGTTCGTGACGACTCGGCCCTCACCGTTCGGACATCCATTTCTGCTCGGATTTGATGAAATCGAACAGGCTCTCGACCGGGTGTCGAAGGCCGCCAACGATGGGTATCCGCCCTATAACATCGAACGCTTGGCCCGGACCGAGCATCAACCGGAGCGCCTTCGCATCACCCTGGCTGTCGCAGGTTTTACCCGCGATCAACTCGATGTGATGTTGGAGGAGAGCCAGCTGGTCGTGCGTGGCCGGCAGGTAGACGACAAGACCCGGCAGTTCCTGCACCGCGGTATTGCTGCGCGTCAGTTCCAGCGTGCATTCCTGCTTGCGGACGGCATGGAAGTAATGGGCGCCGATCTCTCAAACGGTCTGTTGTCGATCGATCTCACGCGGCCGGAGCCGGACAGGATCGTCCGCAAGATCGCCATCGCGTCCCGAGACGAGGACTAAAATTGGGGCTTCGGCTCACATCGACCGCCGGGTCCTTTCCCGGTGTACCGCTCTGCCAAGAAGGAGGGCAGTCCATGACCGAGTTCAATACCAACCCGCTCACCCAGGCCGATCTCGACCCGGCCGAGTTCAACGTGGCCGATCTCGCCGCCCTCGGCGAAGGACATATCGCCTATGTGCGCGCGATTCGCTCTGACGAGGTGAAGCGCATTTTTCCGCAGGCGCCCGACCTCACGCCGGGTCTCGACCTGTTCGCGCTCCTTTCGGCCAGTGGTGCACCCATCCTGCTCGCCGACTCTCGGGATGCCGTGGTGGCCAATGCGGCCGCCAATGACCTTTACACGGTCAGTCTGCACTAATCGGGAATTCGGCGACCGCCGTCAGAAGCCGTTGCAAATCCTGTGGCCGTGACAGGCGATGGTCGCCGTCGGCGATGAGGGTGAGGAGGGTGCCGGTTTTCGGCAGCCTCTCCACCACGCGCAGGGCGTGCGTATAGGGGACGTCTGGGTCGTCCATGCCTTGCAGGATATGGACCGGGCAGCCCGGATCAAAGTTCGTTCCGAGAAGGCAATGACGTTGACCGTCTTGGATGAGCGCGTGAGTGATGGGTACTGGTGTCGGATCATAGGCGCTCGGCCGGAACCAGGCGCCGTCCCGTTCGATCTGCGATCGGATCTCCGGCGGGAAGCGATCCCAAAGGAGACTTTGGGTGAAATCCAAGGCCGGGGCGATGAGGACGAGGCCTGATGGCGCTTTGTGATCCTTGAAGGTCCGCGCGAGAGCTACCAGGCACGCAATCCAGCCGCCCATCGAGGAACCCACCAAGATCGGGTTCTCTGGCGCGTAGGTTTCGACGACTGCCTGTGCGTCCGCAAGCCAAGTCGAAATCGTAGCTTCGGCAAAGACGCCTGTCGATTCGCCGTGGCCTGTGTAGTCGAAGCGAACCAACGGGCGCCCCTGCCGCTCAGCCCAGGCATCAAGCGTCATCGCCTTCGTGGCGCCCATATCCGAGCGGAAGCCTCCAAGCCAGACCAGTGCTGGGCCTTCGCCTGCCCTTCGCCGCACCGCGATCCGCCGTGCTGCCGATCCGCTCCCGACTTCCAGGAATTCTGGCGCCTCATCCTGTGCAGACGTCATTCGTTAACCCTCGCCCTGGGATGCATCGAACTGAACGCATCGCCTTCGCATTTCATTTACCGGACCGTAAAGCGCGGCGTTCAAGCTCATGGCCATGATCGACACGCAAGACGGACTCTGTTTGCCTAGGGAACCCGACTCGAGCCTCTATCTTGGGCCGTGGTCCATTCCCGCTTGCGCGTCATGAGCAGCGACGTGCGCGGCAATTTCCCGAGCGAGCGTGCGCCGCTTGCCGGGGCGACCATCCTGCAGATCATTCCCGAACTCGATGCCGGTGGCGCAGAGCGGACCACTGTCGATGTCGCCGCCGCCTTGGCTGCGGCCGGCGCCCGGGCGCTGGTTGCTACAGAGGGAGGGCGCCTGATCGGCGAACTGCAGGCCAAGGGCGGGATATGGCTTCCGTTTCCTGCGGCTTCAAAAAATCCGCTCGTCATGGCCGTGAACGTGGGACGCCTCGCGCGCCTGTGCCGGCGTGAGGGTGTTCAGATCGTCCACGCACGCTCGCGGGCTCCAGCCTGGGTCGCCCTAGGTGCCGCGCGCCGCGTGAAGCTGCCGTTCGTGACAACGTATCACGGCAGCTATTCGGGTCGCACGGGCGTGAAGGTTCTTTACAACTCCGTGATGGCTCGCGGTGACATCGTCATCGCCAATTCTCACTACACCGCTGATTTGATTCGCACCTTGCACCTGGACCAGGCGGGTGACCGAGTCCGGGTGATTCATCGCGGCACCGATCTGACTCAGTTCACTCCCGCGGCCGTGCTCCCATCGCGGGTCGAGGCCCTTCGTCGTGCCTGGGGCGTTGCTCCGCATGAGCGTGTGGTGCTGCTGGCCGCACGCCTCACGGGCTGGAAGGGACAGCGTGTTCTGATCGAGGCGGCTTCTTTGATGCGCGATCGTGGGGTCACGGACATCGCAATCGTGCTCGCTGGTGATCCGCAGGGGCGCATTGCCTATGAGCGCGAACTTGACGCTCTGATCGCGGCGCGCGGTCTGCAGGCGATCGTGCATCGAGTCGGACACTGCGCCGATATGCCAGCGGCTTTCCGGGCTGCCTCCGTCGTGGCGGTACCCTCCGTGGAACCCGAGGCTTTCGGCCGGTCCGCCGTGGAGGCGCAAGCTCTAGGGACTCCGGTGGTCGTGTCGGATCTCGGCGCCGTACCGGAAACGGTCTTGGCGCCGCCCGAGGTTCCACCGTCCCAACGAACTGGTTGGCGGGTACCGCCTGGTGACGCTGGAGCCCTGGCCGATGCCCTCACGGAAGCTCTTTCGCTTGGCGCGAGCGCCCGGGATGCAATGACTCGTCGTGGCCGGGCGCACGTAGAGGCTCATTTCTCACTGGAAGGCATGGTTGGCGACACGCTCGCGGTCTACGCAGACCTCATAGCCCGGCAACTCGCTAGCGGCGAAGGGGTGACCTAGTTTCTGCCGATGAACCAAACTGCGGCGACCGTGTTGACTTGCACGAGAGTTCAGCCAAGGTATCGCACCGAATTTCGCGAGCGATGGGTGGCCAGGATCGACCCCAAACGGGGATTGAATTCGTGGGCTGCCGTTCCGTCGTTTCACTAGGAGATTAAAGCCATTCGTAGACCTATGAGAGCTATGCCGGCCCCGCAGAAGGACGGGCCGCGCGCCAACCGGGACATCCGTGGCGTCCGCGAAGTGCAGCTCATCGACGACACCGGACAGAACCGTGGCGTCGTCGCCTTCTTCGACGCCATCGCCATGGCCGAGGAAGCAGGTCTCGACCTTGTCGAGATCGCGCCGAACTCCGTTCCTCCCGTCTGTAAACTTCTTGATTATGGCCGCTTCCGCTTCAACGAGCAGAAGAAGCAAAATGAAGCGCGCAAGAAGCAGAAGACGGTGGAGGTCAAGGAGATCAAGCTCCGCCCCGGCATCGATAAGCACGACTACGACACCAAGATGAAGGCTGTGATCCGGTTCTTCGAGGAAGGCGATAAGGTCAAAGTGACCCTGCGCTTTCGTGGTCGTGAGATGGCGCACCAGGATATTGGCCTGCGTCTGCTCGAGCGCGTGAAGAACGAAACTCAGGAGATTGCCAAGGTCGAGAGCGAGCCGATGCTTGAAGGTCGGCAGATGATTATGATCTTGGCGCCGCGCTGATTCGCTGTCTCGATCGCGCTCGGTCTTAAAAAATACCGCCTCCCTTAGGAGGCGGTATTTTTTGTGGCGGAGACAGCGTTTGGCAGGGATGCTTGTAGACTAGGATTTGAGGAACGCCTCTCGGGAGAGAGGTGGACGAATGTCTTGAAGGAACACAGACTGTGGGGGACGCCCCGTAACGGAGCGTCACCCCGTTCTTGGTCCTACTTCAGCAGGGAGATCTGCGCGTCGCCCGTTCGTCTCAAGACATTAACTGTGACGTCCTCCCCGTAGCGCTGGAGTCGAAGGTCTATTCTTGAGGTGCCAATCTTTAGGTTGAAGATTGAGACACCATCGAGAAAGGGCGGCAGTGTCGGATTGCGGAACCGAACGCGATTGCGATCGTGGTCGATCTCAAGCCCGAGGCAGGCTGCTAAGAAGGCGAAGGGTGCCGCTGCGGCCCAGGCTTGAGGTGAGCAGGCTACGGGATACGAGACGGGACCGCGCTGATGACGCCGCATGAAACCGCAAAACAGCTCGGGCAAGCGCTTCTGATCCTGGTAGAGGGCTGTGTCGAACATGCCCTCGAAGATCCGCGAGGCTTCCGGCTTCAGGTCATAACGCGCTAGTCCGAGGGCGATAAGGGCATTGTCGTGCGGCCAGATCGAACCGTTGTGGTACGACATCGGATTGTAGCGCGCTTCGCCGCGCGCGATCGTGCGCACGCCCCAACCGTTGAAACCGTCTTTTGACAGGAGGTTTGCGGCGACGCTCGCTGCCCGCTCCGGCAGTGCGATACCGGTGAAGAGCGCGTGACCGGCGTTGGACGAGCGCACGGCGCATTGTCGCTTCTCGCCGTCCAGGGCAAGGGCGTAAGTCCCGATCGCCTCGCACCAGAATGCCTTGTCAAAGTTCTCTCGTAGGAGGTGTGCCTCCTCGCCGAGACGCTGTGCGAGGTCATCGTGGCCCAGCAGCGAGGCGAGTTTGGCAGCCCCGTTTTTGGCAGCATAAACGTACCCCTGGACCTCGCAGAGGGCGATCGGCCCCTTCGCGAGATTGCCATCGGTGTGGAAGATGGAGTCGTGGCTGTCCTTCCAGCCCTGGTTCTCGAGGCCTTTGTCGGTGTCGCGGGCATATTCCACGAACCCATCACCGTCCCGGTCGCCATACTCGTCCATCCAGGTCAGGGCGAGCTCAAGGGCGGGCCAGATCGCCGAGATGGTCTCTAGGTCGCCTGTGACGGCGTAGTACTCCCAGGCCAGCATCACGAAGAGTGGCGTGCCGTCGATGGTGCCGTAGTAGTGCCGGAACGGTACCTCGCCGAGCATGGCCATCTCACCACGCCGGGTCTCGTGCAGGACTTTGCCGGGCTGCGCATCGGCGGCTGGGTCGACAGCCTTGGCTTGGGTGGAGGCGAGGTAGCGCAGGACGCCCTTGCCGAAGTTCGGATCGATCCAGAGCGCCATCATCGCGGTGATGATACCGTCGCGCCCGAAGACCGTGGAGTACCAGGGGATACCGGCGAAGGGATAGATTCCCTCCGGTGTCCGGCTCGCCAGCATGTAGAGGTCGGCAGTGGCGCGGCAGGCCGCTTCGTTGAATTGATCGTTCGATGAGATAATCGTGGTGATGCCGGCTGTAAGCTGGCGCAGATCGCGCCGGGAGTCACGATAAGCTCGGGCGAAGATGACACCCTCGGCCAGCCCCTTCGGGTGGCGCGGAGCGGCGGAGCTGCCTGCGGCGCGCGACAAGCCGGCTGCCGCATCCTCACCGACCCGCTCGGCTGCGGGAGCGCTCGTGAAGGCGCGGTGCGATTCAAAGACCGCTCTTAGAAACAGCGAGGCGCGTCCGCCCGGAGGCATGGAGACAATGAACTCGGCACGACCCGGCTCGATATGCTCCGGCTTCGGCCCGAAATGCAGGCTCGTAGTGCGCACGACCTCATCGAGGCCGGCATAGCGGAATTGAACCTCGGATTCGCTCGCCACCTGGACGCTGCGCTTGCCGCGCACCGGGCGGTCCATACCACGCACCTCGAAGAGATCGCGGAAATCTGCGTCGAAGGTGACGGCGACCTTCAGGTGCCAATGCCGGGAATCGTAGTTGCGCAGGCCGATCCGGTCGTAGCAGGCGCCTTTGAACAGGAACTTGGTGCGCTCAATCGCGATCAACTCGCGGGGAATCGTAGTTTCGTCGTGGGCGTCGATGCGGATATCGGGCGTCGTCATGTTGACGCTGAGGGCACCGTTGTCGTCCTGCATCACGGAGGACAGCAGCAGGGGACGCTGATCCTCAATGGTGACATGCAGACGCGAGAGGTAGCGCGTATCCTGAAAGTAGAGCCCTTCGGGACCGGGCAGGACGCCGATGTCACCGTAGCTGTCGAGGACCGCGAAAGCCTCGCCGTACTTCAAAGAGCGCAGCGGACGCTCGACCAGGGAAGTCTGGGCCTCGATATGGTATTGCGGCAGGACCTCGTCGGCATCCTGGAAGCCCCGGGGAATCCGTGTCTCAGTTGCGGGCTCGGAGGTCGCCTTCAGTGTATCCGCTGCCATGCCTGAGCGTCTCCGAATTGGGGTCGAATCAAAAGGGCCACCGGTCGCATGATGCGGCGCGGCGGCCCTCAGTGGCAGAGGTAGTGCGGCAATCTTGCGGCGCCAGCCTATCCGGCGACGGGCAAATTCGATGCCGGGCCTAGCCCCGCTCGGGCATGATTAAGCGGGCATAGCAGCAACAGAGATCTGGGGCAGAGCGGAGCCGTTCATTTCGCCATAATGCGACGAGAAGGCGCCGGCGTGCGGCAGCTTGATCACCGGGTTCGCGCCGGCGAGCAGCCGTTCGTAGGCCGACACGTACTTGCGCACCATACACTCAGCGGTGAAGTTGCCTTCGAAGTGCTTGCGCACACCGGTACGACTCATTGATTTCACCGTGTGGACCGCTGCCACCGCGTCATCCATCGAGTCGCACAGAACGCCCGAGATGCCGTCGGCAATGACCTCTGGTACGGAACCATTGCGGAAAGCGATCACCGGTGTGCCGGCCGACATTGCCTCGATCATTACGAGGCCGAAGGGCTCTGGCCAATCGATCGGGAAAGCGAGAGCGAGAGCGTTTCCGAGGAAATCCTTCTTCTGTTCCTCGTTGATCTCCCCGATGAACTCGACGAGGGGATGATGGATCATGGGCTCGATGACTTCATCCCAGTAATCCTGGTCAGCCTTGTCGACCTTCGCGGCAATCTTCAACGGAACGCCGGAGCGGATCGCCATCTCGATCGCACGGTCAGGGCGTTTCTCCGGGGATATACGGCCGAGGAAGGCGAGGTAGCCACCCTTCGACTCTGGATAAAACGGGCAATTCTGAGCCGGCAGTCCGTGGTGGATGGTCGAGAGCCAGTTGACGTTCTCGGGCATGGGATCGCGCTGATTGTCCGAGATCGACACCAGGGGCATGCCCGTAAACGTACGGTAGACTGGCATGAAGTCTGGCACATCGAGGCGCCCGTGCATCGTTGTGAGGCACTTGTGATTGAGATCCTCGAACATCGGGTACTGCAGCAGGTCGATATGAAAGTGCAGAATGTCAAACTCGTGTGCTCGCTTGTGCACGTGATGCAACATCGCGAGGTGGCTCGCGGTATGATCACGATAACCGAGAAGACGGAGACCTTCCGGCGTGCAGGCTGCCAGCTTGGCTGAAGTCTCCGAATCGCCGCTGGCGAACAGGGTCACATCGTGGCCCTGACGGACCAACTCCTCGGTGATCCACGACACCACGCGCTCGGTACCACCATAGAACTTCGGGGGTACGGCCTCCGACAGCGGAGCAATCTGAGCAATGCGCACGAAGCGTCTCCTATGAGGTCGAATGTTGCGCAGACCTAACGCGATCCGGCCTGAGTGGGACATGAACGAAACGGACGGCCAAGGTTATGGTTCCCGCTGTGTGACCATCGCCAGCGCTGTCTGACAGAAGGTCGAGGATGTCCCCGATATCCCCGTGCTGCCGGCCATCCGGCATGCCGCACAAGCCGATGACAGGGCCTGCAAGAACGCGGCCGTAAACCTCCCTGCGCGCATCCGTCGTGTTGTGAGGAACGGGAGAAGAACTACCTGAGGCTCATGGCCGATTTTGTGCGACGCACGATGCCCTTGTTTCACTCCGGGGGGTCGTCTAAGCCTCGCGCCTGCACAGTCTGGCATTGGAGCAGTTCCACGTGGCCGACGGCGCCGAAGGCGTCGCAATCGTCTGCGAACACGAGAGGTCCCGCATGTCCGGCCTGATGGCAGACTATCTGCCCCTCATCGTTTTTATCGGCGTCTCGGTGTTCATTGCCGCGGCCTTGCTGGTTGCGCCTTTCTTGGTCGCTTACAACAGCCCCGACTCCGAAAAGCTGTCGGCCTACGAGTGCGGCTTCAATGCCTTTGACGATGCACGCATGAAGTTCGATGTGCGCTTCTACCTCGTCGCAATCCTGTTCATCATCTTCGATCTTGAAGTCGCGTTCCTGTTCCCGTGGGCAATCTCTTTCGGCGAACTCGGATGGTTCGGCATGTGGTCGATGATGGCTTTCCTTGGCGTTCTGACCGTCGGCTTCGTCTACGAGTGGCGTAAGGGCGCTCTTGAATGGGACTAGTCCTTCCGAATCGCGTCGCCCCAGATGTCCTTCCGTCCGAAGCCTGATCCCGAGAAACCGATGGCCTTCAGCCCCGACCTCTCCCGCGCCCCGGCGATCGCACCCGCCCCAAAAGGGATCATCGATCCCAACACGGGCCTTCCGATAGGGGCCAATGATCCGACTTTCCTGTCGATCAATGACGAACTTGCGGATCGGGGCTTCCTCGTCACGTCGACGGATGACCTCATTAACTGGGCCCGCACCGGATCACTGATGTGGATGACCTTCGGCCTCGCGTGCTGCGCCGTCGAGATGATGCAGATGTCGATGCCGCGGTATGATTGCGAGCGCTTTGGATTCGCGCCGCGTGGCAGCCCGCGGCAGTCCGATGTGATGATCGTCGCCGGCACGCTGACCAACAAGATGGCCCCGGCGTTGCGCAAGGTCTACGACCAGATGCCGGAGCCTCGCTACGTCATTTCGATGGGGTCCTGCGCCAACGGTGGCGGGTACTATCACTACTCCTACTCGGTGGTCCGCGGCTGCGACCGGGTGGTGCCGGTGGACATTTACGTTCCGGGCTGCCCGCCCACCGCCGAGGCGCTGCTGTACGGCGTACTCCTGCTCCAGAAGAAGATCCGCCGCACCGGTACGATCGAGCGCTGAAAAAGGACGCCCGGCATGACCAATGGCATCAGCATCCTCGCCCACACCGCGCCGGAATCCGGCGTCGACGCCTTGCGGCAGATCAGCGACCATGTCGCCGGAGCGCTCGGGCCCGCGGTCGTCTCTCGCACCATCGCGTTCGGCGAGCTGACCCTTGTGGTGCAGGCCAGCGACATTGTCTATGTGCTGACCTATCTGCGCGATGACCCCACCTGCGCTTTTCGCTGCTTCATCGACATCTGCGGAGCCGATTATCCGTCCCGTGAGAAGCGCTTCGACGTGGTCTACCACCTGCTGTCGCTGCGCCATAACTCCCGCATCCGCGTGAAGGTGCAGACCGACGATCAGACGCCGGTGCCCTCCGTAATCGAGGTCTTCCCAGCTGCGAACTGGTTCGAGCGCGAGACCTACGACCTCTACGGGATCCTGTTTTCAGGCCATCCGGATCTGCGTCGGCTCCTCACCGATTATGGCTTCGAGGGACACCCCCTGCGGAAGGACTTTCCGCTCACCGGCTTCGTTGAGGTTCGCTACGATCAGGACGAGGCGCGCGTGGTCTACGAGCCGGTGAAGCTCACCCAGGAATTCCGCAACTTCGACTTTCTCTCGCCGTGGGAGGGCACCGAATACGTGCTTCCGGGCGATGAGAAGACGTCGGCTTGAACGGCGGAGCAAGGCCATGACCGAGCACAACATCCGCAACTTCGCGATCAATTTTGGACCTCAGCACCCGGCGGCGCACGGTGTGCTGCGCCTCGTGCTGGAACTCGACGGCGAGATCGTCGAGCGCGTCGATCCGCATATTGGTCTCCTGCACCGCGGCACCGAGAAGCTCATCGAACATAAGACCTATCTGCAGGCAACGCCCTACTTCGACCGCCTCGACTACGTCTCCCCGATGAATCAGGAGCACGCTTTCTGCCTCGGCATCGAGAAGCTTCTTGGGCTTGAAGTTCCGAGGCGGGCGCAACTCATCCGCACGCTGTTCTGCGAGATCGGTCGCATTCTCTCCCACCTCCTCAACGTCACCACGCAGGCCATGGATGTCGGCGCCCTGACACCGCCGCTCTGGGGCTTCGAAGAGCGTGAGAAACTCATGATTTTCTACGAGCGCGCGTCGGGCGCTCGCCTCCACGCCAACTACTTCCGACCCGGTGGCGTCCACCAGGATCTGCCACCGGCGCTGATCGACGACATCGAAGCCTTCATCGACCCGTTCCTGCAGGTGGTCGACGACCTCGATAACCTCGTGATGGGTAATCGTATCTTCAAGCAGCGCAACGTCGACATCGGCATCGTCACCGTGGACGAGGCGATGGCCTGGGGCTTCTCCGGCGTGATGGTTCGCGGCTCCGGCATCCCTTGGGACCTGCGTAAGTCGCAGCCCTACGAAGCCTACGAAGAGATGGATTTCGACATCCCGGTGGGAAAGAACGGCGACACCTACGATCGTCAGGTCATCCGCATGGAAGAGATGCGCGAATCGGCCAAGATCATGAAGCAGTGCTGCCACAAGCTGCGGGAGCCGGCCGGGCAAGGCCCGATCTCGGCCACTGACGGCAAGATCGCGCCTCCGCCGCGGCGCGAGATGAAGCGCTCGATGGAAGCGTTGATCCACCACTTCAAGCTCTACACCGAAGGTTTCCATGTGCCGGCCGGCGAAGTTTACGCCGCCGTCGAGGCGCCCAAGGGCGAGTTCGGTGTCTATCTCGTCGCCGACGGCACCAACAAGCCCTACCGCTGTAAGATCCGCGCTCCGGGTTTCGCCCACCTTCAGGCGATGGACTGGATGTGCCGCGGCCACATGCTGGCCGACGTGTCCTGCGTACTCGGTACGCTGGACATCGTGTTCGGCGAAGTGGACCGGTGAGGATCAAGGTTCGAAACTGATGGCCAACCGCAGACTCGCCCCCGCTGCCGAGCAGCCCACGTCCTTCGCGTTCTCGTCCGAGAACGCCGAATGGGCGAAGGGTCAGATCGAGAAGTATCCTGAGGGCCGCCAGGCCTCGGCGGTGATCCCACTGCTGTGGAAGGCGCAGGAGCAGAACGGCGGCTGGCTGCCGCAGAAGGCGATCGAGGCAGTGGCCGACGAGCTTGGCATGCCGCATATCCGCGTGCTGGAGGTCGCAACGTTCTACACGATGTTCGCTCTGGAGCCGGTGGGCAAGTTCTGGATCCAGCTCTGTGGGACTGTGCCGTGCGATTCCTGCGGTGCGCGCGAGCTAAAGGACTACCTGCATCACCGCCTTGGAGCGCCGGGCCACGTAAGTGCGGACGGTAATTTCTCCTGGCTTGAGGTCGAGTGCTTGGGGGCTTGCTGCAACGCTCCAATGGCGCAGATCAACCAAGACTATTATGAGGATCTGACGCCTGATCTCCTCGGGAAACTGATGGACGATCTTGCCGCTGGTCGGCCCGTGAAGATCGGCTCGCAGGTTGGACGCACCTCGTCCGAGCCGCTGGGCGGCGCAGACACCCTTGCCGACACGAGCCTGTTCGACGGATCGCGCGTAGGCGCTTGGCGCAAGCGCTTTGAGGAGAAAGAGGCCGAAGGCGACAGCGAGCAGGGAAAGGCTGAGGCGGCCTCGTCCGAGCAGCGTGCCGCTGCCGAGCCGAAACCGGCGCGCCCCGATGCGGGTCGGGCCGTCGAGACGCCAGCGACCGATGCACCTGCCCAGCGAACTGCAGTCGGGGAATCGCCCATAAAGGCGAGCGACAAGATGGATGCCGCCGACGGAACGAAGTCGACCACAGCGCCTGCGTCGCCGACCGCTCCGGCACCGGTGACGATCGCGAAGTCCGAAGCCGCCGGTGCGGAAGCGGGTACGCAGTCGAGCCTGCCGCGCAATGAGCCGCCGCCTCAGCCGGTGGCTTCGGGTATCAGCGCGGATGTCAACGACGCGCAGCCGGTCGACACGAAAGACTCGGCTTCAAAGACATTGACGGCGAAACCGTCGACATCCCGGTCTTCCGTCCCAAGGAAGGGGAACTGACATGCTCGCCGATCAGGATCGCATCTTCACGAACCTCTACGGCCTGCACTCGCCGGGGCTGGAAGCCGCGAGGCAGCGCGGTGCCTGGGACGGCACCAAGTTTCTCTTGGAAATGGGCCGCGACTGGATCATCGACGAGATGAAGCAGTCTGGCCTGCGCGGCCGTGGCGGCGCCGGCTTTCCCACCGGCCTCAAGTGGTCATTTATGCCCAAGAAGTCCGACGGGCGCCCCCACTACCTCGTCGTCAACGCTGATGAGTCAGAGCCGGGCACCTGCAAGGACCGGGAGATCATGCGGCACGATCCGCACCTCTTGATCGAGGGTTGCATGCTGGCCTCCTTCGCGATGGCCGCGCATGCCTGCTACATCTACATTCGCGGCGAGTACGTCGCGGAGAAGCACGCCCTTCAACGGGCGGTGGACGAAGCCTACGAGGCCCGCCTCGTCGGCAAGGACAATGTCCACGGCTACCCCTTCGATATCTACGTCCACCACGGGGCCGGCGCCTACATCTGCGGCGAAGAGACTGCGCTGCTGGAGAGCCTCGAAGGCAAGAAGGGCATGCCGCGCCTGAAGCCTCCGTTCCCTGCCAATATGGGCCTCTACGGTTGCCCAACGACGGTCAACAACGTCGAATCGATCGCGGTGGCTGGTACCATCCTGCGCCGCGGCGGCGCTTGGTTTGCCGGCCTTGGCGGCAAGAACAACACCGGTACCAAGCTGTTCTGCGTCTCGGGCCACGTCAACAAGCCCTGCAACGTCGAGGAGGAGCTCGGGATCACCTTCCGCGAACTCATCGACAAGCATTGCGGCGGCATGCGCGGTGGCTGGGACAACCTGCTCTGCTCCATCCCAGGCGGTTCCTCGGTTCCCCTGGTGCCGGCCGAGCAGATCATCGATGCGAAGATGGACTTCGACACCCTGAAGAACCTCGGCTCCGGCCTCGGCACGGCGGCGGTGATCGTGCTCGACAAGTCCACCGATATCGTCTCGGCCATCGCGCGCATCGCCTACTTCTACAAGCACGAGTCCTGCGGCCAGTGTACCCCGTGTCGCGAGGGTACGGGCTGGATGTGGCGCGTGATGCTGCGCATGGCGGAAGGCCGGGCCCAGCGCCGCGAGATCGACATGCTTCTCGACGTCACGAAGCAGATCGAGGGCCACACCATCTGCGCGCTCGGCGACGCGGCGGCCTGGCCGATCCAGGGCCTGATCCGGCACTTCCGTCCCGAAATCGAGAAGCGCATCGACCGCTACAGCGCCAATCCGCATTCCGATCCGGTGCCGATGGCGGCGGAGTGATCCGCCCCTCGCGCCGCCCTTAAGTTTCGAGACCGAGACCCACGCATGACCAAGATCGTCGTCGACGGCACCGAGGTCGATGTTCCGGCTGAGTACACGCTGCTCCAGGCCTGCGAGGCTGCAGGCGCGGAAATCCCGCGCTTCTGCTTCCACGAGCGTCTGTCCATCGCGGGCAACTGCCGGATGTGCCTCGTGGAACTCAAGGGCGCGCCGAAGCCGGTGGCCTCCTGTGCCTATGCGGTGAAGGACTGCCGACCCGGCCCCAACGGCGAGCCGCCGGAGGTGCTGACACGCTCGGGACAGACGAAGAAGGCCCGCGAAGGGGTGATGGAGTTCCTCCTCATCAATCACCCACTCGATTGCCCCATCTGCGACCAGGGCGGCCATTGCGACCTGCAGGACCAAGCGATGGCCTATGGCGTCGACTCCACGCGCTACGGGGAGAACAAGCGCGCCGTCGAGGAGAAGTATATCGGCCCGCTGGTGCGGACCGCTATGAACCGCTGCATCCATTGCACCCGCTGCGTCCGCTTCCTGGCGGAGGTCGCCGGCGTGCCGGATCTCGGCGCCATCGGGCGCGGCGAGGACATGGAGATCACGAGCTACCTCGAATCCGCCATGGGCTCGGAGCTTCAGGGCAACGTCGCCGACCTCTGCCCCGTGGGCGCCCTCGTCCACAAGCCGCAGAGCTACGAGGTCCGGCCCTGGGAGCTCTCGAAGACCGAATCCGTCGACGTGATGGACGCCGTCGGTTGCGCCATCCGGGTCGATGCCCGCGGTCGCGAGGTCATGCAGATCGAGCCGCGCGTGCACGAGGGCATCAACGAGGAGTGGATCTCCGACAAGACCCGCCACGCGGTGGACGGCCTGCGCACCCAGCGCCTCGACCGGCCCTACCTGCGGGAGAACGGTCGCCTGCGCCCTGCCTCCTGGGGTGAGGCGTTCGCCGCCATCGCCGCGCGGGTGAAGAGTGCCGATCCGACGCGCATCGGCGCGGTGGTGGGCGATCTCGCGGGTGTCGAAGAGATCTATGCGCTCAAGGCCTTGATGACCTCCCTCGGGGTGACCAGCCTCGACTGCCGCCAGGCCGGCGAGGCGATCGACCCGGCCTGGGGCCGGGCCGCCTACACGCTCGGGACCGGCATTGCCGGGATCGAGGAGGCGGACGCGATCCTCCTCATCGGCACCAATCCGCGCCTCGAGGCGTCCCTCCTCAACGTGCGCATTCGCAAGCGCTGGCGCATGGGTCCCCTGGCGGTCGGCCTCATCGGCGAGCCGGTCGACCTGACCTATCCGCACACCTATCTGGGCGCCGGACCGGAGACCCTGGCCGACCTCGCCTCCGGCCAGCACAGCTTCGCCGAGGCGCTGAAGGCGGCGAGCCGGCCCCTCATCATCGTCGGCACCGGCGCGCTCGCGCGGCCCGACGGCGCCGCGATCCTCGCCGCCGCGGCGACGCTCGCCCGGGATCTCGGCGCGGTCACCCCGGACTGGAGCGGCTTCGGCGTGCTCCAGACCGCGGCGGCACGGGCCGGCGCCCTGGATCTCGGCTTCGTGCCGGGGCCGGGCGGGCTCGACTTCGCCGGGATCGCGAACGGCGCAAATCTCGACGTGGTATACAACCTCGGTGCCGACGAGGTCGCGGTGGGACCGGGTGCGTTCGTGATCTACCAAGGCACCCACGGCGACCAGGGCGCCACGCGGGCCGACGTCGTCCTGCCGGGGGCCGCCTATACCGAGAAGAGCGCGACCTACGTCAACCTCGAGGGCCGGGTCCAGACCACGAATCGCGCCGGCTTCCCGCCGGGGGATGCCCGCGAGGATTGGGCGATCCTGCGTGCCCTGTCCGACGTCCTGGGCAAGCGCCTGCCGTTCGATTCGCTGGCGGCCCTGCGCCGGGCGCTCTACGCCGAGCATCCGCACTTCGCGGCCCTCGACGCCATCGCCCCGAGCGATGCGGTCGCCACGGTGGAGACGCTGTCGGGTCTCGGCGGCGAGCCGACCCGCACGGCCTTCGTCTCGGCGGTGCCGGACTTCTACCTCAGCAACGCGATCGCCCGCGCCTCGCGCGTGCTCGCCGAGTGTTCGAGCCTCGCCCGGGTGCGCGGCCTCGAAGCGGCCGAATAAGGATCTCCTGCGATGACCTTCTGGGAAGTCCTCGGCACCGTCCTGCTGCTGGCGTTCAAGAGCTTCGTGCTCCTGGCGCTGCTGCTGGTCTTCATCGCCTACGCGCTGCTGGCCGATCGCAAGATCTGGGCGGCGGTGCAGCTCCGGCGCGGCCCCAACGTGGTCGGGCCCTGGGGCCTGTTCCAGTCCTTCGCCGATCTCCTGAAGTTCGTCCTGAAGGAGCCGGTGATCCCGGCCGGCGCGAACAAGGCGCTGTTCCTGCTGGCCCCCCTGGTCTTCGCCACCCTGGCCCTGGCCGCCTGGGCGGTGATTCCCCTGGCCGAGGGCTGGGCCATCGCCGACCTCAACGTCGGCATCACTTACATCTTCGCGATCTCGTCGCTGGGCGTGTACGGCGTCCTGATGGGCGGCTGGGCCTCGAACTCGAAATACGCCTTCCTGGGCGCCCTGCGCTCGGCCGCACAGATGATCTCCTACGAAGTCTCCCTCGGATTCGTCATCATCTGCGTCCTGCTCTGCGCCGGCTCCCTGAACTTGTCGCGCATCGTCATGGCGCAGGACACCGCGCTCGGCATCCTGGGCTGGTACTGGCTCTGGCTGTTCCCGATGTTCGTGGTGTTCTTCGTCTCGGCGCTGGCCGAGACGAACCGCCCGCCCTTCGACCTGCCGGAGGCCGAATCCGAACTCGTGGCCGGCTACATGGTCGAGTATTCCTCGACCCCGTACCTGCTCTTCATGCTGGGCGAGTACGTGGCCATCATGACCATGTGCGCCCTTGGGACGGTGCTGTTCCTCGGCGGCTGGCTCTCGCCGATCCCGTTCGCGCCCTTCACCTGGGTGCCGGGCCTGATCTGGTTCGCCCTCAAGGCGAGCTTCCTCTTCTTCATGATCGCCATGGTGAAGGCCATGGTGCCGCGCTACCGCTATGACCAGCTCATGCGCCTCGGCTGGAAGGTGTTCCTGCCGCTCTCGCTCGTCTCGGTCATCGTCGTCGCCTTTGTCCTCAAGCTCACCGGCCTCGCGCCGGGCGCCTGACAACCCCTCACGGAGATCCGGGCCATGAAGCTCGATCAGGTCGCTAAGGGTCTGCTGCTCAAGGAGTTCGCGTCCGGGTTCGTCCTGGCGATGAAGTACTTCTTCAAGCCGAAGGCCACGATCAACTACCCCTTCGAGATGGGCCATCGCGGCCCGCGCTTCCGGGGCGAGCACGCCCTGCGCCGCTATCCCAACGGCGAGGAACGCTGCATCGCCTGCAAGCTGTGCGAGGCGATCTGCCCCGCCCAGGCCATCACCATCGAGGCGGGCCCGCGCCGCAACGACGGCACCCGCCGCACGACCCGCTACGACCTCGACATGGTCAAGTGCATCTATTGCGGCATGTGCCAGGAGGCCTGCCCGGTGGACGCGATCGTGGAAGGGCCGAACTTCGAGTTCTCGGTCGAGACCCGCGAGGAGCTGCTCTACGACAAGGAGAAGCTGCTCCTGAACGGCGACCGCTGGGAGCGCGAGATCGCCCGCAACCTCGCGGTGGACGCGCCCTACCGCTGAGCACGTCCGAGCGCCGGACGCGCGTTTGCCCATCCGCGGACCGCGCGTCCGAGCGCCGGACGCGCGTTTGCCCATCCGCGGACCGCACGTCCGAGCGCCGGACGCGCCCGGGCGCAGCCGCGGAATGAGACAGAGGGGCGATTCCGTGCCCACGGAGTCGACCGGAACCCGCCGAGGCGGTTGTGCACCGCAGGGGCGGGTTCTATAGACGGGCGGCCGGTGGGCCGTGGCACAATTTCGGCAGAAGGGGCCGTCCTCGGGACGGCTGATCTCTAGAATCGCATGAGCGCAGCCGCTGCCTTCTTCTACCTGTTCGCAGGTGTGACCATCGCCTCGGGCTTCATGGTGATCGCCTCGCGCAATCCCGTGGCCTCCGTGCTCTTCCTCATCCTGGCCTTCGTGAACGCCGCCGGCCTGTTCGTGATGATGGGCGCCGAGTTCCTCGCGATGATCCTCGTGGTCGTCTATGTCGGCGCGGTGGCGGTGCTGTTCCTGTTCGTCGTGATGATGCTCGACGTGGATTTCGCGCAGCTGCGCCAGGGCTTCCAGCAATACCTGCCCATCGGCGCGCTGATCGGCGCGGTCTTCCTGATCGAGCTGCTGCTCGTGGTCGGCTCCTGGACCATCGATCCGGGCCTCGTGCAGGCGCCCCTCGGTCCCGTCGCCAGCGCCGAGGCCGTCACCAACACCCAGGCCCTCGGCCGGGTGCTGTACACGGACTACGTCTTCTTCTTCCAGCTCGCCGGCCTGATCCTGCTGGTGGCGATGATCGGCGCCATCGTGCTGACCCTGCGCGACCGTCCGGGCGTCAAGCGCCAGAACATCTCCGTGCAGAACGCGCGCACCCAGACCATGGCGGTGGAAACCCGCAAGGTGCCGTCGCGCCAGGGCGTGGAAGTCTGATGGCCGGCGGACCTCGAACGGCAGAGACCGGGAGCCACATCCGATGATCGGCCTGAGCCATTACCTGACGGTCGCCGCGATCCTGTTCACGCTGGGCGTGCTCGGCATCTTCGTGAACCGCAAGAACGTCATCGTCATCCTGATGTCCGTCGAGCTGATCCTGCTCGCGGTGAACATCAACCTCGTCGCCTTCTCCACCCACCTCAACGACATCACCGGTCAGGTCTTCGCCCTGTTCGTGCTGACGGTCGCGGCGGCGGAGGCGGCCATCGGCCTCGCCATCCTCGTCGTGTTCTTCCGAAACCGCGGTTCGATCGCGGTCGAGGACGTCAACATGATGAAGGGCTGAGCGGAACCGAGGCGACACTCGATTTGACGCCCGGCAGCGCGGTGACCGCGCCGCCGGGGCGGTGACACGAACCCCACAGGGCGCCGCTCGGGCTCCTCGCGCATCGCGCGGGGACCCGGCGCACCCAGGAGGCCGGACAAGCCAGCGATGTATCACGCGATCGTCTTCCTCCCGCTCGTCGGCGCGCTGCTCGCCGGCCTGTTCGGCCGCCAGCTCGGCGCCAAGCTCAGCGAGGGCATCACCACCGGCCTCCTCGCCTTCTCGGCGCTGCTGTCCTGGGGCGCCTTCCTCGAGGTCCCGGGCACCGAGCACGCCACCCGCGTGCAGGTCGCGACCTGGTTCACCGCCGGCGACCTGGTGGTCGACTGGGCCTTCCGCATCGACACCCTGACGGTGATCATGCTGGTGGTCGTGACCTCGGTCTCGACCCTCGTGCACCTCTACTCCATCGGCTACATGGAGGAGGATCCGCACCGGCCGCGCTTCTTCGCCTACCTGTCGCTCTTCACCTTCGCCATGCTGATGCTGGTGACGGCCGACAACCTCGTGCAGATGTTCTTCGGCTGGGAGGGCGTCGGCCTCGCCTCCTACCTGCTGATCGGGTTCTGGTACGAGAAGCCCTCGGCCAACGCCGCCGCCATGAAGGCCTTCATCGTTAACCGCGTCGGCGATTTCGGCTTCTCGCTGGGCATCTTCCTCGTCTTCGTGCTGACCGGCTCGATCGCCTTCGACGGCATCTTCGCCCGTGCGCCCGAGATCAAGGACGCCACCTTCCACTTCCTCGGCTACGACTGGAGCGCCCTGACGCTCGCCTGCCTGCTGCTGTTCATGGGCGCCATGGGCAAGTCGGCCCAGTTCCTGCTGCACACCTGGCTGCCGGACGCGATGGAGGGGCCTACCCCCGTCTCGGCGCTGATCCACGCCGCCACCATGGTGACGGCCGGCGTGTTCATGGTGGCGCGCCTGTCGCCGCTGTTCGAGCTCGCCCCCAACGCCCTCATCGTGGTCACGGTCATCGGCGGCATCACGGCGTTCTTCGCGGCCACGATCGGTCTCGTCCAGAACGACATCAAGCGCGTGATCGCCTACTCGACCTGCTCGCAGCTCGGCTACATGTTCGTGGCCCTCGGCGTCGGCGCCTACTCGGCCGCCGTCTTCCACCTCTTCACCCACGCCTTCTTCAAGGCGCTGCTGTTCCTCGGGGCCGGCTCGGTCATCCACGCGATGCACCACGAGCAGGACATGCGGAACATGGGGAATCTCCGCCGCTACATCCCCTTCACCTCGGCGGTGATGACCATCGGCACCCTGGCGCTGATCGGCTTCCCCTTCACCGCCGGCTACTACTCCAAGGACGCGATCATCGAGGCGGCCTACGCCTCGACCCGGCCCGGGCACACGCTCGCCTTCCTGTGCACCGTCGTCGCCGCGCTGATGACCTCGTTCTACTCCTGGCGCCTGTTCTTCATGACCTTCGAGGGACCGGCCCGCTGGGCCGGCCACGGGGCGCACCACGACGACGACCACGCGGTGGCGCAGGCCGCTCATGCGCCGACTTCGGCCCATGCGGCGACTTCGGTCCATGCGGCGACCTCGGTCCATGCCGCGACCTCCGCGGAGGCCGACGGCGCGCCGGGCCATCATGAGGGCGTCGCCCACGACGACAAGGGCCACGACCTGGAGCCGGCCTCGCACAGCGCCATCGAGCACCACGACCATGCGCAGACCCCGCATGAGAGCCCGCTGGTGATGACGATCCCCCTCGCGCTCCTGGCCTTCGGCGCGCTCTTCGCCGGCCTGATCTTCAAGAACCGCTTCATCGGCGAGGGCATGGACGCGTTCTGGGGCCATGCCCTGGGCCACGGTCCCGACAACCACATCATGCACGACATCCACGCGGTGCCGGCCCTGGTCTCCTACGCGCCCTTCATCATGATGCTGATCGGCTTCGTGCTGGCCTACTGGATGTATATCCGCCGGCCCGAGTTGCCGGGCCAGCTCGCCGCCCAGCAGCCGAGCCTGTACCGGTTCCTGCTCAACAAGTGGTACTTCGACGAGCTCTACGACCGGATCTTCGTCCGTCCCGCCAAGGACTTCGGCAAGTTCCTCTGGAAGGAGGCCGACGGCCGCGTCATCGACGGCATGGGCCCCGACGGGATCGCCACGCGCGTGCTGGACGTGACCCGCGGCGTGGTCCGCTTCCAGACCGGCTACGTCTACCACTACGCCTTCGTCATGCTCGTCGGCGTCGCCGCCCTCATCAGCTGGTACATGCTGACCGGCTTGCCCAAGGTCGCCCATTGATGGCCGCTGTCACGCATCGGAGCGCCCGCTAATGTTCGGCCTCGGAATCCTCTCCGGCCTCCTGATCGTGCCGCTCTGCGGCGCGGCCTTCATCCTCACCCTCGGCGAGGAGACGGAGGCCTCGAAGCGCAATGCCCGCTGGGCCGCGCTGATCACCACGCTGGCCACCTTCCTGCTCTCGCTGGTGGCCTGGGGTCGCTACGACGCGACCACGGCGAATTTCCAGCTGGTCGAGACCCATGCCTGGCTGAGCGAGGCCACCCGCTTCAAGCTCGGCGTCGACGGCTTCTCGATGCCGCTGATCCTGCTGACCACCTTCCTGATGCCGTTCTGCATCGGCGCCTCGTGGCTCTCGGTGAACACCCGGGTGAAGGAGTATTTCGTCGCCTTCCTCGTCCTCGAGACGACGATGATCGGCGTGTTCTGCGCCCTCGACCTGGTGCTGTTCTACCTGTTCTTCGAGGCCGGCCTGATCCCGATGTTCCTCATCATCGGCATCTGGGGCGGCAAGCGGCGCATCTACGCCAGCTTCAAGTTCTTCCTCTACACCCTGCTCGGCTCGGTGCTGATGCTGCTCGCCATCATGGCGATGTACTGGCACGCCGGCACCACCGACATCCCGACCCTGCTGCACACCCGCTTCCCGGTGGAGCTCCAGACCTGGCTCTGGCTGGCCTTCTTCGCCTCCTTCGCGGTGAAGATGCCGATGTGGCCGGTCCATACCTGGCTGCCGGACGCGCACGTGGAGGCGCCCACCGCCGGCTCAGTGATCCTGGCGGGCATCCTCCTGAAGATGGGCGGCTACGGCTTCATCCGGATCTCGCTGCCGATGTTCCCGGACGCGAGCCACGCCTTCGCCCCGATGGTGTTCGCGCTCTCGGTGATCGCGATCATCTTCACCTCGCTGATCGCGCTGATGCAGACCGACATCAAGAAGCTCATCGCCTATTCCTCGGTGGCGCATATGGGCTTCGTGACGCTGGGCCTCTTCACCATGAACGAGCAGGGCATCCAGGGCGCCCTGTTCCTGATGATCTCGCACGGCATCGTCTCCGGCGCGCTCTTCGTCTGCGTCGGCGTGGTCTACGACCGGATGCACACCCGCGAGATCGCCGCCTATGGCGGCCTCGTGAAGCGGATGCCGCTCTACGCGGCGGCCATGATGGTCTTCACCATGGCCAATGTCGGCCTGCCCGGCACCTCCGGCTTCGTCGGCGAGTTCCTGGCCATGATGGGGGCCTTCCGGGCCAACCCGACGGTGGCGTTCTTCTCGGTCTTCGGCATCATCCTGTCGGCCGGCTACGCCCTCTGGCTCTACGCCCGGGTGATCTACGGCAAGCTCGAGAAGCCCAACCTGCAGGGCATCCTCGACCTGGACCTGCGCGAGAAGATGATCATCGCGCCGCTCGTCGCCCTGACGATCTATTACGGCGTCCACCCGGCCCCCGTGCTCGACACCTTCGCGCCCTCGACGGAAGCGTTGATGCAGAGCATGCGGACCGCGCTCTCGAACACGCAGACCGCCGCGGCCACCCTGCCGCCCGCGTCGCGCTGAAGGCTTTGACCCGATGAACGCCGCTCAGATCGTCCTGCCCGCGCTCGGGCCCGCCCTGCCGGAGCTGATCCTCAGCATCGGCGTGCTGGTGCTGATCCTCTACGGTGCGTTCCGGGGCGAACGCTCCGCCGAGGGCGTCAATGTCGGGGCGCTCATCCTGCTGGTGGTCGCGCTGTTCGCGGTCATGTCCCAGTCGGGCGCCAAGATCACGACCCTGAACGGCTCCTTCATCGTCGACAACTTCTCCAAGGTGATGAAGGCTCTGATCCTGCTGGGCTCGGCGGCCACGATCCTGCTCTCGCGCGACTACTTCCAGCGCGAGCGCATCGACCGGTTCGAGTTTCCGATCCTGCTGATCCTCTGCACCATCGGCATGATGGTGATGGCCTCGGCCAACGACCTGATCTCGCTCTATCTCGGCCTGGAGCTGCAATCGCTCGCCGCCTACGTCATCGCGGCCTTCCATCGCGACAACCTGAAGTCGACGGAAGCTGGGCTGAAGTACTTCGTCCTCGGCGCGCTCTCCTCGGGCATGCTCCTGTACGGCGCCTCCCTGGTCTACGGCTTCACCGGCACGGTCTCGTTCCCCGGCATCGTCGCGGCCCTGGACGGTACCGCCGGCTTCGGCATCGTGCTCGGCATCGTCTTCGTCTCGGCCGGCGTCGCCTTCAAGCTCGCGGCCGTGCCGTTCCACATGTGGACGCCCGACGTCTACGAGGGCTCGCCGACGCCCGTCACCGCCTTCTTCGCCTCGGCGCCCAAGATGGCCGCCATGGCGATGACCGTGCGGCTGTTCATCGGCGCCTTCCCGGACGTGACCGCGGTCTGGCAGCAGATCATCGTCTTCGTGGCGATCGCCTCGATGGCGTTGGGCTCCTTCGCCGCCATCGGCCAGCGCTCGCTGAAGCGCCTGATGGCCTATTCCTCCATCGGCAATGTCGGCTACGCGCTGGTGGGCCTCGCCGCCGGCTCGCAGGAGGGCGTCAGCGGCGTCGTCGTCTACATGATGATCTACCTGGCGATGACCCTGGGGGCCTTCGCGGTGCTGCTGTCGCTGCGGCGCGGCGGCCAGATGTTCGAGACCGTCGACGACCTCGCGGGCCTGTCGCGCACCCATCCGGTCATGGCCTTCTGCCTCGCCGCGATGATGTTCTCGCTGGCCGGCATCCCGCCTCTGGCCGGCTTCTTCGCGAAGTACTACGTCTTCCTCGCCGCCATCAAATCCGGCCTCGTGGCCCTGGCGATCATCGGCGTGGTCACCAGCGTGGTCGGCGCGTTCTACTACCTGCGCCTCGTCAAGGTGATGTACTTCGACGAGCCGGTGGCCGCCTACGAGCCGATGCCGCCGGGCGCCCGCATCGTCCTCGGCCTCGCCAGCGTGGTCGTGGTCCTGCTCGGGATCGTGCCGGGTCCCATCGTCGGGGCCGCGAGCGCCGCCGCCAAGTCGCTGTTCTAGGTCCTTGAGCGGATACGCCCTCGGTGCCCTGGCGCGGGGGGAGGGGCACCGCCTCCACGTCCACGACCGCCTCGGCTCCACCAACACCGAGGCGCTGGACCGGTTTCGCGCGGGCGAGGCGGGACCGCTCTGGGTGGTGGCGCACCGGCAGGAGGCCGGACGGGGGCGGCGCGGCAACGCCTGGGTCTCTGAGCCCGGGAACCTGACCGCGAGCCTGCTCTGGCCCGTGGACGACGTCGACCCCCACCAGGTTCCAACCCTCGGCTTCGTCGCCGGCACCGCCCTGGCCTCCGCCCTCGCGGCGGCCGGCATCACCGGGTGCCGCCTGAAATGGCCGAACGACGTCCTGGCCTCCGGCGCCAAGCTGGCGGGGCTGCTGCTGGAGGCGGAAAGCCGGCCCGGCGGGCGCCGCGCGGTGGTGATGGGCTTCGGTGTCAATGTCGCTGCGACGCCGCAGGGCTTGCCTTATCGCGCGACGTGCCTCAGGCAGATGCAGTACGACACGCGCGCCGAGGACCTGTTCGTCCACCTGACGGACGGACTCGTCGACGCCGCGCGACGTTGGGAGTGTGGCCGCGGATTCTCGAGGATCCGCGAGCGCTGGATCGCTGACGCGGCCGGGATCGGCGCGCCGGTTTCGGTGCGCACGGGCGACACCCTCGTACACGGAATTTTCGAGACGATCGACGAGGCGGGGCGGCTCGTGGTCCGATCGGAGGATGGGACGCGACGGACCGTGACGGCGGGCGAGGTGCATCTGGGAACGGCCGCGACGGCGGCTTGAGGTTTGGACGGACAATGACGACAGGGCAAGACGAACTCGTCTTCGTGCCGCTCGGCGGCGTGGGCGAGATCGGCATGAACGCGGCGCTCTACGGCTTCGGCCCCCCGAAGCGGCGCAAATGGATCATGGTCGATTGCGGCATGGGCTTCGCCGGCGAGGAGGGATTCCCCGGCATCGACCTGATGTTCCCGGATCTCAGCTTCATCGAGGAGCGCAAGGACGACCTCCTGGGCATCTTCATCACCCACGCGCACGAGGACCATATCGGCGCGATCGGTGAGCTCTGGCCCAAGCTCAAGGCGCCCGTCTACGCGACGCGCTTCGCCAAGAACCTGCTGGAGGCCCGTCGCCTGAGCGAGCCGGGCGCGCCCAAGGTCATCCTGAAGGAGATCCAGGCCGGCCGCCGGGTCCAGATCGGCCCCTTCGAGATCGAGTACGTGCCCGTCTCGCACTCGATCCCCGAGTCGAACGCGGTCGCCATCCGGACGCCGCACGGCCTGCTGCTGCACACCGGCGACTGGAAGCTCGACCCGACCCCGATCCTCGGCGACGTGACCTCGGAGGCCGCCTTCCGGGCCCTCGGCGACGAGGGCATCCTGGCGATGATCAGCGATTCCACCAACGTCGTGCGCGAGGGGCGTTCCCCGAGCGAGGCCGAGGTCGCCGCCACCCTGCGCGAGCTCATCGCCGACGCCCCCCACCGGGTCGCGGTGACGACCTTCGCGTCCAACGTCGCCCGCATGCGCGCGGTGGCGGAAGCCGCCCAGGCCTGCGGCCGCGAGGTGATCGCGGTCGGTCGGGCCATGGACCGGGTCATCGGGGTCGCCCGGGAATGCGGCTTCCTCGACGGCCTGCCGGACTTCCGCTCGTCGGACAGCTACGGCTACCTGCCCCGCGACAAGGTCGTGGCCCTGCTCACGGGCTCGCAGGGCGAGGAGCGCGCCGCGCTCGCCCGCGTCTCGCGCGACGACCATCCCGACATCACCCTGGCGGCGGGCGACCGCGTCATCTTCTCGTCGCGGGCCATTCCCGGCAACGAGCGGGCGGTGGGCGCGATCATCAACGACCTCGTCAATGCGGGCATCGAGGTGGTCACCGACCGCACCAAGCTCGTCCACGTCTCGGGCCATCCCCGGCGCGACGAGATGGCGGAGATGTATGCCTGGACCCGACCGCAGACGGCGATCCCGGTCCACGGCGAGGCTCTGCATCTCGACGAGCACGCGCGCTTCGCCCGGGCCCAGGGCGTGCCGAACATCGTCAAGGCCCGCAACGGCAGCGTCGTGCGCCTGGCGCCCGGCACGCCGGAGATCGTCGACCACGTCAAGGCCGGGCGCCTGTTCAAGGACGGCAACGTCCTGATCGACGCCAAGGACCGGGCCATCCCGGAGCGCCGCAAGCTCTCGCAGGCCGGTCTGGTCTCGGTGGCCATCGCCATCGACGAGCAGGGCGAGATCCTGGGCGAGCCCGCGATCGACATCATCGGGCTGCCCAATCGCGGCCGGAACGGCCAGGCGATGCTCGACGTCGTGGTGGAGTGCGTGTCGCGCACGCTCTCGGGCCTGTCGAAGCAGAAGCGACGGGATGCCGAGGGCGTCGAGAAGGCCGTCGACCGCGCGATCCGCTCCGCGGTGAACGAGGTCTGGGGCAAGAAGCCCGCCTGCCACGTGCAGGTGGTCGAGGTCTGATGCGCGAACCCTCCCCCTCCGCGGGGGAGGGGTGTCGCCGATGGAGCGGGTTGCGCGGGACGCCCGCGCAACCCATCGTCATCCCGGGGCCGCCCACGGCGACCCGCGAGGACACCGCGGTGCCATCGCGAATCGCCCCGCTCGACGGGGAGGGGTGGCGGCACCGTTTCGGAGGGAAGGGGAGCAAACCATGATCGGACGCCTGAACCATATCGCCATCGCGGTCCGCGATCTCGACGCCGCCTGCGCCATCTACCGGGACACCCTCGGGGCCACCGTGACGGAGCCGCTGCCGCAGCCCGAGCACGGCGTGACCGTGGTGTTCGTCAACCTGCCCAACAGCAAGGTCGAGCTGATGTCGCCCCTGGGCGAGGGCTCGCCCATCGCGAGCTTCGTCGAGCGCAACCCCCAGGGCGGCGTCCATCACGTCTGCTACGAGGTCGACGACATCATCGCCGCCCGCGACACGCTCAAGGCCCAGGGCGCCCGCGTCCTCGGCACCGGCGAGCCGAAGATCGGGGCCCACGGCAAGCCCGTTCTCTTCCTCCATCCGAAGGACTTCCTCGGTACCCTCGTCGAGCTGGAGCAGGTCTGAGCCGGATGAACGGCATCCTGCAGACCCTGGCGGCCTCCACCCTGCGCACCCTGGCGGTGATGGGCGTGGTGCTGGTCGCGGTGGTCCTCCTCGCGGTGGGCCTGTTCAAGCTCACCGTGTTCGGCGCCCTGGCCCTCTACTTCGTGGTCTGGTGGACCCTGCTCTTCGTCATCCTGCCCCTGCGCAACCAGGTCGAGACCGACCCGGAGCGGATCGTGCCCGGCCAGGACCCGGGGGCGCCCGCCGCTCCGCGCCTGCGCGAGAAGGCGATCCTCACCTCCGTCCTGGCGAGCGTCGTCTTCCTGGCGGCGATCCAGGTCTTCGAGCTGGCCGGCCTGTAAGGACGCCGGGGACGTCCGGTCGAACCGGATGGGATCCCGCCCGCGGACGAAGCGCACGCTGCCGTCATGGTCCAGACTGGGCGCGTCGCTGCCCCCGTGAAGAACGGACAGCGTACGCGGGACATCGAGCCACGGCCGCAGAGACAGCACCGCGTCGTTCCGGGGCGCCGCAGGCGAGCCCGGAATCCAGAGCCGCCGACGGTGCAAAGTCTTGCGCACCCTGGGTTTCGGGAGCCCGGGTTCCGCGGCGCGGCCCCGGGACCACGGCGCCTCGACGCGGGATGGCGCGCGGATCACGCGGGAGCGGCCACAGCCTCGCGCAAGCCTTCAGGCATAAACGCAAGCCTTCAGGCATAAAAAAAGCAAGGCCTAAGCCTTGCTTTTGTAAAGATGGTCGTTTGCTCAGCCTCGATTGTCTCACGCATTGCTGACGGCGTGGCGGCTGAAATTCCTCCCGAGACTCGGACCGTGTGGCGCCACTGCTTGGCGGCGCGATCATCACGGAGGCGCTTATAGGAACAACAATTCTCATTGTCACCTGTCTCGTGAGACATTCCTGCGCTTTTCTACCGGAATGGTGGGCAAGGCATGCTCGGCGACCGGTAACGCTTGCCCGACGGCCGGCCAGACTTGCCCAACGGCCCGCGAGGCTTGCGGTTTGGCGGGTCGGCCTTGACGGGAATGGAGCTCGGCCGCGGGGGCGAAACGCCACGCTGCGGACCAGTGTCACCCCTCCGCGCTTGTGTTTTCCCGATGCAATGTGTTGTGTGCCGGGGCGTGCCGCCGCCCCGCTGGCACGCTGTTTCCAGGGCCTTTCATGCGTCTCTCCCGCTACTTCCTGCCGACCTTGCGCGAGACGCCCAAGGAGGCCGAGATCGTTTCTCACCGCCTCATGCTGCGCGCCGGGCTCGTGCGCCAGGAGGCCGCCGGCATCTATGCGTGGCTGCCGCTGGGCCTGCGCGTCCTGAACAAGGTCTGCGCGGTGATCCGGGAGGAGCAGGACCGGGCGGGGGCCATCGAGATCCTGATGCCGACGATCCAGTCGGCCGAGCTCTGGCGGGAATCCGGCCGCTACGAGGCCTACGGCAAGGAGATGCTCCGCATCTCGGACCGTCACGACCGCGAGATGCTGTTCGGCCCCACCGCCGAGGAGGTCGTCACCGAGATCTTCCGCGGCAGCGTGCGCTCCTACAAGGACCTGCCGAAGAACCTCTACCAGATCTCCTGGAAGTTCCGCGACGAGGTCCGGCCGCGCTTCGGCACCATGCGCTCGCGCGAGTTCCTGATGAAGGACGCCTATTCCTTCGACATCGACCAGGCCGCCGCCCGCCACGCCTACAACCGGATGTTCGTGGCCTACCTGCGTACCTTCGCGGGCCTCGGCCTGAAGGCGATCCCGATGCGGGCCGATACGGGTCCGATCGGCGGCGACCTCAGCCACGAGTTCATCATCCTGGCCCAGACCGGCGAGAGCGAGGTCTACTGCGACAGCCAGTACCTCGACTTCGAGGTCCCGCCGATCACCACCGATTTCGAGGACGTCGCGGCGCTGCAGGGCACCGTCGACCGCTGGACCTCGCTCTACGCCGCCACCTCCGAGATGCACGAGCCGGCGGCCTTCGCCGAGGTGCCGGGCGACAAGCAGATGGCCGCGCGCGGCATCGAGGTCGGGCACATCTTCTACTTCGGCACCAAGTATTCCGAGCCGATGGGCGCCAAGGTCACCGGCCCCGACGGCGTCGAGCGCCCGGTCCATATGGGCTCCTACGGCATCGGACCGAGCCGCCTCGTGGCGGCGATCATCGAGGCGAGCCACGACGAGGCCGGCATCATCTGGCCTGACGCGGTGGCGCCCTTCGACGTGGCGCTGATCAACCTCAAGACCGGCGATGCCGCCACCGACGCCGCCTGCGGCGAGATCCAGGCCACCCTGGAGGCGGCCGGCCTCAGCGTGCTCTACGACGACCGCGACGAGCGCCCGGGCGCCAAGTTCGCCACGGCCGACCTCATCGGCCTGCCCTGGCAGGTCATCGTCGGCCCCCGCGGCCTGGCCGAGGGCAAGGTCGAGCTGAAGCGCCGGGCCGGCGGCGAGCGCGAGAGCATCGCCCCGATCGATCTGCTCGCCCGCCTGAAGCGGCTCTGAGGCACCCCATGGCGGCGACCCTGACGGACAGGCTTGCGGGCCTACGCGCCCGGTTCCGGCGCGGGAGCACGCCACCCTTCGCCGGGTTCGAGTGGATCATCGCCGGGCGCTACCTGCGGGCCCGGCGCCGGGGCGGCGGCGTCTCCGTGGTGGCGTTCTTCTCGCTCCTCGGCATCGCCCTCGGCGTCGCCACGCTGATCATCGTGCTGTCGGTGATGAACGGCTTCCGCACCGAGCTGCTGTCGAAGATCGTGGGCATCAACGGCCACGTCTTCGTCGCGCCGATCGACAAGCTCTTCACCGACTATGCCGACCTATCCGAGCGCCTGTCGAAGGTCGCCGGGGTCCGGGCGGCGATTCCCCTGGTGGAGGGGCAGGCCTTCGCCTCGTCGCCCTATGGCGGCGCCGGCAGCGGCGTGCTGGTCCGCGGCATCCGGGGCGAGGACCTCGACAAGATCGGCGCCATCGCGAGCAACATCAAGGGCGGCAGCCTGGAGGGTTTCGACGACGGCTCGGGCGTCGCCATCGGCCGGCGCCTGGCCGAATCCCTCGGCGTCCAGGCCGGCGACCAGATCAACCTGCTGACCCCCAAGGGGGCCTCGACGCCGTTCGGCACGGCGCCGCGCACCAAGGGCTACACCATCAAGGCGATCTTCGAGATCGGCATGACCGAGTTCGACTCGACCTTCGTGTTCATGCCGCTCACCGAGTCCCAGGCCTTCTTCAACCGGGACGCCGATGTCAGCCTAATCGAGATCTACCTCGACAATGCCGAGGCGGTGGGCGCGATGCGGCCCGACCTCGAGATGGCAGCCGAGCGCCCGGTGCTCCTCACCGACTGGCGCCAGCGCAACCGAACCTTCTTCGGGGCGCTGGAGGTGGAGCGGAACGTCATGTTCCTGATCCTCAGCCTGATCGTCGTGGTGGCGACCCTGAACATCATCTCGGGGCTGATTCTGCTGGTGCGCGACAAGTCGAGCGACATCGCCATCCTGCGCACCATGGGCGCGACCCCCGGCACCATCATGCGGGTGTTCCTCATCAACGGGGCGCTGATCGGCGTGGTCGGGACCCTGAGCGGCCTGGGGCTGGGCATCCTGATCACAATGAACATCAAGGGGATCCAGCGGGTGCTGTTCCCCTCCGCCTGGGACCCCACGGTGCGCTTCCTGGCCGAGATCCCGGCCGAGATGAATGCCAACGAGATCACCGTGGTGGTCGTCACCTCCATCGCCCTGTCGCTGATCGCGACGCTGTATCCCTCGTGGCGCGCCGCCCGGCTCGATCCGGTGCAGGCCCTGCGCTACGGCTGAGGCCCGAACATCCATGACCACGAAAGCCGAGGCGCCCGGCGCGCAGCCGGTCCCGGCCCTGTTCTTCGCCAAGGTGGAGCGGCGCTACACCCAAGGGGCCGGCGACGGGGCCGGCGCCCTCGAAATCCTGCGCCAGGCGGATTTCGCGATCTGGCCGGGCGAGCTCGTCGCCCTGGTGGCCCCCTCGGGGGCCGGCAAGAGCACCCTGCTGCACCTCGCCGGCCTGCTGGAGCGCCCCGACGGCGGCGAGATCTATATCGGCGGCAGTCCGACGGCCGCGATGGGGGATGCCGAGCGCACCCGCCTGCGGCGCGAGGAGATGGGCTTCGTCTACCAGTTCCACCACCTCCTGCCGGAATTCTCGGCCCTGGAGAACGTGGTGATGCCGCAGCTCATCCGCGGGCTGTCCCAGCGCGAGGCCCGCGAACGGGCGGGCGAGCTCCTGAGCTTCCTCGGCCTGAAGGAGCGCCTCCTGCACCGGCCGGCCGAGCTCTCGGGCGGCGAGCAGCAGCGCGTCGCCATCGCGCGCGCGGTGGCCAACGGCCCGCGCCTGCTGCTCGCCGACGAGCCCACCGGCAACCTCGATCCGCACACCGCCGCCCACGTCTTCGGCATCCTGGTCTCGCTGGTCCGCGCCTCCGGTCTCGCCGCCCTGGTGGCCACCCACAACATGGATCTCGCCGCCCGCATGGACCGGCGCGTGACGATCCGGGACGGGCTGATCGAGCAGCTGCCCTGAGGGCGGGTGGGGGACTCTGCGCGGGCCATCCCCGCACTGGAGGGGCCGACACCTCGCCTGAGCCCTCCCGGCCGATCCGCGACCCCGGGCCGGGCTGATGGAATTTACGCGACGTTAACGACGATCCGTCAGCGCGGAGACTTTTGCTTTACATAGAACAAAACAAGAACAAAACTCGGGGCGTCAACGAAAGGCGATGCCCATGTTCAAGCGGATGATCCTGACGGGTGCGGTCGAGTTCATGGCCTTCGGGCTCCTGGCGATGTCCTTCGCCGCCTGGGCTGTCGCATTGGCGCCCTTGCGATAGCGTTGCGGCGGAGTCACAGGGGGCGCGCGGTCCACAGGGAAACGCGTCTGGGCGCCGGTTTCTCATGGATTGGAAACCACGACTCGGGCTGTTGGTCTCATGGCGCGCATCCTCCAGAATCCCCTGCTCAAAGACCCGGCTTACGTCCACCTCCACGTTCACTCGTCGTTCTCCCTGCTGGAAGGGGCCCTGAAGGTCGGCGACATCGTGAAGGCCGCCCTGGCCGACCGGCAGCCGGCCCTCGCGCTTACCGACACCAACAACCTGTTCGGGGCGCTGGAATTCTCCGAGAAGGCCGCCGGCGCCGGCATCCAGCCGATCCCCGGCCTCCAGCTCACCGTGGCCTTCGAGGCGCCCGATCCGATGGCGCGCGTCGGGCAGGGCCAGGCCGGCTGCGCCAACATCGTCGTGCTGGCGCAGGACGAGACCGGCTACGGCAACCTGCTGCGGCTGGCCAGCCGCGCCTATTTCGACGTCGCCCTGGGCGACGCCCCCCGCGTCAGCGTCGAGGCCCTGGCCGAGTCGAGCGCCGGCCTGATCGCCCTGACGGGCGGCTCCACCGGTCCCCTCGACAGCGCCCTGCGGCAGGGCCGGGCCGAGCTCGCCGCCGGCCGCCTGGCGCAGCTGCGCGGGGCCTTCGGCGAGGACAGACTCTACGTCGAGATCCTGCGCCACGGCCTCGCCGACGAGCGCATGGTCGAGCGGGAATTGCTGCGCCTGGCGGACACGAACGGCCTCTCGGTGGTGGCCGCCAACGAGCCGTTCTTCGCCCGCGAGGGCGACTACGACGCCCACGACGCGCTCCTGGCGATCGCGGATGGCCGCCTCGTCTCGGACGACCGCCGCCGCAAGCTGACCCCCCGGCACGGCTTCAAGACCCGCGCCGAGATGGCCGCGCTCTTCGCCGACCTGCCGGACGCCCTGAGTGCCACCGTCGAGATCGCCATGCGCTGCGCCTATCGCGTGCGCACCCGCAAGCCGATCCTGCCGAATTTCGGCGTCGTCGCCGCCCGCGACGCCACCGCCCCCGCGGACACCCCCGACGTCGCGGCCGCGCCGCCCCTCGACGAGCCGGCGGAGCTGCGTCGGCAGGCCGAGGCCGGCCTCGAACTGCGCCTCGCCCAGCACGGCACCGCGCCCGGGATGTCCGAGCAGGTCTACCGCGACCGCCTCGCCTTCGAGCTCGACGTCATCGTGGGCATGAAGTTTCCCGGCTACTTCCTGATCGTGTCGGACTTCATCAAGTGGGCCAAGGACCACGACATCCCGGTGGGTCCGGGCCGCGGCTCCGGCGCCGGCTCCCTGGTGGCCTGGTCGCTCCTCATCACCGACCTCGACCCGCTCCGCTTCGGCCTTCTGTTCGAGCGCTTCCTGAATCCCGAGCGCGTCTCGATGCCGGATTTCGACATCGACTTCTGCGTCGAGGGCCGCGAGCGCGTGATCCAGTACGTGCAGCAGCGCTACGGCGAGCGTCAGGTGGCGCAGATCATCACCTTCGGCACGCTGCTCGCCCGCGGCGTGCTGCGCGACGTCGGCCGCGTGCTGGAGATGCCCTACGGGCAGGTCGACAAGCTGACCAAGCTCGTGCCGCAGAACCCGGCCAACCCCGTCACCCTGGTCCAGGCCATCGAGGGCGAGCCGAAGCTCCAGCAGGCGATCGAGGAGGAGCCGATCGTCGCCCGCCTCATGGAGATCTCGAAGAAGCTCGAGGGCCTGCACCGGCACGCCTCGACCCACGCCGCCGGCGTCGTCATCGGCGACCGTCCCCTCGAACAGCTGGTGCCGCTCTACCGCGATCCGAAGACCGGGATGCGGGTGACCCAGTTCAACATGAAGTGGGTCGAGGCCGCGGGCCTGGTGAAGTTCGACTTCCTCGGCCTGAAGACGCTGACGCTGCTGCGCTGCTGCACGGACTTCCTGGCCCAGCGCGGCATCATCGTCGATCTCGCCTCCCTGCCCCTCGACGATGCGGCGACCTACGCGCCGATGAAGCGCGGCGAGACGGTGGGCGTGTTCCAGGTGGAATCCGCCGGCATGCGCAAGGCGCTGGTCGAGATGCAGGCCGACCGCTTCGAGGACATCATCGCCCTGGTGGCGCTCTACCGCCCGGGCCCCATGGCCAACATCCCGGTCTATTGCGAGCGCAAGCTCGGCCGCGATGCCGGCAACGAGGCGAGCTGGTACCCGCACGAGAAGCTGGAGCCGATCCTCAAGGAGACCTTCGGCATCATCGTCTACCAGGAGCAGGTGATGGAGGTGGCCAAGGTCCTGGCCGGCTACTCCCTGGGCGAGGCCGACATGCTCCGCCGCGCCATGGGCAAGAAGATCAAGGCCGAGATGGACGCCCAGCGCGACCGTTTCGTGAAGGGCTGCGTCGAGCGCGACCTCACCAAGGCCAAGGCCAACGAGATCTTCGACCTGCTCGCCAAGTTCGCCGATTACGGCTTCAACAAGTCACACGCCGCCGCCTACGCCCTGCTCACCTACCAGACCGCCTACCTGAAGGCGAACCATCCGGTGGAGTTCCTGGCCGCCGCGATGCAGCTCGACATCGACGTGACCGACAAGCTGGCCGAGTTTCGCCAGGACGCCCAGCGCCTGAAGATCACGGTGGAGCCGCCCTCGATCAACACCTCGGGTGTCGGCTTCGAGGTGCGCGAGGGCTGCATCCACTACGCCCTCGCGGCGATCAAGGGGGTGGGGCGGGGCGCGGTCGAGGCCCTGATCGAGGCCCGCGGCGACAGGCCCTTCAAGGATCTCGCCTGCCTCGCGCGCCGGCTCAACCCGCGCATGCTGAACAAGCGCACCCTGGAGAACCTCGTGGCGGCCGGGGCCATGGACACCATCGAGCCGGATCGCGCCCGGGCCTGCGCCGCCATCGAGCCGATGATGAAGCTGGCCCAAGGGGCCGCGGAGGCGGCGAGCACCGGCATCGACGACATGTTCGGCGGGATCACGGCCGCCAACGTCACCCTGCGGGTGCCGCCCTACGACCCCTGGCCGATGGCCGACAAGCTGAAGAAGGAATACGACGCGGTCGGCTTCTTCCTGTCGGGCCATCCCCTGGACGAGTACGGCGACCTCCTCGGCAAGCTCCGGGTCCAGACCTGGGCCGAGTTCTGCCGGGCGGTCCGGGCCGGCACCACCAGCGTGGGCCGCGTGGCGGCCTCGGTCCTCGATCGTTCCGAGCGCCGGACCAAGACCGGCAACAAGCTCGGCATCGTCATCCTCTCGGACCAGACCGGGCATTTCGAGGCGATCATCTTCTCCGAAGGTCTCGGCCAGTACCGCGAGATCCTCGAGCCGGGCCGGCCGCTGGTACTCCAGCTCCAGGCCAACCTCGAGGGCGAGGACGTGCGCGCCCGCATCATGACCGCCGAGCCCCTCGACGTGGCGGTGGCCCGCCACCAGAAGGGCATGCGCGTCTACCTGCAGGACGAGCGCCCGATCCAGAGCGTGCAGCAGCGCCTGCAGGTGCGCGGGGAGGGCGAGGTCTCCCTGATCCTCCTCCTCGACGGCGCCCGCGAGGTCGAGGTCAAGCTGCCGGGCCGCTACCAGGCCACGCCGCAGATCGCCGGGGCGCTCCGGGCGGTCCCGGGGGTGGTGCAGGTCGAGGTGAACTGAGCGGAGGCCCGACGCGGGCCGACCGCCTGGGGGGAACGACGTCGGCCGGGCCGTGAGCCCGACCGACGCTGCGTCTCACGCCGCGCGGATGGCGGCCAGGAAGCCCTCGACCTCCTGGCGCACGTTCACCGACTGGACCGAGAGTTCGCCCGCCGCCATCAGCACCTGCTGGGCCGCGGAGCCGGTGTCGCCGGAGGAGGTGAGAACCTGGGCGACGTTCCGCGAGACGTCCTGGGTTCCGCGTGCCGCTTCGGCCGCGTTGCGGGAGATCTCGCCGGTGGCCGCCGTCTGTTCCACCACCGTCGCGGCGATGCTCTCGGTGATCGCGTTCACCGACACGATGGTCTGGCCGATCTGGCGGATGGCCGCGACGGCCTGGGCGGTCGCCTGCTGGATCGCCGTGATCTGACCGCCGATCTGGTCGGTGGCCCGGGCGGTCTGGCCGGCGAGCTCCTTGACCTCGGCGGCCACCACCGCGAAGCCGCGTCCCGCTTCCCCGGCGCGGGCGGCCTCGATGGTGGCGTTGAGCGCCAGCAGGTTGGTCTGGCTGGCGATGCCGGAGATCATCGTCACGGCCTCGCCGATCCGGTCGGCGGCCTGGATCAGGCTGCCCATGGTGACGTCCGTGGCTTCCGCCTCGCGGGCCGCGGCACCCGCGGCGGCGTTCGATTGCTGAACCTGGCGTTCGATCTCCTGCAGGGACGCGACCATCTCCTCGGCGGCCGCCGCCACGGTCTGCACGTTCGCGGCGGTTTCCTGCGCGGCCGCGTTCGAGGCCAGCGCCTGCCCGCTGGTGCTCTCCGCCACATGGGTCATCGAGCGGGCCGTGGCGTCGAGTTCGGTCGCCGCGGAGGTGACGATGCCGATGGCGCCCGAGATGGTCTGTTCGAAGCTCTGGACCAGGCCGTCGACCCGGTCCGCCCGGCGCTGGCGGGCCGACTGCGCGGCGACCTGCTGCGCCTCCAACTCGCCGCGCGCGATGGCGTTCTGGCGAAACACGTCGACGGCCTTGGCCATCTCGCCCATCTCGTCCCGGGCCTCCTGCGAGGGCACCGTGATGGCCGTCTCGCCGGCGGCCAGGCGGCTCATGGCTTCGGTCATGCCGGAGATCGGCCTGATGATGCTGCGCGCGATCAGGAAGGCGAGGGCGCCGCCGAGCGCCAGCGCCAGGGCGATGAGGCCGAGCTGCAGGACCCGCGCCCGGTCGACGCTCGCCTCGGTGGCGGCGGAGATCTCGCCGACCGCCGCCTCGATCTTCGTCCGGACCTCGTGGCCCGCCTGCATCAGCGCCGCCATGTGCGGCTTGAGCGCGTCGTCATGGGCGGCCCGCGTCGCCTCGATCGCGGCGGCGGCGGCGTTGAACGCGCCGATATAGGCGTCGATCGTGTCCTGCAGCTGCTTGATCGGGCGCGTGAACGTGCCGTCCGTGTCGAGGTCGCGCAGCGCCTTCAGCGCGGCGCCCGCCTTCAGGCTGTTCGCCGCGAAGGTCGCGGGACCCTTCGGATCGCGGGTGGCCAGGAACCGCCAGTTCGCGACCCGCATCAGCAGCACCGCGCTGTCGATCTGCGCCGCCTGGCTGACCTCGGCGGCGGAGCCGTTCTGGCGGATCTCCGTGGCGAGGAGGCCGCTCACGCGGGTCAAGGCATCGCCGGTCTTGAACAGCGCCGCCTTGCTGTCCGTGAGCGTGATTCCGGTTTGGCCGAGGCGCTGGAGATCGTCCTTCAGGGTCGCGGACTGATCCTGCATGCGGGTGTAGAGCGCGCGCCGCTCGTCGGAGAGGGCGATGTCGATCTGGCGCTGGAGCACGGTGGAGATGGCCTGGCGCGTCTGCTCGACCTGGCTGATCTGATCGGGAGTCTGGCTCGCCTGCAGTTCCAGGGCCTGGCCGGAGAGGCGCTCCGCAAGGCCGTTCAGCGAGAAGACGTTGCGTGCTCCCTCCTCGAGGCGAGCGACCCGCGCGTATTCAGCCACGATGGAGCCGAGCTGATACTGCGCGGTCAGGCCAATCCCGCCGGTGATCAGGATCAGGCTCCCAAATCCGGCGTAGAGGCGGGCGCGGATACCGTATGTCATCGATAGGCCTGATCAGTCGTGTCGCGTCTCCGCTTGTCTTAGGGAGCGGCCAATAAAAATGTATTAAATCACATCCTCTGTCGGCTTCGTCAGATCTAAGTGGACTAATTCGGATCATCTATACGGTCGCGCCGGGCCCGTTCCGGCCCAGAACGCCGCGCGCGTCACCGATCGGGGTTCTGTCGGGGCCGCGGGGGGTGCAGGATCCGACCGCCCGACACCGCATCCCCGTGCCGGCGGACCGATCCCGCCGCGGTTCCGGACTGGCGCGTCAGGCGCCGGCCGCCGAGGGACCGTCGCGCCCGGCCCCGAGCCGCGCCTGCAGGCGTTCCGCCACCATCGCCTGCAGGGTCAGCAGGTGCGGGCAGCGGATGCCCGCCTCGAGGCAGGCGGCCACCGTGCGGAACAGGTACTCCGCACTTGGCCCGAGGTGCCCGGCCCCGGCGGCGATCCGGTCCGCGATCGCTTCGTCCGAGATCGGCCCGGTGTAGCGGTCGCTCTCGGGGTTCACCAGGAAGGTCAACGCCTGGATCGTGCCGGCGGCCGTCTCCACCGGGACCCAGCGCCCGAGATAGCCGTTGCCGCGCATCTCCCGGCGCCAGACCGGCAGCAGGGTCTCGGCGGCCTCCGCGCCGGTCAGCCGGAAGGCGACCCCCTCGCAGGCGCCTCCCGTATCCAGGGCCAGGACGAGGCCGGGATTGTCGACGCTGCCGCGGAACCGGCGCTGGAGCAGGCAGAAGCGCCGATGATAGCCGTGCACCGTGCCGACCCGGCGCTCGGAATAGGCGAATTCCGGCTGCCAGATCAGGGAGCCGTAGCCGAACACCCAGAGGCCGTCCGCCGGGGCGGGGCGCGTCGCCAGGGCGGCGGCGAGGCCCGGCGCCAGTTCGGCGTCGGTCATCAGCGCCAGGGCGGTGGCATCGTCGGCCACCGGCACCGGGTGGGCACGGGCGATGAGGTCGAGGCTCAGGGCGATGGAGGGGTCCGGCATGGCGCCACCGAATCATCCGGCGCGCCGCGGCGCAAGTGTCGCGACCTCGGGACGACGCGTCGGCGCAGGCTCCTCCGGGTCAGCGCTCTACTCTCAGGGCATGGCTTTCAGGGCTTGGCCCTCAGGGTTTGGCCCTCAGGGTTTGGCGACGGCCATCGTCTCGAGTTCGGGCAGGGGCTCGGTGCGGTGGAAGTCGCAGGTCTCCTTGTCCTCGTCGATGACGCGCAGGACCCCGGCCTTCTCCTCGATGACGACCTTGGCCCGCTCGGCCCGGCCGAAGGTGCGCCCCCGCATCCGGCTCGACACGCAGTAGAGCGTGCGCCCCTCGTCGAGGAAGGGCCCGGTGGCCCGGCTCTCCGCGAACCGGACCGGAATCAGCGAGAGCGATCCGAATTCCGGCCGGCTCAGGGCCAGGGCGGCGAGGCGCTCGTGCAGGGGCGCGGTGGCGGACGGAAGCGGGATTGACGGGCGGGCGCTGCAGCCGGCGAGGGCCGAGCCCGCGACGCTCGCCAGGAGGACGCCGAGGCGCGGCAGGGGGCAGGCGCGTGACATGGCGGGGCGGCCTCGATTCGGATCCCGCCGAGCCTACCGGAGTTCGCGTCAGGCGCGAGTCCGATAATTGATGCAACCTGCGCCGTCCCGAGGCATTTGCAAGGGCGGGACATCGCCGTAAGACGGCCCATGCAATGGACCGACGAGGCCCTGGTGCTCGGCTTGCGCCGCCAGGGCGAGACCAGCGTCATCCTCGAACTCATGACCCGGAACCACGGCCGCCACCTCGGGCTCGTGCATGGCGGCCGCTCGCGCCGGATGCAGCCAGTGCTGCAGGCCGGCAACCGGGTGCAGGCCACCTGGCGGGCGCGCCTCGACGAGAGCCTGGGCGCCTTCGTGGTGGAGCCCATCGAATCCGTCGCCGCCCGGCTGATGGGGTCGGGGCTCGCCCTCTACGGCATGAGCCACCTCGCGGGCCTGCTCCGGCTGTTGCCCGAGCGCGACCCCCATCCCGAGCTGTTCGCGGCGGCCGGACTGCTGGTCGCGCACCTGGACGACCCGGACATCGCCCCGCCGCTGATGGTGCGCTTCGAGCTCGCCCTCCTGGTCGAACTCGGCTTCGGGCTCGACCTGGCGGCCTGCGCCGCCACGGGAGGCAACGACGCGCTGATCTACGTCTCGCCCCGCAGCGGGCGGGCGGTGAGCGCCTCGGCCGGCGAGCCCTATCGCGACAAGCTGCTGGCGCTGCCGGACTTCCTGCGCGAGCGCGCCCCCGGCACGGGGCTGCCGATGACGCCGGACGCCCGGGACGTTACCGAGGGGTTTACCTTGACGGGGTACTTCCTCGACCAGCACATCTGGGGACCGCGTGCGATCCCCGTGCCCGAGGAGCGGACGCGCTTCGTTGCATTGGGCACGGGAAACGCCTAAATTCCGTTCGTGCTTTGTTCTGATTTGGGTCGTGTGCGGCCCGGGAGTTCGTGATGGGCCAGCCCTTCGAGCCGCCATCGGATCCCGATGGCATCGAGAGCGTCGAGCTGAAGACCGCGCTGGAGGATCGCTACCTCGCCTACGCGCTCTCGACGATCATGCACCGGGCGCTGCCCGATGCCCGCGACGGGCTGAAGCCGGTCCATCGCCGCATCCTGTTCGCCATGCGGCTGCTGAAGCTCGACCCCAGCTCGGCCTTCAAGAAATGCGCCCGCATCGTCGGCGACGTCATCGGCAAGTACCATCCGCACGGCGACACGGCGGCCTACGACGCCCTGGTGCGCATGGCGCAGGACTTCGCGCAGCGCTACCCGCTGGTCGACGGCCAGGGCAACTTCGGCAACATCGACGGCGATAACGCCGCCGCCCAGCGCTACACCGAGGCCCGGATGACGGAGGTGGCGCGCCTCCTCCTCGAGGGCCTCGACGACGATTCGGTGGATTTCCGCCCGAACTACGACGGGCAGGAGGAGGAGCCGGTGGTGCTCCCCGCCGCCTTCCCGAACCTGCTCGCCAACGGCAGCCAGGGCATCGCGGTGGGCATGGCGACCTCGATCCCGCCCCACAACGCGGCCGAGCTCTGCGACGCGGCGCTGTATCTCATCACCCATCCGGAGGCGACCTCCGCCCAGCTCCTGACCTTCGTGAAGGGGCCGGACTTCCCCACCGGCGGCATCCTGATCGACAGCGCCGAATCGATCACCGAGGCCTACCGCACCGGGCGCGGCGGCTTCCGCGTGCGCGCCCGCTGGGCCAAGGAGGATCTGGGCCGCGGCACCTGGACCATCGTGGTCACGGAGATCCCCTACGGCGTGCAGAAGGCGCGCCTGATCGAGAAGCTCGCGGAGCTGCTGCAGGAGCGCAAGCTGCCGCTGCTGGCCGACGTGCGCGACGAATCGGCCGAGGACGTGCGCATCGTGCTGGAGCCGCGGGCCCGCAACGTCGATCCCGTCATCCTGATGGAATCGCTGTTCCGGCTCACCGAGCTCGAATCGCGCATCTCGCTCAACATGAACGTGCTGGTGGGCGGCCTCGTGCCCCGCGTCATCGGCCTCGCCGAAGCCCTGCGCGAGTGGCTCGACCACCGCCGCGTCGTGCTCCAGCGCCGCTCGCGCCACCGCCTCGGCCAGATCGACCGCCGCCTGGAGATCCTGGGCGGCCTGCTCATCGTCTATCTCGACCTCGACGAGGTCATCCGGATCATCCGCGAGGAGGACGAGCCGAAGCCCGCCCTGATGAAGCGGTTCGAGCTCACCGAGATCCAGGCCAACGCCATCCTCGACACGCGCCTGCGCTCCCTGCGCAAGCTCGAGGAGATGGAGATGAAGCGCGAGCTTGACGCGCTGACGCAGGAGAAGGAGGGGATCGAGGGCCTGCTCGGCTCCGACAAGCTGCAATGGGCCGACATCACCAAGCAGATCCGCGCGGTGAAGAAGACCTTCGGCCCCGAGACCAAGATCGGCGCCCGCCGCACCACCCTGGAGAATCCGCCCGACACCGCCGGCATCGACTTCGCGGCCGCCATGGTGGAGCGCGAGCCGATCACCGTGATCGTCTCCAACAAGGGCTGGATCCGGGCGCTCAAGGGCCACGTCGCCGACCTGTCCGGCGTCGCCTTCAAGGGCGATGACGGCCTCAAGCTCGCCTTCCCGAGCGAGACCACGGCCAAGATCCTGGTGCTCGCCTCGAACGGCAAGGTCTTCACCCTGGAGGCGGCCAAGCTGCCGGGCGGGCGCGGCTTCGGCGACCCGATCCGCCTGATGGTGGATTTCGACGACGGCACCGAGATCGTCGCGGCCATCCCCTATCAGCCGGGCGCCAAGGTCCTGGTCGCGGCCACGGACGGGCGCGGCTTCCTGGCGCCGGCCGATGCGCTCGTCGCCAACACCCGCAAGGGCAAGGGTATCATGGGCCTCGACGCGCCGGCGACGGCCGCCGTGCTGGTGCCGGCGACCGGCGACCACGTGGCGGTGTGCAGTGCCGACCGGCTGATGCTGGTCTTCCCCTTGAGCGAATTGCCCGAGATGGTGCGCGGCAAGGGCGTGCGCCTGCAGCGCTGCCGCCAGACCACCCTCACCGACGCCCATGTCTTCACCCTGGCCGAGGGCCTGCCCTGGCGCGAGGCGGGCGGCGAGGCGCGCCTCGCCCATGCGGGGATCCTGGAGAAGTGGCTGGGTCACCGCTCGGACGCCGGTGCCCTGATGACCCGGAGCTTCCCGAAATTCGAGCGGTTCGGGAAGTAGGTCCGGGACCGGCAGGGACCAGGTCCTGCGCATTGCGCCGAGTCGGTCGGCAGGGACCGAAAAGGCCGCCTCTGCGTAGGGGCGAGGTTTGGGACGGGGGGCGTGCCCCTGCGGTTCGGTCGCAAGCTCCGCCCTGTTCCCGCGCCTTCCCGGAGCGGGGACGCGCGCCCGAGAGACGCCGGACGGGTGGAACGAAGTCGGTCCAACACCTTCGCCCGGTTCGCTGAACCACGCGCCGGAGGGTCCAAAACAGCGATGCCTCCCGGGGGGAGGCATCGGCGGGACGCTCGGACGATCAGCGGCGGCGGAACTGGCCGCGCATCGGCGGGCGCGGACCGGCGGAGCGCTCGTCCTTGTGTCGGAACACGAGGCGGCCCTTCTCCAGGTCGTAGGGGGACATCTCGACGGTGACGCGGTCGCCGGCCAGAGTCTTGATGCGGTTCTTCTTCATCTTGCCGGCCGTGTAGGCCACGATCTCGTGCCCCTGATCGAGCTGCACGCGGTAGCGCGCGTCCGGCAGGATCTCGATCACGAGACCGTCGAACTGCATCAACTCTTCTTTTGCCATCCACACTCTCCAGCCGGACGGCCTGAATGGGGCGACCCGGGACACAAAACGAAGCCGTTCGGCAAAACGCGGCGGGCGGCGGGTCCGATCCCATCGGATGCGCAACACCGGCGAGCGTTGCCCCGACATAATGTCCGCACCGGCTGGAAGCAAGCTTTTCCCGATGCAGCCCGGTGGTGAACCCGGAACAATCCTCACGGGGATTCTAGAAAATCAAGATTCGACGCGGGATTTCACGCTTTGCGGCCGGTGATGTCGAGGCGTCGCGCGCTCGGCCGGACCGCGTGCTCCGCCGGTGGCGGCCGGTCACGCGTCAGGGCGTGACGTCGTTGCCGGAAAAGTCGATCCGCCCGTCCGGCATCCGCTTCCAGGCCTGCAGGATGGTGGCGGGACGACGGGGATCGGGCTTGAGGTCGCCCCTGGCATCGTAGGCGAGGTCGCCGAGGATCGTCCGCAGGGTCCGGCCCTGATGCAGGTAGGCCGCCACCGCCCGGCCGTCCGCCGATCCGGCGCCGAGGATTCCCTGGCGCAGGACCTCGACGGCCGCGTAGGCCTGGGCGGCCACGGCGTTCGCCTCCGGGCTGCGCGGCCCCTTGGCCGTCTTCATGGGGGAGGCCTTCGCGTCGGGCGCCTTCGCGTCGGGCGCCTTGGGCTCGGGCAGCCGGGGCGGGTCGGCCGGGAGGGTCATCACCGTGCCCTCGGCAGCCGGCCCGGCGGCCTGGGGAAAGGCCGGATCGAGGAGTCCGTCGCTGCCCACCAGGGGCGCGGTCACACCGGCGTCGCGCAGGCCGCGCAGGAGCACGGCCGCGTCCGGCGCGAGCCCCCCGAAATACACCACCTCGACGCGCGCCCGCTTCAGGCGCGCCACCAGTCCGGAGACGTCGCGTTCGCCGCGGCTCAGGGTCTCGAAGGCCGCCTCCGGCTGGTCGGCCGCCTTGAGGACGCGGCTCACGCCCTCCGCGAGGCTGCGTCCGAACGGGCTCTTGTCGTGCACGAGGGCGATGCGCTGGCCGCCGTGATGGCCGAGGAGGTAGGCGCCGGCGAGCCGCGCCTGCTCGGCCTCGTTCGGCACGGTGCGGAAGACGTTCCAGAGGCCCTTGGCCGTCAGGGCGGCGGAGCCGGTGCCCGGCGTCACCGCGACGATGCCGGCCTCCTCGTAGACCGGCATCGCCAGGCCCGCGACACCGGCATTGAAGGGGCCGACCATGAGGCCGACCCGCTCGGCGGCGAACCGCCGGGCGACGGCGAGGCCCTGCTTGCCCTCGCCCGCATCGTCGGCCACCACCAGGACGAGGCGCTGACCGTTGGCGCCGCCGGCCCGGTTGAGGTCGGCCACAGCCAGTTCGGCCCCGAGCCGCAGGCCCTGTCCGAAGGCGGCGTCCGGGCCGGTCAGCGGCGCCGACAGGCCGATCCGGACCTGCGCCTCGGCGGAGCCGGTCGCCGAACCCATCAGAAGGCCGGCGAGGGCGCAGGCGGTGGCGCGGAGGCTGGGCATCGGGGCACGGGTCCATCGAGGCGGGTGGGCGTGGCCGCACGATAGGGCTGCCCGGTCGGTGCGGGAAGTCACGCCCCGATTCCCGCGCCGCAGGGCTCGCATTGCCACGGCGGCGCGGGACCTTACCTGTTTTTCCCGGGTTTCCCTCCATGTTCCCGGGTTTCCCGCCATGTTTCACGTGGCGGGTGCGATCCCGCGCCGGAGTTCGTCAGGACCATGCTTTCCACCGACAACGACATCCTCGGCGCGGCCGAAGCCTGGCGGCGCGAGGGTCGCGCGGTGGCGCTCGCCACCGTCATCGAGACCTGGGGCTCGGCGCCCCGTCCGGTGGGAAGCCACCTCGTCGTCGACGGCGAGGGCAACTTCCTCGGCTCGGTCTCGGGCGGCTGCGTCGAGGGCGCGGTGATCACCGAAGGCCTGGAGGCGATCGCCGACGGGCAGGCGCGGGTCATCGCGTTCGGGGTGGCCGACGAGACCGCCTGGCGGGTCGGCCTGTCCTGCGGCGGGCGCATCCGCGTCTACGTCGAGCCCGTGGCCTGAGGCGCCGGCATGCAGCTCGAGACCCTCGCGATCCTCAACGCCGAGCGCGCTGCGCGCCGCGCCGCCATCCTGGTGACCGACCTCGACGGTGGGGCCCAGCGGGTGGTGCGCGAGGCCGAGATCGCCGGCGATCCCCTGGCCGACCTCCTCGCCCGGCACCTTGCCTCCGGCAAGAGCGGCCTCGCCGAGGCGGACGGCCACTCCGTCTTCCTCACCGTGCAGGCGCCCCCGGTGCGCCTGGTGGTGATCGGCGCCGTGCATATCAGCCAGGCCCTCTGCCCGATGGCCCGCGCCCTCGACCTCGCCGTCACCGTCATCGATCCGCGCACCGCCTTCGCCACGCCGGAGCGCTTCCCCGGCATCGACCTCGTGGCCGAATGGCCGGACGACGCCCTGGCCGGGCCGGTTCCGCCCCTTGACCGCTACTGCGCCGTGGCGGCCCTGACCCACGACCCGAAGATCGATGACCCGGCCCTGGTCGCCGCGCTCCGGGCGGGGTGCTTCTATGTCGGGGCCCTCGGCTCCCGCAAAACCCATGCGGCCCGCGTCGCCCGGCTGGCCCAGGCCGGGTTCTCGGAGACTGAGATCGGCCGGATCGCGGCGCCGATCGGCCTTCCCATCCAGGCGGTCAGCCCGGCCGAGATCGCGGTCTCGATCCTGGCGCAGATCATCGCGGCGCAGCGCACCCCCCGCAGCGGAGCCGCCGCGTGAAGTTCGGATCTGTCCCGACGCGCGAGGCCGCCGGGCTGATCGCCGCCCATACGGTGCGGTCCCACGACGTGACCCTGCGCAAGGGCCGGGTGATCCCGGCCGAGGACGCCGCGCGCCTCGCCGCCGCCGGGCTGTCCGAGCTCGTGGCCGTCACCCTCGAGCCGGGCGACGTGGCCGAGGATCTGGCGGCCGAACGCCTCGCCGCCCATCTCGCCGGTCCGCACCTGGACCGCGAACGGCCCTTTACCGGCCGCTGCAACCTGCACGCGGCGACCGCCGGGCTCCTGCACATCGACCGGGCCGCCATCGACGCCGTCAACGGTGTAGACGAGGCGATCACGGTGGCGACGCTCGCGCCCTACAAGCCGGTGGTGGCCGGCGAGATGGTCGCCACGGTGAAGATCATCCCCTACGCGGTCCCGGGCGCAGCCCTCGACCGGGCCTGTGGCGCCGCGCCCGCTGGGGCGCTCGCGGTGGCGCCCTACCGGTTGACCCGGGTCGCCGTGGTCTCGACCCTGCTGCCCGGCCTGAAGCCGGCGACCATCGACAAGACGCTGGCCAGCCTGCGCCACCGCCTCGCCCCAACGGGGGCCGACCTCGTCACCGACGCCCGGGTGCCCCATCGCCGCGAGGCCGTGGCCGAGGCGATCCGGGCGGCCGTCACCGAGGATCGCGCCGAGCTGGTCGTGGTGTTCGGCGCCTCGGCCATCGCCGACCGGCGCGACGTGATTCCCGCCGGGATCGAGGCGGCGGGCGGGCATGTCGAGCATCTCGGGATGCCGGTGGACCCGGGCAACCTCCTCCTGGTCGGACGGGTCGCCGCCGTGCCGGTCATCGGCGCGCCGGGCTGCGCGCGCTCGCCCAAGGAGAACGGCTTCGACTGGGTGTTGCACCGGCTGCTCGCCGGCCTCGCCGTGACCCGGGCCGACATCGTCACCCTCGGCGTCGGCGGGCTCCTCATGGAGATCGTGTCGCGGCCCCAGCCCCGGTCCGGTGGCGACCCGGCCGATGACGATGCGTGAGAACGATGCCTGAATTGGGACTCATCCTGCTGGCGGCCGGGCGCGGGACGCGCTTCGGCGCCGAGCCGAAGCTGCTGCAGCCGCTCGCCGGGCGGCCGCTCGTGCGCCACGCCGCGGAGGCCGCGCTCGCCTCCGGGCTCGGCCCGGTGGTGGCGGTGCTCGGCGCCCATGCCGACCGGGTCGGCGACGCCCTCGGCGGGCTCGCTCTCGCCCGGGTCGTGAACCCGGCCTATGCGGACGGCCTCGCCACCTCGCTCCAGGCCGGCCTCGCGGCCCTGCCGGCGGGGCTCGGCGGCGCGATCGTGCTCCTCGGCGACATGCCGCGCGTGACCGCCCGCCACCTCACCGACCTGGCCGACGCCTTCCGCCGGGCGGACCCGGCCCCATCGGCCGTCGTGCCGGTCCATGCCGGCCGGCGCGGCAACCCGGTCCTCCTGAACCTGGATCGCCTGGCCCCGGCCCTCGCCGGCCTCTCGGGCGACCAGGGCGCCGGGCGCCTGCTCGCCGGACGCGCCGACGTGCTCGAATGCCCGATGGATGTGGGCGTCGGCCTCGACGTCGATACGCCGGACGGTCTCGCGGCCCTCGGGTGAGGTCTCAGTCCTGCGCCGCCCGCGCCGGCGCGCGCTTGGCCTCGGCCCGGCAGCGGTCCGAGCAGTAGCGGACCTCGTCCCAGACCCGCTCCCACTTCTTGCGCCACGCGAACGGCTTGCCGCACTGGACGCAGATTTTGGTGGGCAGGTCGGCCTTCTTGCGCATCCGCGCCATGGGATCTGCTCGATCGCTCTCGTGGGGGTGTCGCTTCGAGGGAGGGCGGCCTACCGCCCCAGCTGTCCGGCCTCGCTGGCCGGGACCGGGCTCCAGCGGTTGAGCTGGATGTAGCCGTCGCGGGCGGCGATGACGACGTGGCGGCGGTAGCGCTGCACCACCGTCCCGGGCGCATGGCGATGCGCCTCGCGCCAGCCCTCGGCCGCCGCCACGTAGACCCGGGATTCGCCGACCCGGGCGATCGTCTCGATCGTGCCGAAGGCCCGGACCCGGCGCAGGATCGCCTCGATCTCGGAGCGGAAATCCAGGGTGCGGTCCGCATCCGTCACCCGCGGCCAGTACGAGCCGGTGCCCTGGGGGGCGGGCGTGCGCCAGAGGGCGGGCAGGTCCCGGGCGATGGGGCCGGCGGCGATGCGGCGCGCCGCCATCTGGCACTTGGCGAGCAGGGTCTCGTGCGATTCCAGGGCTGCGAGCGGGAAGCGCTCCTGGGCCAATATGTCGCCGGTGTCGAAGCCGTCCTCGGCGAGGACGTGGGCGGTGACGCCCCAGTCCGGCTGCCCGTCGCTGATTGCCTTGAACAGCGGGTAGGGCCCGCGGCCCAGGGGAAGCGGGGAGGGGTGGAAATTGAGCGCGTAGGCGGCTTGGCCCCGCCAGCCCCGGATCAGCCAGGGATAGCCGGCCACCACCAGGGCCCAGTCCCGGCCCTGCGTCTCTGCGAGCCCGGCGAGGTCCTCCGGCCGCATCCGCGAGATCTGGATCGGCACGCGGTGGCGGCGGGCCTGGGCCACCACCGCCTCGTTGTGGTCGTAGATCCCGTCGCAGGGCCGGGTGAACAGCTTGATCGGCGTCCAGCCCGCCCCGATCAGGGCCTCGAACACGCCGCCGAGGAAATCGATTCCGGCAAAGGCGAACTTCATGCGGCTCCCGACGGTCCTGCGACGTCACGGATCGGTCGATCCCGCGCAAGGACGGCTCCCCGTCCCCGGCACCCGCCATACCTAACCGATCGGGAGCGAATTGGGAGCGGGCATGACGGCGGAGCGGACATGAGGCGGGAGCGGCGATGAGGCGGGACTTCGTCACCGACGAGGCGAGGCTGCCCGTACCCGGCCGGTGCGCGCAGCGGGACGCCCGGCCGCGCCGTCGGCAGGCCGAGGGCTGATCCCCATCCGCACGCTCCGCTTCCTCCTCGGCGACCAGCTCACCCGCCGCATCGCCACCCTCACCGATCTCGATCCGGATCACGACGTGGTCCTGATGGTCGAGGTGCGCGCCGAGGCCACCTACGTGCGCCACCACAAGCAGAAGATCGCCTTCCTGTTCTCGGCGATGCGGCACTTCGCGGCGGAGCTGGAGGCGGAGGGCATCGCCGTCGACTATGTCCGCCTCGACGCGCCGGGCAACACCGGCAGCTTCACCGGCGAGCTGGAACGCGCGGTCGCGCGCCACGCCGTCGACCGCGTCGTCGTCACCGAGCCCGGCGAGTGGCGGGTCTGGGAGATGATGCAGGGCTGGCGCGCCGATCTTGGCCCGCCCGTGGAGATCCGCGACGACAACCGCTTCCTCTGCCCCCGCGCCGACTTCGCCGCCTGGGCCGGCGACCGGCGGAGCCTGCGCATGGAGACGTTCTACCGCGGCATGCGCCGCCGCACCGGCCTGCTGATGGAGGGAAGCGAGCCGACCGGCGGCCGCTGGAACTTCGACCCCGAGAATCGCAAGGGTCTGCCGAAGGGCCACGTCGTGCCCGAGCGCGTCGGCTTCCCGCCCGATGCTGTGACCGTGGAGGTCATCGCCCTGGTCGAGCACGCGTTCGCGGACCATTTCGGCGAGACCGACGCCTTCGCCTGGCCGGTCACCCGGGCCGAGGCCATCACCGCCTTCAAGCACTTCCTCGCCGTCGGCCTGCCGACCTTCGGCGACTATCAGGACGCGATGCGCGCGGACGCGCCTTTCCTGTACCACGCGCTGATCGCGCCGGCGCTGAATGCCGGGCTCCTCACGCCCGAAGAGGTCTGCCGGGCGGCGGAGCGGGCCTACCGCGCGGGCGCGGCGCCGCTCCACTGCGTCGAGGGCTTCATCCGCCAGATCCTCGGCTGGCGCGAATACGTGCGCGGCCTGTACTGGGCCCGGATGCCGGACTACGCGGCGTCGAACGCCCTCGCGGCCACCCGCGACCTGCCGTGGTTCTACTGGTCGGGCGAGACCGCGATGAACTGCCTGGCGCAGTGCATCGGCGCCACCCGCACCCATGCCTACGCCCACCACATCCAGCGCCTGATGGTGACGGGCAACTTCGCGCTCCTTGCCGGGATCGCGCCGGCCCAGGTCGAGGAATGGTACCTCGTCGTCTATGCCGATGCCTACGAGTGGGTCGAACTGCCCAACGTCCACGGCATGGTGCTCTGGGCCGATGGCGGCGTGATGGGCTCGAAGCCCTATGCGGCCTCGGGCGCCTATATCAACCGCATGTCGGATTACTGCCGGGGCTGCGCCTACGACGTGGCCAAGAAGTCCGGTCCCTCGGCCTGCCCGTTCAACTATCTCTACTGGAACTTCCTCATCCGGCACGCGGAACGCCTGGCGGACAATCCGCGCCTCGCCATGCCCTACCGCACCCTGGCGCGCATGGATCCGACGAAGCGGGCCGCGATCCTCGACGATGCGGCGCGCTTCCTCGACGGGCTCGACGCCGCGCCCTCGGCCGCCCCGGCCGACCAGGGCAGCCTCGCCCTGGCCGCGCCCCGGTCCGACCCCGCCCGCCGGCCGGCCCGGGATACGGCTACCACGGCGTCCAGACGGAAAGGGTGAGGTAGGGGCCGGGGTCCTGATCGCCGGCGATTTGCAGACCCGCGGAGAGGCGCACGTGGAAGCGTCCGAGGGCGAAATCCGTCGCGTGCAGACCGACCGTCCATTTCCGGTAGCCGGTCTCGTCCCCGTAGAAAGCGAATTCCGGTCCGAGATAGGCGTCCCAGTGCCGATAGCCCCAGGCGAGGCGGCCCCAGGCGCTCATGCGGGTGGTGCCGGTGACCAGCGTGGCGGTGAACAGGGTCGCGTCGGTGGGATGGGCCCAGACCTCGCCGTGGAGGCGCAGGCCGAAGCGGGGTGGCAGGGCCCGGGCGCAGCCGCAGCCCGACACCGCCTCCATCGACCCTTCCGGGCCCACGTAGGCGGCCACGACGCCCCAACCGGGAAACCACTGATAGCCGAGCACGACCGCACCGACCGCGGTGTCGCGCGTGAGGGCGCCCTCGCGGCGGCGCTGGCCGCCGAGGCTCCCCAGGGCCACGAAGCCTTCCCGGTCGACCCGGTCCAGCGCCAGCTTCGCCCCGGTGGTCACGAAGACGGCGGGGCTCGCCTCCAGGCTGCCGAACAGGAGGATCGAGGCTGGCGAGGATTCCGAGGCCTGTGATGATGCCAAGGTCTGCGAGGATGCCGAGACCGGCGTGCCGAGAAGGAAGGCGGCGCAGGCGGCCGGCCCGACGAACCGCCCGCGCTTCCACTTGCTGTCGGACAAGGCTGTGGCCGTCGCTCGCACAGGCGTCCCACGTTCGACTCCAATGACGGCCTGATTGTCATGGCGTCGAACAGAGAGAGCAATTGAAAATTTAAGTCCTCCAATATTGATCTAACAACAGTTGCATTTATCACAGTTCTTCGAAAACAAAACCCGATCAAAATACCTTAGAGAAAGCGATCTAAGTTTTCGCAACCTCAAATTGATTGGTGGCGCGTGGGCCCTCGTCTCCGGTACGGCGAACCGTGCGACGACCGCGTTTCGCTGCCCTCCCGGCGCGCGGAAGCGCCGCTTGGCCTTGGCGCCCATCTCGGCTACAGCCCGGCTCAGGACCGTCGCCAATGGCCGAGCTTTCTTGTCACCAGCTGCCAGAACTTCCGAGGTTCTCACCGTGCTCGCCGAGCAGGAAGGGGAACGGCTGACCGTCGGCGAGATCGTCGCCGTCCTGAAGGATCGCGCCTTCGCGCTCCTCATCGTGATCCTCGGCTTGCCCAATTGCCTGCCGATGCCGCCGCCGATCCCCCTGGTCTGCGGCCTGCTGCTGCTGCTGGTGGCCATCCAGATCACGGCCGGCATGGCCTCCCCCTGGCTGCCCCGCGCGCTGCTGAGCCGGTCCGTCGCCCGCAGCGACGTCGAGCGGGCCGCCAACCGGGCCGTGCCGCTGCTGCGCCGACTCGAGCACTGGTCGCGTCCACGCATGAGCCTGTTCGAGACCGCCCTCGGTATGCGCGGCGTCGGCCTCATCCTGCTCACCCTGTCGCTGGCCCTGATCGTGGCCGCGCCGATCGTGGGGCAGATCCCCCTCGGCCTCGCCATCTGCCTCGTCGGCCTCGGCCTCGTCGAGCGGGACGGCGTCGTGGTCCTGGGCGGACTCGCCATCGGGGCGGTGGGAGTCCTTCTCAATGCCGGCTTCGTCTACGCCATCATCTCCGGCCTCATGAGCCTGTTCAACCTCTGACGGCGTGCCGCGCTGCGGGCCGATGCGCCTCGAGCGACCCTTCGCCGGTCAGGCCTCGAGATGGCGCGCCCGTACCAGCCGGCGGACCAGGCCGCCCCGGCGCCCAATCAGCATCGACACCAGGTAGAAGCCGCCCGCCGCGAGCACGATCGCGGGCCCGGTCGGAAGATCGGCCTGGTAGGACACGCTGAGCCCGACCACGCTCGACAACATCGCGATCAGGATCGAGACTGGGATCATGCCCGACAGGTCCGCCGCCCAGAACCGTGCCGTGATGGCCGGCAGCAGCATCAGCCCCACCGCCAGCAGCGTGCCGAGGGCCTGGAAGCCGCCGACGAGGTTCATCACCACGAGGCCGAGGAAGGCGTAGTGCACCGGGCCGCCGGCCCGGCTGACCGTGCGCAGGAACAGCGGGTCGACGCATTCCATCACCAGGGGCCGGTAGATCGCCGCCAGCCCGAACAGCGTCACGGTGGCGATGCCGCCCAGGAGCCAGAGGGCCGGATCGTCGAGGGCGAGGACGCTGCCGAACAGGATGTGCAGCAGGTCGATCTGCGAGCCGCGCAGGGAGACCAGCAGGACGCCGCCAGCCAGCGAGATCAGGTAGAAGGCCGCGAGGCTCGCATCCTCCTTGATCACGGTGGAGCGGGTGACGAGCCCCGCCATCAGCGCCACCGCGAGGCCGGCCACGAGGCCGCCCAGGGTCATGGCCGGCAGGGACAGCCCCGCCACCAGGAAGCCCACCGCCGCCCCGGGAAGGATCGCGTGGCTCATGGCGTCGCTCATCAGGCTCATGCGCCGCAGCATCAGGAACACGCCGACGGGCGGGGCCGAGAGCGACAGGGCGAGGCAGCCCACCAGGGCCCGGCGCATGAAGCCGAATTCGAGGAAGGGACCGAACAGGAGGTCGATCACGCGGCATGCCCCCGGTCGCGCGCCACCCCGTGGCCGTGGTCGCGCGGATGCGCGGGGCGCCGGTCGGCGCCGTGGTCATGACCCTGACCGTGGTCATGACCCTGATCGTGATCATGGCTGTGGTCGTGATGATGGTCCTGGTCATGGCCATGCCCGTGGGACGGGCCCGGCGCTTCGTGCCGGCCGCAGACGGCGGCATCCTCGTCCCAGGCCTCCGACAGGCTCTGGGCACGGGCGAGGTTCTGGGGCGTGAGCACCCGCTCGGTCGGTCCCCAGGCCACGCCCTCCCGCGCGAGCAGGAGCGTGTGCGGGAAGTGGCTCCGCACCTGTCCGAGATCGTGAAGGGCGGCCACGATGGTGCGTCCCTGCCCGTGCCAGGCGCGGACCAGGGCCAGGAGGTCGGCCGTGGTGCGTCCGTCGACCCCCGTGAAGGGCTCGTCGAGGAGGAGAACGCGGGCCTCCTGCACGATCAGGCGCGCGAACAGGGCGCGCTGGAACTGGCCGCCCGACAGGGTGCCGATCAGGCGCGTCTCGAATCCGGCGAGGCCGACGGCGGCGAGGGCGTCCAGCAGCGTCGCCCGATGCCGACGCGCGCTCCGCCAGGGACCGAGGCGCCGCCACAGGCCCATGGCCACGAGATCCAGGACGCTGAGGGGAAAGCTGCGGTCGATCTCCGCCGCCTGCGGCAGGTAGGCGATGGCCTCATCCAGGCCCGGACGGGCGATCCGGCCCTCGAGGCAGGGGATTTCGCCGACGATGCCCTTCAGGAGGGTCGACTTGCCGGCCCCGTTCGGCCCGACCAACGCGAGGAGGGCCCCGGGTGGGATGACTCCGTCGAGGTGATGTACCGCCGGGTGGCGGTCGTAGCCCAGGGTCAGCCCGTGGAGCGTGATGGCGCCGGGCAGATCACAACTCATAATCAGGACTCATCGGGAAGCCCATAGGATGGCGGCCCAGAGCAAGAGGGTCAGGACCAGTGCCACCGCGAAGCGCAGGGACGCGCCGGCCTGGAACAGCGAGCGGCGGAGGGAGGCGGGGGGGCGCGGGTCTCGAGTCACGGAGGGATCATTTGCCCGAACGGGAGCGCCGGCTTATGTTGGCGGTGATACACTGTAACACTCGGGCAGTTCAACGGGCCGGGTTCACGGGGCAGATCATGCACGACCATGCGGCGACGCATGACCACGGCTGCGGCGGGGCGGAGGAAGCGATCGCCCGGGCGGAGCGCTTGTGTCGCGAGCGCGACCTGCAATTCACCCGCCTGCGTCGCGACGTGCTGGCGGCCGTGGCGGGGCAGACGCGGCCGATGGGCGCCTACGACATCGCCGAGGCCCTGAGCGAGCCGGGACGGCGAGTGGCCGCGGTCTCGGTCTACCGCGCCCTGGACTTCCTCACCGAGCACGGGCTGGTGCACCGGATCGCCAGCCGCAACGCCTTCGTGTCCTGCGGGCATTCCCACACCGACGGCGCCGGCCTCGTCTTCCTGATCTGCCGGAACTGCGGCACCATCGACGAGACTACCTCGCCGGAAGTGGAGGATCAGCTCGGCCGCACCCTGGCCAAGGCCGGCTTCAAGCCAACGAGCCGCATCCTCGAGGTCGAGGGCGAGTGCGGCGCCTGCCTCGGCCGGTCCAGCACGGACTGAGCGGACGCGTCCGCTGCCCCGGCCCGAGCCGCCCCCCGGCTCGGCCCGCGGTGCTCAGCACGCGTTCTTGTAGGCGCGCGGTGAGACTACGGTCATGAGCATGATCCGCAGGTCGAACCAGATCGACCAGTTGTCGATGTAGTGCAGGTCGTGCTGGACCCGCCGCTCCATGTCGAGATCGGTGAGGGTTTCGCCCCGGAGGCCGTTCACCTGCGCCCAGCCGGTGATGCCCGGCATCACGTTGTGACGTCGCGCGTAGAGGGCGATGCGGTTCTCGAAGCTGCGATCATGCGCCAGGGCATGGGGGCGCGGCCCCACCAGGGACATCTCGCCGAGCACCACGTTGATGAGCTGAGGCAACTCGTCGATGTTCGAGCGCCGCAGCACGCGGCCGATCGGCGTGATGCGGCTGTCGTTGCGGGTCGCCTGCCTGAAGACCGCTTCCTGCTCGGCCTTCATGCTGCGGAACTTGAAGACGCCGAAGGGCTGCTGGTTGAAGCCGTAGCGCCTCTGCCGGAAGAACACCGGACCCGGGCTGTCGAGCTTGATCAGCGCCGCCACCACGAGGAAGAGCGGGCTCAGCAGCACCAGGGCGACCAGGGCCAGGGTGAGGTCCAGGCTGCGCTTCAGGAACAACTCGCCGGCCTGCAGCGGGCGACGCCCGATATTGATGCCCGACAGGCGGCCGACCCGGGCGAGGGTGAGGTCCGGGAAGCGGTCCATCACCGCGCCGGGACGCAGGTGGAGCGCCGCCGGCACCCTCAGGAAGGCGTCGATGCAGCGCTCGATGTCCGAGGCGTCCGACCAGGGCAGGAGGATGAAGACGTCGTCCGGGCGCAGGAAGCGCACCACCGAGACCGCGAGATCGAGATCCTCCGACATCTGGGCCTGCCGCGCGGCCGCGTCGCCGGTCGGGTCGAGCCGGCGCAGATAGCTCGTGCCGATCACCCGCAGGCCGAGGGCCTCGGGGTCGTTATGGGCATCGAACCGCGCGATATCCTCCTCGTAGCCGACGAGATGGATCCGGTTGGTGTTGCCCGATGTCGGTGTCGCCGCGCTGCGGACGAGGCGCAGCATCGTCGCGCGGGCCAGCAGCATCGCCGGGAGTCCGCCGGCGAACATCCCCAGGGACACGAGGCGCGAATACTCATGGGTGGTCTTCGTCGCGAAGCCGATCAGCAGCACGATGGCCCAGGCTCCGATCCAGACCGTCGTCGCCCGCCGCAGGTGCGGCCTGCGGGAGAGCAGCGTCTCGATGTTGTAGTCCTCGCGGACGAGGTTCGTCAGCAGCACGAACAGGGCGACCAGGGCGGCAAGCTCGAAGCTGCCACTGTGGCCCGCGAACGGCTCGCTGCCCGCGAAGGTCGTCCGGTAGGCGAGATCGATGCCCACGGCGACGCTGAAGATGACGAGGATGTCGGCGATGGCGGTCGCGGCCGAGAGCCCGACCCGAAAGGCGGTGCGGCTGCGTCGTGGGAGAAGCGCTGCCCAGACGCCGTGACGCGCACGAAACACCGGAAGCTTCTCGAGAGCGGCTGGGATTCGGTCATGAAACATCTGGAGCGCTCTGTCCCGTCCTGATGCAAAGACTGTCCGACACTGAACCAAATCACGAATCGGGCATGGATGCCGAGAGTATCGGTGCAAGACGCGGGCCTGAAGACACCGGGCTGAAGACATCGGGCTGAAGAGGGGGGCCTGACGTCCGTTGCTCGGTTCCGACGCCGCGGCACGGGTCCGCAACCGCGACGGGGCCGCGCCGTCGACGACGTGTTTCGAAAGGGAGCGCGTCTTGCTGGCCCTTGAGATGCCGTCCCGCGATCGTTCCGATCCGTTCGGTCGCGCACACCGCCCCACAACGTCGGTTCGGCCGATAGGGTTGCGTCCGGAGTTCCGTTCAGCCGGGAGCGATCGAACGCACGGGGTCGCTCGTCTCGATCCCGGCTCCGGACTGGCCCCGACGGAACGATGGTTGCTGCGACGGCCGACGGCATCGCGCACGGCGCGGCGTTCCAGCCGCGCCTCGGCAGGGTCTGTGACGTCTCGGCCCGGGCCACATCACACCGGGTCGGCGCGAATCAAGCGGCGGCGTTCGAATCGGGCCGTGCGACGGTCTGGATCGTCTCGAAACCCTCGAATTGCGGATGGCCCAGGTAGAGGGGCTTGGTCGACGGCACGCGGCCATGCGCTTTCCGGAACTGCTCCGACCGGGTCCAGGCCTCGAAATCCGCCTTCGACGACCAGATGGTGTGGGAGGCATACAGGACATGGTCCTCGGCTTCAGGACCGCGCAGGAGATGGAACTCGACGAAGCCCGGCATCTCTCCGAGATGACTGTCGCGGCCGAGCCAAACCTGTTCGAAGTCTTCCGTCGCGTCCTTGACGACTTTGAAGCGATTCATTGCGATATACATGATCCACCTGGGTTTTTCGGCGTCTCGGACGATCCCGTGCGACACCTTAAACCTGGGGCGTCAGGACACGAAAGCCATCCGGTGCGGCGGATGCGCCGCGCCCCGCCTTGCATGCAGCGCCCGAGGAAAGCCGGGCTGCCTCGCGGTTCGTCAGGCATTCGGACCCGTCGGCGCGTTCGCAGTGCAGCGAAACTCGTGAGGGACGGTTACAACGTCACGCTTGCAATCCGTGCCAGCTTTGTGGTCAAGCTGTCAGAACGGTCGCCTCCGATGCTCATGCGGAGTAAACATCTAGTGGCGTTTGACTGCAGACAAGGATAGTCTCTATCGCCACGTTCAATCCTTGATCGACTGCCTTGGTTTCCTGGCGAATGAACTTAAGGAATCCTGCACGCCTTCGTACGAAAGCGCTCCAACCTCATCGTCCCCGGGTCTGGTCCGGGCGGGGGCCGAAAATTTCTATAGGGACTGAATCGAGAGATGATGCCTAAGCAGACTACCGACGTCGATCGCCTCGTCGGATTGAGGATCACCGCTTTGCGCAAGGCGCGCGGCCTGAGCCAGACCGCGCTCGGAACCGCCGTGGGCGTGACCTTCCAGCAGGTTCAGAAGTACGAGAAGGGGCAGAACCGCGTCGGGGCCGGGCGCCTGCGCGAGATCGCCCGTCTCCTCGAGGTCCCGGTCTCGGCCTTCTTCGAGGAAGACGAGGTCGGCGGGACCCAGTCCGACGTCTTCGGCTTCCTCAGCGCGCAGGGCGCCATCGAGCTGCTGCGGGCCTACGCGCTGATCGAGGACGACCAGCTGCGCCGCGACGTGCTCGCCATCGTGCGCACGGCCGCCAAGATGGGCAAGCAGGCACCCGCCGAGCCCGCCGCCGCCAGCTAGGGGCTCGCCGGGCCCCTAACCGATCCAGTGAAAGAAGCTGCCGGTCACCGGGCCGCGCCGGTGTCCGGCGAGGCCGAGGGGCACCCCTTCCGCATCGGTCACCGCCGCGAGCCCCGTCTCGGGCGTCGGCGGCGCACTCGTCTCGCTGGCATAGTGGAACTCGTGCCCGACGAGCCGTGCCCCCGTGCCCCCGAGGGGGCCCTCGGCCAGCAACGTCGCGACGCGGTAGCCCAGGTGCAGGCGGCGGGTCCTGTAGGAGGTCGCCACCGGCAACAGGCCGGCCATGGCATGGGTGACGCCCTCCGCATCCTCCAGGCTCTCGCCCAGGACCATGTAGCCGCCGCACTCCCCGTGCACCGGCTTCGCCCGCGCAAAATCCCGTAATCCGTCGAGGAAGCGCCGCGCCTGCGACAGGGCGCCGGCATGGAGCTCGGGGTAGCCGCCGGGCAGCCAGCCGGCATCGCAATCGGCCGGGGGCGGCTCGTCGGCCAGGGGCGAGAACGGCACGAGTTCGGCCCCCGCCGCCCGCCAGCCCGCCGCCATGTGCGGGTACAGGAACGAGAAGGCCGCATCCGACGCGATGGCGATGCGCTGGCCCGGCGGCCGGGGCAGGATGCCGGCGCCCGGGGCGGGCGCCGCACCCGCCGCGACGGCCAGGATCGCGTCAAGGTCGAGGCCGGCCTCGGCGAGGTCGGCGAGCCGGTCGAGGCGGGCCTCGAGGTCGTTGGTCTCGCGCGCCTGGACGAGGCCGAGATGGCGCTCCGGCAGGACGAGGGTCGCATCCCGCATCAGCGCCCCGAGCACCGGCATGCCGATGCGGCTCAGGCCCGTCTCCACGAGGCGGCGGTGGCGGGCACTCGCGACCTTGTTGAGGATCACCCCGGCGATGCGGATGCGCGGATCGTAGGCCCGACACCCGAGGGCGAGGGCGGCGGCCGATTGTGCGGCGCCGGAAACGTCGAGGACGAGGATCACCGGCCAGCCGTAGCGCGCGGCGATGTCGGCATTGGCGCCCGTGCGCCCCTCCGGCGCCACGATGCCGTCGAACAGCCCCATCGAGCCCTCCGCGACCACGAGGTCGGCGCCCGTGGCCGAGAGGGCCGCCACGGCGTCGAGCATCGGCTCCGGCATGGCGAAACTGTCGAGGTTGAAGCTCGGATGGCCGGTGGCCGCCTGATGGAAGGCCGGGTCGATGTAGTCCGGCCCGCACTTGGCGCCGCGCACGGCCAGGCCCCGCCGGGCGAGCGCCCGCATCAGCGCCAGGGTCACGGTGGTCTTGCCCGAGCTGGAACGCGGCGCGGCGACGAGGAGACCGGGCACGCTCATGATCGGTCTCCGTTCGCCCGCACGGTCTCGCCCGTCGGCCGGAAGCGCCGGTCGTAATCGGTGGAGTAGAGGGCGCTCTCCCGGAACTCGGCGGGATCGAGGGCGGGGCCGACCAGGATCAGCGCCGTGCGCTCCAGGCCGGCCTCAGCCACCTGGCCCGCGATCGTCGCCAGGGTTCCGGTGAGCATCCGCTCGTCGGGCCAGGTGGCGCGGAACACCACCGCGACGGGGCAGTCCGCGCCGTAGAACGGCGTCAGCTCCGTGACCACCGCGTCGATGACGTGGATCGACAGGTGGAGGGCGAGGGTGGCGCCGGTGCCCGCGAAGGCCGCCAGGGTCTCGCGCTCCGGCATGGCGCTGGCGCGCCCGGAGGTCCGGGTCAGGACCACGGACTGGGCGAGGCCCGGCACGGTGAGTTCGCGCTGCAGGAGCGCGGCGGCGGCGGCGAAGGACGGCACGCCCGGCGTCACCGTGAAGGGGATGCCCGCCTGCGTGAGGCGGCGGGTCTGCTCGGCCAGCGCGCTCCAGATCGAGAGGTCGCCCGAGTGCAGGCGCGCCACGTCCTGGCCCGCCGCGTGGGCGGCCGCGCATTCGGCCACGATGGCGTCGAGGTCGAGGGGCGCCGTGTCGACGATGCGGGCGCCCGGCGGGCACCAGCCCAGGATCTCGGGCGCGACGAGGGACCCGGCATGCAGGCAGACGGGGCAGCGCGCGATGAGGTCGCGGCCGCGGACGGTGATGAGGTCGGCGGCGCCCGGACCGGCGCCGATGAAGTGGACTGTCATGGATCCTGCGTGACGGATTGTGCGCGAAGCGCAAGGGCGCAGGTCGCCCCGGCGCTGGCGATTCGCCGCAGCAGCAGCGTCGCACCCGGGCCGGCGGCGGCCAGGGCCGCGGCCTCCGCCACCGAGCCGATCCGGCGTGAGGCCTCGATCCGGTGCGAGCGGGTCGGCACGTCGGCGTCTACGGCGATCAGCGCCTCGGGCGGGACGGCGTCCAGGGGACATCCGAGCGTCTCGGCGGCGGCGCGGATCGCCGGCTCGCCGGCGCGGTCGCCGGCGGTGGCGAGGCGGGCGAGGCGCGCGGGCGGCAGGCCGGCCGCGTCGCAGGCCTGCGCGACCAGGGCGAGGATCTCGGCCGGCGGTGTCGCGTGGCGAAACCCGATTCCGGCGACGATGTCGGCGCCGCCGGGCCCGGCCGGAACCGGCCCATCCGGCCTCATGCCTTCACCCAGGCCCATTGCGTCACCGGCATCGCCCCGCGCCAGCCGTGCAGGTGCCCGACCGGATCCGCATGGGCGACCGTCAGGCGCTTGAGGCTCCCGCCCCGCTGCGCGAAGGCGGCGAGCAGCACGGCCTCGCCCTCCAGGGTCACCACGTTGGCGACGAGGCGCCCGCCCGGGGACAGGGCCGCGACGGCCGCGTCGAGGAGGCCCGGCGCGGTGACGCCGCCGCCGATGAAGACGGTATCGGGGGCTGGCAGGCCGGCCAGCGTCGCGGGGGCCGGGCCCTCCACCACGCGCAGGTCCGGTACGCCGAGGCGGGCCGCGTTGCGGGCGATGCGGGCGGCCCGGGCCGCGTTGCCCTCGACGGCGATGGCCCGGAGGCTCGGGTGGCGCAGCATCCACTCGATGGAGATCGAGCCGGCCCCGGCGCCGATGTCCCACAGGGTCTGGCCGGCGCGGGGGCGCAGGGCCGCCAGCGTCACCGCCCGGATGTCGGCCTTGGTCAGTTGGCCGTCATGGTCGAACCAGGCATCGTCGAGGCCGGGGCTCAAGCTGACGACCTGCGCCGCGGCCGCCCCGACGACCGCGATGCCGAGGGTGTTGAGCGGGTCGATCCCGGCGAGGTCGAAGCCCTCGGCCGTCGCGCTGCGCCGGCGCTCGCGCGGGCCCCCCATGGCTTCCAGCACGGTGAGGCGGGACGCGCCGAGGCCGCGCTCGACCAGGAGCGCGGCGACCGCGGCCGGCGTGGTCTCGTCCCAGGTCAGGACCAGGAGGCGGGCGCCGGGCTGCAGATGCGGGATCAGGCGGGGCAGCGCCCGGCCGTGCAGGGTGAGGCAGCCTGTCTCCGCCAGGGGCCATCCGAGACGGGCGCAGGCGAGGCTGAAGGCGGAGGGCTGGGCGAAGACCCGCATCTCCGCGGCCGGGACGAGGCGGGCGATCTCGGCGCCGATGCCGTAGTGGAAGGGATCGCCGGTCGCCAGGATGCAGGTGGGGGTCCCGCGCCGGGCGAGGAGGCCCGGATAGGCGTCAGCGATCGGGCTCGGCCAGATCCGCGTCTCGGCCGCCAGCGGCCCGGCCAGCGCCAGGTGCCGGCGTCCGCCATAGACGAGGCGCGCGCCGTCCAGGGCGGCGGCGGCGGCGGGGCTCAGGCCGGCGCGTCCGTCCTCGCCGATGCCCACGATGGTGAGCCAGGGGGCGGGGGCCGCCGCGGTGGACACGGTGTCACCGGTCATGGAGAACGGCCCCGAGGGTGGGGGGAGCATGCGGATACTGATCCTGGGCGGCACCGGCGAGGCGAGCGCCCTGGTGCGCGGGCTCCTGGCCATGGGCCGGCGCGACGCCGTCACCCTGTCGCTCGCCGGCCGCACCCGTCAGCCGAAGGCGGAGCCCGTGCCGACGCGGATCGGCGGCTTCGGCGGCGCCGAGGGCCTCGCCGCGTGGCTGGGCCAGGACCGCACCGATCTCGTGATCGACGCGACGCATCCCTTCGCGGCCCGGATGAGCGCCAACGCCGCCGAGGCCTGCGCCCGGACGGGGACGCGGCTGCTGGCGATCCGCCGTCCGGCCTGGACGCCGGTGCCCGGCGACCGCTGGACGGAGGTGCCCGACATGGAAGCCGCCGTCCGGGCCCTCGGCCGCGCGCCGCGCCGGGTCTTCCTCACCATCGGCCGGCAGGAGGTCGCGGCCTTCGCCGGCGCGCCGCAGCACGACTACGTCGTGCGGGCCATCGAGGACATCGCCCTGGCGGTGCCGCGCCTCACCGCGATCCAGGCCCGGGGCCCCTTCGACGCGGCGGCCGAGGCGGCGTTCCTGGCCGAGGGGGCGATCGAGGTCCTGGTCAGCAAGAATTCCGGGGGCGGCGCCACCTACGGCAAGATCGCCGCCGCGCGGGCCCTCGGCCTGCCGGTCGTGATGGTCGCCCGTCCGGAGAAGCCGGACGTGCCGAGCGTGCCGGACGTCGCGGCCGCCCTCGCGGGGATCGCCGCCCTCTGATCGTCGATCCGGCGGATCGCGGCGGTTGATGGGGCCGGAACGGCCCCCCTTCCCCGTGTGGGAGAGGGCCGGGGTCAGGGGCGTGCCCCATCCGGACACGTCCCAGACCTCACCCTGTCCCTCTCCTGACAGGAGAGGGGACCCGCGCGCGTCCGAATCCGAAGGGATCGAGCGGCGACGATCCCAGGCCTGCACCGACCCGCGCATCACGCCGCCGGGACGCTGCGCGGCGTGTAGACGAAGGGTGTCGCGTCGCCGCGCGGAATCAGGCGGGTGGCCGAGGCGCCGATGATCACCATCGTGGCCATGTCGGCCGTCGTCGTGCGCGCCTCGTTGAGGGTGAGGACGCGGATCGCCTCGTCCGGCCGCGAGACGGCGCGGGCGAAGACCACCGGCGTGTCGCCGCGCCGGATCTCGGCGGCCAGGTCGAGAGCCTTGCCGAGCTGCCAGGGCCGGGCGGAGGAGATCGGGTTGTAGAGGGAGATCACGAAATCCGCCCGCAGCACCGCCTCCAGCCGGGCGGTGATGACCTCCCAGGGCTTGAGGTTGTCCGAGAGGGACATCGCGCAGAAATCGCCGCCCAGCGGTGCGCCGAGGCGGGCCGCGGCCGCCAGCATCGCGGTGATGCCGGGCTCCACCGTGATGGGGAGCCGGGCCCAGGCAGGATCGCCGGCCTCCACCGCCTCGAACACCGCCGCCGCCATGGCGAACACGCCGGGATCGCCGCCGGAGACCACCGCGACGCGCCGGCCGGAGGCGGCGAGCTCGAGGGCGTGGCGCGCCCGGTCGACCTCGACCCGGTTGTCGCTGGCGTGGCGGACGAGCCCCGGCCGCTCGGGGACGCGGGCGACGTAGGGAATGTAGCCGATGAGGTCCTGCGCCTGGGCCAAGGCTTCCTGGGCGGCCGCCGTCAGCAGGCGCGGATCGCCGGGGCCGAGACCGATGATCGCGACGGACCCGGAATCCGGGGTGGGGCCGCTCACGGCCGGCGTCCCTCGCCGGGCAGCAGCACCATCGAGAAGTAGGGCGCGTCGTCGTCGGGCTTGTCCTTGAGGGCGATCACCCGCTCGCCCGCCATGGTGCCGCGCTCCACATAGACCGCGCGTTCCAGCACGCCGGCCTCGGCCAGCGCCGCCCGCACCTTCGGCAGGTGGCGGCCGAGCTTCATCAGCACGGCGGCGTCGGTGGCGCGCAGGCGCTCCACCAGGGCGGCATGCGACAGGGTGGCGGGCAGCACGGTCAGCACGTCGTCGCCCCAGGTGATGGGGGTCCCGGCCCGGGTCCAGCAGCCGGACATCCCGGTGACGCCGGGCACGACCTCCACGGGGAAGCGGTCCTTCAGGCGCCGCCACAGGTGCATGAACGAGCCGTAGAAGAACGGATCGCCCTCCGACAGGATGGCGACGTCCCGGCCCGCGCCGAGATGGTCGGCGAGGCGACCGGCCGCGTCGTCGTAGAAGGCGGCGAGCGCCGCGACGTAGTCCGGGTGCTCGGGGTGGAGTTCGGTGGTGTAGGGGTAGACCAGGGGGCATTCGCGCCCCGGCTCGGCCGCCAGCACCGCATCCGCGATGGTGCGGGCGTTGCCCCGTCGGCCCTTCTTGCAGAAATGCACCAGCACCGGAGCCCGCTCCAGCACCCGCATGGCGCGGACGGTGAGATAGTCCGGCTCGCCCGGGCCCATGCCGACGCCGTACAGGGTGCCGGTGGTCACCGCCCGCGGGGTCTCGGTCCGCTCCGCCGCATCGGGGGGAAGGCGCTCGCCCGAATCCATCACTCGATCACTCACTCGATCTCTTGCGCGAGCGCGTTGATGGCCGCAGCCGTCATGGCGCTGCCGCCGCGCCGACCATGGACCACGATGAAGGGCACGCGGCCGTCGCGGGCGAGCGCTTCCTTCGACTCGGCGGCGCCGACGAATCCGACCGGAATGCCGATGACGGCGGCGGGGGGCGGCACGCCCTCGTCGAGGAGTTCGAGGAGGCGGAACAGCGAGGTCGGGGCGTTGCCCACCGCCACGACGCTGCCGGGCAGGTGCTCGCGCCAGAGCTCCATCGCGGCGGCCGACCGGGTGGTGTTCATGGCAGCGGCGAGGTCCGGCACGCGCGGATCGCTCAGGGTGCAGATCACCCGGTTGTCGGCGGGCAGCCGAGTCCGCGTGACGCCGTCGGCGACCATGCGGACGTCGCACAGGATCGGCGCGCCGGCCTTCAGGGCCGCCTCGCCGGCTTGCGCGAAGTCGGGCGAGGCCTCCACGTCGCGCGGCAGGTCGGTCATGCCGCAGGCGTGGATCATCCGCACCACGACCCGCTCGGCGGTGCCCTGGAAGCGCGCGAGGTCGGCCTCGGCCCGGATCATCGCGAAGGAGCGGGCATAGATCGCCCCCCCGTCACGCAGGTAGTCGAGGCGGGAACTCATGACGGTCGCGGTCCTGGCGGGTGTTCTGGGAAGATCTGGGCGAGGGAATGGGCCGAATCCCCCCTCCTTACGCGCTCCAGCGCGGCCTCGAAAGGGAGGCGCATCGCCGGCAACGCATCGGGCCGCCCGGACAGCACCACGTCGTACTGCCCCTCCCGCCCGACGAGGGTGAGGTCGGCGGCACCCGGATGGGCACAGCCCTTGAGGCAGCCCGAGACATGGGCGCGCAGGCCCTGCGCCGCGAAGGGCCGGAAGGCTTCGGCCAACCGAGCGGCGTCGAGCAAGGTCGGCGTCGAGCCGGACGCGCAGGCCGGCGCCCCGGGGCAGGCCGCCACCGCGCCGCGCGGATCGTCGGCCCGCGTCAGGAATCCGGCTCCGGCCAGGGTTTCGCGCGCGATTTCGGCGGCTGCGGCATCGGGGCAGACGAGGAGGAAGCCGCGGGTCGGCGAGAGGCGCAGGTCGGCTGCACCGACGGCGTCCGCCGTCTCGGCGAGACTGTCGAGGGCGTCGGCCGTGCACCGGCCGAAGGGGGCGTCGACCAGGAGGGCGACGGGGCCATCCGCCCTCGGCGGTGAGGATCGCGGGGCCTCCCGCTCCTGGAAGGAGAGGGGTGGAGTGCGGTGTGCGATCCCGCCCGACAACCCATAAACCTCACCCTGTCTCCCTCCCTCTGGGAGAGGGAACCCGCGTTCGGGTCCGATGGGAGTTGGCAGGGCGAACACGCCCGGACTCAGGACGGACGCCGCAGCCGGGGCCGGAATGCGCGACAGGGCGAAGCGAGCCGGGATCTCCGCGCGCGCCACGTCGGGGACATCGCGCATCCGGCGTTGTCCGCTCGCCGCCAGCAGGTGCAGGGCCGCCGCCACGACGGTCTCCGCGTCATCGTCGGGCAGGCGCCACCAGGCCGCATCGCCCGCGAGATGCAGGGCCAGGCCGTCCCGGGTGACGACGCCGTGAAGGTCCGCTTCCGCGGTGCCGAGGGTGATGCCCTGGGCGGCCGCCTCGACGGCGACCAGCGCCTTCGGCGGAAGGCCGGGGATTGCCAGCCCGAGCGTCTCGATCCGGCGCGCCAGGGCCGGGACATCGACCGGCTCCGCGGGTTCGAGCCCGGCCAGCGGCGTGGTCAGGGTCAGGCGCTGCGGGCCTCCGTCGTGGCGGACATCCCCGAGTCCCACGGCCGCCAGGGCTTCGGCCAGACCGAAGCGGGTCGCCTCGGTGACGCCGCGGATCTGCAGGTTGGCCCGGGCGGTGACGTCGACATGGCCGTTGCCGAAGCCGCGCGCGCCCGACGCCACCGCCCGGGCCTGGACCGGGGTGAGGCGCCCGAGGGGGGGGTGGACGCGGGCGAGCAGGCCGTCGCCGGTGGGCATCGGCCGGGCGAGGCTCGGGCACCAGCCGCGCCGGCTCGGCGCCTCGGGGGCGACGCGGCGGGGCGCGTTCATTCCGCCGCCTCGCGCAGCAACGCGTCCGCAGCCATCTCGTCGGCCGCCCTCTCGTCGGCCGCCATCTCGTCCGCCGCCATGGCGTTGCGCCGGGTGGTCCAGAGGCCGCGCCGGCGGGCTTCGTCGAACCGTTCGAGGATGGCGCGGGCCGCCTCGGGATTGGCTGCCCGCAGGGTTTCGAAGGTCTCGAGATCGGCGATCATCGCGCCGTAGAGCCGATCGAGGTCGGCGTCGGAGACCGCATCCGTCGTGGCGGCCAGGACGAACACCGCGTCGATTCCCTGGGCCAGCTCCTGGGCGCCGCGATAGCCGTGCCGAAGCTGCGCCGCGATCCAGCGCGGATGGGCGAGGCGGCCCCGGATCAGGCGGGCGGCATCCTCGCGGGCGGTGCGGGCCTTCGGGGTCTCGGGCGTGGCGACGTCGAGGCTGTAGAGGGCGGGGCGGGCCCCCGTCAGGGCGGCGGCGGCCGAGAAGCCGCCCATCGCCTCCACGGCGGCGTCGCCGTCGAGGAGATCGCGCTCGGCGACGTCGAAGGCGTGCACGTAGGCATCGGCGCCGGCGACCCGGGCGGCGAAGCCGGCATCCGCCGCCTCGGCCGCGCCGCCATAGGCATGAGAGGTGGCGTCGAGATAGGCCTGCCCGAGGTCGTCGCGGCTGTCCCAGGCGCCGTCGAGGGCGAGCCCGCCCGCCCCGGCACCGTAGCGCCCCGGCGCGGCGCCGTAGACGCGGGCCGGCGCCTCGCCCCGGCGGCGGGCGGCGGCGAGGGGATTCTCGTCGTCCTCCTCCTCGCGGGCGGCCACCGCCTCGGCGGCCCGGGCGAGGAGCGACAGGGTCTCCGGGAAGGTGTCGCGAAAGGCACCCGAGACCCGCACCGTCACGTCGATGCGCGGCCGGTCGAGGAGGGCCAGCGGCAGCACCTCGAAGCCGGTGACCCGGGTCGAGGCATGGTCCCAGACCGGGCGCACGCCCATCAGCGCCAGGGCATGGGCGATGTCCTCGCCGCCGGTGCGCAGGGTCGGCGAGGCCCAGAGGTCCATGACGATCCGGGCCGGGTACTCGCCCTCGTCCTGCAGGTAGCGCAGGACCACGGCGTCGGCGGCCTTGGCCCCGAGGGTGGTGGCGGCCCGGGTCGGCAGGCTGCGCGGGTCGAGGGTGGCGAGGTTGCGCCCCGTCGGCATCACGTCGGTGCGGCCGCGCGACGGCGAGCCGGCGGGACCGGGCGCCACGAAGCGCCCGTCGAGGGCGCGCAGCAGGCCGAGGCGCTCGCCCTCGGCACAGGCCCCTACGGCGGCGGGCGCCTCGGGGGCGGCGCGGCCGAAGACGTGCAGCCCGTCGCGCGCGGTCACCTCCCCGAGGTCGCAGAGATGCGCGTCGAGGGCCGCGAGCGCGTCCGGCATCGGCGTCCCGGCGTCGATCCCGGCGCCGGCGAGCAGCCCGGCCGACAGCGCCTCGTCCAAGATGGTGCGCGCCAGGATCGCGGCGCGGCGCGGGTCGAGGACGCTGGCGGCGGAGTACTCCTCCACGAGTTCGCGCAGGCGTGCCGCGTCGGGGTCGAGCCCCGTCACGCCGGTCTGCGGCGTCAGGTGCCCGAGGGCGACGCCCCCGAGGCGGCGCTTCAGGGGCGCGGCCTCGCCCGGATCGTCGACGATGAAGGGATAGACCACCGGGAGCGCCCCGACGGCGCGGGCCGGCCAGCAATCCGGCGACAGGGCGACGGCCTTGCCCGGCAGCCACTCGGTGGTGCCGTGGGTGCCGAGGTGGACGAGCGCGTCGAACCGGCTGCGCAGGCCGAGATGAAAAGCCAGATAGGCGTGGGTCGGCACCGCGTCGGGGTCGTGATAGGCGGCCTTCCGGTCCTTCGACCGCCCGCGATCCGGCTGCAGGAAGACCGCGAGGCGGCCGCCTTGCGGGGCCACGCTCGCGAAGCGGAAGGCGCCGTTCCGGCAGGCCGGGTCGGCCTCGGGCGGACCCCACTCGGCGTCGAGGGCCGCGCGGGCGGTCTTCGGCAGCGTGCCGAGCCACGCCCGGTAGGCGTCGAGGGCGACCGCGAAGTCCCGGGGACCGCGCGTCAGCGCCCGCATCAGCGCCTCAGGCTCGGGCAGCGCGCCGACGCCGTAGCCGGCCTGCCGCAGGTCCGCGACGATCGCGCGCGCGCTTTCGGGCGTATCGAGCCCGACGGCGAATCCTGCGCGGCCGCCGCGGGCGGGGTAATTCGAGAGCACCAGGGCGAGGCGGCGCTCGGCCCGGGGCAGCCGGGCGAGGCGGATCCAGGCGGCAGCCCGCTCGGCCAGGGCCGCGATGCCCTCCGCGTGCGGCACGGCGCGTCGCTCGGCAAAGCCCTCGGTTTCCGGACCCTCTTCCTTGAACGAGATCGGAAAACCGGAGAGCCGGCCGTCGAATTCCGGCAGGGCGACCTGCATGGCGAGGTCGGCTGCACCCATGCCTCGGGTGGAGGCGGTCCAGGCGTCCCGCGCCGCACCGATGCTGAAGGCCTGGAGGACCGGGCAATCGGCGGTATCGAGGACGAAACCTGCATCCTCCCGGGCCGAGAAGGCGGTGGCGGCGATGACGATGGCGGGCCTGTGCGCGGCGATGGCGGCCCGCAAGGGCGCGGTCGCGGCGGGGTCCTTCAGGCTGGAGACCGCCACGGCCAGCACCGCGAGGCCGCGCGCCTGGAGCGCGGCGCCCAACGCGGCGATCGGCGCGGTATCACCGGAGAGCACGCTGGACCGGTAGACCACCAGTAGCGCCAGGGGCGCCTCCGCCGGGGTAGTCTGGAACGGCCGTCCGGCGGCGAGCGCCTGGTCGTCCGCGACGGGGCCGCAGCCCGGGCAGCAGACGAAGCCGCGGGGCAGGGGCAGCGGCGGTTCGACCGGCCCGGCATAGCCGATCGCGACGGCCAGGCGTCCGATCAGGCGGCGCAGGTTTGCCGCGCCCCCGGCGCGGAAATAGGCGTCGAAGTCGGAGGCGAGCTCCGGCTTCGTGGAATAGGCGTCGAGGCGTGGGTCGGGCCGGTCGTCGCCCGGCAGCACCACGAGGGCGACCCCAGCGGCGCGGGCGGCCGCGCTGGCGCGCTCGATCCCGTAGCGCCAGTAATCGAGCCCGCCGAGGCAGCGGATCACCACGATCCGCGCCCGGGCGATCACCGACTCGACGTAAAGGTCGACCGACATCGGGTGGCGGAGCTTGGCGAGCTTGGCGAGCCGCAGGGTCGGGGCCGCGTCCGAGGCTGCCGAAAACACCGCCGCGTAGGCGCCGGCCATGCCGAACAGGTCGGAATCCGTGAAGGAGAGGAAGACGATGTCTCCCGGCGCCTGACCGAGATCGATCGCGGCTTCGCCCTCGTCGAGGGAGACCGTATCGATGCGGATCAGGTGCATGGCGGGCGCTTATCCCGCCAGGGCGGCGGCGACGGCGCCCTGGTCGAAGCCCTTGAGGCCGATCACCACGAGGCGGCCGTCGCGGGGCTCGCTGGACTTCCAGGGGCGGTCGTAATGGTGGGCGATGCGGGCGCCGACGCCCTGGACTACGAGGCGCATCGGCTTGCCGGTGACCTCGGCGAACCCCTTGATGCGCAGCACGCCCTCGGTCTCGGCGGCGCGGGCGACGCGAAGCGCCAGGTCCTCGGCGGAGGCCGTGGCCGTCACGGGCAGCGCCACCGAATCGAAGGCGTCGTGGTCGTGGTCCTCGCCGTCGCCGTGGTGGGAGGGACGCGCGTCGAGGTCGTCCTCGGCCGCCGCCTGGATTCCCAGAATCACGCGTGGGTCGAGGCGACCGTGCTCGGCCTCCACCATCTTCACCGCGCGGGGCAGGTGTTCGGTGACCTCGGCGCGCACTTTGGCGCGCCCGGCCTCGTCGAGGAGGTCGGCCTTGTTCATCACCACGAGGTCGGCGCAGAGGAGCTGGTCCTCGAACACTTCCTCCAACGGATTGTCGTGGTCGACGCTGGCGTCGTCGGCGCGCTGGGCGGCCAGCGCCGCCGGGTCGTCGGCGAAGAAGCCCGCGGCCACGGCGGGGCCGTCGATGACCGCGACCACGCCGTCCACCGTCACCCGCGAGCGGATCGCCGGCCACTGGAAGGCTTGGACCAGAGGCTTCGGCAGGGCGAGGCCCGAGGTCTCGATCAGGATGTGCTCGGGCGGATCGGCCCGGTCGAGGAGCTTGTTCAGGGCCGGCACGAAGTCGTCGGCCACGGTGCAGCAGATGCAGCCGTTGGCGAGCTCGACGATGTCCTCGTCGCCGCAGCCCTCGATGCCGCAGGCGGCCAGGAACGAGCCGTCGAAGCCGATGTCGCCGAACTCGTTGACGATGATGGCGAGGCGCCGGCCGCCGGCGTTCTCCACGAGGTGGCGCACCAGCGTGGTCTTGCCGGCCCCGAGAAAGCCCGTGACGATGGTGCAGGGAATCTTGGCGACGAGGGTCATTCGGCGGCGTCCGTGATGCGGGGCGCCGCGAGCGGCGGCAGAGGAGCGGGGAACGGCGGGATGCGGGCGACGACGCCCTTGCGGAATTCCTGGGGCCGCGCCTTCCACGGCACGATGCCGTCCGCTGTCTCGGCGTAGAGCGCGACGCCGTCCAGGATGGTGCCGGCGGAGGCGACCGGGTCGAGGTCGCCGTAGACGTAGGTCCAGCGGCCTTGCGAGGCGACCGCCACGGTGCAGGGGCGCTTGCAGACCGAGAGGCATTCGACGCTCTCGACCGTGATGCCGGGGTGGGCCCCGGTGCTCACGGCCTCCTGGAGCGCCGCCAGCAGGCGGGCGCCGGCGCGGGGCTCCGCCGTATCGCCGGCCGCCCGGCAGGTGGCGCAGACGTAGAGGGTCACGGGCGCGGCCTCAGGCATGGGTCGGCCGGGTTCGGCCGAAGAGGCCCCAGGCCCAGCCATAGGCCAGCCCGATCACCGCCCAGAACACGAAGGCGATGCCGAGCGAGCGCGCGGCGAACTGGGCGGCGTAGGAGGCCGGCAGGTTCGAGGCGGCGTGGCTCGCCTCCGGCGCCCCGGCAAGATGGGGCGCCACGAGGAGCACGAGGCCGCCCGCGATGGTGATCGGCGCCCGCCGGATCGCGATGAGGTAGAGGCCCATGGCGGTGGCCGCGGCGGTCATCACCCACCAGAACTGGCGATCGGCCAACGGCGCGGCCTCCATGCCGGGGAGTTCCGGGGCAAGGCCGAGGGCCGGGGCCAGCGCCACGGCGAGGAAGCCCCCGATGGCGAAGCGCAGGCCGGCCTCGGGGCTGGGCTCGCGGTGGCAGGCGAGGAGCACGGCGCCGAGCAGGAGCGCGTAGCCGACGCCGCCCACCAGGGTGGCCAGGGCCGTGAAGGCCATGCGCGGCAGGCCGGGGCCCGGCTGCCAGTCGGGCGCGACTTCGCCGCCCGCCACCGAGGGGTCCTTGGTGCCGTGATCGTGACCGCCGTGAACGCGGACGATCAGGGCGGCGGGGGTCGGCCGGACGGGCGCGGCGGAGGCCTGCGTCTCGTAGCGCTCGGCCGCGATGATGAGCGGCGAGGTGAGCGCGAGCTGCAGGCCCGTCGCGACGACAGCCGCGAGAAAGCCGGCGACCAGGGCCGCCGACACGAGCCGGATGATCATGGGCGGTTCTGCCTTAAGCGGAGGCGCTCAGTGGCAGGGGAAGTTCTGGCTGTGCCGGAAGTCGTGCGCCGCGTTGTGCAGCGCCATCGCCGGGGCAAAGCCGGCCATGAACACGAGGCCGAGGCCGAGGAAGGCGGCCACGAGCACGGCGCCGAGGCGCTCGTTGGTGCGGGTGCCGGTCAGGACGAGGGTGTTGGTCGACATCGGGTACATCTCCTGGCCACCCCGCCGGCGGCCGTCAAGGATGGGGCGTGGACGGCAGGTCCACTTTCGACGGCAGGTCTCCTGGCTCGCGGGTCGCTGGTCCTGCCGCCTTCCCGGATCGCTCCAGTGGCTGATGGCAGTCCCGTCTCCGCTCACAGTTGCGGGGGCAGCCGCGGTTTCAGGGTCGCCCCCTCACCGCATTCCCTTTTCACCCCGTCGCCGGGGCACCGTCCGATCCTCGCTTCTACGCGGTTGCCGATCCGCTGACAACGCGGCCCGGGCGGGTTTCCCGCCTTTGACCTCGGACCTCGATATCGGGCACAGCATGCCCCATGCCGCATCCTCCACCCCGAATGATCCTCGTGCTCGGCGGCGCGCGCTCGGGCAAGAGCGCCCATGCCGAGGCGCTGATCGAGGCCCAGCCTCGACCCTGGCTCTACCTCGCCACCGCCCAGGCCTGGGACGACGAGATGCGGGAGCGCATCGCGCTCCACCGCGCCCGCCGCCCGGAGGGCTGGATCACGCAGGACGTGCCGATCGCCCTGGCCGAGGCGGTCGCCGCCGCGACCGGGCCGGTGCTGGTCGATTGCCTCACCCTCTGGCTCACCAACCTCATCCTGGCCGAGGCCGACCTCGAGGCTGCCACCGCCGCGCTGCTCGCGGCCTGTGCGGCGGCCCCCGGCCCGGTGGTCCTGGTCGGCAACGAGGTCGGCCTCGGGATCGTACCGGACAACGCCCTCGCGCGCCGCTTCCGCGACGCCGCCGGGCGCCTGCACCAGCGCCTCGCGGCCCAGGCGGACCGCGTCGTCCTCACGGTGGCGGGCCTGCCGATGATCGTGAAACCCCAACCCGGAGCCACCCCATGACGGACGCCGAGACCGAGGCCGCGCGGCACCGCGAGAAGATGGAGAAGCGCAAGGCCGTCCAGGACGCCGAGGTGGCGGAGAAGACGATCGAGAAGGGGCTCCTCATCGTCAATACCGGTCCCGGAAAGGGCAAGACCACGGCGGCCCTCGGGCTGATGCTGCGGGCCCTCGGCCATGGCTGGCGCGTCGGCGTGGTGCAGTTCATCAAGGGCGCCTGGGACACCGGCGAGAAGCACGCCCTCAAGGCTTTCGGCGATCAGATCGATTGGCACACGCTCGGCGAGGGCTTCACCTGGGAGACCCAGGACAAGGCCCGCGACATCGCCGCCGCCGAGCATGCCTGGGCCAAGGCCCTCGAGCTCATGGCCGATCCGACGATCCGCCTCGTTGTCCTGGACGAGCTCAACATCGCGCTGCGCTACGACTACCTCGATCTCGACACCGTGGTGGCGGCCTTCCGGGCGCGCCGACCGGACCTCCACGTCATCGTCACCGGCCGCAACGCCAAGCCGGCCCTGATCGAGGCCGCCGACCTCGTCACCGAGATGGGCAGCGTGAAGCACCACTTCGCCGCCGGGGTGAAGGCGCAGGTGGGGATCGAGTTCTGATGCGGGCGGCCATCGTGGCGGTCGCGCTGTCCACCGTGCTGGGAACGCACGGAGTCCGGGCCGACCCGGCCGGGCCGTGGCCCGCCACCTATCTGGGCCGCGTCGAGGCCCTGGCCGTGGTGGAGGGGCTGAACGCCCGGCTGCTCGCCAGCCGCTCCGCCACCGCGACCCTCGAAGGCTGGTGCGCCGAGCACGGCATGGCCGCGCCCCCCCGGCTCGCGGCGAACCTGCAGCGCGGCGCGGACAAGCCGGCCTCGGAGGAGACGCGCCGGCGCCTGAATGCCGGGCCCGACACGCTCCTGCGCTACCGTCAGGTGAAGCTCGCCTGCGGCGACCACGTCCTGTCCGAGGCGGACAACTGGTACGTGCCCGAGCGCCTGACCCCGGAGATGAACCGCCTTCTCGAGACCACCGACACGCCGTTCGGCCGGGCGGTCCAGGCCCTCGGCACGACGCGGCAGACCATCGGTGCCGAGCTCCTGTGGCAGCCCCTGCCGCACGGGTGGGACCAGGCGCCGCCCCCTGCGGCGACCTGCGGCGACCTCGCGATCCCGGACCATCTGTTCCGGCATCGGGCCGTGCTGTTCACGGCGGAGCGCGTACCGTTCGCGGAGGTGGTCGAGACCTACGGCGCCGCCATCCTGGCCTTTCATCGCGCCGGGCGCCCCGTCGATCCGGCCTGCGCGACGTCCCCGTCGGGGCGGCCACAGCCATGACCCGCGCCCTCATGATCCAGGGCACCGGCTCGGATGTCGGCAAGTCGCTGATCGTCGCCGGGCTGTGCCGGGTCTTCGCCCGGCGCGGGCTCGCCGTGCGGCCGTTCAAGCCGCAGAACATGTCGAACAACGCCGCCGTCACGGCCGATGGCGGCGAGATCGGGCGGGCCCAGGCCTTGCAGGCGCGGGCGGCCGGCGTGGCGCTCTCGGTGCACATGAACCCGGTGCTGCTGAAGCCCCAGAGCGAGACCGGCAGCCAGGTCGTGGTCCAGGGCCGCATGGTCGGCACCGCCAAGGCGCGGGACTACCAGGCCTGGAAACCGCGCCTCCTCGCCTCGGTGCTGGAAAGCTTCGCGTATCTGAAGGCCGAGGCCGACCTCGTGGTGGTCGAGGGGGCGGGCTCGGCCTCCGAGGTCAACCTGCGGGCCGGCGACATCGCCAATATGGGTTTTGCCCGCGCCACGGGCACGCCGGTGATCCTGCTCGGCGACATCGACCGGGGCGGCGTCATCGCCAGCCTCGTCGGCACCAAGGCGGTGATCGATCCGGCCGATGCCGCGATGATCCGGGGCTTTCTCGTCAACCGCTTCCGCGGCGATCCCAGCCTGTTCGCCGACGGCATGGCCACCATCGCGCAGGCGACCGGCTGGCCGAGCTTCGGGCTGATCCCGCACTTTCCCGACGCGGCTCGCCTGCCGGCGGAGGATGCCCTCGGGCTCGCGGGCTCGGGCGCCGGATCGACCGGGCGCAAGGTCGTGGCCGTGCCGGTGCTGCCGCGCATCGCCAACTTCGACGACCTCGACCCGCTCCGGGCCGAGCCCGACGTGGCGGTGGTGCTCGTGCGCCCGGGCGAGCCGATCCCGGTGGCCGACCTCGTGCTGCTGCCCGGCTCGAAGACCACCATCGACGACCTCGAAGCCTTTCGCGCGGAGGGCTGGGACATCGACCTGCGCGCCCATGTCCGGCGCGGCGGGCGGGTGCTCGGGCTCTGCGGCGGCTACCAGATGCTCGGCCGGCGCATCGACGACCCGCACGGCATCGAGGGCGCGCCCCGCTCGGTGCCGGGCCTCGGGCTCCTCGACATCGCGACCGTGATGACGCCGGAGAAGCACCTGGCCGCCGTCACCGGCACCAGCCAGCCGGACGGCGTACCGTTCTCGGGCTACGAGATGCACGTGGGCGACACCACCGGGCCCGACACCGCGCGACCGGCGATCCAACTGGCGGACGGGCGCTTCGACGGCGCGGTCTCGGCCGACGGCCGCGTGACCGGCACCTACGTGCACGGCCTGTTCGCCGACGACCGCCAGCGCGGCGCCTGGCTCGCCCGCCTCGGCGCGGCCCCGGGCGGGCTGGTCTACGAGGCCGGCATCGAGGCGGTGCTCGACCGGCTCGCCGATCATTGCGAGGCGCATGTCGCCTGCGATGCGCTCCTCGCCCTGGCGTCGTAGCGGCCGGACGGATTAGGCTCCGCGCCGGAACGCCCGAGTCGAAGCGGGCGCGGCGAGGAAGCTCCCGATGACCCCGTCCCCGCCCCAAGTCGACGCCCGGGTCGCCGAGGCGACGATCCGCACCGTGACGCTGCGGCTGATGCCGCTCCTCGGGCTGATGTACCTGATCGCCTATATCGACCGGCAGAACATCTCCTACGCCAAGCTGCAGATGGTAGGCGATCTCGGCCTCAGCGAGAGCGTCTACGGGCTCGGGGCATCGCTGTTCTTCCTCGGCTACTTCCTGTTCGAGGTGCCCAGCAACGTCATCCTGGAGCGGGTGGGCGCCCGGCGCTGGTTCGCCCGGATCATGCTCACCTGGGGACTGATCACCCTCCTGCTCGGCTTCACCCAGAACACGACGATGTTCTACGTTCTCCGCTTCCTCCTGGGCGTCGCGGAGGCGGGCTTCTTCCCCGGCGTCCTGTTCGCCCTGACCCTGTGGTTTCCGCAATCGCACCGGGCGCGGATGATCGGCTGGTTCATGATCGCGAGCGCGCTGGCCAACGCCGTCGGCGCGGCCATCGGCGGCGCGCTCCTCGACCTCGACGGCACCCTCGGCCTCAAGGGCTGGCAATGGGTGTTCGTGGCCACCGGAATCCCCGCCCTGGCCCTGGCCGTCATCGTCCTGCGCATCCTGCCCGACGGGCCGGAACAGGCGCCCTGGCTCAGCCGGGACGGACGCGACTGGCTGAGCCGCACCCTCGCGGCCGAGCGCGAATCCGGCGGGAAGGTCGAGCACGGCAATCCGTTCGCGGCCCTCCTCGACCGTCGGGTCTGGATGCTCGCCTCCGTCTACATCGCCTTCCCGCTGGCCGCCTACGGCCTGAGCTACTGGCTTCCGACGGTGGTACGCAGCTTCGACGTCTCGAACACCGTCAACGGCTTCATCAACATCATCCCGTGGCTGATCACGGCGTTGGCCCTGTGGTGGGTGCCGCGGCGGGCGGCGCGCACGGGCGACCAGGTCTGGCACGTGGTGGTGCCGGGCCTCGTGGCGGCCCTGGCCCTGGTGCTCAGCGTCCTGCTGCCCGGATCGGTGGTGAAGTTCGCCTGCCTCTGCGTGGCCGCGGCCGGCGTGTTCTCGGCGCAGCCCGTGTTCTGGTCCCTGCCGGCGACCTTCCTCAAGGGCGCGAGCGCCGCCGCCGGCATCGCCGCCATCAATTCGGTGGGCAACCTCGGCGGCCTCATCGCGCAGAACGCCGTGCCGTTCATCCGCGACCAGACCGGCAGCAACCTCGCGCCGATGTACTTCCTGGCGGCCTGCCTCGGGCTCGGTGCGAGCCTGATGTTCGTCGTCCTCTCGGCGCTCCGCCGTGACGCCGCCCGCCGGGTCGCGGCGGATGCCGGCCCCGGGCCTCAGGGTGGCGTCGGCGCGTCGATCTCGGGGATCGGCACCGCGTAGGCGTGCGGCGCCCCGTTCCGGAGGCTGTCGAACAGGACGAGCACCTGGCCCGGCCCGAGCGGGACGACGGCCTCGGCCTTGCCGTCGATGACCTTGCCCTTCTCGTTCTCGCCCCGGACCGGCGCGAGGGTGGCGACGGGGGTGAGGGTGCCGGAGGGCAACGCGGCGAGGGACAGTCGAGAGGGCACGGGCAGGCCGTTGCGGGACGAGCCGGTGAGCACCAGCATCCGTCCGTCGGGCAGGATCGTGAGGTCGCGGATGCCGGCATCCGGTCCGGCCTCCAGGGCGATCGTGGTGACCTCGGCCGACAGGGCGGCGTTTCCGTCCGCGAACAGCGCCTCGACCGGGACGGAGACGAGGAAGGTCTTGCCGTCGAGGCTCGGTGCCCGCAGGCCCGCGTAGAGCCGGTCGCCCACGACGGCGAGCCCCTCGACGTTCAGGCCGTTCGGCTGGGGCGTGCCCTCCGGCGGCACGGCGTTCCAGTCGAATTCCAGGTCGCGCAGCACGTAGTCGCGGACGGGCGCAGCGGCCATCAGGGCGTCGAACAGCCGGTATGTGCTCACCGTCTCCGTGGCGGCGGTGCCGTCGGCGTTCGGCCGCAGGCGCGTCAGGATCATCGACGACAGCTTGTACTTGCGCTTGCCCCGGGTGCAGCCGTGCGAGCCGGTGACGTAGAAGTAGGGCGCGGCATAGGCCACGGCCTCGCCGTCGAGCTGATCGAACTTTCCGTTTCCGCCGCTGCACCGGGACTGCGCGGGGCGCGTGCCGCGGATGTCCCGCGCGGGCGCCGTGCCGAGGTCGTAGGCAATGGCGCCGGCCGTCAGCGCGGTCCCGCCGAGGCGGGCGAACTGCGCGCCGCGGTTCTCATCGTTGACCACGACGCAGAGGCGGCTGCCGTCCGCGTCCGCCGGGCGGCAGGCCATGCCGCTGAGGTCGTAGGCCCTATCGTCCGTCGTCTCGCCGTCGAAGTCGCCGATCACGGTGTAGGGCGTCGGCATGGCCTCGCCGGTGCGGCCGGGCGTCGGAGCGGCGAGGGCGGCCAGCGCCAGGGCCCCGCATCGCCCGAGGCGCGTCGTCTTCGACCGGATCATGCGAGGGCAACCTTGAGGAGGACGAGGGCGAGGAGGGCGAGCCCGAACAGGAATCCGCACGCCGTGCGGTAGAGTGCAAGCGCCCGCTCCACGTCGGCCGGGGTCGCCGCGGCGCGCCCGTCGCCCATCCAGCCATCCTCGACGCGGGTGGCGCCGTAGGTGCGGGGGCCTGCGAGACGAAGGCCGAGGGCGCCGGCCATGGCGGCTTCCGGCCAGCCGGCATTGGGTGAGCGGTGGCGGCCCGCATCCCGCCGCACCGCCCGCCAGGCATGGCCGGGCGACGCGCCGGCATGGACGGCCGCGGCCGCGATGAGGAGCAGGGCCGTCAGCCGCGAAGCCGGAAGGTTCACGAGATCGTCGAGGCGGGCGGCGGCCCAGCCATAGGCCGCGTGGCGCGGGGTGCGGTGGCCGATCATGCTGTCGGCCGTGTTGATCGCCTTGTAGAGCGCGCCGCCAGGCAGGCCGCCGACCCCGATCCAGAAGGCCGGCGCCACGATGCCGTCGGAGAAGTTCTCGGAGAGGCTCTCGATGGCGGCCCGGCAGATGCCGGCCTCGTCCAGGGTCTCGGGATCGCGCCCGACGATCATCGACACCGCGAGACGCCCACCCGCGAGGCCGTCGCGCCGCAGATCGGCCGCCACGCGGGCGACGTGGCTGTGGAGGCTGCGCTGGGCCGGCAGGCTTGCCGCCAGCAGGGCGAGGACGACGAGCGCGGGCAGGAGGCCGGCGGCCCCGGCCAGCGCGGTGAGGACCAGGGCGAGGCCGCCGACGACTCCCAGGAGCACGAGGAGCCCGGCCACGCCCGCGAGTCGGCGACGGATGGGCGCCCCCCGGTTCCAATGGCGGTCGAGGGCCGCGATCAGCGCGCCGATCCAGGTGACAGGATGGCCGAGCGCCCTGTAGAGCCGGTCCGGATAGCCGACCGCCGCCTCGACGGCGAGGGCGAGCACCAGGACGATGAGCGTATCGGGCGGATGGGTGAGGGCGGTCCAGGACATGCGGTCTCGGTGATGGCGCGCGGCCCGGGGACCGGGGAGGGAATCGCCCATGGCGGCGACCTCGATGCCGCCCGGCGCCTCTTCCCGCAAGCGCCCGAGCCCTGGCTCGATCTGTCCACGGGGATCAATCCGGTGCCCTATCCGTGTCCGGCCCTCGACGCCAGCGCCTTCCAGCGCCTGCCCTCGGCCGCCGACCTCGCTGCCCTGCGCGCGGCCGCCGCCGAGGCTTACGGAGTGGCCGATCTCGAGCGCATCGTCGCCGCGCCCGGAACCCAGATCCTGATCGAGACCCTGCCGCGCCTGCAGCCCCGTGGCCGGGTCGCCGTGGTGGGACCGACCTATGCCGAGCACGCCGCCGCCTGGACCCGAGCCGGCCACGCCGTCGCGACCGTGCCGGGACTCGCGGCGGCCCGGGACGCGGACGTGGTCGTGGTCGTGAACCCCAATAACCCGGACGGACGGACCTGGGAGGCCGGAACGCTGCGGGCGCTCGCCAGCGACCTCGCGGGCCGTGGCGGCCTGCTCGTCGTCGACGAGGCCTTCGCCGACCTGGAGCCGCTCGAGACCTTGGGGGCCTCCCTCGGCCCGGGCCTCGTGGTCCTGCGCTCCTTCGGAAAGACCTACGGTCTCGCCGGCATCCGGCTCGGCTTCGCCCTCGGCGAACCGGGTCTCGTCGCCGCCCTCGCGGAGGCGCTCGGGCCCTGGGCGGTCTCCGGCCCCGCCCTCGCCATCGGGCGCACCGCCCTGTCCGATGCGTCCTGGCGGCGGGAGGCCGCCATCGCCCGGGCCGCGGATGCCGCGCGCCTCGACCGGATGATCCTGCGGACCGGCGGAACGCCCATCGGCGGCACCTGCCTGTTCCGCACCGCCGACTTTCCCGACGCGCCCGGCCTCTACGACCGCCTCGGTGCGGCCGGGATCTATGTCCGGCGCTTCGCCGAGGCCCCCGCGCGCCTGCGCTTCGGCCTGCCGCCGGACAAGGCGGCCTGGTGCCGGCTGTCCCGGATCCTCCGGTAAGGGGGAATCAGGCGCGTCTCGGCTCCAGCAGGTTCACGAGGAAGCCCGCGCCCGCCAGGAGGATGCCGACGGCGCAGACGCCGGACCACCCGGCCATGAGGAAGGCCTGGGAGCCGGCGAAGGCCCCGAGCGCCCCGAACACGAACATCACCGTGAACAGCACGGTGTTGATTCGCCCGCGCGCGGTGGGAACGAGGGCGTAGACCCGGGTCTGGGTGGCGATGAGGGCGGCGTTCAGCCCGATGTCGATCAGGAGGACGCCGAGGCCCACCGCGATCAGGGACCCGGCGCCGCCCGCCCACAGCACCGCGAAGGCCGCGACCACGAAGAGGGCGCCGGCCACCACCATCGGGCGCGGGCCGCGCCGGTCGGTGAAGCGGCCCGAGAGCGGGGCCACGAAGGCGCCCGCGACGCCGATGACGCCGAACATCCCGGCACCGGCCGCGGTCAGGTTGAAGGGCGGCGCCTCCACCAGCAGGGCCAGGGTCGCCCAGAAGGCGTTGAAGCTGGCGAACAGCAGTCCCTGCGACAGGCTCGACCGGCGCAGCACTGGCTGGCTGCGCACCAGGTGGAGGATCGACAGCATCAGGGCGCGGTAGCGCAGGGGGCGGGTCTGGGGGATCTTCGGCAGCGTGGCGGCGGCGATGCCGGCCATCCCCAGCGCCACGACCGCGGCGGCGAAGAACACCGCCCGCCAGCCGTACTGGGCGCCGACGAGGCCGCTGGCCGTGCGCGCCAGCAGGATGCCGGTGAGGAGGCCGGTCATGACCTGGCCCACCACGCTGCCGCGGGTGGCGTCCGGCGCCAGCTCGGCGGCGAAGGGCACCGCCTGCTGCGCCGCCGAGGCGAGGATGCCGATGACGAGGCTGGACAGCGCGAGGCAGGCGAGGTTCGGGCTCAGCGCCGCGGCCAGGAGCGCCACGGCGAGGCCGAGGGTCTGGCCGATGATCAGGCTGCGGCGCGACAGGCTGTCCCCCAGCGGGACCAGGCCGAGGATGCCGAGGCCGTAGCCGACGAGGGAGGCGGTCGGGACCCAGAGGGCGGCACGCTCGCCGAACTCCCCGACGAGGAGCCCAAGCAGGGGCTGGTTGTAGTAGATGTTGGCGACGGCCCCGCCCGCGATCAGGGTCAGTCCGATCCGGGCCCGCAGCGTGAACCCGTGGCGTCCGGCGGTCTCGCTCTCTGCTCCGCCGCTCATGCCGGGCGGCCCCCGGCGACTCCGCGTGCGTGCAGGCAGGGCGACGAACAGGCTTCGATGGTCATGCGTGGAATCTCGGGGAGCGGCGGAGCCGGAGCCGCGATGGGACCAGGGCCCCGGGCGGGGCAGCCGCTGTCCGGTTAGGCCCGCGCATCGACTTCGGCAACCCGGAACGGTCCGGCGAGGGGGACCGGTCGTGCGCCGCCGTCCTGCTCCCCCGGCCGATCGGGGCCCGACTCGTCCGCAGACGAGGGTTTCCCCCCGCACACGAGGGCTTTGTCCTGGTGCCGCCCGCTCGGCCAAGCTGTGTCGGCCAAGCCGTCCCGGTCAAGCCGTCTGGCCAAGCCTTCGCGGCCAAGCTGTCTGGCCACGTCGTCGCGGGGCGTTCTCGCAGGATTTCAGTCTTCCCATATACCGATTGTTATGGGCGACCTGTGTTGCGGGGAGCCGCCGTGCAGCCTGCACTTGGAATTCCTCGCAACTTGCGCTCTGATTGAAATCGGAAACGGTGAGTCGCGGCGTTCGCGGAGGTCAAGTCGGCGTTCCGGCGAGGCAGCACTCATCGTCCGGGGAGTTTCGAATGGCGACGTACCGCGTCAACTTTGCCAAGCAGATCCTGGGAGTGCCGTTCACGGTCGGCTCGGTAGACATTGCCCGCGCCCGTGACCCGATGCGCGCCCTGCGGGCCGCCGAGCTGCGCTTCGCGCGCCAGCACGGAGTGGTGGACTGGCGCGAGCGGGCGGATCAGGCAGAGATCGCCCCCGCTTCCGGCGAAGACTAAGGCCGTACCCGCGCCCTGCGCGTCTTTACGGCCACGGTCTCTGGTCCTGCGCGTGGAGCCGCCTTAAGGTAGCGGCCTAGCCGGGACCCCACGACGCGCGGGGCCACCGGTGCGCCCAGGTCGGGCGCCAGTAAGGGGCAGGCGGCGTGCCATGGCGGCGATCTCTTTCTTCGGCGATCTGCTTCAGACGATCAGCGACCGGGGCCGGGATCTCATCGGTATTGGGCGCGGCGACCTCGCGGCCCGCGCCAACGCGCAGGAACTGGTCAAGCTCTGCGAGGACCTGATCTCCCGCCGGGGCGAGGCCTCCGGCGTCGCCCTGGCCCGGCTGATCCTCGAGCGCTACACCACCCTGGCGCGGCCCGAACGCGCGAGTTTCCTGCGCCTGGTCGCCACCGAGTTCACCGCCGACCATGCTGCCGTGGACGAGGCGATCGCGGCCTACCGGGCCGATCCGACCCGTGCGGCCCTGGGCGCCCTCCACGACGCGGCCGAGCCGCGGAGCCAAGAGCTCATCCGCCGCCTGAACCTTGCCAAGGACGGGACCCGCGCCCTGGTCCGGATGCGCGAGGACCTGTTCGGGCTGCGCCGCGAACTCCGTCAGGAGGAAGCCGACCCCGATCTCATCGATGCCGCCGACAGCCTCGACAGCGATTTCGAGCACCTGTTCGCCTCGTGGTTCAACCGCGGCTTCCTGGTCCTGCGCCACATCGACTGGACGACCCCGGCCCACATCCTCGAGAAGATCATCCGCTACGAGGCGGTGCACGAGATCACCGGCTGGGACGACCTGCGCCGGCGGATCGAGCCGACGGATCGGCGCTGCTTCGCGTTCTTCCATCCCGCCCTGGTCGACGAGCCGCTGATCTTCGTCGAGGTCGCGCTCACCGCCAGCATCGCCCCCGCCATCGCGCCGATCCTGGCGCATGAGCGCGAGCCCCTGCCGCTGAAGGCCGCGACCACCGCGATCTTCTACTCGATCTCGAACTGCCAGAAGGGCCTCGCCGGCGTCACCTTCGGCAACTTCCTGATCAAGCAAGTGGTCGAGGATCTCGCCCGGGAGATCCCGAGCCTGAAGACCTTCGTCACCCTCTCGCCGGTCCCGGGCTTCTCAGCCTGGCTCGACCGCGAGCGCCGCTCCGATGCCCCGCAGGGGCTGACCCGCGAGGACGTCGAGGCTCTGCGCATCATCGACGAGCCGGATTGGCAGGCCGACAAGGCCAAGTGCGAGGCCGTGCGCAAGGCGATGATTCCGGCGGCGGCCGCCTACTTCCTGCGCGCCAAGAACGAGCGGGGACGGCCCCTCGATCCCGTCGCCCGGTTCCATCTCGGCAACGGTGCCCGGCTCGAGCGCCTGAACTTCCTCGGCGACGTCTCGGCCAAGGGCCTCGCCCAATCCCGCGGGTTGATGGTCAACTACCTCTACGACCTCTCGGCCATCGAGAAGAACCACGAGACCTACGCCAATCTCGGCACCGTCGCCGCCTCCAGTGCGGTGAGCCGCGAACTCCGGACCAACCTGCCGCCGATGCGGGCCGTGGCCCTGGCCGAGGCCTGAGCCGTCCGACCACGCCGCCCTTGAGCGACGTCGCATTTCCCGCCACCGCGATGGAACGAACCGACGATCGTAGGAAATCGACGATCGACAGCGTATCCGTCCCTGCCATGTTCGCCCCGTCATGTCCGAAACGCCGATGACCAATCACCTCTTCGACCTCGTTCGCCACAGCCTGCCGGCCGATCCCGCCGCCAAGCTGTTCCTGGAGACCGGCGAGGGTGCCCGCTACTCCTACGCGGACCTCATCGTGCGCTCTGGCGCCTACGCGGCGGCCCTGGCGGCCGCGGGGGTGAAGCCCGGGGACCGGGTGGCGGTTCAGGCCGAGAAGAGCCCGGAATTCCTGTTCCTGTATCTCGGTGCGGTTCGGGCCGGGGCGGTGTTCCTGCCCCTGAATACCGCCTACACCCCCACCGAGATCGCCTACTTCCTGGGCGATGCCGAGCCGGCGCTGTTCGTGTGCGATCCGGCCAAGCACGAGGCCCTCGCGCCCGTGGCGCGGGAGGCCGGCGTGCCGGTGGTGCACACCCTCGACGCGCGGGGCCACGGCACCCTGGCCGAGGCCGTCGCCGCCGAGACCGAGGCGTTCACCGACGTGGCGCGCGGCCCGGACGACCTCGCGGCCATCCTCTACACCTCGGGCACCACCGGGCGCTCGAAGGGCGCGATGCTGAGCCACGAGAACCTCGCCTCGAACGCCCGTACCCTCGTGCAGGCCTGGCGCTTCACGGCGGAGGACGTGCTGCTGCACGCGCTGCCGGTGTTCCACACCCACGGCCTGTTCGTGGCCACCAACACGGTGCTGGCCAGCGGCGGCACGCTGCTGTTCCTCGGCCGGTTCGATCCCGCCCAGGTCCTGGCGCTGCTCCCGCGCGCCAGCGCCATGATGGGCGTCCCGACCTTCTACACCCGCCTGCTGAAGGAGGCCGGCCTGACGCCGGCGGCCACGGCCGGGATCCGCCTGTTCGTGTCGGGCTCGGCGCCGCTGCTGGCCGAGACGCACCGCGACTGGCAGGCCCGCACGGGCCACGCCATCCTCGAACGCTACGGCATGACCGAGACCAACATGAACACCTCGAACCCCTACGCGGGTGCGCGGGTGGCGGGCACCGTCGGCCCGGCCCTGCCGGGCGTGGCCGTGCGGGTGGTCGACCCGGAGACCGGGGCGGCCTTGGCGGCCGATGCCGTCGGCATGATCGAGGTGAAGGGCCCGAACGTCTTCCAGGGCTACTGGCGGATGCCGGAAAAGACGGCGGCCGAGTTCAAGGCCGACGGCTTCTTCATCACCGGCGACCTCGGCAAGATCGACCCGGACGGCTACGTCCACATCGTCGGGCGCGGCAAGGACCTGATCATCACGGGGGGCTACAACGTCTACCCGAAAGAGATCGAGAACGAGATCGATGCCTTGCCGGGCGTGGTCGAATCCGCGGTGATCGGCCTGCCCCATGCCGATTTCGGCGAGGGTGTCACGGCGGTGGTGGTGGGCCGGGCCGACGTGCCGGACGAAGCCGCGATCCTGCGGACCCTCGAAGGCCGGCTCGCCCGTTACAAGTGCCCCAAGCGCGTCCTCTTCGTCGAGGAGTTGCCGCGCAACACCATGGGCAAGGTCCAGAAGAACCTGCTGCGGGAAACCCATGCGGGCCTCTACGGGGCCGGGCGCCCCTGAACGCCGGGGCAAGAGGGCGGACCCGCCGGACATCGTGTCCGATGGTCCCGCGGCGCCCGGATGGGGCCGCACGGTCCGGACGGGCCGCGCGGCGTCCGGAGGCTAAGCGGCGCGAACGGTGCCGAGGAAGCGCTGCACCTCGGCACTGAGATGCTCCGACTGGCGGGACAGTTCGCCCGCGGCGCCCAGCACCTGGCTTGCGGCGGCACCGGTCTCCTCGGCCGCTTGGGCGACGCCCGAGATGGTGCTCGTAACGTCCGCGGTCCCTACCGAGGCCTGGGCCACGTTGCGGACGATCTCCTGCGTCGCGGCGCTCTGCTGCTCCACCGCTGCCGCGATCGCCGTCGCCACCGCGTTGATGTCGCGGATACGCGTCGTGATCGAGCCGATCGCCGAGACCGCCTGGCCCGTGGCCCCCTGGATATGGCCGATCTGGCTTCCGATCTCCTCGGTGGCCCGGGCGGTCTGGTTGGCGAGTTCCTTCACTTCCGCCGCCACCACGGCGAAGCCACGTCCCGCCTCGCCGGCGCGGGCCGCCTCGATGGTGGCGTTGAGGGCGAGCAGATTGGTCTGGCCCGCGATGGTCGAGATCAGGCTCACCACGTCGCCGATCCGCGATACGGCGCCGCTGAGTTCCTGGACCAGGACCGAGGTGGTGTCCGCCTCGGTCACGGCGGACTGCGCCATCTGGGAGGAGTTCGAGACCTGCCGGCCGATCTCCTGCACCGAGTTGCCGAGTTCCTCGGCCGCTGCCGCCACGGTGCCCACGTTGACGGAGGCCTCCTCGGCCGCCGCCGCCACGGTGATGGATTGCGAGGCGGTCTCGCTGGCGGTGGTCGTCAGGGTCCCCGCCGTCGCCTGCAGTTCGGTGGAGGACGCGGAGACCATGCCGATGATGCCGCCCACGGCACCCTCGAAGCTGTCCGCAAGTTCGATCATCGTTGCGCGGCGTGCGGCGACCGCGGCCTGATCAGCGATGCGGCGGATCTCGGCTTCCTCCGCGCCCTTCCGGGCGACCATCGCCTTGATGCCCTCCACTGCCTTGCCCACGGCGCCGATCTCATCGCCGCGACGCGCCTCCGGAATATCGGCATCGATCTCACCCTGGGCCATGCGCGTCAGGATCGCGACCAGGCGGCCCAGAGGCCGGGTGATTCCGAACACCACGATGGCGCCGCACAGGAGGGCGGCGAGAACCAGACCGATGGCGGTGGCGATGACCAGCCGTTCGACCGCGGTGGCGATGCCCGCATCGAGCGCCTGCTTTCCGGAGTTCATCTCCTCGGTGACACGCTGCAGGCGCTGATCCATGAACGTGTTCAGATGGGACCGGGCAGGTTGCGCTTCGCGCTGGACGGTCTGCATCGCGATCCTATTCTCGTTCCGGAGCCCATACTCCATGGCTCGGGCCGCGGCCGCGAAATAGGCCTCCGCCAAGCTTCGCAGCGTCTCACCGATCTTGCGACGTTCCGGCGTTTCGGTCGCCGCAATCAGACGATCGATGATTTCAAGCGCCGCTGATTGCGACGACACATACTCTGCCTTGTATTGCGCCATCGGGGCTTCCTCGGTTTCCTGGATGATGTTCCGGACCGACACGGCCGCTTCCGCGATGTTCAGCTGAATCTTGAGGTACGATTCCCGCCGCATGCCGAGGATTTCGATCACCTGCTTCGACTGCTCCGCCATGTGGTTCATCGACGTGCGGGCGTAGAGAACGAGCCCGATGGCGAGGGTGCCCAGGGCGAACAGGGGGAGGGCGATCTTCGCCAGGACGCTGACCCGATTGACGAAATGCACGTGCTTGGCTCCTCAAGTTGAAAAACTTTCGCTCGTGAAAGCTTTCGTGATGCGGGAGACTGATATGGTTTGTTTAAAACACCCTTTATGTCTTTCAAAATTTACGCCTATAGTATATATTTTTGTCTACATGAAGTCGTCGTCGTGAGACTGTCGTCTTTCGAGCTTTGCTTCGATTGATTGTGCGGTGCCTGAGGCGTGGTTGCATCCGGTCGAGGTGCCTGGAAGGTTCAAGGTGATGCGCTGACGCCGTCGGAGGCGGGAACAGCTCGCCCCCGGGCATGTCCGCCGGCATTTCGTCTGTGCCGAGATCAGCCAAGGAGACGATGAGCTTGCGACAACGGGCGCGATGCGGAAGCCCGGGGACGAGCGGTTGAAGCCGGAACGGTCAAGCCTGCGTCACGTTGATCTGGGGCGCCGAGACGACGAGGCGCCGAAGCGCCGTCCATCCCGTTCCGGTCCTGACATGCCATCTCCCCTGCGCCGCAGTCCCGCACCCGATGGCGAGGCGGCGAATCCCGTTCTGTGGACCCTTCTGCTCGGGACCGCGCTGATTACGCTCGCCGCTGCATCCGGGCGTGCGACCCGGCCGCGTCCCGCAGTCACGCCCGCCCCTCCCTCGACGGAGCCGGGCGCCCGCTCGCACGAGGGGGCGGCGGCGGCATACGTCGCGGCGACGCAGGTCGCGCGCGGGCGTGCCGCGGGCTCGCCCACCGAGATCACCGCCGCGGGCTGGAAGGACATCCTCTACCGGGTGTATCTCGAGTTCAATCAGGACCGGGTCCTGTCGGTGGCGGCGGGCGTGACCTTCTACTCGCTGCTCTCGCTGTTCCCGGCCATCGCCGCGCTCGTCTCCTGCTACGGCCTCGTGGCGGATGTCGGCTCGATCAACGAGCACCTCGCGAGCATGCGGGGTGTGCTGCCCTCCGGGGCCATCGAGATCATCGGCGACCAGGTCAAGCGCATCGCCGCCAAGGGCAACGGCACCCTCGGCCTGACCTTCTTCACCAGCCTTCTGCTCTCCCTGTGGAGCGCCAATGCCGCCATGAAGGCGATGTTCGACGCCCTGAACGTGGTCTACGAGGAGGAGGAGAAGCGCTCCTTTGTAATGCTGAACCTGCGCTCGCTCACCTTCACCATCGGGGCGCTGGTCTTCACCATCCTGGCCCTCACGGGCATCGTCGTTCTGCCGGTGGTGTTCAAGTTCGTCGGCCTGAGCGACACCGCCTGGCTCGTGGCCCTGCTGCGCTGGCCCGCGCTCCTGGTCGTCCTCCTCGGCGGCCTGTCCCTGCTCTACCGCTACGGTCCGAGCCGCCAGCGGCCGCGCTGGCGCTGGGTCGGCGTCGGCGGTGCGATCGCGGGCCTGCTGTGGCTCCTCGCCTCGATCCTGTTCTCCTGGTACGTCTCCAGCTTCGGCAACTACAACGAGACCTACGGTTCCCTCGGCGCCGCCATCGGTTTCATGACGTGGATCTGGATCTCCACGACGATCGTCCTCCTCGGCGGCGAGATCAACGCCGAGATGGAGCACCAGACCGCGCGCGACACCACCACCGGCCCCGAGCTGCCCATGGGGGCCCGCCGGGCGCGCATGGCCGACACCCTCGGCGCCGTCGCCTGAGGCCGGCCTCCCCACGGAGGCACCGAGCGCCTATCTAGGAGACATCTTCCCCACGTCTCAGGAGCACCGGCCCGATGTCTTCGCCTCCCACATCTTCTTCGCCTCCCACATCTTCTTCGCTGACGTCTTCGGCTGCCGCGGACGCGGTCCAGACCCGCAGCGACGCCGAATGGCGCGAGATCCTCACCCCGGACCAGTATCGGGTGCTGCGCGAGCACGGCACCGAGCGGGCCGGGACCAGCTGCCTCAACGCTGAGAAGCGCCCGGGCGTGTTCCACTGCGCCGGATGCGACGCGCCGCTCTTCGTCACCGGCACCAAGTTCGAGAGCGGGACCGGCTGGCCGAGCTTCTTCGACCCCCTTGACGACGCCGTGGAGACGACGGTCGACCGCAGCCACTGGATGACCCGCACCGAGGTGCATTGTGCCCACTGCAAGGGCCATCTCGGCCACGTCTTCGATGACGGGCCGCCGCCCACCGGACTGCGCTACTGCATGAACGGCCTCTCCCTGCGCTTCGAGCCGGAGGCCTGAGAGGCGTCGGGCCCGGGGAGCTGGGTGGGTTTCGATGGGGACGGATCGGCGGATGACGGGGAGCGACGGTGGGGATGGTCTTGATTTCGCCGTCGTTTTGCTTAGTCCGGAACGAGAATTATTTACCGATCTGTCCCGGCTACGCGGGGCGTGAACACAGATCATATCCTATGTCATCGTTCCACGTGGAGGGCCGACGGGCTCGGCGCGGGGAGCCACCTGAAAGCCGGTCTGTCCACCTCGCGTCACGGGAGGTCGGCGGCCCTGACGTCAGCGTCCGCCCGGACCTCTACCGCCGGGTCGACCGACCTCGCGGAGAATGTCGATGAGCCTCGTACGCCGGTTTCTCGTGGCCCCCTCCCTGGTCCGCCTCATCCGCAAGGAACGCGGGGGCTCCCGGATCACCGAGGGCTACTTCGCCCCCCAGGCCGGCCGTGTCTCCTACGTCCGGGTCGACGGGCAGGCCTGCCACCTCGTCCTGGTGACCGCGGCCCCGGACGGGACCTCCAGCGAAGAGCGCACCGACGTGCCGCGGGCGCACGGCGATGCCCTGATGGATGTCTGCTCGGGCAAGGCCGCCTACGACCGCACGGCGCTCGCCCTCGGTGGCGGCCGCGAGGCGCTGATCGACCGCTACGTGGCGCCGGGCGAGTTCGACCTCGTCAGCGTGACCTTCGACGGCGGCGACGAGGCCCAGGGTTTCCCGGTGCCGGCCTGGTTCGGTCCCGAGGTCACCGGCGATCCGAGCTACGACCGGCACGCGGTGGCCCTGCAGGGTGTCCCGCATCCCGGTGAGATCGGCCTGTCCAACGGCGCCCTCGACGCGGTTCTCGACCTGATCGAGCCGCGCTTCGGCTTCGGTCGCTACGGCGCTCCGAAGACCAATGGCGGCGACGGCGACGGGATGATGAAGGCGTTGCGCCGGGTCGCGGGCGGCAGCGCAGCGGCGGCACCGGCCGCCGCCGAGGCCGTACCCGTGCCCGCTCCTCCGGCCGAGGAGCCTGCTCCGGTCGAGGCGCAGGCGGCCGCCGGCCCCGAAGTGGGGGAGGCGCACGCTCAGCCGGACGCCGCGCGCGAGCCTGCCGCCGAGAGCACACCCGCCATCGACTCCCGCATCGATGACGTGATCGAGAGCCTGTCGCAGGCGCTCGGCAACCCGCAGCCGCAGCCGAAGGGGGCCGCGCGCGGCGAGGACGACATCGCGGCCGAGTTCGAGCGCTGGACCGTTCGGCCCCGTCGTACGCAGCAGACCTGAGCGAACGCGGCCGGCCGGAGAAGTTCGCCCGGTGCTCCGGGTGATCCGGGCCGGCACGGAAGCCGGCGCGGCCTGACTGGATCGAGCGGCCGGTGACGCCGGGGACGGGGCCTGCCCACCGCCACGCGCTGGCAGGCACCTGTCCCGCGGATCCGCATCCCCGCCGAGCGCCGAAGCAGGCGGCCATTCGGCGCCATTCTACGTGCTCGCTGCGGGGACCTTTTCCGGCGAAGGGCATGTAGGCGTTCGTGGTTTGTCATTGCAGCCCACCGCCTGCGATTGAGCGACGCGAATAAACTGGCTAGCGTCGGGATTAACAATCGGCGGGTTGCGCAGAGCGCAGCGGGAGGAATCATGGCCCAAGCGACGACGTATGGAACGGCACCGGCTGCGGTCCCACGTCCGGCCAAGGAGCCCTGGTACAAGGTGCTCTACATCCAGGTGCTGATCGCGATCGTGCTCGGCGTGCTTCTCGGCTGGCTGCAGCCCGAATGGGGCAAGTCGGTCAAATGGCTGGGTGACGCCTTCATCGCCCTGATCAAGATGATGATCGCGCCCATCATCTTCTGTACCATCGTGCACGGCATCGCCTCGATCGGCGACCTGAAGAAGGTCGGTCGCGTCGGGCTGAAAGCGCTCGTCTACTTCGAGGTGGTCTCCACCATCGCGCTGCTCATCGGCGTCCTCGTGGGCGAGGTGGTCAGGCCGGGCGCCGGCTTCAATGCCGATGTCACGAAGCTCGACGCCAAGGCGGTGGAGAAATACGCCAAGTTGGCCGCCGACGATTCGGTGACCGGCCACATCATGGCGCTGATCCCGAAGAGCTTCTTCGACGCCTTTGCCACCGGCGACCTGCTGCAGGTGCTGCTGATCTCGATCCTCACCGGCGTCGTCGTGACCGGTATGGGCCAGCGCGGCGAGGCCATCACCCACGCCATCGACACGGCCGGGCAAATCTTCTTCCGCATCATCGGCCTTGTGGTGAAGCTCGCCCCCATCGGCGCCTTCGGCGCCATGGCCTTCACCATCGGCCAGTACGGCATCGGCAAGGTGATCGACCTCGCCTGGCTCGTCGGCACCTTCTACGTCACCGCGTTCCTGTTCGTGATCCTGGTGCTTGGCGGCATCGCCCGGGTCGCCGGATTCTCGATCTTCAAGTTCCTCGCCTACATCAAGGACGAACTCCTGATCGTCCTCGGTACGTCGTCCTCCGAGACCGTGCTGCCGCACATGATGACGAAGATGCGCCGCCTCGGGGCGTCGGATTCGGTGGTGGGCCTCGTGATCCCGACGGGCTACTCGTTCAACCTCGACGGCACCAACATCTACATGACCCTGGCCTCGCTGTTCCTGGCTCAGGCGGTGGGGGCGGACCTGTCCTTCGGCCAGTACGCCACCATCATCCTGGTGGCGATGCTGACCTCGAAGGGCGCCTCGGGCGTTACCGGCGCGGGCTTCATCACCCTGGCGGCCACGCTCAGCGCCATTCCCAACAACCCCGTGCCGGTGGCGGCCATGACCCTGATCCTCGGCGTCGACAAGTTCATGTCGGAGTGCCGGGCCATCACCAACCTCATCGGCAACGGCGTCGCGACCGTGGTGGTCAGCCGCTGGGAGGGCGAACTCGACACGGAGAAGCTGCGTCAGGTCATGGCGCACCCGGTCTCCATCGGCACCGACATCTCCGACCACGCCCCGGAGATGGAGCCGAGCGCCACCGTCGCTGCGGCGTCCCCGATCCCCGCCGCGGCACGCTGACGGGACCCGGACCTGTTCGAAACCCTGCGCATCGGCATCGATCTCGGCGGCACCAAGATCGCCGGGATCGCCCTCGCGTCCGATGGCGCGACGCGGGCTGAGCAGCGGATCGCCACGCCGCGGGACGATTACGCCGCGACGGTGACAGCCATCGCGGGCCTGGTCGGCGACCTGGAGGCGCGAGCGGGTGTTCCCGGCACGGTGGGCATCGGCATGCCCGGTGCGATCTCGCCGCGAACCGGCCTCGTCAAGAACGCGAATTCGGTCTGGCTGAACGGCCGGCCCTTCGCGCAGGATCTCGAGCGCATCCTCGCCCGCCCGGTCCGTCTCGAGAACGATGCCAACTGCCTCGCGGTGTCCGAGGCGGTCGACGGCGCCGGCGCCGGCCTGCCCGTCGTCTGGGCCATCATCCTAGGGACGGGGGTCGGCTCGGGGATCGCGCTCCACGGCCGCGCGCTCTCGGGACGTGACCGGATCGCGGGCGAGTGGGGCCACAACCCCTTGCCATCGGCCCGCGACGACGAGCGCCCCGGTCCCGCCTGCTATTGCGGCCGGCACGGATGCCTCGAAACCTGGGTCTCCGGTCCGGCGCTGGCTGCCGACCACGCGCGCTGCACCGGCACGGCGATCCGCGGCGAGGGCGTGATCGCGGCCCTGCGGGCGGGCGACGCGGCGGCCCGGGCGACCCTCGATCGCTACCTCGATCGCCTCGGGCGCGGCATCGCCCAGGGGGTCAACCTGATCGATCCGGACGTCATCGTCATCGGCGGCGGCCTCTCGCGGGTGCCGGAGATCCTGGCGGGCCTCCCCGAACGCGTGGCGCCGCACGTCTTCTCGGATGCGTTCGACACCCCGATCCGCCCGAGCCGGCACGGCGATGCCTCCGGTGTCCGCGGTGCGGCCTGGCTCTGGAACGAGCCCTGAGACGCCCGCGCGATCCATGCCGAAGGTGACCTCCGAGGCGCTTGTCAGGGCTTTCGTTTTCACATAAAGATATCTTTATGTCTAACGCGGGACCTTCCTCAGCCACGGCCCTACCGTTCCCGGACGCCCTCGCCATCCTGCGGGCAGCGGCCGAGGAGACGCGTCTGCGCATCCTCGCACTCCTGGCCGCCGGCGAGCTCTCGGTTTCCGATCTGACCGATATCCTGGGCCAGTCGCAGCCGCGCATCTCGCGCCATCTCAAGCTGCTCGTGGAGGCTGGGCTGGTGGAGCGGCACCGCGAGGGGGCCTGGGCGTTCTTCCGCCTCGTGGAGGATCGCGCCGCCCTGGTCGAGCCGCTGGTGGCCGGGCTCGATGCCGCCCGCGCGCCGCTCTCGGAAGATTTCGCCCGCCTGGAGGCCGTGCGCGCCCAGCGGGCCGAGGCCGCCCAGGCCTTCTTCGCCCGTCTCGCTCCCAAGTGGGACCACCTGCGTTCGCTGCACGTGCCCGAGGCCACCGTCGAGGCCGCGGTGCTCGACGTGCTCGGCGACCGGCCGATCCAGAGCCTCGTCGATCTCGGCACCGGCACCGGGCGCATGCTCGGGCTTCTGGCGGGGCGCGCCGCCCGGGCGGTCGGGCTCGATTCCAACCACGCCATGCTCTCGGTGGCGCGGGCGAACCTGGAGCGCCTCGGCCTGTCGCGGGTCGATCTGCGCCAGGGCGACATTCACGCGCCGCCCTTCGGGCGCGGCGGGTTCGACCTCGTCGTCGTCCATCAGGTGCTGCACTACCTCGACGACCCGGCCCGGGCCCTGCGCGAGGCCGCGCGTCTCGTCGCCCCCGGCGGTCGCCTGCTGGTCGTGGATTTCGCCCCCCACGACCTCGAATTCCTGCGCGAGGCCCAGGCGCATCGCCGCCTCGGCTTCGCACCCGAGCAGGTGACGGGCTGGCTCAACGATGCGGGCCTGCCCAGCGTCACCACCCGGGACCTCGCCCCCACCGGCGAAGTCGAGGACCAGTTGACCGTGACGCTCTGGCTCGCCACCGATGCGGCCGAGAGGGCGGTGCCCGCGGCCGAACGGATCCCGGAGCGGGCCGTCGCCTGAGGGCGGCAGTCCGCTTCGACTCGAACCCTGCATCTGAACCCGGATCGACGCGAACCCAGATCGACGACCGTCTGAACCGACCGACATAGAGGACGACCCCGATGCCAACCGCTTCCCAACATCGCGCCAGCCGCGACAGCTATCGTCCGATCCGGGTCTCCATCGAGTTTTTCCCGCCGAAGACCGACGAGATGGAGAAGATCCTCTGGTCGTCGATCGAGCGCCTCGCGCCGCTGCAGCCGAAATTCGTCTCCGTGACTTATGGCGCCGGCGGCTCCACCCGGGAGCGGACGCACAACACCGTCGCGCGGATGATCAAGGAGACCAGCCTGCAGCCGGCTGCGCACCTCACCTGCGTCGACGCCACCCGCGAGGAGATCGACGCGGTCGTCCAATCCTACTGGGATGCGGGCGTCCGCCACATCGTAGCCCTGCGCGGCGACCCGCAGGACGGCGTCGGCACCGCCTATCGGCCCCATCCCGGTGGCTACGCCCAGACCTCCGATCTCGTGGCCGGCATCAAGCGTATCGGCGACTTCAAGGTCTCGGTCTCGGCCTATCCCGAGAAGCATCCGGAGGCCCCCACCCTCGACGCCGACATCGATGCTTTGAAGGCCAAGGTCGATGCCGGCGCCGACCAGGCGATCACGCAGTTCTTCTTCGAGAACGACATCTACCTGCGCTACGTCGACAAGGTGCGGGCCGCCGGCATCGACATCCCCATCATCCCCGGCATCCTGCCGGTGCAGAATTTCAAGCAGGCGGCGAATTTCGCCCGCCGCACCGGCGCCTCGGTACCCTACTGGCTCGCCGCCCGGTTCGAGGGCCTCGACAACGATGTCGACACCCGGCGCCTCGTGGCGGCGGCGGTGGCGGCCGAGCAGGTGCTCGACTTGGTCGACCACGGCGTCAACGACTTCCACTTCTACTCGATGAACCGCTCCGACCTCGTCTACGCCATCTGCCACGTGCTCGGCCTGCGGGCCCAGGCCCCGAAGGTCGCCGCCAAGGCGGCCTGACCGCACCACATCCCGGGGCGCGAAGGCGGCCCCGGGATCCGACACGCCTATCCTGTCGAACTTCACTGTCCGGGCCCGTCGCGGTTCCGGGTTCCGGGTGCCGCGCCGCGGTCCCGGAACGACGCGTGAGAACCCCATGACCGACCTGCGCCCCGTCGACGGAAAAGAGATCGAAGCCGCCCTGCGCCAGCGCGCGGGCGAGAAAATCCTCGTCCTCGACGGGGCGATGGGGACCGTGATCCAGCGCCTGGGCTACGGCGAGGCGGACTTTCGCGGCAACCGCTTCGGCGAGCATGCGCACGACCAGAAGGGCAACAACGACCTCCTGATCCTGACCCAGCCCGACGCGATCCGGCAGATCCACCTCGACTACTTCCTGGCCGGGGCCGACGTCTGCGAGACCAACACCTTCTCGGGCACGACGATCGCCCAGGCCGATTACGGCATGGAAACGATCATCCACGAGTTGAACGCGGAGGGCGCGCGCCTCGCCCGCGAGGCGGCCCAGCTCGCCGAGGCGCAGGACGGCCGCCGCCGCTTCGTGGCCGGCGCCATCGGCCCGACGAACCGCACCCTGTCGATCTCGCCGGACGTCAACAACCCCGGCTACCGCGCCGTGACCTTCGATCAGGTCAAGCAGGCCTACGAGGAGCAGGTGCGCGGCCTGATGGATGGCGGCGCCGAGCTCATCCTGATCGAGACCATCTTCGACACGCTGAACGCCAAGGCTGCGGTCGCTGCCGCCTGGGCGGTGTTCGAGGAGCGGGGCATGGCCCTGCCGATCATGATTTCGGGGACGATCACCGACCTGTCCGGCCGCACCCTCTCGGGCCAGACCCCGGAGGCGTTCTGGAATGCGCTCCGCCACGCCAGCCCGCTCACGATCGGGCTGAACTGCGCCCTGGGCGCCAAGGAGATGCGCGGCCACATCTCGGAGCTGTCGCGCATCGCCGACACCCTAGTCTGCGCCTACCCGAATGCCGGCCTGCCCAATGAGTTCGGCCTCTACGACGAGAGCCCCGAGGCCATGGGCAAGCTGGTGGGCGAGTTCGCCACTGCCGGCCTCGTCAACATGGTCGGCGGCTGCTGCGGCACGACGCCGGACCACATCCGCGCCATCGCGCAGGCCGTCGCGGATGTGAAGCCGCGCGCGATCCCGCAAGTGCCGCGCCTGATGCGCCTGTCGGGCCTGGAACCCTTCACGCTGACGAAGGAGATCCCCTTCGTGAACGTGGGCGAGCGCACCAACGTCACCGGCTCGGCCAAGTTCAGGAAGCTCATCACCGCTGGCGCCTACGCCGCCGCCCTCGATGTCGCCCGCGACCAGGTCGCGGCGGGGGCCAGCATCATCGACGTCAACATGGACGAGGGCCTGCTCGATTCCGAGAAGGCGATGGTGGAGTTCCTCAACCTCGTCGCCGCCGAGCCCGACATCGCCCGCGTGCCGGTGATGATCGATTCCTCGAAGTTCCACGTCATCGAAGCCGGGCTCAAGTGCGTCCAGGGCAAGGCGATCGTGAACTCCATCTCCATGAAGGAGGGCGTCGAGAAGTTCATCGCCGACGCCCGGGTGTGCCGTTCCTACGGCGCGGCCGTGGTGGTGATGGCCTTCGACGAGCAGGGCCAGGCCGACACGCTGGAGCGCAAGGTCGAGATCTGCACCAAGGCCTACCGCGTCCTGACCGAGGAGATCGGCTTCCCGCCGGAAGACATCATCTTCGATCCGAACGTCTTCGCCGTCGCCACCGGCATCGAGGAGCACAACGGCTACGGCGTCGCCTTCATCGAGGCGACCAAGACCATCCGCGAGACCCTGCCGCACGCCCACATCTCGGGCGGCATCTCGAATCTCAGCTTCGCCTTCCGGGGCAACGAGCCGGTGCGCGAGGCCATGCACGCGGTGTTCCTGTACCACGCGATCCAGGTCGGCATGGACATGGGCATCGTGAATGCCGGCCAGCTGGCGATCTACGCCGAACTGCCGGCCGAGCTGCGCGAGCTCTGCGAGGACGTCGTCCTCAACCGCCGCGAGGATTCCACCGACCGCCTGCTGGAGGCGGCCGAGCGCTTCAAGTCCGGCGGCGGCGTCCAGGCCAAGACCGCCGACCTGTCCTGGCGCGAGGCGCCCGTGGAGAAGCGCCTGGAGCACGCGCTGGTCAACGGCATCACCGAGTTCGTGGTGGCCGACACCGAGGAGGCGCGCCTGAAATCCGCGCGCCCGCTCCACGTCATCGAGGGCCCGCTGATGGCCGGCATGAACGTGGTCGGGGACCTGTTCGGCTCGGGCAAGATGTTCCTGCCGCAGGTGGTGAAGTCCGCCCGCGTGATGAAGCAGGCGGTCGCCTATCTCGAGCCCTTCATGGAGGCGGAGAAGCTCGCCAATGGCGGTGACGGCAAGCGGCAGGCCGCCGGGAAGATCCTGATGGCGACCGTGAAAGGCGACGTCCACGACATCGGTAAGAACATCGTCGGCGTCGTGCTCGCCTGCAACAACTACGAGATCATCGATCTCGGCGTGATGGTGCCGGCGGCCAAGATCCTCGATGTCGCCAAGCGCGAGAACGTCGACATCGTCGGCCTGTCCGGCCTGATCACCCCGTCGCTGGACGAGATGGTGCACGTCGCGGCCGAGATGGAGCGCGAGGGCTTCGACGTGCCGCTGCTCATTGGGGGGGCCACCACGAGCCGCGTCCACACGGCGGTGAAGATCCACCCGTCCTACAACCGCGGCCAGACTGTCTACGTCACCGATGCGAGCCGCGCCGTCGGCGTGGTCTCCAGCCTGCTCTCGAAGGAGACGCGGGAGTCGACCATCGCCAACATCCGCGCCGAGTACCGCAAGGTCTCGGACGCCCACGCCCGCTCCGAGCTCGACAAGCAGCGTCTGCCGCTGGCGAAGGCCCGCGCCAACCCGTTCCGGATCGACTGGTCGGGCTACCAGCCGAAGAAGCCGAGCTTCACCGGCGTGCGGGTCTACAGCTCCTACGAGGTCGCCGACTTGGTGCCCTACATCGACTGGACGCCGTTCCTGCAGACCTACGAGTTCAAGGGCCGCTACCCGGCGATCTTCGAGGACCCGGCGCAGGGGCCGGCGGCGAAAGCCCTCTTCGACGACGCGCAGGAGATGCTGAAGCAGATCGTCGCCGAGCGCTGGTTCAACCCGAAGGCCATCATCGGTTTCTGGCCGGCCAACAGCGTGGGCGACGACATCACGCTGTTCACCGGTGAGAGCCGGTCGGAAAAACTCGCGACCTTCTTCGGCCTGCGCCAGCAGCTGACGAAGCGCGACGGGCGCGCCAACACCTGCCTGTCCGACTTCGTCGCGCCGGCCGAGACCGGCATCGCCGATTACGTCGGCGGCTTCGTGGTCACGGCGGGCCTGGAGGAGGTGCGGATCGCCGAGCGCTTCGAGCGGGCCAACGACGATTACCGCTCGATCCTGGTCAAGGCGCTGGCCGACCGCATCGCCGAGGCCCTGGCCGAGCGCATGCACGAGCGGGTTCGCCGCGAGTTCTGGGGCTACGCCGCCGACGAGACCTTCGCGCCGGAAGACCTCGTGCGCGAGGAATATGCCGGCATCCGTCCCGCCCCCGGCTATCCCTCGCAGCCCGACCACACTGAGAAAGTCACGCTGTTCGACCTGCTCAAGGCCGAGCCGCGCATCGGTGTGAAGCTCACCGAGTCCTACGCCATGTGGCCGGGCTCCTCGGTCTCGGGCCTCTACATCGCCCACCCGGAATCGCATTACTTCGGCGTCGCCAAGGTGGAGCGCGATCAGGTCGAGGATTACGCCCTTCGCAAGGGCATGGATCTGCGGGAGGTGGAGCGCTGGCTCGGCCCGATCCTGAACTACGATCCGGCCCGCTACCTCGCCGCGGCCGCCGAGTAGGACTTCAGCGTCGCCGCGTCCCCCGGCGGGGTGGCGACGGCGCGACCGAAACCGCTGGAGTGTGGCCGGGGAAGGCTTGACCGTGGGCGTGCCTGCGCTTCAATGCCTGCCCGGCTCAACCATGGCCCGAGACCAGCTGAAGGGCGCCCCGATCGTGTACCGGCTCACCGGCTCCCTCGTCGCCACCGTTGCGTTCGGGCTCGTCGCCTCGGGCTGCACGGGCTTCGCGTACATCTCCAAGACCTATGTCAGCCTGCCGCCCCAGGTGGTCACGATCGGCTGCAAGGATCCCTACGAGGTCTACGACCAGCGCCGGGTCCGCAAGATGCTGATCGTCTCCAACGCCCTGCGGGAGACCACGGGCTGCGGCCTCGACGATGCGCTCGCCGGCGGTGATCCGGCCCTGACCCGGGTCAAGCGCTTCCGCGAGGCGGCGCGTACCTACCTGAACGAGACGGGGCGCGAGGATTGCCGGGTCCGCGGCGAGACCGTGTTCACCGATCTGCAGACCGAATTCACCTACACCTGCGCGGCGCCGATCGAGCCCCGCGACGCCAAGGTGCAGACCCTGCCGGGCCGCAGCAATCGCGTCGGCCTCTAACGCTCGCCCGAGCCGGAGGCGCGCGGAAACGTGCGCTCCATCGCGTCCCCGGAGGCCGCCAGCAGCGCCCGCGCCAGGGTACGGGCCTCCTCCCGGTCGAGGGCAAGGATCGCCGTGACGGGTGCGCCGTTCAGGCCGGGCAGGCCGATCTCGATCCGAACCCCGTCCGGTGCGGCCGCCACCGCGATGCTCCAGTCCCGTTCTCCGCTCATGGGCTTTCCGCCTCTCCGTACCCTCGACCCTCCCGGCCGCCGGCATTCCTGCACTATCACTTCTGCGCAATGGATCCTGCGCAAGTGCCTCTGCATGACCGATCCGATGGCGTGAGGCCAGGGGCCGGAAGATCCGACCGGCGATTGACGCCGTGCCGCCCCCTGGTGTTTGTGCGCCCCGACCCATCCCGGCCCCCGGGGCCCGGCGATCATTCAGGGAAGGAAGACCCCATGTCCGAGATCTGGTTCCGTACCGGCGAGGCGACCGTGCTCGCCGCCGAGGGGCAGTACACCGACGCGATGCCGGAGGTGCTGATCGGCTCCACCCGCGGCCCGGCCGGCCAGGCCTTCGCCGGCATGATGGGGCAGGTTCAGGGCCACACCCGGATGTTCGTGGTGCGCGACCTCAACCAGCTCGTGCGCCCGGCCACGATCATGACGACGAAGGTCACGATCCATACGGCCGAGTATGCCGAATTGCTCGGCGGTGTCGTCCAGGCCGCCACGGGGGACGCCATCATCGACTGCGTGATCGAGGGCGTCCTGCCCAAGGACGGGCTCGACGAGCTCTGCATGATCATCATGATCTGGCTGGACGAGCGCTGCGGATCCGACCCGAACCTCGACCGCAAGGATCTCTACCGCACCAACTACGAGGCGACGAAGCTCGCGATCGGCCGCGCCATGAAGGGCGAGCCCACCATCGACGAGCTCATCGCCAACCGGAAGACGGTGAAGCACTACGCCCTGGAAGACGTGATCGAGTACTGATTCGCTCCAGGGTGCGACGAGGCGCGGATCCGGAGGGATCCGCGCCTCCGAAAATGGAGCCTGCTAGCCCGGTGGGATCCGCCCCACCGAGCACAGGGTGCGGATCGAGCCGCTGGCGTCGGTGTAGCAGCTCGCCGACCAGCCGTTCTGCTGGATGAAGGATTTACGCCGCTCCCTGAGGGCGGTGGCGTGCGCCGCGGCGATGGCGGCCTGGACCGCGCCGGCGCTCTCGCCGACCACGATCTCGGCCGCCAGGGCGAGGTCGGCGAAGTAGGCGTCCGAGGGTGTGGGGTCGGAGGAGGCCGCTTGCACGATGGGTTCGGCCCGGCAGGTCAGGTCGAGCTTCAGGCCGCCGGGAACCCGCAGGTCGATGCTGGGGCCGGTGCGCCGGCCGACCTTTCCGCCCATGGCACTCGCGATCCGGGCGGCGAGGCCGTCGCACTCGTCGGCCCGCGCGAGGCCGGGTCCGAGCAGGCTCGCGCCGAGGAGGAGGGGGAGGAGGGCGCTGCGCAGTCGCATGATCGGGCTGTCCGGGGAGGTGAGCCCCCTCAGGGCGTGAAGGCGAGGCGGACCACCGTGCCGCCCTCGTTGCTGTAGCTGAGCTGTCCGCCGAGCTGTCCCGCAAGGCCCTGCGCGATGCGAAAGCCGAGGCTGCGCGTCGCGTCCGGGTCGAAATCCGCGGGCATGCCGCGCCCGTCATCCGAGATGACGAGCTGCAGGCGCTCCGCATCGAGCCGCTCGAGCTGGATCGTGATGGTGCCCCGCCGCCCGTCCGGGAAGGCATGCTTGAGGGCGTTGGTCACCACCTCGACCACGAGGAGCGACAGGGTGGTGAGCTGGGTGAGGTCGAACCGCAGGGGCGGCGTGTCGACGAGGCAGACGATGTTCTGCGCGCCCGTGGCATCGAGGAGGTCGGTGCAGAGTTCCCTGAGGTACTGCCCCACCGGGCGCTCGATGCTGCTCGGGTCGTACAGGCGCCGATGGATGCGCGAGATCGTCTCCAACCGCACCCGTGCCTCGTCGAGGGCGGTGAGCGCCGCGTTCGGATCGTTGCCGACCTTGCGCTTCTGCAGGGTCAGGAGGGCCGCCACGAACTGCATGTTGTTGGCGACCCGGTGCTGCAGCTCCTGGAACATCGTGCGCTGCTGCTCGTAGAGCCCCGCCGAGACCTGGCGCTCGGTGCGCAGCCGCTCGCCCGCCCGATGCATGACGTGGATCAGCGCGATATCGACCGCGACGATGAAGACGTAGAAGCCCAGGGCCAGGGCGGTCGGCCCGTCGATGATGAAGCTGCTGACGGGCGGGATGAAGAAGTACCAGGCGGCGAACCCGCTCAGGGTCGCGCAGGTGATGCCCGGTCGCAGGCCGAAGAAGAAGGTCGTGAGGATCACGGCCGGGAAGAACGTCAGGTAGGGAAAGCCCGGCGGCAGGATGTCGTCCAGGGCGAAGCGCAGGCCGAGGGCGAGGGCCGACGCCGTCAGGGCGGCTCCCTCGCCCAGCCAAGGGCGCGCGCGCAGGCGCTCGGTCGCATGCACGACCTGCCAGCCTCTCCACCAGGGGGCGTGTGTCGATGAGTGGGACAGCGTCGTGGGTCTCGTCGAGGTTTGGAATAGCTCTAGTCTTGGGCGGGTCGTGTGGCCAGCGGGTCGGGCCCGCGGCCGCGATTCAGCCTCAATGAAAATCGCGGCTGCGGTAAATGCGTCGATCCTCCGGGGTGCCGAAATCGGTGGTCTCGGGCGGTAGCCGCAGGCCTCCGGCGCGCAGATCGCGCAAGGCGGACGAGAGATCGCGGAACTGCTCGGCCAGGAGGTGCACCACGAGGCCCTGGCGCTGGACCCGGCCGCGCACCGCCAGGAAGCGGGCGCCCATGGCGGTCGCCCGATGGGCCTCGAACACGTCGCGCCAGACGATGACGTTGGCGATCCCGGTCTCGTCCTCCAGGGTCAGGAACACGGTGCCGCGCGCCGTGCCGGGCCGCTGCCGGGTGAGGACGAGGCCTGCCACGGTGACGCGGGCATTGTTCGCCACGCGGGCCGCGTCGTGGTGGTCGCGGGCGGGGATCGCGCCGATCCGGGCGAGCCTGGTCCGGAAGAACGCCACCGGATGGCCCTTCAGGGAGAGGCCCGTGGCGGCGTAGTCCTCCGCCACGTGCTCCGAGGCCGCCATGGCGGGCAGGGCCACGGCGGGTTCGGCCCGGAACAGACCATCATCGGCATGGAAGGCGAAGAGCGGCATCGGCGTGTCGAGGAGATGCGTCCGCCGATCGCCGTCGTTCCGCAGGGCCGCCTTGCGGGCCGAGGTGCCTTCCAGGGTCCGCACTGCCCAGAGGGCGGCCCGGCGATCGAGGTCGAGGGAGCGGAACGCGTCCGCCTCGGCCAGCCGTTCCAGGGCGTTGCGAGGCAGGGCGAGGGCCGCCTGCAGACCCTCGATGCTGGCATAGCCGTTGCCCCGCAGAGCGACGAGGCGGTGCATGGCGGCCTGCGGCACGCCGCTCACCTGGCGCAGGCCGAGGCGCACGGCGAAGCGCCGCGGGACGCCGGGCGGCGGGGGCTCCAGGGCCGGCTCGAGGGTGCAGTCCCAGGCGCTGGCATTCACGTCGACGCCGCGGACTTCGACTCCGTGGGCGCGGGCGTCGCGCACGAGCTGCGCCGGCTGGTAGAAGCCCATCGGCTGGGAGTTGAGGATGGCGGCGAGGAAGACGTCCGGGTGGCGGCACTTCATCCAGGCGGAGGCGTAGACCAGCAGGGCGAAGCTCGCCGCATGGCTTTCCGGGAAGCCGTAGGTGGAGAAGCCCTCGATCTGCTTGAAGCAGCGCTCGGTGAAGTCGCGCGGGTAGCCGCGTGTGACCATGCCCTCGACGAACTTGGTGCGGAAGTTCACGATCTGGCCGTTGTGCCGGAAGGTGGCCATGGCCCGGCGCAGGCCGTCGGCCTCGTGCGGCTGGAAACCGGCGGCGGTGATCGCGATCTGCATCGCGTGCTCCTGGAACAGGGGCACGCCGTAGGTCCGCCTGAGCACGCTCTCGAGCTCGTCCTGGGGGCCGTGATCGGGATGGGGGGAGGGGTAGCTGACGGGCTCCAGCCCCTGGCGACGGCGCAGATAGGGGTGGACCATGTCGCCCTGGATCGGTCCGGGCCGGACGATCGCCACCTGCACCACGAGATCGTAGAACTCCCGCGGCTTCAGGCGCGGCAGCATCGACATCTGTGCCCGGCTCTCGACCTGGAACACGCCGACGGAATCGGCCTTGGCCAGCATCGCGTAGGTGGCCTCGTCCTCGCGTGGCAGGTCGGCGAGCGTCGGATAATCGTGCCCGTAATCCTGCCGCAGGAAGTCCACGCCCCGGCGCAGGCAGCTCAGCATGCCGAGTGCGAGCACGTCGACCTTCATCAGGCCGAGCACGTCGATGTCGTCCTTGTCCCACTCGATGAAGGTGCGGTCCGCCATGGCGGCTTTGCCCACCGGCACGGTCTCGTCGAGGCGCCCGCGGGTCAGCACGAAGCCGCCCACGTGCTGGGACAGGTGGCGCGGGAAGCCGATCAGTGCGTGGGCGAGTTCCAGCGCCTGCCGGATCGACGCGTTGTCCGGGTCGAGGCCCGCCTGCCGGATATGGGCGTCGGGCAGGTCCTTGCCCCAGGAGCCCCAGACCGTGTCGGCCATCACGCCGGTGATGTCGGGGGGCAACCCCAGGACCTTGCCGACTTCCCGGATGGCGCTGCGCGGACGGTAGTGGATCACCGTGGCGCAGATCGCGGCGCGGTCGCGGCCGTAGCGATCGTAGAGGTACTGGATCACCTCCTCGCGGCGCTCGTGCTCGAAATCCACGTCGATGTCGGGGGGCTCCGCCCGGTTCTCCGAGATGAAGCGGGCGAAGAGCAGGCGGATCTCGGTGGGGTCGACCGCCGTGATGCCGAGGCAGTAGCAAACCACGGAATTGGCCGCCGAGCCGCGCCCCTGGCACAGGATGCCCCGCTTGCGGGCGAACTCGACGATGTCGAACAGGGTGAGGAAGTAGCGCGCGTAGTCCATCTTCTCGATGAGACGCAGCTCCTCCTGGATTGTGTTCACGATTTGTTCGGGAATGCCGTCCGGATAGCGCCACCGGGCGCGCTTCAACACCTGGTCGGTGAGATAGGCCTGTGCGGTGAAGCCCGGCGGCACCGGCTCGTCAGGGTATTCGTAGGTCAGTTCGTCGAGGGAGAAGCTGCAGGTCTCGGCGATCTCGATGGTGCGGGCCAGGGCCTCGGGATGGTCGGCGAAGAGGCGCGCCATCTCGGCCGCGGGCCGCAGGTGGCGCTCCGCATTGGCTTCCAGGCGGTAGCCCGCGGCCGCCAGGGTACAGCCCTCGCGGATGCAGGCGACGATGTCCTGCAGGGACCGCCTGTCCGGGTGGTGGTAGAGCGCGTCCGAGACTGCCACCAGGGGGGCACCCAGGCGTTCGCCCCAGGCGGCCAGGCGACCGAGGCGGCGGCGCTCGTCGCCGCGCCGCCGGTGGCTCCCCGCCAGGGTGACCCGGCCAGGAGCCTGCGCGACCAGGGCCGCGAGCCGGCTCAGGAACGGGTGCATCCCCGCGAGATCTCTTCCCACGAGATCCCTTCCCGCAAAGTCCTCTCCAGCAAGCTCTTCCGGGGGAATCGCGATCAGCATCTGTCCCGCGCTGGCCGCCAGGAATTCGTCGAAGCCGAAGCGGCACCGGCCCTTCTCGGAACGGCGGTTGCCGAGGGTCAGGAGCCGGCACAGGCGGCCGTAGGCGGCCCGATCCATCGGGTAGGCCAGGGCCTCGAAGCCTTCCTCCGTCACGAGGCGTACGCCGGGCAGGAAGCGGATACCGGGTTCGCCGGCGGCGGCTCGCCGCTTCGCCTCCGCGTGGCCCCGCACCACCCCCGCCAGGGTGTTGCGGTCGGCGATGCCGATGGCGTGGAGCCCGAGCTCGGCGGCCTGACCCACCATCTCGCCGGGATGCGAGGCTCCGTGCAGGAACGAGAAGTTCGTGGTGACGGCGAGCTCGGCATAGGCGGGCGGTTCGGATGTCGACCCCATCTGGCTCCCGGCTCCGCTGCACCCGTCTGCAGTCGAGAACGAATCGTGATCGTTTCAGATCCCGGGGTGCCGGTTTCGCGCCGGTGAGTCAAAGTCCCGAAGGCCTCTGGCCAAGCTGTTCGGCCTGCGCTAGCCCGGTCCTCCCCAGACAGGATGTCCCATGCTCACCTGCGCGATCCTCGACGATTACCAGGGCGTCGGCCCGACGATGGCGGATTGGTCGGGTTTGGCGGACCGGATCACCCTGCGCGACCTGCGCACCACCTTCGCAACGCGGGACGCGCTCGTCGACGCGATCCAGGATTGCGAGATCGTCGTGATGATGCGCGAGCGCACGCCGTTCCCGGCCGAGCTGTTCGCACGCCTGCCGCGGCTGCGGCTCCTTCTCACCAGCGGGATGCGCAACCTGTCGATCGACCTGGCCGCCGCGCAGGCGCACGGTGTCACGGTCTGCGGCACCGCCAGCCACCCCGAGCCGCCAGTGGAACTGACCTGGGCGCTGATCCTCGGGCTCGCCCGCCACCTCGTGCCGGAGGTGCAGGCCCTGCGGACGGGCGGCCCCTGGCAGGTCAGCGTCGGCAGCGATCTGGCCGGTCGCCGTCTCGGCCTCCTCGGTCTCGGCAAGACGGGCGCCCGCGTCGCCCGGATCGGCCAGGCCTTCGGCATGGAGGTCAGCGCCTGGAGCCCCAATCTCACGCGCGAGCGGGCTGCGGCCGAGGGGGTCGCCCTCGCGCCCTCCCTGGAGGCGCTGTTGGCGGCGAGCCACGTCGTCTCGATCCACCTCGTTCTCGGAGAACGCACCCGCGGCCTCGTCGACGACGCGGCGCTGCGCCGGATGCGGCCCGACGCCTTCCTGATCAACACCTCGCGTGCGGCGATCGTGGACGAGGCCGCGCTCCTGGCGGCCCTCGCCGAGAACCGGATCGCCGGTGCCGGCCTCGACGTGTTCGAGACGGAGCCGCTGCCGCCGGACTCCCCTTGGCGCGCCTTGTCCAACGTGCTGGCGACGCCCCATCTCGGCTACGTCACGGAGCGGAACTACCGCACCTACTTCCCCGAGATCGTGGAGGACATCCGGGCCTTCCTCGACGGAGCGCCGATCCGGGTCCTGGGGTAAGCCGGACGGGGAGGGACTTCAGGCCCGCCCCTCGACGAAGGCCCGCATCAGCAGGTTGGCGATCGCCAGGGGCGGCGGCGTGGTCAGGCCGTCGGGATGGCGGCCCTCGAGCATCGCCGCGACGGTGTCGCGCGAGAACCATTGCGCGTCGGCGAGTTCCTCCGGATCGAGGGTGATGGCCGCGTCGAGGCTCTCGGCCACGCAGCCGATCATCAGCGAAGACGGGAACGGCCAGGGCTGCGAGGCGTGGTAGCGCACCGCGCCGATGGTCAGGCCGACCTCCTCGAAGGTCTCGCGCCGCACGGCGTCCTCGACGGTCTCGCCGGGCTCCAGGAAGCCGGCGAGGCAGGAATACATGCCCTCGTTGAAGCGCGGCGAGCGGCCAAGCAGGCAGGAATCCCCCCGGGTGATCAGCATGATCACCACGGGGTCGGCGCGGGGGAAATGGTGCGTCCCGCAGGCCGTGCATTCGCGGCGATAGCCGCCGGCCGCGAGGGTGGTCGGGTTCCCGCAATGGGCGCAGAAGCCGTGGCGCGCATGCCAGCCGAGCAGGGACTTCGCCGTGGCGAGGAGCCCGAGTTCATGCGGTGCGATCCGCCCCTCGCCCGCGAGGCTGCGCAGATCGTTGGTGCGGAATCCCGGATCGGCATCAAGGCCCTCTGCCAGCTCCGCCGGCACGGCGGCAGCGAAGACCGGGTTGCCGTCGAGGCGCCCGAGATAGAGTGTCAGGCTGCGCGTGCCCGTGCGGGCGGCCGCATCCGGCGCCAGGAGCGCCGTATCGCCCACGAGCACGACGCGGTCGCCCGCCAGGACGACGATGCGGGCGCCGGGCGCATCGAGCGCGGGGATCGCGGATGCGCTCTCGGCGGAGTGGCGAACGAGGCGGCTCTGGACGTAGCCGAGCTGGCCCAAGGGATCGGCCATCGCCTCAAGCCGCCGCGAACAGGGCGCCGATGCGCTCGATCATCTGGGCGCGGGCGTGGTGCGGGTAGGGGGTGGCGGTGCCGAGGCCCCAGACCGGCTTCGGCCAGGCCGGATCCGAGCGGAAGCGCCCGATCACGTGCACGTGGAGTTGGGAGACGACGTTGCCGAGCGCCGCGACATTGACCTTGTCGGGCTTGGCCAGGGTCAGCATCACGCCGGTGGCGATCCGCAGCTCGTCCATCAGCGCCTGCGCATCCGCTGGGGCGAGATCGGTGATCTCGCTGGCGCCGGCCCGGCGCGGGACGAGGATCAACCAGGGGAAGCGGGCATCGTCCATGAGGAGGACGCTGCACAGGGCGAGGTCGCCCACGTGCACGGTGTCGGCGGCCAGCTGCGGGTCGAGGGCGAAGTCTGTGCTCATCGCCAGGCGATGTAGAACGGAACCGTGGCCGATGCGAGGGGCGGGGCGCTCAGATCCCGCTGAACCAGTTGTAGCCCTGGTCCTCCCAGTAGCCGCCCGGATAGTCGTTGGTCACGAAGATCGCCGCGATGTGCTTCGGGCTCTTGAAGCCGAGCTTCGTCGGCACCCGGACCCGCAGGGGATAGCCGTACTCGGGCGCGAGGGGCTGGCCGGCGAAGTCGAGGGCCAAGATCGTCTGCGGGTGCAGGGCGCTCGGCATGTCGAGGCTGCCGTAGTAGCGGTCGGCGCACTTGAAGCCGACAAACTTGGCGGTGAGGTCGGCGCCGCTCCGCTCCAGGAGGGTCCGCAGCGGCACGCCGCTCCACTGCCCGATCTGGCTCCAGCCCTCGATGCAGATGTGGCGGGTGATCTGGCTCTCCTGCGGCAGGGCCCGCAGCTTCGCCAGGGTCCAGGGCGCCTTGTCGGCGACGAGGCCGGAGACCTCGAGCTTCCAGGTCGCCTCGTCGATCTCCGGAATGTTGTCCGGCGGGTAGAAGGCGTTGAAGCGGAACGGGCTGTCGATCATCGAGGCCGGGTAGGTCGGGGCCAGGGTCGCGGGATCGAACAGCCATTGCTGGACCCGGTCATTGGCCCGCGACATCGCCCAGAGGACGCGGTCCGCCAGGGTGCCGTTGCTGCCGGTGGAGAGGTCGCAGCCGGAGAGCAGGGTCAGGGCACCCAGGGAGAGGCCGCCGCGCAGCACCATCCGGCGCTCCAGGCGCGCGAGGTCGGGGGCGAGGTCGCGGCGCAGGGCCTTGAGGCGGGCGGCGTCGTCGGGATCGCGGGGCATCAGCGAACGGTCTCCTCGGTGACGCGGGCGCGGCCGGTGATCATCGCCAGCAGCGTACTGGGCACGATGGCCACCAGGGCGAGGTGGAGCAGGATGAAGCCTCCCAGGCCCGCCATGGCGGCGAAATGCACACGCCGCGCCCACTCGTAGCCGCCGAACAGGTTCGCCAGGGCCTGCCACTGCACGGGCTTCCACAGGGCACATCCGGAGGCGACCAGGAGGAGGCCGAGCGCGATCGCGACCCCGTAGGCGAGGCGCTGGACCGCGTTGTAACGGCCGATCCGGTGAACGAGGCGGAACCTCAGGGCGGCCCGGGCATCGCGCCAGATCGCGCCTGGGGTCAGGGGCAGGAAGGTGGTGGCGAAGTGGCGGGCGAGGAGGCCGTAGATCAGGTAGGCGAGGCCGTTGAATGCGAAGAGCCACATGGCGGCGAAGTGCCAGGCCAGGGCGCCGCCGAGCCAGCCGCCGAGAGTCGCCCATTTCGGGAACGCGAAGGGAAAGAGCGGCGAGGCGTTGTAGATCGCCCAGCCGCTGAACAGCATGCAGAACACCGCGACGGCGTTGATCCAGTGCGTGATCCGCACCACGAGCGGGTGAATCACCACGAGGCGCGACGGTGTTTCGGGGACGATCGTCAACGGGACCTCGGGTTCTCGGGACGGAAAACCCGGCCCCGTCCGCTGCGGCGGAGGGGCCGGGGAGGGGATCACATCGACGGGACGGTGCCGTTGCGGCCGACGATCAGCACGGCGGCGTTGAGTTTGCCGTCGGGGCCCGCCTTGGTGAAGGCCACGACCTTGGCGCCCGGCACCACGATGCTCTTCTCGCCCGGGTCGACGAGGGTCACCGGCACGTCCTCCGGCACCATCACCTTCTTCTCGCCGCCCTGATACTTGACCAGCATCGTCCGGCCCTCGGTGCCGGAGAGGCTGCCGATGGCGCCGTTGGTCATGGTGGAGTTGGAGCCGAGATCCCACGGATAGTGGCCGTCGGCGGTGCCGCGCAGGGAGGAGGCGAACACCGTCACCTGCAGGGCCTTCTGGGTGCCGTCGGGCTGCGGGATCGCGGCGGTGCCGATGTAGCTCTCGGACTTGATGTCGGAGAGCTTGCCGGTGCTGGCTGCCAGCAGCTTGGTGTCGTCCCCGAAGGTGACGGTCTTGGTCTCGCCCATGCGGGGCTTGATCGTGACGGTCGAACCATCGACCGACTCGATGGTGCCGCGGTAGCGCACCACGTCGGCGGCGCGCGCCGGTGCGGTGGCGAGCGCGAGGCCGACGGTGAGGCCGGTGAGCAGCGTCTTCATCATGGCGTTCTCCCTGGGGTGTTGGTGGACGGGCGCGGGGCGCCCGCCCGACCCGGTTTCCCGGGCGTCTTCGGGCGTTGGGGCCGAGCCCGCCGCCGCTCACATCGGCGGGACGGTGCCGTTCTCGCCCACGATCATCCGGTCGGCCACGGCGACGCCGCCGGCATCCGCCTTGGTGAAGGCCACGATTCGGGCACCCGGCTTGATCTTGCTGGCATCCCCGGGGGCCAGGGCCACGACCGGCACGCCCTCCGGCACGGTGATGGTCTTCTCGCCGCCCTTGTAGGTCACCCGGATCGTCCGGTCGGTGGTCCCCGAGAGGGCGCCCACCGCGCCGTTGGTCATGGTGTTCTCCTTCTCGAGATCCCACGGGTAGTGGCCGTCGCCGGTTCCGCGCATGCTCGGCGCGAACACCGCGACCTCGAGGGCCTTCAGGGTTCCGTCCGGCTGCGGCGTGGCGGCGGTCCCGATATAGCTGTCGGGCTGAATGTCGCTAATCTTGGCGGCATTGGCGGTGGCGACCCGAACGCCGTCGCCGAGCTTGACCTGCACCGGCGCGCCCATGCGCGGCTTGATGGTGACGCTGGTGCCGTCCACCGCCTCGATCGTGCCTCGGATGCGGACGACGGGGGAGTCGGCCATGGCCGGAAGGCCGAGGGCGAGGCCGGACAGGGCGAGGACGAGAGTCAGCGACTTCATGCAGAGGATTCCTGGCAACCGGTTCGAACCGGCCGCCGGGACGGTGCTCTCAATCCTCCGCGCGCGCAAGTCAATTGCGCGCGATGCGGATAGGTCAGTGGGCCATCAGCATCGGGATCGCCGCATGGGCCAGGAGGTGGCTCGTCGGGCCACCGAAGATCATCTGTCGCAGGCGGCTCTGGGTGTAGGCGCCCTTGATGAGGAGGTCGCACCCGAAGGCTTCAGCCTCGGCGAGGTAGACCTCTCCGGGCGTCCGCCGACCGGCCGAATGGGCGCGGAAGTCGGCGCTGATGCCCTCGCAGGCCAGGGCACGCGCCAGTTCCTCGGCCGTCGGGCCCGGGACCGTCCCGCCCTCGACGCTGATGACGCGGATCCGCTTGGCCTGCCGCAGGAACGGCATTGCGAAGGCCACCGCGCGGGCCGTCTCGGTCGATCCGTTCCAGGCGATCAGGATCGCCTCGCCGAGGGTGGCGGGGGCGATCGGCGGCGCCAGCAGGATCGGCCGTCCGCTCTCGAACAGGGCGGTCTCGAAGGTGGTCATCCGCGGGGCGCCGTCCTCGGTTCCGGGCCGGCCCACCACGGTGGCGGTGAACAGGCGCGCGTAATGGCCCAGGAAGCCGTCGCCGGCCGGTACGTCGGCCCGCCAGCGGTAGCGCGGACCGGCGGCCAGGGCCTCCGGGTTGCACGGACCCTCGGCCGCGAGCGGCAGGCCGGCCTGGGTCATGAAGTCGATGAACTGCCGCCCGGCGCGCTCGGCTTCGACCTTGTCGGCCTCCTCGTCACGGAGCCAGGTCATGCCCCCGACCATGTCGACGGGAACGTACTCCGCCAGGGCCGGCCGCAGGGAGACGCCCTCGATGAGGCTGCCGAACCGGCGGGCGGTGAGGATCGCGGTCTCGAAGACTGAGGGCAGAGCGTCATGGGACGCGACGGGAACGAGCAGGGTCTTCATCGGGAGCCTTCCTCGCAACGGCACGATGGGACCAAGCTAGTGCGAAACGCGGTCCTGGAAAACAGGATGGCCGGGCCCGCCCGACGTTTTCCCGAGGTGCTTGGACGAGGTGCTTGAATCGGTACGCAAGAGGTGCGCCGAACAGGCTAATCGAGCAGAAAGCTTGGCCATTTAGAAGATCAGTTTCGTTTGGGGAAAGCTGAGAAAAGAACCCGTGTAAGTTGGGAACCCAATCGCAACCGCGTCGTTGGCCCACCAACCATGACAGGCACGCCCTCCGTCAGGAATGAATAGCCTTGGGGCATTCAGGCTGCACTGTCGCGTTGGATTAGAGGAACACATGATCAAGAAGACTCTCGCTCTCACCGCCGTGATGACCGTTCTGTCCGCTCCCGCCTTCGCGCAGAGCATGGGCGACTTCCGCATGGACGCCATGCAGGCCAACGCCTTCGAGATTCAGTCGAGCCAGATCGCGATCAACAAGAGCCGCAACCCGCAGGTGCTGCGCTTCGCACGCGAGGCGATCCGTGACCACCGCGCCGCCAACGTCGCCCTGGCCGGTGGCGAGAACAACTACGCCGCGGTCCGCGGCAACGAGGGCCTCGGCGGCCTGATCACCGCCCCGCTCGCGGTGGCGGGTGGTGCGGTCGGTGCGGCCACGGGCGCTGCCGCCGGCGCGGTGGGCGGCACTCTGAGTGGCGGTCCCATCGGGGGCGTCGAGGGCATCGGTTCGGGCGCGGCTCGCGGTGCGGCGACCGGTAGCCAGGCCGTGCGCGGCGATGTCGACACCACCGCCGGTACCACGATCATCCAGCCGAACCCGCAGCAGCAGGCGATGCTGGCCGAGTTGTCCCAGACGCCGGCCGGCCCGCGCTTCGACCGTCTCTACGGTCGCATGCAGGTCCAGTCACACGAGATGACCATCGGCATGTTCCGCTCCTATGCCGCCTCCGGCCCGAATCCGGCCCTGCGCGCACATGCGGAGCAGGCCCTGCCGGTGCTGCAGTCCCATTACCAGATGGCCCAGAGCCTTCCGGGCGCTCGCTGAGCCAAGAAACGGATGCCGGGCCCGAGGGCCCGGCACACCAGCACAACGCGAAAGGACGCCGCGCCCCTGGGGCACGGCGTCCTTTTTCGGTGAGGGGCCTTGTCCGCTGCGGGGATGCCGTCGGCCCCTGGACTCAGCTCTGGAAGCAGCCGATCGACGAGGTCGGGCCGAGCCTGCGGCCCTCGCCGTCGATGGCCGGGTTGAACGCGCCGGTCTCGGGGTCGCGCAGGAGCAACTCCCCGCGGGCAATGCCGAAATGGGCGCCGTGCAGGGCCAGCTGCCCGCTCTCCACCCGCTTGCGCACGAACGGGAAGGTCATCAGGTTCGTGAGGCTCTGGCCGACCATCGCGTATTCGAGGCGGGTCAGGTAGTCGGGGCCGTTCTGGGCACCGACCTTCTCGGCGGCGGGGCCCACGAGGGAGACCCACTTACCGATGAAGTCGCCCTGCGACAGCGGCTTCGACGAGTTGGCGTAGGCCTTGATGCCGCCGCAGGTGGCGTGACCCAGCACCACGATGTGCTTCACTTCCAGACCCTCCACAGCGAACTCGATCGCCGCCGAGGTGCCGTGATAATCGCCGCCGGTCTCGTGCGGGGGGACGATGTTCGCGACGTTGCGGATCACGAAGAGTTCACCCGGTCCGGTGTCGAAGATCACCTCCGGGGAGACGCGGCTGTCGCAGCAGCTGATCATCAGAACCTCGGGGCTCTGACCCTCGGCGAGCTTGGCGTAGCGCTTGGCCTCGTCGGTCAGGCGTCCGTCGATGAAGGAGCGATAGCCGGCCTTCAGCGTCTCTGGAAACATGGGTTGGTCCTCGCTCATGGGTTTCGTGGGAGGCTCGCCAACACGTGGCGTGCCGGAGGGCTACGGTTGCTCCCGCCAGTTTAGGACGACCGGCGCCGCCGGTATCGTCCCGGCAACGATGTCGCGGGCGACCTCGACCAACCCCCTCGGCTCGATGCGCTCGGACGTGGACGCGAGTTCGGCCAGCGTCCACCAGCGGGTGCCGAGGACGGGGTTGTCCTCGGTTTCCGCCAGACGACTCGTATCCACGGTCGCGTCGGGCAGGCGGACGACGAAGTAGCGCTCGCGGGCATAGCGAGACGTCCGGAACAGGTGGAAGGGGCCGTCGCACGACGCGACCTGTGGTCCGATCTCGGCATCCGGCACGCCGATTTCTTCGGACAGTTCGCGCCGGCAGGCCTCCACATGCGTCTCGCCGGCCTCGAGACCGCCCCCGGGCATGAACCAGAAGGTGCGGTCCTCCGGCCTCGCCGGATCGATCGGGCGCACGGACTCGTAGGCGATGAGCAGAAGGCGCTGATCGGGATCGAACACCAGCGCCCGGGCGATGTCGCGAACGGTCAGATCCTGCGTCATGTCCATGTCCCACCGTCCCGCTTCAGCTCCCCGATCTAGCAGGGATTTCTCCTGCGGCCAGGGGGTGGCTCGACGGATCGGCCGGCATCCAGATCACGATGGGAAGTCCCTCGGCGTCCCGGTCGGGTGGATCCGGCAGGGGGCGGGCGCGGCCCTCGGCGAGATCGCGGGCGACGACGAGGGCGGCCAGCGCATCGAGGTGGTCGTCCGCACCGATCCCGGACGGTCGTCCCGCGATCAGGCCTTCCGGCAGGCCGGCCCGTTCGAGCAGGGCGCGGCGTTCGGCAAGTCCCGCCTGGCGACCCAAACCCTTCTTGCCCGCCGCCAGGGGCTGTCCGCCGTTGAGGCAGCGGAACACGATCTCGGGATGAACCTCGTGAAGGCGCGCCATGAGATCCGGTCGCGCCCGTAGCAGCCCGTCGACCGCCCGGACGGCGGGCAGGATGTTCCAGCACTGGATCGAGGGCGCGAAGGGCGGCGTGCTGTGTGCCCGTGACAGCGCCTTCGCCTCTTCGTAGGTCCCGGCATAGACCGCTGCGCGGGCCGGCACCGGAAACACGCTCGCCCGTCCGGCGCCCAGGACAGCGCGCGCGGCCCGGTCGGCACTTCGTCCGCCGCCGGTCGCGTGCGCCTCCAGGCCGATGGGACAGTCGATCCCCACGCGGATCGGTGCCTCGGGACCGTCGAGGAGGTCGGCCGGCCGGGTGACGCGCACGGCGCGGTAGCGAGCGGGGTCGTCGAGGTCCAGCAGGACCCCGGCCCAGGCCCCGCGGCACCCGTCGAGGCCACCGATCCAACGCGTCATCGGCGCGGACCGGTTCGGATCGACGCGAACCGGATCCGGCTTGGCCCGTTGTCGCTGCTCAGGGCCGCCGCTGCCGGCGGCCGCCGAAACGGGAATGCGTTCATGGACATCGCCGTCGACAAGGTCACCGAAATCATCCTGCGCGTGCGCGCCGTCGATGTGAAGGAAGGGCCGACCGACCCCGATTCCGGCTCCAACCCCACCGATGACGGGGCCACCGACGTGCTCATCTCGGGCACGGACGACGCCACCGAGGAAGAATTGCGGTCGATGATCGGCGCCCTCAACGACGACGAGCGCGCCGACCTCCTGGCCCTTCTCTATATCGGGCGCGGCGACATGGAACCCGAGGAATGGTCCGAGGCGGTGCGCTTCGCCCGCGAGCGCGAGGCTGCCGGTGAGGGGGCCGCCCGCGAGATCCTCGGCATTCCCAATGCGGGCGACCTCCTTGACGAGGGCCTCGCCAACCTCGGGATTACGCCGGACCTGCCCCAGGCCTGAGGCCGAGAGGAACCCGGGGCACGGCCAGCGGCGCGCCCCGGGTCTAGCCAGCGGCGCTTCTTAAGGCTGGCCAGCGGCGCTTCTTGAGACTGGCCAGCGGCGCTTGTCGGAACGCGGCGTCAGCGGCAGGGTAGGGCGAGGGCAGTGTCGGCAACGAAGCCGGCCGTGTCGCGCAGGCTCTGCGGCTGCGTCTGATCCTCCGAGACCGCCTCGGCCTCCACGTGCAGGCGGTCGTTGCAGGCACAGGTGGGGATCTGCCCCCTGGGCGGCGAGCAGATGTCGTGATGCATGCAGGCGAGGTCCAGGGCATCGATGGGCGGGCGCGGGCTGCGATTGCCCGGGCCACAGTAATTGCCATGGATCAGGAACGTCCCGCGCTCCGGGTTGACGTAGGGCGTCTCCTGCGCACGAGCGGTGGGGATCATCACGGCCGACAGGGCAAGGGCGAGCGCCATGCGCGCCGTCAGCGGCCGAGCGATCCGGAAGGGTCGATCTGCGTCAATCATCTAGGCCTCGTTTTCTCGGTCTGATTGCGCCCTCGCGGGTAAAAATGGGGCCGCCTCGCCCGGGGACAAGCGTCTCAGCTCTAGCCGTGAGAGGCTTAGGACGATCAAGACCTGTTCAGCCTCCGTCGCAAGCCGATCGATGCAGGCTTGTTCGTTGTTTGGCAAAGCAACGCCTGGCCGCCAGAACGTCCCTGGACAGCATTGGCTCCGGCGATGCTTCGCGGCTGTCCGCGGACGGTGTCTGTCCCGCCGCCGCCGATCCAGGGCCTGTCGCGTCAGAACGTTGCGTCGGCCGGACGGGGCGACGACGAACCGAAGCGCCGTCATCCACACCGTTAACCTTTTCTTAACCCGCCGATTGTGGTGCAACGTCTGCCGTGGGACATTCGTTAACAGAAGCTTAACGGGGCCAAGGGCGGTCATGCGGTACGGGTTTTCCCAGCGTTTCTCGGCTCTGAAGACCCGTCTCGCCACCTTCGGTGCCGCGACGCTGGCCCTGGGCCTCGTCGCCGTGTCGGGCGCCGAAGCGCAGACCCTGGCGGCCCTGCCCACGGTCCCGAGCGCCATCAGTGCCGGTGTCCAGACCCGCCCGATCGCCGCCTGGGTCGATTTCTGCGCCGCCTACGCGACGGAATGTGCGGTGAACACCGCCGAACCGGCCCAGATCGCCCTGACGCCGACGATCTGGAACACCATCGTCTCGGTCAACCGCCGGGTGAACAAGTCCCTGGTCGCCGTCACCGACATGGACCACCTGCACGTCGCGGACCGTTGGGACCTCGCCGAGGACGGCGCGGGGGATTGCGAGGACTTCCAGCTCCTCAAGCGCAAGCTCCTGGCCGAGGCCGGGCTGCCGCGCCGGGCGATGCGGATGACCGTCGTGATCGACGAGAAGGGCGAAGGCCATGCCGTCCTGACCCTGATCACCGATCGCGGCGACCTCATCCTCGACAACAAGACCAGCACGATCCTGCCCTGGCGTCAGACCGGTTACACCTTCATCAAGCGCGAGAGCCAGGATGCCGTCGCCTGGGTGTCCCTCGGCCGGGCCGCCTCGCCCGTCACCACCGCCAACCGCTGACGCTGTCCCAATGCGGGATCGTGGACAACCCGATCCTTTAAGGCGCGGTTAAGCGTGGCGGCGCGAGGGTGATCCCGCTCCGGGATACCCCGTCCATGACCTTCCGCGATCTCCGCCGTACCGCTGCAGCGCCCGCTCTGCTGATGCTGCTCGCCGCCTCCGCGGCGGCGCAGGAGGCCCCGAGCGTGGCCGAGCGCCACGCCTCCTGGCGCGCCTGCCTCAACCGCAACTTCGCCCTTGAGGTCGCCCTCTCCAGCCGGGTCATCGCCGCCGACGCGGCCCTGCGCACCTGCCGGCCCAGCGAACAGGCCTATCTCGCCGCCCTCGCGGGCTCCCCCCTCGTCGATGGCGACGACGTTGCCCGGGTCCGGCCGTCCCTTCTCCTGCGTGCCAGGGGCTGGCTGCTCGACGGCGGCCGCCAGCGCCCGCTCTAAGGGGCTGATCGGACGACACCCGAGGCTTTTCGCGCTGCCGCGAATACCGGCTGTCAGGCGAAGGATTTGCGCGGGTCGAAGGCGTCTCGGACGGCCTCGCCGGCGAAGACCAGCAGGCTCAGCATCACCGCCACCACGAAGAAGCCAGTCAGTCCAAGCCAGGGCGCCTGGATGTTGTCCTTGCCCTGGGCCAGCAACTCGCCCAGGGAGGCCGAGCCGGGGGGCAGGCCGAAGCCGAGGAAGTCGAGGGAGGTCAGCGTCCCGATCGATCCGTTGAGGATGAAGGGCAGGAAGGTCAGCGTCGCCACCATCGCGTTGGGCAGGAGGTGGCGGCTCATGATGCGGATGTTCGAGAGGCCCAGCGCCCGGGCGGCCCGCACGTACTCGAAGTTGCGGGCCCGTAGGAACTCCGCCCGCACGACCCCGACGAGAGACACCCATGAGAACAGCAGCAGGATGCCCAGCAGCACGAAGAAGCCCGGCTCGATGAAGGCCGAGATGATGATGATGAGATAGAGGGTCGGGATGCCGCTCCAGACCTCGATGAAGCGCTGCAGGGCAAGGTCGACCCAGCCGCCGAAATAGCCCTGTACCGCTCCGGCGATCACGCCGATCACCGAGGAGATCAGGGCGAGGATCAGCCCGAACAGCACCGAGATGCGGAAGCCGTAGATGATGCGCGCCAGCACGTCGCGCGTGGTGTTGTCGGTTCCGAGCCAGTGCTTCTCCAACTCGGCGCAGGGCTTACCCACGGTTTGGCACTGGGCCTCGGTGAGCATCCAGGTCGGGGGCGAGGGGGAGGGGGTCGGCAGCCCGTCGATGATCGTGTCGTAGGAATAGGGGATCGGGGGCCAGATCGCCCAGCCGTTATCGGCGATCTCCTGGCGGGTCTCCGCCGAGCGATAGTTGGGTCGGGCGTAGAAGCCGCCAAACTTCTCGTCCGGATAGTCGATGATCACCGGGAACAGGATCTCGCCCTTGTACGAGACGACCAGTGGCCGGTCATTGGCGATGAACTCGGCGAACAGACTCGTGACAAACAGGCCCGTGAAGATCAGGAACGACCAGTAGCCGAGGCGATTGCGCCGGAAATTGGCGAGCCGCCGCCGGTTCAACGGCGACAGGCCGCGACTCGGCGCGGGCAGGGCGAGCGCCTGGGTGGTGTCGGGACGTGCGACCTCGTTCATCGGGCGTCCCCCCGTGCGCCGGATCTCAGCCGTCGATGTGCGTCGCCGTGCCCTCGATCTCGTTCGGGCGCAAGCCGCCGTGTCGCTCCAGGTGACGCCGCAGCAGGCGCACGTTGCGGCGGTTGGCCTTGAACGCCGCATCGAACAGGTCGCCCGCCAGGGGGACGGCGCCGAGCGCCCCGTCGGCCGCGATGTTCAGGGCCATCCGGGCGATGAGCCAGCGTGGCGCCCCGAGCCGGCGCGCCTCCACCACGATGTAGGAGGCCAGCAGCATACCGGCGACGTCGCCCACGACCGGGACGAGGCCCACCAGGGCGTCGAGGCCCACCCGCCGGTTGATGCCGGGGATCACGAAGGCCGAGTCCATGAGATGCGCGAACGCCTCCAGGCGCAGCAGCGTCGCCTCGCGGTCGTCCGCCTTGGGCCGGAAGCGGGTCGTGGCACCGGCGGTCCGGGTGAAGTCCATGGTCGGGCTCCGGGGCAAGTCCAGCCTGTGAGAAGGGTGCTGCGTGGTCATGCGTCGGGATGTGGCCCCGGTCGCGCGCGCCCGCAAGCGTCGCCCTTGCGAACCGGCCCATCAGGCCGCCTGCCGCCCGACGGCGGTGAGCCGGTCGAGCGCCCGGTCGAGGACGTCGTCGGCCTTGGCGAAACACAGCCGCACGAGGTGGCGCACGGAGGCATCGGGATAGAAGGCGCTGATCGGAATCGCGGCCACGCCGTGCCGGCGCACGAGGTCGTCGCAGAACGCGACGTCGTCGTCGCAGCCGAGGGGCGCAAGGTCGACGTTGAGGAAGTAGGTCCCGTAGGAGGGCAGCACCCGGAAGCCTCGCTCGGTGAGGCCTGCCGACAGGCGGTCACGGGACGCGGCGAAGCGTGCGCGCATGCCGGTGAAGTAAGCGTCGTCCTTGGCGAGCCCGTAGGCCACCGCCTCCTGCAGGGCAGGCGGCGTCGTGAAGGTGAGGAACTGGTGGGCGTTCGCGACCACCCGCATCAGGGGGGGCGCCGCCATCACGAAACCGACCTTCCAGCCGGTCAGGCCGAAGATCTTGCCGGCCGAGCCGATCTTCACGGTTCGGTCGCGCATGCCCGGCAGCGCCATCAGCGGGCAATGCCGTGCGCCGTCGAAGACGATATGCTCCCAGACCTCGTCGCAGACCGCCACCACGTCGTGCCGCGTGCAGAAGGCGGCGAGCAGCGCCAGGTCCTCGCGTCCGAAGATCGTAGCGCTGGGATTGAGCGGATTGTTCAGGATGACGAGCTTCGTCCGATCCGAGAACGCCTCCGCGAGGGCGTCCGCGTCGAGGCGGAACTGCGGGGGCCGGAGCGCCACGATGCGCGCGACGCCGCCGGCGCGGCGCACCAGCGGCAGGTAGGCGTCGTAGAGGGGGGCGAACAGCACGACTTCGTCACCCGGTGCGATCAGGGCGAACAGGGCGGCGGCGATGGCCTCGGTGGCCCCCGACGTCACCATCACCTCCGCCGCCGGGTCGAGATCCAGCCCCTGATGATGCGCGTAATGCGCCGCGATCGCCCGGCGCAAGTCGGGCAAGCCCATCATCGGCGGGTATTGGTTGTCGCCGTGCAGCACGGCCTCGGCGGCCTTGCGCCGGACATCCTCCGGTCCCGGATCGTCCGGGAAGCCCTGACCCAGGTTGATCGCACCGAGTTCGCGGGCGAGGCCCGACATCACCGTGAAGATGGTCGTCGGCAGGTCGGCGAGCACGGGATTCATGGAGTGCGGGGGTTCGGGGGGCAAGGAACGGAGCGTCGAGCCGTGGCGTAGCACGCCCCTTCGTCCCGGTGAAATGTGCGTCCTCGCACGCTGCCCAAAGCCCCGCCAAGCAGCTGGCCTGACGATTGTTGACTTTCATCAGCCATCACGTAACTCTCGACTCACGGCTGGAGCGGTGATTGCCAGCGCGGGACTTCGCCCCCTCGTTCCGTACACGTGTCGTCGCCGCTCCGGTCCTTCCCAAGAAGAGGTCGTCGCTTCCCCCAGCGGCGGCCTTTTCTGTTTACCGGTGGCTGATTGCCCGAGGACCGGCCGCGTTCACCGGAGCGTCCCGACACGGATTTGCAAGCGCGGGCGCAGCAGCAATACGGTGGAAACGCGAAGGCCGCACTGGAGTCGCATTGGTTCCCTAGAGCGTCTCTCATGCCGTGCCGCGACCGCCTTGAAGACCTGGGACCGGCCGGGGTCGAGCTTCGATGGGATGGGGCCGGTGATCGGCCGAGACCTGCCGATGCGAGGCGCAGGGTGCGACGTCGCTCGATCCTGTCCCGGGGCGCCCACGGACCTTATTTCATCGGCAGCGCCTGCCGATCCGGGCGAGCGCCAACCGGGCATGCGCGAACCGGGCCCGCGGCACGGGATTGCGGTGCGCCGGAGGCCGTTGGTCTCGTGGGGGCTTGTCGGTTCTTCCGCTCGCAACGCCGTCCGCAACACGCCATGATCGTCAGGCCATGAACGAAACCTCACCCATCCGCACCGAGACAGCGCGCGAATACCCCGGGACGGTCCGTGGCGACGCGCGGCCGGGCGACGTGCTGCCGCGCGAGACGCGCGCCGCGCCACCGGCCCGTCGCAGCCGGGCGGGGCTCTGGTTCATCCTGCTGCTGATCCTGGCAGGGGCCGGATACGCCGGATACCGCTTCTACCTCGCGCCCAAATCCGAGACCCAGGTCGCCGCCACCTCCGGCCGAGGCAAGGGAGGGGGCGGGCGCGGCGGCCATGGCGAGCCGGCCCAGGCGGTGGGCATCGCCACGATCGCGCCCGGCGACGTGCCGATCGTCCTCGCGGGCCTCGGCACCGTAACTCCGCTCGCCACCGTGACGGTGCGCTCGCAGATCAGCGGCTATCTGACCGAGATCGGGTTCCGCGAGGGCCAGACCGTGAAGAAGGGCGACTTCCTCGCCCAGATCGATTCGCGCCCCTACGAGGCCCAGCTCGCTCAGTATCAGGGCCAGCTGATGCGCGATCAGGCGCTTCTGCAGAACTCGAAGCTGGATCTGGCCCGCTTCCAGCGGCTCAGCCAGCAGGACTCGATCTCGAAGCAGAACGTCGACACCCAGGGCGCCCTCGTGAAGCAGAACGAGGGTACGGTGGCGGCCGACCAGGCCCTCGTCGACCAGCAGAAGCTCAACATCACCTACACCCGCATCATCTCGCCCGTGGAGGGCCGAGTCGGCCTGCGCCAGATCGATCAGGGCAACTACGTCACCGCGGCCTCGACCAGCATCGTGGTGGTGACCCAACTGCACCCGATCTCGGTGGTCTTCACCCTGCCGGAGGACGACGTCGCGCGGGTGATGCGCCGGGTGCGCTCCGGCGCCAAGCTCGCGGTCACGGCCTACGACCGAGGCGACACCAACGTCATCGCCACCGGCGTGCTCGATACGGTGGACAACCAGATCGACACCACCACCGGCACCGTGAAGCTGCGCGCGATCTTCGAGAACCAGGACGACGCGCTCTTTCCCAACCAGTTCGTCAACGCCAAGCTCACCGTCGATACGGTGCGCGACGCACCCATCGTCCCGACCGCGGCGATCCTGCGGGGAACCCCGGGCACCTACGTCTATCTCCTCCAGGGCGACGACAAGGTCGTGGTCCGGCCAGTCAAGCTCGGCGAGGCGGACGGCGTGCGGACGGTGGTGACCGAAGGGCTGAACGTCGGCGACCGCGTGGTCGTGGACGGCACCGACCGGCTCCGCGACGGTGCCCCGGTGCGCATCACCGAGGAAGGCGGCAAGCCCCGGAACGCCTCGCCGCGGGACCATGCGGCCGACGCCCAGGGCAAGGCGGTGGGGAGCCAGGGCGCCCCGGCGGAGGCTCAGAGCACGCCGGCCGCCGCGCCGGTGACCGAGGGCGCCAAGCCCGACGCCGCCAAGGCCGATGCCGTCGCTCCCGAGGGCCAGAAGCGCGAGCGCCGGCGGCAGCGTCCGGCCGAGGCGCAATGACCCGATGAATCCGTCCCGCCTCTTCATCCTGCGGCCGGTCGCCACCACGCTGTTCATGCTGGCGATCCTCCTGGTCGGCATGGTGTCGTACCTGAACCTGCCGGTCTCGGCCCTGCCGTCGGTGGACTACCCGACGATCCAGATCCAGACCTTCTATCCGGGGGCCAGCCCCGAGGTAATGACCTCGGCGGTGACGGCGCCCCTGGAGCGGCAGTTCGGGCAACTCGCCAACCTGAACCAGATGACCTCGCAGAGTTCGGCGGGGGCCTCCGTCATCACCCTGCAGTTCAGCCTGGACCTTCCCCTCGACATCGCCGAGCAGCAGGTGCAGGCGGCGATCAACGCGGCCGGAAACCTCCTGCCGTCCGACCTGCCGGCGCCGCCGATCTACGCCAAGGTCAATCCGGCCGATGCGCCGATCCTGACCCTGGCGCTGACCTCGAAGACCCTGCCGCTGACCGAAGTGCGCGATCTCGCCGAGACGCGCCTGGCCCAGAAGATCTCCCAGGTGGCCGGCGTCGGCCTCGTCAGCACCGGTGGCGGACAGCGCCCGGCCGTGCGCATCCGCTTCAACGCCCGCGCCCTGGCGGCCTACGGGCTCAACATCGACGACCTGCGCACCACGGTCACCAACCTCAACGTCAATACGCCCAAGGGCACCATCGACGGCCCGACCCAGTCCTACGCGATCAACGCCAACGACCAGATCCGCGACCCCAAGGCCTATGACGACGCGATCATCGCCTACAAGAACGGCGCGCCGGTCCGGCTGTCCGACGTGGCCGACGTGGTCAACGGCCCCGAGAACACCAAGCTCGGCGCCTGGATGGACGAGACGCCCGCCGTCATCCTGAACATCCAGCGCCAGCCCGGCGCCAACGTCATCGCCACCGTCGACAAGATCAAGGCGCTGCTGCCCCAGCTCCAGGCGACCCTGCCAGCCGCCATCGGCGTCACCGTGCTCACCGACCGCACCACCACGATCCGCGCCTCGGTGCACGACGTGCAGGTCGAGCTGGCGCTGGCCATCGGCCTCGTGGTGCTGGTGATCTTCCTGTTCCTCCGCAGCGTCTCCGCGACCCTGATCCCGAGCCTGTCGGTGCCCCTCTCCCTGATCGGCTCCATGGCGATCATGGACCTCTACGGCTTTTCCCTCGACAACCTGTCGCTGATGGCGCTGACCATCGCGACCGGCTTCGTGGTCGACGACGCCATCGTGGTGATCGAGAACATCGCCCGCCACGTGGAGGAGGGCGACTCGCCCCTGGAAGCGGCGCTCAAGGGCAGCCGCGAGATCGGCTTCACCATCATCTCGCTCACCGTCTCGCTGATCGCGGTGCTGATCCCGCTCCTCTTCATGGGCGACGTGGTCGGGCGCCTGTTCCACGAATTCGCGATCACCCTGGCGGCCACCATCATCATCTCGGCGGTGGTCTCGCTCACCCTCGTGCCGATGCTGTGCGCGCGCCTGCTGAAAGCCCACGTGCCGGGCAAGGCCGAGCGCAGCGAAGGCGTCGTCGCCCGCACCGCGCGCCGGGGCATGGACGGCATCATCGCGGGTTACGGCCGCATGCTGCGGGTGGTGCTGCGTCACCAGACGCTGACCCTCATCGTCACCCTCGGCACGATCGCGCTCACCGCCTACCTGTTCGTGGTGATCCCCAAGGGGTTCTTCCCCGTTCAGGATACGGGCGTCATTCAGGGCGTGACCCAGGCGGACCAGACCGTCTCCTACGCCGCCATGGCCGAGCGCCAGCAGAAGCTCGCCGCCATCGTGCTGAAGGACCCGGACGTCCAGAGCCTGTCGTCCTTCATCGGCGTCGATGGCCAGAACGTCACGCTGAATTCCGGCCGCTTCCTCATCAACCTGAGGCCGCAGGAGCAGCGCACCGCCCGCGCCCCCGAGATCATCGAACGGCTGAAGGCGGCCACCACCGAGGTCGCAGGCATCCGCCTCTACCTGCAATCGGTGCAGGACCTGACCATCGACACGGCGGTGGGCGCGACCCAGTACCAGGTCATCCTCGAGAACCCGAACCTGACCGAGTTCGAGACCTGGGTGCCGCGCTTCGTACGGGCGCTGCAGGCCTCGCCGCTGCTCATGGACGTGGCGAGCGACCTGCAGGCGAGCGGGCTGGCCGCCTACATCACGATCGACCGGCCCACCGCCGGGCGCTACGGCATCACGCCGGCCACGGTCGACAACGCTCTCTACGATGCTTTCGGCCAGCGCATCATCTCGACGATCTTCACCCAGTCGAACCAGTACCGGGTCATCCTCGAGGCCGATCCCGACCTGCACAAGACCATCGAGAGCCTGGACCACATCTACCTGCCGTCCTCGACGGTCGCCTCCGGCCAGGTTCCGCTCTCCGCCGTGGCCCAGGTCAGCGAACGGCGGGCGCCGCTGCTGATCAGCCATCTCGGGCAGTTCCCCGCCACCACCGTGTCGTTCAACCTCGCCCCCGGCGCGGCCCTGGGCGACGCCGTCACGGCGGTGGAGGCGGCGCGTCAGTCCATCGACCTCCCGCCGAGCTTCCGCGTGGTGCCGCAGGGGTCGGTCTTCGCCTTCCAGTCGGCGCTCTCGAACCAACTCTTCCTGGTGCTGGCCGCCATCGTCACCGTCTACATCGTCCTCGGCGTCCTCTACGAGAGCTTCATCCACCCGATCACCATCCTGTCGACCCTGCCCTCTGCCGGCATCGGGGCGCTGATCGGGCTGATGCTGTTCGGGCTCTCCCTCGACATCATCGCGATCATCGGCATCGTGCTTCTCATCGGCATCGTGAAGAAGAACGCCATCATGATGATCGATTTCGCGCTCCAGGCCGAGCGCGAGGAAGGGATGAGCCCCCGCGATGCGATCTACGAAGCCTGCATCCTGCGCTTCCGGCCGATCCTGATGACGACGCTGGCGGCGCTGTTCGCCGCCGTGCCCCTCATCGTCGGCACCGGCGTCGGCTCCGAACTGCGCCAGCCCCTGGGCATCGTCATCGCGGGCGGCCTCATCGTCAGCCAGGTGCTGACCCTGTTCACCACCCCGGTGATCTACCTCGCCTTCGACCGCCTGGAGCGCCGCCTCTCCGGCCGCCGCGCCGGCGGGGCCGACAGCGTCGAGGCGCTGCCGTGAACGTCTCCGAGCCGTTCATCCGGCGGCCCGTCGCCACCACGCTCCTGACCATCGGCGTGCTGCTCGCCGGCATCTTCGCTTTCATGAAGCTGCCGGTGGCGCCGCTGCCGCAGGTGGATTTCCCCGTCATTCTGGTCCAGGCGCAGATGGCGGGCGCCTCGCCGGAAACCATGGCCACCACGGTGGCGGCGCCCCTGGAGCGCCGCCTCGGCTCCATCGCCGACGTCACCGAGATGACCTCGACGAGTTCGCTCGGCTCGGTACGCCTCGTGCTGATGTTCGGGCTCAACCGCGACATCGACGGCGCGGCCCGCGATGTCCAGGCAGCAATCAACGCCGCGCGGGCCGACCTGCCCACGGCGCTCCGCTCGAACCCGACCTACCGGAAGTTCAACCCGGCCGATGCCCCGATCCTCATCCTGGGCCTGACCTCCGACACCCTGACGCCGGGACAGCTGTACGATTCCGCCGCCACGGTGGTGCAGCAGAAGATGTCCCAGCTCCCCGGGGTCGGAAACGTCGATATCGGCGGCTCGTCGCTTCCCGCCGTGCGGGTGGAACTCGATCCGACGGCCCTGTTCAACTACGGCATCGGCCTCGAGGGCATCCGCGCAGCCCTGGCCTCGGCCAACGCCAATTCGCCCAAGGGCGCGATCGAGACCGACACCCGCCACTACCAGCTTTACGCCAACGACCAGGGCCGGGTGGCCGCCGATTATCGCGACCTCGTGGTGGCCTATCGCAACGGTGCCGCCGTGCGCCTCACGGATGTCGGCAAGATCGAGGATTCCGTCGAGGACCGGCGCAATCTCGGCCTCGTCAACGGCAAGCCGGGCGTGATCCTGTTCATCTACAAGCAGCCCGGCTCCAACGTCGTCGAGACGATCAAGGGCCTCAAGGCCGCGATCCCGCAGGTCAAGGCGGCGCTGCCCGGCGACATCGACCTCACCGTCACGGGCGACCGCAGCGCCACCATCCGCGCGTCCTTGGCCGAGACCGAGGAGACGCTGGTCATCGCGGTCGCCCTGGTCATCTTCGTGGTGTTCCTGTTCCTGCGCTCGGGCCGTGCCACCCTGATCCCGGCCGTCGCCGTGCCGATCTCCATCGTCGGCACTTTCTCGGCGATGTACCTGCTCAATTACAGCCTCGACATCCTGTCCCTGATGGCGCTGATCATCGCCACCGGCTTCGTGGTCGACGACGCCATCGTGGTCTTGGAGAACATTCAGCGCCACATCGAGCAGGGCAAGCCGCGGGTCGAGGCGGCGCTTCTCGGCTCGCGCGAGGTCGGCTTTACCGTCATCTCCATGAGCCTTTCCCTGGTGGCGGTGTTCCTGCCGATCCTGCTGATGGGCGGCATCGTCGGCCGCCTATTCCAGGAGTTCGCCGTCACTCTCTCGCTCGCGATCCTGATCTCCCTGGTGCTGTCCCTCACCACCACGCCGATGATGTGCGCCCTCCTGCTCCGGCGCGAGGCGTCGCACGGGACGGCGCGGCCGAACTGGCTGGTGCGGGGCCTGGAGGCCGGGTTCGACGGCATGCTCGCGGGCTACGAGCGCACCCTCCGAATCGCCATGCGGCACCGGCGGCTCGTCGTCCTGACCCTGTTGGCGACGGTGGGGCTCAACGTCTACCTCTACATCATCGTCCCGAAGGGCTTCTTCCCCGAGCAGGATACGGGGCAGATGATGGGCGGCATCCAGGCCGACCAGCGCATCTCGTTCCAATCGATGAAGCAGAAGCTGGAACAGGCCACCGCCATCGTGCAGGCCGATCCGGCCGTGGACAGCGTCGTCGGCTTCACCGGCGGGCGCGGCACGAATTCGGCCAACGTCTTCGTCGGCCTCAAGCCCCGGGGCGAGCGCGAATCGATCACCGCCGTGATGGCGCGCCTGCGCCCGAAGCTGTCCCGCGTCGCCGGCGCCCGGCTCTACCTCTTCCCGCGCCAGGACCTGCGCATGGGCGGGCGCCAGAGTTTCGCCCAGTACCAGTACACCCTGCAGGGCGATACTGCGGAGGAGCTGTATCAGGCCGCGCCGAAGCTGGTTCAGGCCCTGCAGAAGAACCCGATCTTCGCCGACGTCACCTCCGACCAACAGGAGGGCGGCCTGGAGAGTCGCCTCGTGATCGACCGGGCCAGCGCCTTCCGCTACGGCCTCACCCCGGACAAGATCGACAACACGCTCTACGACGCCTTCGGCCAGCGCCAGGTCTCGACCATCTACAACCCGCTAAACCAGTACCACGTCGTGATGGAGATCGCCCCGCGCTACCTCCAGAGCCCCGACACCCTGAAGATGCTCTACGTCTCGACCTCGGGCGGCAAGGCGCGGGGCTCGGCCACCACCAACGCGGTGGCAGGCAGCGTGGCGGGCGCCCCGGCCGTTGCCGCGAACGGCGCCGTGGGCGCGACGGCAACCGCCGACGCCAGCGCCGCCTCCATCGCCACCGATTCGGCCCGCAACGCGGCCGCCAACGCCATCGCAGGCGGCAAGGGCGGCGCCTCGTCCAGCGCGCCAGTGTCGAGTTCCAAGGAGACGATGATTCCGCTCTCGGCCTTCGCCCGGCTGGAGACCGGCAATGCGCCGGTTCAGGTGAGCCATCAGGGCCTGTTCGTCGCCACCACGATCTCGTTCAACCTCGTGCCGGGCAAGAGCCTGTCGGACGCCACCGCCGCCATCGACGCGGCGATCACCGACCTGCGCCTGCCCGCCACGATCCACGGCGAATTCGCCGGCTCGGCGAAGAGCTTCCAGGAATCGTCCTCGCGCCAGCCGCTGCTGATCCTGGCCGCCCTCGTCGCCGTCTACACGATCCTTGGAATCCTCTACGAGAGCTTCGTCCACCCCGTGACGATCCTGTCGACGCTGCCCTCGGCCGGCATCGGCGCCCTCCTGGCGCTCCTCGTCTCGGGGACCGAGTTCACCGTCATCGCGCTGATCGCGGTGTTCCTGCTCATCGGCATCGTGAAGAAGAACGCGATCATGATGATCGACTTCGCGCTCGATGCCGAACGCACCCGGGGGGCCTCGCCACAGGACGCAATCTTCGAGGCCTGCCTCTTGCGCTTCCGCCCGATCATGATGACAACGCTGGCCGCGATGCTCGGTGCCTTGCCCCTCATCCTCGCCGGCGGAGAGGGCTCCGAGCTGCGGCGGCCCCTCGGCATCGCCATCGTCGGCGGCCTGATCGTGAGCCAGATCCTGACCCTCTACACCACCCCTGTCGTCTACCTGTACCTCGACCGGCTGCGCCGCCGCGGCGCGCCGGCGGCCGGCGTAGCGCTGAGCCCTGCCGAATGAGCGATTTCCGTCGGCTGATAGGGCCCGCTCGCGATTCCCGCTCTCCCGCACAGGGCGGTGCGCGCGCGGGCGCCCTCCGCGCCACCGCCATCCTCCTGGCCACCACCGTCTCGGGCTGCATGGTCGGTCCGGACTATGCGCGTCCCTCGGTGGAGACGCCCCTGGCGTTCAAGGAGGGGGGCACCCGCGAGGACAGCGCCGCCTACGTGGCGAGCCGCAAGGGCTGGCGTCCGGCCGCGCCCAATGACGGGGCCGAGCGCGGAGACTGGTGGCGGGTGTTCCGCGATCCCACCCTCGACCGGCTGATCCGCCTCGTGGATGTCGACAACCAGAGCCTACGGGCCCAGGTGGCCGCCTACGAGCAGGCGCGCGCCTTCGTCGCCCAGGCCCGTGCCGCCCTGTTCCCCACGGTCACGGGCGCCCCCAATGTCTCGCGGTCCCGCTCTCTCGGGATCGAGCGCACCAACGTCTCGCTCCAGGGTCAGGCAAGCTGGGAGCTCGACCTGTTCGGCCGCATCCGCCGCAACATCGAGAGCGAGGTCGCCACGGCCCAGGCCAGCGCCGCCGAACTCGCCCTGGTGCGCCTGACGCTCCAATCCGAGGTCGCGATCAACTACCTGACGCTGCGCTACCAGGATTCGCTCCAGCGCGTGCTCAACGAGAACATCGAGGGCTACAAGAAGAGCCTCGCGATCACCGAGAACCAGTACAATGCCGGCGTCGCCGCGCGCTCGGACGTGATCACGGCCCAGACGCAGCTCCAGACCACACAGGCCCAGGCGATCGCCATCGGCCTGCAGCGCGCCACCTTCGAGCACGCCATCGCGCTCCTCGTGGGCCGCCCGCCCTCCGAATTGAGCCTGCCGGTGGCGCCGCTCGCCGCGCGGCCGCCCGCAGTGCCGGTCGGCATTCCTTCGACGCTCCTCGAGCGACGTCCCGACGTCGCGCAGGCCGAACGCACCGTCCAGGCCCAGAGCGAGCAGATCGGCGTCGCCGTGGCGGCGTTCTACCCCACGGTGACGCTCTCGGCCTCCGGCGGGATCTCGGGCAGCCCGGCCAACGGCCTGTTCTCCGCCGTCAATCAGGTCTGGTCGGTGGCGGCCGCCGGCACGGAGGTGTTCTACGACGGGGGTGCCCGCGCGGCGGCCCTGCGCATCACCCGCGCGGCCTATGACGCCAGCGTGGCCAGTTACCGCCAGACCGTGCTCACCGCCTTCTCGGAGGTCGAGAACGGCCTTGCGGGCGTGCGCATCCTGGCCCGGCAGCAGGTGGCCCAGGACGAGGCCGTCGCCTCGGCCCGCCGCGCCGTGGAGATCACCCTGAACGAGTATCGAGCCGGAACGCAGAACTTCACCACCGTGGTCACGGCGCAGGCGCTCGCCCTGAACAACGAGGTCGTCGCCCTGCAGATTCGCCTCAACCGGTTCACCACGGCCGTCTCGCTCATCCGTGCGCTGGGCGGCGGCTGGGACGTCCGCAGCCTGCCGAGCGGCGACGAGCTGAAGAACGCGCGCCTGCCGGTGGATTCCGGCCAGGCGGTCCGCACCGACGAATAGGGGCCTGCCCCGCGTCCCGGTCGGGTCAGCCCATGCGTTCGGACACGACCTTGGCCGGAACGTCGCCGGACGCGGCAGGTTGACGAGCGGATTTGGCCGGCGCGTCGCGCGGCAATCGCGAGTGGAGGCCGTGGGCCATGGACCAGACACCCCCCGCCAAGGCACCCGCCGGGACACCCGAGCATCAGCCCGTCCCGGCGGCACCCCCCTGCACGCTGGTGATCTTCGGGGCCTCCGGCGACCTGACGAAGCGGCTGCTGATGCCGGCGCTCTACAACCTCGCGGCCGGTGGCCTGCTCGACCCGCAGTTCCGCATCATCGGCGTCGATCACAACGCCAACACCGATGCGGGCTGGCGCCAGGACCTGACGGAGACGATGCAGTCCTTCACCACGGACCGCACCTCGGAATTCCACCCCGACCACATCGACCCCAAGGCCTGGGGCTTCGTCGGCGAGCGCCTCAGCTTCCGCCAAGGCGACTTCACCGCCGCCGACACCTTCACAAGCCTCGCTCAGGCGCTGTCCGGCAACGTCATCTTCTACCTCGCGGTCTCGGCCCGCTTCTTCGGGCCGATCGTCGACGCTCTGGGTCAGGCGGGGCTCCTGAAGGAGGACAAGGGCGCGTTCCGCCGGGTCGTCATCGAGAAGCCGTTCGGGAGCGACCTTGATTCCGCCCGAGCCCTGAATGCGCGAATCCTCAAGCAGGGGGCCGAGAGCCAGTTCTTCCGGATCGATCACTTCCTCGGAAAGGAGACGGTTCAGAGCATCCTGGCAATCCGGTTCGGTAATGGACTGCTCGGGCCGGTCTGGCATCGCGACCACGTCGACCACGTGGAGATCACCGCGGCGGAGACGATCGGCGTCGAGGCGCGCGGCGCCTTCTACGAACCCACCGGCGCGCTGCGCGACATGGTACCGAACCACCTGTTCCAGCTGCTCTGCATGGTGGCGATGGAGCCGCCCAAGACGCTCGATGCCGAGGACGTCCGGGACGAGAAGGCCCGGCTGATTCAGGCGGTGCAGCCGGTTCAGCCTGAGCAGGCGGTTCGCGGCCAGTACGGGGCGGGCCAGGAGCACGGGCACGCGGTGCCGGCCTATCGCGACGAGCCCAACGTCGCGCGGGATTCCCGCACCGAGACCTACGTCGCCCTGAAGCTCGCCATCGACAACCCGCGCTGGAAGGACGTTCCGTTCTACCTGCGCACGGGGAAGCGAATGACCGACCGCGTCACCGAGATCGCCCTTCATTTTCGGCCCCCGGCGCACTCGCCCTTCGCCGCTCCGGGCGCGCCCGTCACCCCCGACGTCCTGCGCTTTCGCATCGACCCCGAGCAGGGGATGGACATCGTGATGAACGCCAAGCGCCCCGGACCGCGCCTGGAGCTCGGCCGTGTCACCGCGGCGTTCGATTACGGGGATTTCTTCCAGGAGACGCCGAGCGTCGGATACGAGACGCTGCTCTACGATTGCCTGATCGGCGACGCGACCCTGTTCCAGCGTGCGGACAGTATCGAGGCCGCCTGGGCGGTGGTCGATCCCCTGCTGAAGGCCTTGGCCGATGCACCGGTGGAACCCTACGCCGCCGGGAGCGACGGCCCGGAGAGAGCGACTTTGCTCCTGGCCGCGCAGGGCCATCGCTGGCTACCGCTCGGCAAGGGCTGAGGGCGAAGGCCGAACGCCGCGCCGCTTGGCGCCGGCCGGCGAGGCAAGCGGCGCCGGCTGCATCTCGGCAAGGGCGTCGTGGTGCAGCAGCAGGACACCGGTGGCGGCGGCGAGCTTGCGCGCCGCCGGGGTGAACCCGGCATTCGAGACGACCGCCGCCCTGTCGGCGGACCAGTACCGCATCGCCGCCGCGATCTCCTGCACGGCGCCGTTGCCCACCGGCCGCCCGTAGCGCTTGCACTGGACCACGAGACGGATTCCGGCCTGCTCCGCGACGATGTCGGCGCCCTGGTCGCCGCTGGCCTGGGTGGCGCGCGCGTTCCAGCCGGCCTCGCGCAGGCGTCCCGCACAGTAACGCTCGTAGGCGATGCCCTCCTCGGGGGCTTCGCTCTCGTCCGGCAATTGCACCGCATCCGCCACCCGATCGATGATGGCGAGAATGTCGTCCCAGGCTCCATCGATCTCGCCGCCACGGCCCCGGGCCTCCAACTGCGGCACCACCGTGCGCTCGGCGAAGTAGGTTCGCTCGCGCTCCCAGCCGTCGCTGATCAGGTTGCCGTAGGCATCGATGAAGCATTCCTGCCGCCGCCGCAGGGCCAGGGTCGGCGCATGCGGGCGTGCGATCCTCCGGATCAGCCGGCGCAGGCGCCGCGGCCGGTCGAGATGGTGGAGGACGACACCGGCGAACGCCAGTCCGGCCCCGATGGCGCCGGGCTGCCCGAACCACAGGGCGCAGCCCCCTCCCAGTACGGACGTCCAGAACAGGCGCGCCACGAGGCGCGATCGACCCGACATGTGGTGGTCCCAACCGGAGGTGGGCCGAGATCGTTCGACGCTCGGCCGCGTCGGACCCGACCGTGGCAGCGGAGGGTTGCGCGTTCTCTAACGCCGCCCGGGCTGGGGAGGGCAGGGACGAATCCGGATGCCCGAAGATCTTGCGGACCGGCGCATCGGTTCTGCGATCACGCCGCGGCAAGCCGATTCGAATACCAATCTGATCTATGAAAGGTACGCTTCCACCGTATCTGCCAAGGTCAGGGCAGACGCGGTCGACAAGCTGTGGACAAGACGAACAAGGCCGAGGCAGAGCGCCCCGGCCTTGTTCGTCGCCGGTCCGGCATCCGTTGCTTCCGGACGTCAGGCCTGCGCCGCCACCTTGGGACGACGTCCGCGCGGCGTCGACCCTGCCTTGGCCTCGATCTCGGCCGGCAGGCTCTCCTGCTTCCGACGCTGCTGACCGAGACCCATGTTCTTGGCCAGTTCCGAACGGGCGGCCGCGTAGTTCGGGGCGACCATGGGATAATCGCTCGGGAGGTTCCACTTGGTGCGATACTGCTCGGGCGTCATCTCGTAGCGCGTCCGCAGGTGACGCTTGAGCGACTTGAACTTCTTTCCATCTTCCAGGCAGACGACGTAGTCGGGCGTGATCGAGCGCTTGATGGAAACCGCCGGGGTCAGAGGCTCCGCCTTCTCTTCGGTCCCGACCTGGTTGAGCTTGCCCAGGGTGGCGTGCACCGAGCCGATCAGGGCCGGCAGGTCCGCGATCGGAACCGAGTTGTTGCTCACGAATGCCGATACGATGTCGGCCGCGAGTTCGATGTAGTCCGGCAGGATTCCGTTCTCGGCGCTCATTCTGAATCTCTCGTTGCGTTTTGAAGACCGCCCAGCCCGACGGCGTCCTGCCGTTTGGGAGGTTTGGATGCCGCGGTCTGGTTGTGACTTGCTGGTTGCTATGATGCAGCAAAGCAAAAGGCAAGAGGCTCAGCAGGTCTCGTATAGGTTGCATTGGGCCGATTTCTGGTGAACTCGAATAGACCAGCAACCAGTGCCATTCCGAGAAACCGGACTAAATTTGCGCGATTTTCTCTGATCCTGCACGAACTGGGGGATCGACGGCTCTAAAGCCTCAAGGTTCGTATCGACGAACCGAAAAAATAATTTTCTATGGGAGGGAATATGATCTCATACAGACCAAGTCTGGGGAGAGATTTGAGCCGAAGCGGACCTCAAGGCCCTATTGCGGGCAAAACAGGCCCAAGGACTAATTTGGTTCTTGAATACAAAATCTATACGCACGCATGGCCGTGCAGGCTGTGGAGACCGCGCGTATTTTTTTCTGCAGCCACGCGCGGATCTGCGTAAAAATTTACGTAGGTCGGACCGAAAAGGTCCCGAACGGACGTTTTCAACGCCCGCTTCAGGCAATGCGAGACCTGATCACCCTTCCGTTCGGCTACGCGGACCGTAGGATTTGAACCGTTCTACCGTTCTCCAGATCTCGTCATCTGGCAGCACGACGGGGTTTCCGACCTGAAGCGCGACCGCATATTGGCGGCAGAGCGCTTCCACTTCGACCGCGAGCCAGAGGGCCTTCCGGAGATCGGAGCCGATGGCGATCATGCCGTGATTGGCGAGGAGGCAGGCCATCCGTCCCTCCAGGGCCGTCAGGGCCGCCGCCGACAGGGCTTCGGTGCCGTAGGGCGCGTAGGGGGCACAGCGCACGGTCGGTCCGCCTGCCGCCGCGATCATGTAGTGCACGGCCGGAATGTCCCGACCGCAGATCGCGAAGGCGGTGCAGTGGGTCGGGTGCGCGTGGACCACCGCGTTCACGTCCGGACGTGCTGCGAGGATGTCGCGGTGGAAGTGCCACTCGGAGGAGGGGGCGAGCGGGTGGGTGAACCCGCCGTCGAACTGCATCGCCACGATATCTTCCGGCCGTAGGGTCTCGGCCGGAATCCCGGAAGGCGTGACGAGGAAGCCGTCGCCCGCCCGCACCGATACGTTGCCGGAGGTGCCCTGGCTCAGACCGAGCGTGAGAAGATCACGCATGGCGGCGACGATGTCGGTACGGATCGTTCCGTCCGCTGTTTCAGAGGCGGGCGAGGAGGGCTGGGACGGCATGCAGGTCTCCGGACGCGAACGCCCTACCGGTCGGGCGCAGGCGGTCTATAACACCGCCTGCCGGACGTGCTCGCCGTCCGACCCGGTTACCAAGCCGGTGACGCTCCTGAGGCCGTGACGGTTCAGGGGCGGCCGCCCCGTCACCCGAGCAGAGGCAGTTCGGCCGATGAGTACGTACCGCTTCGAGGCGCTGGTCGCCCCGCGCGCGATCGCCCTGGTCGGCCTTGAGGCAGGTCCGGAGGGGCTGGCCGAGGCGGCCCTGACCAATCTGCGGCGCGGCGGCTTTCCGGGGCCGATCCATTGCCTCGGCTCCGATGCGGCCGCCGGTCAGATCCCGCGCTTCGCCGACCTTCCCGAGGCACCGGACCTCGTCATCCTGGCGACCCCGGCCGGAGCGATTCCCGGTCAGATCGCGGAGGCCGGGCTGCGCGGAGCGGCCAGTGCCGTCATCCTCACGCCGGACGTCAGCGACGCGATCTGCGAGGCGGCGCGGGCGGAGGCTCGCCACCACGGCCTGCGCCTCCTCGGGCCCGGCAGCATCGGCCTCTCGGTTCCCGGCGCCCACCTCGATGCCAGTCTCCTGGCCCGGGCCCCCAAGGCCGGCGACCTGGCGCTGGTGTCGCAGTCGGGCACCGTCGCCGCCGGCATCGTCGAATGGGCGGCACGCCGGGACGTGGGCTTCTCGGCCGTGCTGTCCCTCGGCATCGCCTGCGATATCGACGTTGCGGACTGCCTCGACCACTTCGCCGCCGACATCCGGACCCGGGCGATCCTGCTCTCCCTCGATGCGGTCGTGGATGCGCACAAATTCATGTCGGCCGCGCGGGCGGCCGCGCGCGCCAAGCCGGTCGTGGTGCTGCGGGCGGGGCGCCACCGGGCCCCGGCCCGGCACGCCGCGACCCATACGGGCGCGCTCGCCCGGCCCGACACCGTCTACGAGGCAGCCTTCCGCCGCGCCGGGCTGCTCGCGGTCGAGAGCCTGGATGCGATGTTCTCCGCGGTGGAAACCCTCGGGCGGCAGCGCCCCTTTCCGGGGCATCGTCTCGCGATCCTGGGCAATGGACGCGGCATCGGCGCCCTGGCGGCCGACCGCCTCGCCGATCGCGGCGGCACCCTCGCGGCGGCCGGGACGCTCGGCAATCCCGTCGATCTCGGCGTCGCCGCCGGACCGGAGGCTTACGCCGCCGCCCTCGCGCCCCTGCTGGCGGATCCGGGCAACGACGCGGTGCTCGCGGTCCATGTGCCGACGGCGCGCTCGGACGGCACTGAGGTCGCGGGAGCGATCGCCGACACCGTGACCCGGATCCGTCGAAACGGCGCCCGCAAGAAGCCGGTCTTCGCCGTGACGATCGGTGAGGAAGCCGAGGCGGTCGGACGCCTCGCCGCCGCGGGCATTCCGCGCTTCTCCACCGAGGACGCGGCCGTCGAGGGATTTCTGCACCTCGTGCGCTATCGCGAGGCGCAGGACGACCTGATGCGCACGCCGGATTCGCTGCCGCGCGACTTCTCCCCGGACATCGAGGCGGCCCGCGCCGTCGTCGCGCGCGCCGTGGCCCAGGGGCAGACCTGGCTCGACCCCGTCGCGGTGGCCGACCTTCTCGCCGCCTACCGCATCGACAGCGTACCCCTGACGCTGGCGCCCGACATCGATGCCGCCGCGACGGCCGCATGGCCCATCATCGCGCAGGGCGGCGCCGTGGCCCTCAAGGTCGTCTCGCCCGACATCGTGCACAAGTCCGACATCGGCGGCGTGCGTCTCGATCTCACCAGCGAGGCCGACGTACGGCTGGCCGCCGCCGACATCCTCTCCCGGGCCCGGCGGCTGGCGCCGGAGGCGCGGATCACCGGATTTGCGGTCCAGCCGATGATCCGGCGCGGCAAGCAGCGCGAGTTGATTGCGGGGCTCGCGGAGGACCCGACCTTCGGGCCGGTGGTGGTGTTCGGGCGCGGCGGCACGGCGGTGGAGGTCATCGACGACCGGGCCCTCGGCCTGCCGCCCCTCGACCTGCGCCTCGCCTCGGAGCTGATCGACCGGACCCGCGTCGCCCGGCGTCTCGCGGCCTATCGCGACGTGCCGGCCGTGAACCGCCACGCGGTGGCGCTGGTCCTGGTGAAGCTGGCGCAACTGGCGGCCGACTGCCCCGAGGTGCGCGAACTCGACATCAATCCGCTCCTCGCCGACGAGACCGGTGCTCTCGCGCTCGATGCCCGCGTGATGGTAGGGGCCGAGACCGCGGCCGGCCGGCGCCCCCGGGGCGCCTACCATCCGCGCTTCGCGATCCGGCCCTATCCGGTGGAATGGGAGCGCACCCTTCACCTTCGGGGCGAGACCATCACGGTACGGCCGGTGCGGCCGGAGGACGAGGCGCTGTTCCTGACCTTCTTCCAGTCGGTCAGCGCCGAGGACCTGCGCTTGCGCTTCTTCGCCCCGGTCCGGGACTTCAACCACGCCTTCCTGGCCAAGCTCACGCAGCTCGACTACGCCCGCGCCATCGCCTTCGTGGCGATCGACGCGGCCACCGGGGTGATGCTCGGCGCCGTGCGTCTGCACGCTGATGCCAATCATGAGAGCGGCGAATACGCCATCCTGATCCACGGCGACCGGAAGGGGACAGGCCTCGGCCATGCCCTGATGAGCCTGATGATCGACTGGGCCCGGGTCGAAGGGCTCTCCCGGGTCGAGGGGACGGTCCTGCGCGAGAACCGCGCCATGCTGGCGGTTTGTCGCCAGCTCGGTTTCGCGGTCCGCCCGGACAAGGAGGATGGCGCCGTGGTCAAGGTTTCCCTGGCCCTGTAGCGGTTCGGCCGACCCGCTTCACGCCCGCTCGGTGATCCGGCGGACGCCGCCGGGATCGGCGCTGGCGCTGAATTGCGACGGCGTCATCCCGTAATGCTGTCGGAACAGGCGGCTCAGCTGAGCCGGGCTGCGGAACCCGACTGCCTCGGCCAGCACCGCGATGGGGTGCGGTTGCGCCGGCGCGCTGAGTGCCGCCTTGATCCGCTGCAGCCGGGCGGAGCGGATGAAGCACTCGACCCCGCCGACCGGCTGGAACATCGCGAAGAGCTTGGAGCGCGAGGCGCCGATGCTGCGTGCGACCTCCGCGGCGCTCAAGTCGGGATTGCCGAGATTCGCCTCGATATACAGGCGGGCTTTCTGGTGCAGCCGCGCCGGATCGCTGAGGGAGGTGCCGTGACCGAGGGCGGCGGTGATGGCCTGGGCCATTAGGGTTGCGGTGTGGGCGAGGGTCTCGGCATCGAGCGCGGCCAGATGCGGCAGGCGGTCGCGCAAGCGCAGGAGGTGGGTGGTGTAGGGCGCAGCGATGTCCGGCGGAATGACGAGGCCGTGGAGCGCATCCAGGGGGCCGAACCAGCGGCGGGCGAAGGCGCGCGGCATGCTGACGAAGTTGCGTCGCTGCTGCGGGATGTCCTGGGCGTCGCGGATGATCGCCGGCCGGGAGAAGTCGATGGCGTAGACGGAGCCGGCTCCGGTCCGCACGTCGCGGCCATCGAAGTTGCCGATGATGCTGCCGGTCTCGACATGTTGCAGGATGATCGCGTCGAGGCCGTCGAAGCCGAGTTTCTGCGCGGGCCGGTGAAAGATGAACGGGACGCCGTCCATGAAATGAAATCGCAGGTGTTCCGACCAGAAGCTGGTGATGTCCACGTGGAAGGGCGTCACCAGGGGCGTCACCAGCGCCGCGCTGGCGAACATCAGCTGATAGACCTGCGCGGCGTCGTCCTGTGGGTAATCGCAGCTTGAGAACTGCACGCGTCGGAGCGGGAAAGTCCCGTCTGCAGGGTGTTGGTCCGATGGCGAAGCGTGCAAGGCCGGGTCACGACTGTTGGGCGCGGGATCGACGTCATTACGAGGATCGACGTCATCTGGTTCCGCTCCGTCGACCGTATCGCCTGGAAAGGCTGCGGCGCCGACGGGCGCGGTGCGGTCGGCGCGACCCGCGCCCGACGATCCAGACCGCACGAACCTGATGCCACCGCGGGACTGCGAACAGAATTTCAAGCCGGATTCCAGCAAAGAACGCGGGAGATACACCCTGCGGGCACAGATATCTCGGCCGCGGGATTTGCGCCGTGTGTCGGCTGATTTGAAATTCGATTTGCTAATCGGCTGCGAAGCGCGTAGACATTCAATATCAATTCAGCGGCAGAACCTCGGTGGCGCGGTTTCGTTATGAAATCGTGTGCCAGAGATCTATGTCTTGAGTTGGTAACGGAGACGGCCGCGCATGATCGCGTGGACCTCCGGTAGATGAAGCCCGCAAGGGCGAAGGAATACGATGGCTGTCGGTACTGTTAAGTGGTTCAACGAGACAAAGGGTTTCGGTTTCATCCAGCCGGATAACGGCGGGAGCGACGTGTTCGTGCACATCTCGGCCGTCGAGCGCGCCGGCATGCGCGGCCTCGCGGAAGGCCAGAAGGTCTCCTACGAGATGGAAACCGACAAGCGCAGCGGCAAGCAGTCCGCCGGCAGCCTCCAGACCGTCTGATCACGGCGGGCTCCCTCGTGGAGCCCGACCTGTTTCGAGAGCCGCTTCCCGAATGGGAGGCGGCTTGCTTGTGTTCTGAGACCCGATTCCAGGGGAGCGCGCCCGAGGCGGCCTCCCGCATGACAGGATCCTGTGTGAGCCAATTCAACCCGAACTCGATGACCGACCGCCTCAAGGCCGCGACCGAAGCCCGCGCCGCGGCGCTGGCCCGCTTCCGGGACCGCCCGGCTGCCGATGATCCGGCCGTGCTCGCCCGCAAGGCGGAGCGGGCTCAGATCGCCCGGGAGCGCGAGGTTCGCGTGGCGGCCCGCGAGCAGGCCCGGCTCGAGGCCGAGGCTCAGCGCGCTGCGGAAGCCGAGGCCGAGCGCGAGCGCCAGGCCGCCGAGGAGGTTCGCGCCGCCGAGGAGAAGGTGGTGCAGGCCGCCGCCGCACGCCTGGAGCAGAAGGCTCAGCGCGACGCGCGCTACGCCGCCCGCAAGGCCAAGGCGCGCCGCTGAGGGTTTTCGTCGCCGGGATCGTTCGATCCCGCGACCACACGGCGGATCCGGGGCGGGTCCGCCCGACGGTGCGTCCCTCGGGACGGGCCCGCATCACCGGGACCGCTGCAGCGAGCGGGTCCATCCCGGGCGCGACGTCAGTCCGCCCAACCTCCAGCGAGGAGACAAGCGCCATGTCCCACAAGTTCAAGATCGGCCAGCGCGTGCGCCGCGCTCAGATCGGCTACACCGCCCCGAAGAGCGATATCTCCGACGTCTTCGAGATTGTCCGCCTCGTCCCCGAAGATCAGACCGGCGAGCCGTTCTACCGGATCAAGTCCGGGAGCAGCGAGCGCGCGGTGCGCGAAGGCGAGATCACCGAGGCCTGAGCGGCGTTCCTTCGCGCCCGGCGCGGAGGCACGGACCAGCAGAGCGAAGGTAGGCCGCGGCCTCCCCCTCATGATGCGAGGGGGAGGCCGTTTTTCGTCAGCTCATCACCACCACGCGCGAGCCGATCTCGACGCGGCCGTAGAGATCGATGACGTCCTGGTTGATCATCCGGATGCAGCCCGACGACACGCTCTTGCCGATCGACTCCGGCTCCAGGGTCCCGTGGATGCGGTAGAGCGTGTCCTTGTTGCCCTGCCAGAGGTAATGGGCCCGCGCCCCGAGGGGATTGTGCGCGCCGCCGGGCACGCCGAGGCCGCTCTGGAGCTGGGAGACGGAGCGCGCCAGCTTCGGCGTCCGCGCGATCATCTCCTTGGGCGGATACCAGTCCGGCCACATCTGCTTGGAGTTCACCGTCGAGGCGCCGGACCACGAGAAGCCCTGCTTGCCCACGCCCACGCCGTAGCGCCGCGCCCGGCCATTGGGCTGGACGAGGAAGAGGTGATGCGCCCGCGGGTCGACCACGATCGTGCCCGGGGTCTCGGACCCCGTATAGGCGACCTCCTGGCGGAGGAAGGACGGGTTCGCTTTGCGCCAGTTGAAGGCATAGACCGGAAAGGGCTCATCGGTGATCGCCGCGTAGGCGCGGTTGAAGTCGATGGGGCCATCGTCGATGGGCTTGGCCGGGGCGGCCTGCTGCGCCGAGGCCGGCGGCACCTGCCGCGGGGCGTAGAGATCCGCATCCGGATCATCCGCCACGGCGCGGCCGCGCTGGCTTCGCACCGGATCGAGCCCGCGATCCGCGCCGCGCTCGGAATAGGGCACGTACTGGCCGCCCCGACGACGATAGAGCCGTCCCTCCTCGTCGCGATACAGGCGCTCGTCGTCGTAGGGGCCATCCCCCGCGAGGGCACCGCCGAAGAGGCCACGCCCCTGCGCCAGGGCGGACCCGACAGGCGTGAGGAGCGCGAGGCTCGTCGTCGCCCCGGTGAGAAGCGTGCGGCGGGTCGTCTGGGACATGGACGTTGCTCGGAAGATAGTCAGAGAAGGGTCGTTCGAGCCTGGGCCTAGCAAGTCGACGCAGAGACGTCACGTCATCTGAACGATGGGCAGCCCTGCATGGGCACCAAAGTTCGGGGGCGATGCAGTGCGGGCACAATCATAGGGTTTGGAAACCATCCAGAAAACCTTTCGAAGACCCGCGCGAATACGCCGGCATCGCGCTTTCACCATGTCTGCGAAAAAGCGGTGATCGACCCCCGGCCGGAATGGTCGATCGATTGCAAAACGAAGCGGCGTGCCGACATAGGTGGTCGTCCGCAGAGCCCTCTCCCCAGATCATGGAACGCGACCCGTGCCGGTCCCCCCGCGTCCCCGTCACCGCGCGCGCCCTGCGGCGCTCGCGTTCCTCCTGCTCGTCTGCCTCATGCCCTCGGAAGGGCAGGCGGGCCGCAGCCGAACCGCGCGCGTCGCGGAGCCCGCTGCTCCGGTGACGAGCTGGACCTCCAGCGAGCCGGAGAACCCAACCTGCCAACGCACCCGGCGCAAGCTCTGGCAGGCGGGCGAGGGCTGGGTGGTCCGCAGCATCACGGTCTGCCGGTAGAGCTCCGGGTGCACCGCTCGCTCGCACGCGTGCAAAATTGATTTGCGCGAAATTGATGATCTGCCTGCGGTTGAACGTAGGACAATCGCGCGCGCTTCGCTAAAGCTGGCGGGGTCCGCGTCGGGTCGACCGTCCACGGTCGCGTGCGAGGATCAAGGGCGCAGGATTGTCCGAGGCGCAGTGCATCGGGGGGAGCGTGGCCGGAGGGACGATTGAGTAGGACCGGCGACGCGCCCGAGACGGGCCCCGAGGCCCTGGCGCGCTACGACATCCTGGATACCGGGCCCGAGGACGGGTTCGAGGATATCGTGACGCTCGCATCCCGTCTGCTGGAGATGCCGGTCTCCCTGGTCTCGCTGGTCGATACCGATCGCCAGTGGTTCAAGGCCCGCGTCGGCTTTGCGCGGTCCGAGACCTCGCTCACGGAGTCGATCTGCGCCCACGCCGTGCGGCAGGACGGGCTCTTCGTCATTCCCGACACCACGCGGGATTCGCGCACCGCGGACAATCCCCTCGTCACCGGCGAACCGCATGTCCGCTTCTACGCCGGGATGCCCCTGCGCACGCCGGAGGGGACAGCCCTGGGGACCCTCTGCGTCCTCGACACCCAGCCGCGCCAGCTCTCCGAGGCGCAGGGCTTCATCCTGCGCACCCTCGCGGGCCGGGTGATGACCGAGCTCAACCTGCGGCGCGCCCTGAAGGAGCGTCGCGCGAGCGACCGGCACAATGCGGCGATCATCGGGAGCGCCATCGATTACGGCATCGTCACCCTGGACCTCGCCGGCCGGGTCACGAGCTGGAATACGGGCGCCGAATGTGTCCTCGGCTGGAGCCAGGCCGAGATGCTGGGCCAGCCGGCCGACCTCTTCTTCACGCCGGAGGACCGCGCACGCGGAATGCCCGATCACGAGATGCGCCTCGCCCGTGATCTCGGACGGGCCAACGACGAGCGCTGGCACATGCGCAAGGATGGCTCGCGCTTCTGGGGCATGGGCGAGATGATGCCCCTCAAGGACGAGGCGGACCGGCAGGTCGGCTATCTCAAGATCCTGCGCGACCGCACGCCCCAGCGCCAGGCTGACGAGGCGCTGCGCAGGCAGACGGCCCTCCTGCAGACCGTGACCGACCATCTCAGCGAGGCGGTGGTCCGCCTCAGCGAGGACGACGTCGTCATCTTCGCCAACCCCGCCGCCGAGGCGATGCTCGGCTGGCCCCTCGGCAGCCTGATCGGCCGCAACCTGCACGACACGGCGCATCATCATCATCCCGACGGGCGTCCGTTCCCTCGCGAGGAGTGCGAGGTCGTCCGCTCCCTGCGCAGCGGCGTCGCCCTGCGCGACCGCGAGGCGACGTTCTTCCGGCAGGATGGATCGCCCATCGACGTCATCACCAACAACGCCCCCATCATCGAGGACGGGGTGGTGCAGGGGGCCGTCCTGACCCTGACCGACATCACCGAACGGAAGGCGGCCAATGCCCGCCTGCGCCGGAGCGAGGAGCGTCTGAGCCTCGCCCTCAATGCGTCCGGCATGATCGGCACCTGGGACTGGGACCTGCGCGAGGACGTGATCTATGCCGATCCGAACTTCGCGCGGATCTACACCGTCGATCCGGAGCGCGCGGCCCTGGGCGCGCCCCTGGCGGAGTACATCCGCAACTTCCACCCCGACGACATGCCGCGCTTCCAGGCGGAGCTCGACCGCCTGTTCGCGGGTTCCAAGGAATTCGCCTGCGAGTACCGGATCCTCCAGCCGGACGGCTCCCATCGCTGGGTGATCGCCCGCGGGAGCCTGGTGCGCGCCGCCGACGGGACGCCCCTGCGGTTTCCGGGCGCGTCGGTCGACATCACCGAGCGCAAGCGCGCCGAGGAGCGACAGGCCGCCCTGGTCGAGCTCGGCGAGCGCCTGCGAGAATTGCAGGATCCCGGCGAGATCGCCTTCGTGGCCGCCGAGATCGCGGGCCGGACCCTGGGGCTGACCCGCGCCGCCTACGGCGTCCTGGACGATTCGGGAGCCTATCTCGACGTCGTCCGGGACTGGACCGTGCCGGGGGCGAGTACCCTCGTCGGGCGCCATCGCTACGCCGATTACGGCTCCTACCTGCAGGAGCTGCGCCAGGGGCGCGCCGTCGTCATCGCGGACGTGGAGAGCGACCCGCGCACCGCCGACCGATCCGGCGCCTTCCGCGCCCTCGACGTGCGCACCGTGATCAACCTGCCCTTGATGGAGCGCGGGCAGCTCGTGGCGGTGTTCTGCCTGCACGATTCGAAGCGGCGCGACTGGACGCCGGACATCCTCGATTTCGTGCGCAACGTCGTCGACCGCACCCGCGCCGCCGTGGCCCGCCTCCGCGCCGAGGAGCAGCAGGAGCTGGTCAACCGCGAACTCAGCCACCGCATGAAGAACCTGCTGGCGATGGTGCAGTCGATCGCGACCCAGACCATGCGCAGCGCCATCGATGTCGACACGGCCAAGGAGGTGCTCGCCGGCCGCCTCATCGCCCTCGGCCAAGCCCATGACCTGCTGATGGGCGGCGCCCTCGGCAGCACCCTGATCGGCCCGGTGGTGCGGGGGGCCCTGAAGCTGCATGAGGATCGCGAGGGGCGTTTCCGCCTCGATGGGCCGGACCTCGAAATCGGTGCCAAGCCGGCCCTGTCGCTGGCGCTGATGCTGCACGAGCTCGCCACCAACGCGGCCAAGTACGGGGCGCTCTCGGATGAGGTTGGCCACGTGGCGATCCGCTGGGAGGTCCGTGACGAGGCCGGCGAGCCGACGCTGGCCTTCTCCTGGGCCGAGATCGGTGGCCCCCCGGTGACGCGGCCGACACGCAAGGGGTTCGGATCGCGCTTCATCGAGCGCGGGCTCGCCGGCCAGGTCGGCGGCACCATCGCCCTCGATTTTCCTGCCGACGGCGTCACCTGCGCCATCGCCGCGCCGCTGGCGGCCTTCCAGGCCGACGGCTGACTCCGCGCATGCCTGCTGCGACCCTGGACACTTCCTGGGCACTGCCGTCTCGCGCGGCACTCGGGCGCCGCTGGCAGTGGCAGGTGACGGTCCATGCATCGGCCCGGCCTGACGGCGAACGGCATCCCTGAAACTGGCACGTTCGGTGCTTGGCTCGATCCGTCGCCGCTCGGCGACGCGCGGAGCAAAGGCGCTCCGCATGCGGACGGCGTGAGTCCGGATCCCTTGGCATGCACGGCCGCGCCGCGGCCGCGAACCTCGAGACGCACTCCATGGCCAGCTTCAAGACCGTGATGAAATCCGGTCATCCCCCGACCCTGTTCGCCGCCTTCCTCTACTTCGATTTCTGTTTCGCGATCTGGGTGCTCAACGGCGCCATGGGCCCGTTCATCACCGAGACCTACAAGCTGACCCCCGCCCAGACCGGGTTCATGATCTCGCTGCCGATCCTGGCCGGCGCGATCATGCGCTTCCCGCTCGGCGTGCTGGCGCAGTATATCGGTCGCAAGAACGCCGCCATCACCGAGATGACGTTGATCATGATCGCGATGGCGTTCGGCTTCTTCTACGTGAACACTTACGACGAGGTGCTCGCCATGGGCGTGCTCCTCGGCATCGCCGGGGCCTCCTTCGGCGTCGCCCTGTCCCTCGGCTCGGGCTGGTTCCCGAAGGAGCACAAGGGCCTGGCCATGGGCATCGCCGGCGCCGGCAATTCCGGCACCGTGCTCGCCGTGCTGTTCGCGCCGCCCCTGGCCCAGGCCTATGGCTGGCAGACCGTCTACGGCTTTGCCGGCTGCGTCATGGCGATCCCGCTCATCGTCATGGTCGTCTTTGCCAAGGAGCCGCCGGACGCCGAGCACCAGTCCTTCAAGGAGCACGTCTCCTGCCTGTTCCAGAAGGACGGCTGGGCCTTCAACCTGATCTACATCATCACCTTCGGCGGCTTCATCGGCCTGTCGAACTTCCTGCCGACCTTCTTCTACGAGCAGTTTGCCGTCACCAAGATCGAAGCGGGCCGGTTGACCATGTTGGCGGCCCTGATGGGCTCGGGCATCCGCGTCGTCGGCGGCTACTTCGCCGACCGGATCGGCGGCATCCTGGTGCTGTCCGTCGTCCTGATCGCGGCGGTCGGCTCGTTCCTGCTCCTCACGGCCTCGCCCTCCCTGGCGCTCACCACGGCCCTGTTCATGCTGTGCTTCGCCGCCCTCGGGGCCGGCAACGGCGCCCTGTTCCAGCTCGTGCCCCTGCGCTGGCCCGCCAACACGGCGGTGGCCGGCTCGATGATCGGCGAGGTCGGGGCCCTCGGCGGCGCGATTCTGCCCAACGTGATGGGCCTGTCGAAGCAGTATACCGGCTCCTTCGCCCTCGGCTTCGTCGGCTACGCCATCTTCGCCGCCCTGGTGCTGGTCTGCCTGCTGGTGTGGCAGCGCAAGTGGGTCGGCACCTGGGTCGGTCCGCGCGGCAAGGTGCTGACGCCCGGCACGCCGGCCGCTGCCGAGGCCGGCCGCCTCGATCCGCTGACGGCCTGAACCGCGTCGCTCAGCCGATTTCCTCCGCCACCAGCGCGAAGGTCAGGACATCCACCGCTGCCGCACCGCCGCGCAGGAGTACCCGCGCGGCGGCGTTGGCCGTGGCACCGGTGGTCATGACGTCGTCGATCAGGAGAATGCGCCGGTCCTGCAGCCGGGGGCGCATCGCCTCCGGCACCCGGAAGGCGCCCTGGAGGTTCGTCGCCCGGGCCACCCGGCTCAGCCCCACCTGCGGGCGGGTCGCCTTCACGCGCGCAAGGTAGCCCGGCTCGGAAGGCCGCCCGGCGATCCGGCCGATCCGGCGCGCCAGGAGCGCGGCCTGATTGAAGCGGCGGCGCCACAGGCGCCATCGGTGGAGCGGGACCGGCACGAGGCAATCCGCGCGGGCGAGGAGCTCCGCGCCGGCACCCGCCATCATCCCGGCGAGGACGGGGCCGAGATCCAGACGGTCCTCGTATTTCAGCCTTTGCACGAGGTCGCGGGCGACGCCCTCGTACAGAGCCACCGCCCGCGCCTGGGCGAAGACCGGCGGATCGGCGATCGCGCGGGGAGAGAGCAGCACACCGGTGCCGTGATCGACGGCGAAGGGCGTCCCGAAGCGGTCGCAGCAGGGCGGCGCGATCAGATGCAGCCCCGACCAGCAGCGGGCGCACAGGGCATGCGGATCGGCGATGGCACCGCTGCAGCCCGGGCAGGTCGGCGGATAGATGAGTGCGAGGCCGCCGCGCAGGGCGGCCCGCAATCCTGTGGTGACGGCGCGGGCAGCAGGAGCCATGACGGCGACCCTACCACCCGCGTGAACAATCTGCGACCTCTGGTTGTTCTCAGCGCGCCGGCTGCTGCGGCTGCGCCTGGTTCTGCTCGCGGTCGCGCTTGTTGGCCTGGTGGCGTCCGACGGCGCAGCCCGCGGCGGCACCCATCACACCATGGCCCGCCATGTGGCCGGCAACGCCGCCCACGAGCGCGCCCTTGATGCAGCCCTTGGCCTCGGCCCCGGTGGTGGCAAGGCTGATCCCCGCGAGGGTGAGGGCCGCGCCGAACAAGATGGACTTCATGGTGTCTGATCTCCTTGATTCGTCGTCGAATCGCTGGGCCTTAACAGCGAGGGACGGATTCACGTTCCGTCCCGGTTGCCGCTGGCGCCCGCGGTGTCGGCGCGCCATCTAGATCGTGATGACCGCCCCTCCGTTGTTCGATACGGGCCTCGCCCGCCGCCGCCTCGCCCGGGCCCACCGGGCCGGCTATGCCGACTTCCTGCTGCGCCGGGTCGTCGACGATCTCGACGACCGCCTCGGCGCCGTGCTGCGGACCTTCACCGAGGCCGTCGATCTCGGCAGCCCGTCCGCCCTCGCCGCAGAGCGCCTGCGCGCCTCCGGCCGGGTCGGACGCGTCACCCGCCTGGCACCCCGGGCGGAGGCCGGTGCGGTGCTGGCCGACCTCGAGGCCCTGCCGCTGGCGCCGGCCCGGTTCGACCTCGCCGTCTCGCTCCTCGCCCTGCAGCACGTCAACGACCTGCCCGGCACCCTGGCGCAGTTGCGCCGGTCCCTGCGTCCCGACGGGCTGTTCATCGGCTGCCTTCTCGGCGGCCGGACCCTGACCGAGCTGCGCCAGGTCTTCGGGCAGGCGGAGAGCGAGGTGGAGGGAGGCGTCAGCCCGCGCGTGGCCCCCTTTGCCGAGGTCCGCGAGATGGGCAGCCTGCTGCAGCGGGCCGGGTTCGCCCTGCCGGTCACCGATGTCGAGACCGTCACGGTCCGCTACCGCGACCCCTTCGCCTTGATGCACGACCTGCGCGCCATGGGTCTGACCAATGTCCTGCTCGACCGGCGTCGCACCCCCCTGCGCCGCGACACGCTCCTGCGCGCCGCCGCCCTCTATGCCGAGCGCTTCGCCGATCCCGATGGGCGCCTGCGCGCCAGTTTCGAGATCCTCTGGCTCTCTGGCTGGGCCCCGCACGAGAGCCAGCAGAAGCCCCTGAAGCCCGGAACCGCCCAGACGCGCCTCGCCGAGGCCCTGGGCACCACCGAACGCAAGCCCGAAGGACAAGACCCATGAAAGAGCCCGGACCCGACCACCCGATCACCATCGCGCCGCATCCGGGCCGGTTGCGTCTCCGGCTCGCCGGGACGCTCCTCGCCGAGACCGAGTCCGCCCTGGTGCTCACCGAGGCCAACTACCCGCCGGTGTTCTACATTCCGCGGGCCGACGCCCGCTGGGCGCATTTCAGCCCGAGCACCCGCCGCAGCCAATGCCCGTACAAGGGCGATGCCAGCTACTTCACGCTGACGACGCCGGACGCGACCCGGCCGGACGCGGTCTGGAGCTACGAGGCGCCCTATCCGGCGGTCGCGGCCATCGCCGGGCATCTCGCGTTCTATCCCGACAAGATCGACCCGATCGAGCAGGATTGAGCAGGCTCGGCCTTCAATCCCGAACCTGCGACCAGAACGCGGCCTTGCGCCCGTGCAGCCGGCGCAGCGTGCCGCGGTAGGCCTCCGGATCTTCCGTCAGGCCGTCGAGGGCTTCGAGGTAGCGGGCGGCGTGGCCGTAGGCGGCGCTGCGCCCGTGTTCCAGGATGGCATCGATGAGCAGGCGGTAGAGTTCGGCTGCCGCCTCCGGCTGCGTCCGCTCCAGGGCCTCGGCGGCGGGCGCCAGGATCTCGTAGCGGCTTCCGTCCCAGCGGCCGCGATGGGCCATGACCAGGCGCGCGGCACGAGTGGGATTCGGCCAGTGGGTGAAGAAGGCGAGCGCCCGGTAGCGATCGGGGTGGGCCTGCGCCTGGTCGAAGGCGCGCGCCAGTGCCTCGTCGTCCTCGAAGTCGGGCAGCTTGGCGAGGTAGGCCCGCAGCATCGCGGGATCGAGGTGACGCGCGAAGGCCTCCCAACGCAGGGTCTGTGCGGCCTCCGTCTGGCCGAGGCTGTCGAGGATGCGGATCTCCACGGCCTGTCGGGCCCGCTCGGGGGCGTCGTGGTCGAAATGCCCCGTGAGCAGCGCCTCCCGGGTGACCACCACCGGTCCGCGCTTCTGCGGGCGGCGGATCCAGTCCAGCGCCTCGGGGGCCCGGTTCGCCCCCAGCAGTCGCTCGGCGATCCGCACGCGGTCCGGCTGCTCGGGCGACACCGCCTGCTCGAAGGCGATGAAGGCATCGACATCGCCGGCCCGGTCGGCGAGGGCCTGGCGCATGCGGACGAGGCGGCTGCGGGCGAGCTGAGAGGCCCAGGCCTTCTGGCCGCCGGCCCGGCCTTCGGAGGCCGGGGGTGTGGCATCCGCCAGGGCCGCATCGAGGGGCGCCAGCGCCGCCTCGGGCAGCCGCGGGATCAGGTCGTGCATCAGGGCTTCGACGAAGCCGTGACCGTCGGCGCCGAGGCGGGTCACCAGCCCGGTGGCGACCCCTGCCGCCTCCTCCGCGGGGAGATCGACGATCAGGGCGGCGGCCGCATCGGCCGCGCGTTCATAGACTCCGTGGAGACGTCCGCTCGAATCCTCCGCACGCCCAAGGACGTCGCCGGCTCCGCCGAGGAAGCGGATCAGCCGGTCGAGGGCTGCCCGCGGGTCCAGGGCGGCAAGCTCGGTCACCACCGTGGTGAGCATGGCGTCGAGGTCGGCCGCGAAGGCCCGCTGCTTCTGCCAGTCGATGTAACCCTGGCCCCGCTCCAGGGCGGTGAGGCGCCGGTCGATCAGCGCCGCGATGGCGTCCGGTCCCTGCAGGCTCGCCACCGCCGCCGTCACCAGCTTCTTGAAGGTCGGATTCCGCGCCGTCTCGGACAGGACGAGGCCGATCAGGCGCTCCAGCCCGAGCGCCGTCAGGGTCTCGGGGCTCGGCGTGGTCTTGCGCGAGGCGCGTTTGGGTTTGCTGGCGGCCGACTTGTCCCCAACGGGCGGCTGAACGGAAGCCGCCTTCGCCGCCGGTTTCGCCGCTGCCCTGCGTGCCATGCACTGCGCTCCCTCTCCCGACGGGGCAACTCCGTTCCCGGCCGAGGCAACTTCTTTCCCGACCGAGCAAGTCCTCTCCCGACAGGACAGGTCGCGCCGGACGGGATCGACGCTTCAGAATTGGATCAGGGGCCGAGCAGATCCAGCAGAAAGGGGATCAGCGGGGCATCGGCCGGCGGCATCGGCTGATCCTTGAGATCGCGTGGACGCACCCATTTCAGCGCCTGACCCTCCATCGAGCGCGGCAGCCCTTCCCAGCGCCGGCAGATGTAGAGCGGCATCAGCAGGTGAAAATCCGGATAGGCGTGGCTCGCGAAGGTGAGGGGGGCGAGACAGGCCTCCTGCACGGTGATGCCCAGCTCCTCGGCAAGTTCGCGGATCAGGGTCTCCTCCGGCCGCTCGCCCGGGTCGACCTTGCCGCCGGGAAATTCCCAGAGTCCGGCGAGCTGCTTGCCGGGCGGGCGTTGGGCGAGGAGCACGCGTCCATCGGTGTCGACCAGCGCCACGGCGACGACGAGGAGGATGCGCAGGGGCGCCGGCGTCGTCATGGTCATGGTCGTGGGGCGATCGCGAAGGTCGCGGCGACATCGGCGGCCGTCTCGATGGTGCCGGCGACCAGGGGCACCGGAGCACCGCCGCGCTTGGCGCGCATCGGCGCGGGCGCCGCGAAGGCGATCGGCGGACCCGAGGCCGTCGCCGGCGACTGGATCGACACCACCCGCCCGAGGGTGACGCCGGCGGCCTCGGCCAGCCGCTCGGCCTGGAGCCGGGCATCCTTCATCGCCGCGCTGCGCACGGCGCTCTCGGCCGCGTCGGGATCGCGCAGGCCGAAGCCGACGCCGTCGATGCGGTTCGCGCCCCCGTCGAGGGCCCGGCGCATCAGGTCACCGAGGCGGCCCATGTCGGCGAGGCGCACCCGCACCGTATTGGCGGCCCGGTAGCCGTCCGGTTTCTCGGTGAAGGATCCATCCGCCTGGCGAACCGAGCGCGTGACCGGCTGCAGGGTGACGGCGGAGGTGCCGAGATCCGCATCCGGCACTTTGAACTCGGCGGCCAGGGCCAGGAGCGCCTTGGCGGCGGTGCTGGCACCGTCGAGGGCCGCGGCCGGGGTTGCGCCCCTGACCTCGACGCCGATCTCCACCGAGGCGAAGTCCGGCGCCACCTCGGAGCGTGCGCGCCCGACGACGCTGATACGGCCCTCGGCCGTCCCCGCTGCGTCCTCGGCCCGTGCCTCGCCACCGGGGCCCAGCAGCGACAGGGCGAGGAGGACGGCGGCGCCAGCGCGCCTCACGAGCGGTAATCCCCGTTGATCTCGATGTAGAGCTTGGTCAGGTCGCAGGTCCAGACGCGCCCGCTGCCCTCGCCGAGGCCGAGGTCGACCCGCACGGTGACGTCGGATTCGCGCATCACGGCGCTCGCGGCCGCTTCGCTGTAATCGGGATCGCGGGCGCCCTCGCGGGCGACGCGCACGTCGCCGAACCAGATCGCGAGGCGGTCGCGGTCGGCCGGCTCTCCGGCCTTGCCCACCGCCATCACCACCCGGCCCCAGTTGGCATCCTCGCCCGCGATGGCGGTCTTCACCAGGGGCGAATTCGCGATCGATAGGGCGATGCGATGGGCCGAGGCGTCGCTGGTCGCGCCCGTGACGCGCACGGTGACGAATTTGCGGGCGCCCTCGCCATCCCGGGCGACGAGCTGGGCCAGCTCGACCAGGAGGTCGTCGAGGGCGGCGCGGAATGCGGACAGGCGCGGATCGCCGGCATCGGTCACCGCGGCGTTGCCGGCGGCGCCCGTCGCGAACAGCATCAGGGTGTCGGAGGTGGAGGTGTCGCCGTCGACGGTCACGCAGTTGAAGCTGGTGGCCGTGCCGGCGGAGAGGAGCGCCTGGAGCACCCCCTGGGGCAGGGCGGCATCGGTGAACACGAAGCTCAGCATCGTCGCCATGTCGGGAGCGATCATGCCCGCGCCCTTGGCGATGCCGTTGAGGGTGACGGTGACGCCGTCGATGGCGGCTTGACGCGTGGCGAGCTTCGGGAAGGTGTCGGTGGTCATGATCGCCTGGGCCGCCGCTGCCCAGGCCTCGGCGCCGTCCTGGGTCCGCCCGGCGCAGTCGGCCAGCACGCCCTCGAACTTGGTGGCATCGAGGGGCTCGCCGATCACGCCGGTCGAGGCGATGAAGATCTCTTCCGGCCGGCACTGTGCCGCCTCGGCGGCGATCCGGGCCGTCAGCGTCACGGCCTCGCGCCCGCGCAGGCCCGTGAAGGCATTGGCGTTGCCGGAATTCACCACGAGGGCTCGGGCGCCCGCACTGCCCAGCGCCTCGCGGCACCAGTCCACCGGGGCGGAGGGGCATTTCGAGCGGGTGAAGACGCCGGCAGCCTGCGTGCCCGCGGCGAGCGCGACGTAGAGCACGTCCGTCCGCCCGGAATAGCGGATGCCCGCCTGCGCGGTCGCGAGTCCGACGCCGCGAATCGCCGGCAGCTGCGGTTGCGTCTGGGGCGCCAGCGGCGAGACAGGGGGGCTCTTGGCAGACGACATGGACGAGGGCTCCGGATCTCTGCGGCCGTCTCGGGCGCGCGGCGAGGCCGGTGTTGCCCCGCGGGCGCCATGCCCGTCAACCACGACCACCGTCATCCGTCTGTCGCATCGGACGCGCCGCCCGTGAGCGTTGCCAGATCAGGGACTTGTCTTAGGGATCGGCGTGAAGACGGGCCCGAATGCTGCGGTGCAGCATTCGGGCTGCGACGGCGCTGCCCCGGGGTCGAGCATTCGAGGCGTTGGACGGAGGGGGCGCCCCAAACTCATCGACTTGGACGGAATGGGGGCTTGTCTGTACGAGCGAACGTGACATAGCATGCTGCGACGCACAGTTTCCGAGGTGGTCGGCACGGATGTCCAGGCGCGAGGGGGGAGTCTCGACTATGGAACGACTGACTTCGCCGGGTGGCGCCTACGGCGTTCAGGTCCTGATCGCCGGTCGCCAGAAGCATTGGCGCGACGAGGTGACATCGCAGATCCGACGAGCCGGCTTCGCGGCCACCACGGTGGATTGCGGCATCGACGCGATGACAGTCCTGGCTCTCGGTCTTCCCGTCGATGTTCTCGTCACCGACGTGAGTTTGCAGGGCAAGCTCTGCTGCCAGAAGCTCGCCTTGGAAGCCCGTGCGCTGCGTCCGGACCTCCGCATCGTCTTCGCCAGCGACCTCGAATCGCTGGCGAGCGAAGACGACCCGACGCAGTGGCTCGAAGAGTTGTTCGACGCCCAGTTTCCCGACGACCGCGACGGCCTGATCGCGGTCCGGCGCATCGACAATGTCGCCAGCACGGTGCGGGACGCTCTCCGCAGCCCTGCCTGATCTCATCCGCCCTCGCCGCGCGGATCGCCTTTCAGAAATCTGCCTCTCGGGATCGCGCCGTGGTGCCGTCGGCTCCGCTTGGCGAGCCGGATACCCGAACGACGTGACGGTTTTCTGACGGTCTGGTGCGTCTCAGACCTGGACTGCCCGGAAACGAAGAAAGCCCTCGCGTGGATGCGAAGGCTCCCGTTTCATCGATCCCGACCGGATCACTGCGCCTTGGGGGCGTCCATCGGCTTCGGCTCGGTATTCGTCTTCGTATCCGTGCGCGTCGCGTTGGTATCGGCGTTCGGCTTGGTATCGGCGTTCGGCTTGGCCTTGCCGAGATAGACGTATTCCGGCGCGGCGCGGAGCTGGTCCTTGTTGGTGTCGATCGTCGCCTTCAGGGTGGCGTCGTCGACGCGGACGAGCTTCATGGCGCTCGGGTCGATGGCGACGTACTTCGTGCCGAGACCGAGGAAGCCGCCGACGCCGACCACCCAGGACTTCACCGTATTCTTCTCGTCGAGCACCACGTCGGCGATCTCGCCGATGGTCTCGTTGGCGGCATTCTGGATGGTCAGGCCGACGAGCTTCGACGTGACCATGTCGCTCTTGTTCTGCACCACGAAGGTGGGGCGCAGGTCGTTGGCGAGGGTCGCGGGGGCGGCCTGGACCGGCGCCGACGCGGCGGCGGGCGCGTTGGCATCCGGCGACTGAGCGAGGGCGAGGGTGGCGCTGGCAGCGAGGAGAGTCGTGCCGAGCAACAGGCTGCGCATGGGCGAAGTCTTTCGAAAGGTCGAGCCGAAGGTCGAACGAGGGGGCCGTGATGGCTCACGCTCAAGTTCAAGCTTCCGCCAAAGGTTCCCGCGATACGGCATGGTGAATGGACGAACGCGGCGCGGGCCTTAGTTTCCCCAGCAGAGGGGCAGCGGAACCGGTCCGCGCGCCCGCCACGGGGTGCCGCACCATGTCGAATGTCCTGCTGCCCGACGTCCGGCTCGCGCCGCTGCCACGCCGTCACGCCCTTGCGCTGCTCGGCGCGGCCCTCGTCTGCGGTGTCCGCCCCGCCCTGGCCGATGCCACGAAGGCGGGCGCCTTCGCGTTCGAGAAGCCGGAGGGCGGCACCCTGCCGCTCGCGGCGTATGCGGGCCGGCCCATCCTGGTGGTCAATACGGCCACGGCCTGCGGCTATGCCGGGCAATTCACGGGGCTGCAGGGCCTGTGGACCCGCTTCGGTGACCGCGGCCTCACCGTCATCGCGGTGCCGTCGCCCGATTTCGGCAACCAGGAACCGCTGGACGGCGTCGCCATCGCGGAGGCCGCGCGCAAGAACCATGGTGTGACCTTCCCGGTCACCGCCAAGACCCATGTCCGGGGTCCGAGCGCGCACCCGTTCTATCGTTGGGCCGCCGCCGAGAAGCCCGGCAGCACGCCGGGCTGGAACTTCCACAAGTACCTGGTGGACCGCGACGGCAGCCTGATCGGCGCCTTTCCGTCCTCGGTCGAGCCCAACGATCCGCGCATCGTCACCGCGATCGCCAATGCCCTGCCGGCTGCCTGACGCTTTCAGTGCGGAACGTCTCGCGGCGGGCGAAGGGACCCCGACGGCGGTGGTGCGCGGCGGATGCGCCGTGCCCGCTCCGGGGTCCCGCGCACCGGCGGCGAGGCGTAATTCGAGGCGAAGGGATTGGCCGGCGTGCGATCGGCGCTGCCGAACAGGCTGAACTCTGCTCGGGCGCCCTGGCTCCCGCCCAGCACTGTGAGGAGGAGAGTGAGGAGAAGGCGGCGCATGCGTGTTCCCGGGGGGCGGACTCTCTTGCCCCGATCCTTGCCCCGATACCGCAAACCCCCACATCCCGCGAGAGGCCGCACCGGAATCATTGAGGGCTCGGGCGGCCGCGGGATGGATCGAGGAACGGGATGATGAAGCCGCACCGGTTCAAGCAGGCGGGCACCGTCTTCGAAATCGCCTTCGAACGGGCGCCGGAGGGCTGGGTCGCCCATATCCGCCGTGCCGACAGCGAAACCACCCACGCGATCGGGTTTCCCGATGGGCCGGGCTACGATCCGACCGACGTGCGCGGGTCGCTGATCGCGGGCTGCGAGGCGGCGCTTCCCAACCTGTCCTGGGCGAACCCGACCCGGCACTGAGCGGAACCTCCCGAACCGCCCCGTGTTCGCCCTCCCGTATGCTGCGCTCGCACCGGCGTGGGCGCGCGGAACGGGAAGGAAAGCCGATGTCCGAGATCACCTATCGCATCGTCGAGCACGATGGCGGCTTCGCCTACAAGGTCGGCGACGTATTCTCCGAGACCTATCCGAGCCACGACGAGGCCCTGCAGGCGGCCCAGGCCGCCGCGGCCGAGCAACAGGTTCCGGGCTCGACGGAGGGCATCCGCTACCAGGACAGCAAGGGCGCCTGGCACGACGAGACCGCCCAGGGCAACGATCGTCCGACCGCGCGCGTGGTCGATTGAGATTCGCTTCCGGTCCGGCGGCGCTCAGGCCGAGCGTCGCCGGGCCGGTGTCTCTCCGGCCGGCCAAGCGGCCAGGGCCGGCTCGGCCTCGCGGCCCGGCCCGATCTCCGCGCGGCGCGCGGCCCCCTCGCATCCGGTGCGGTTGCGCCCGGCCGACTTCGCCCGGTAGAGCGCCGCATCGGCGGCCTCGACCAGCGCCGCCGCCGTCACCGCGCCGCCGGGGGTCGCCGCAACGCCGACGCTGACGGTGACGTGATCCAGGCCGTCGCCGCGCCCGGCATGCGGCAGGGCCAGGGCGTTCAACGATTGGCGGACCCGCTCGGCCAGGACGATGGCCGCCGCGCTGTCGAGGCCTGGCAGCAGCAAGGCGAACTCCTCGCCGCCGTAGCGCGACACGAGATCGGCGCTGCCGCAGACGCGGGCGGTCAACAGGCGCGAGATCTCGCACAGGCACGCGTCGCCGGCCCCGTGTCCGTAATGGTCGTTGAAGCGTTTGAAGTGGTCGACATCCACGAGCATCAGCGCGAACGGATCGCCGGTGCGCGAGGCCTGCCACAGGGCATCGAGACGCTGCGAGAAGGCCCTCCGATTGGCCAGGCCCGTCAGCGGATCGGTGGTCGAGAGGCGGGTCAGGCGTGCATTGGCGACCACGAGCTGCTGCGCCCGCAAGGATTCCCGCAACGTGTAGAGGTAGTTGCGCCGGTTGGCGCTCTCGATCTTATGCGCGGCCCCGAGGCTGAAGGCGGTGCCGATCAGCATATCCAGCCGGGCCAGGCCCGCGAGGTCCGGGGCGATCTCCGGGTGGGCGGCGAGGGCGAGGCCACCGGCGAGGGCCGTCATCCCGGACACGATGCAGGCCCAGTTGAACCGGAGCGCCAGGGAGATGTTGGCGAAGATGACCGTCAGCCAGATCGCCGTGGTCGCGTGGGCGACGTTGGGTCCGTGGCCGAGCCACAGCGTGACCACCGGAATCGCCGCCGCCGCGAGGACGCCGAGGCCGCACAGGGCCTCCCGGGTGCGGGCGCTCACCCGGCTGAGGGCCACGAAGATCCCGATCGCGAGCGGCGTCATCACGGCGAACCGCAGGGCCAGGTTCAGCGTCGCGACGTCGGGCGTGGTGACGAAGGCGGCCCAGGCATAGAGGTGGAAGACCGCGAGGCCGATGAGGGTGGTGCGCCGCAGGTGGCGAACCCGCCGGCGTCCGGTCTCCGCCTCGAAACGGCTTTCGAGTTCGTCCGGGAAGACAAGGCGCCAGCGCGTCGCCTGCAGGGTCCGTTCGATGAGCGCCAGCAGACGGTCGCTGGTGCGAAACGACAGGGAACCCGGATCGTCGGACGATCCGGCAGCAGACGAAGCGATCACGCGCGGGGACATCCATGGGCAGGTGGGCGAGGGCCAGGCGAGCGACCTCGACCCCTGCGCCAAGAGTGACCGCAACTCCTGTCGGCATGCTTTCCCCGATCGTTACAATCCGAGCGATCGACGGCGCGGGACCCCTGCATCGCCGCGGGACTCCCCCCGGCATTCGTGGGGTGCGACGGTGCCGGACGGAATGGACGATTGCCTCCCGGGGGCCACCTCGTGCATGCCTCGTCCGGATCCGGGCGTGCCGCCACGGACCGCGTGCGGGCCTGCCCGTCGCCATGACTTGACCCGGATCTCTTCGCCGCCTGGAGCCCGCCCGTGACCGTCTCGAATCCGCGCCAGCCCGATCACGACATCGATCCGCTCTTCATCGAGCGCTGGTCTCCGCGCGCCTTCACGGGCGAGGCCGTGCCGGAATCCGAGCTTCTGCGCATGATCGAGGCCGCGCGCTGGGCTCCGTCGTCCTACAACTCCCAGCCCTGGCGCTTCGTCTACGCCCTGCGCGGCACGCCCGCATGGGAGACCTTCCTCGACCTGCTGGTGCCGGGAAACCGCAAGTGGGCGGAGGGGGCCGGCGCCCTCGTCATCCTGGTCTCGAGCAAGCTGATGAAGACCGGTGACGGGCTGAAGCCCTCGGCGAGCCATTCCCTCGACACCGGGGCCGCCTCGGCGAACTTCCAGCTCCAGGCGATCCGCCAGGGCTGGCACGTGCACGGCATGGGCGGATTCGACAAGGAGCGCTCCGTCAGCGTGCTCAACGTGCCGCCGGACCATCAGGTCGAGGCGGCCTACGCCGTCGGACGCGCGGCGAACCCGGCCGATCTCTCCGAGGAGCAGCGGGCCAAGGAGGTGCCGAACGGCCGGCGTCCGATCACCGATTTCGCCTTCGCCGGCGCCTTCAAGGCCCGCGAAGCCTGAGTCGTCCGCCGTGCTGAGGCCCGCCCCCGACTATGCCGGGCTCGTCGCCGGTTTCGCCTGGGACATCCCGGAGCGGTTCAATATCGGCGTCGATGTCTGCGACCGCTGGGCCCAGCGCGAGCCCGGCCGGGTCGCGATCCAGGAGGTCGTCGGGGCGCAGGTCTCGGAGATCACCTTCGGGGACCTGCGGGATCGCTCCGACCGTCTCGCAGCCGGATTGCGGGCGAGGGGCGTGGTGCCCGGCGACCGCGTCGGCGTCCTGCTTCCGCAATCGGCGGCCGTGGTGATCGCCCATGCGGCCGCCTACAAGCTGGGAGCGATCGCCCTGCCGCTCGCCGGCCTGTTCGGGCCGGACGCCCTCCGCTACCGCCTCGCCGACGCCGGCGCCCGCGTCCTCGTCACCGACGCGGCCGGCCTCTCCAAGGTCGAAGCCCTCCGCGCCGATCTGCCGGCGCTCGAGCTCGTGGTCTGCGTGGACGGCGCGCGGGGCGCGGCCCTCGACTACGAGACCCTGCTCGCCGAGGCGCCGGGCGGGTTCGTCCCGGTCGACACCCGGGCCGATGATCCGGCCCTGATGATCTACACCTCCGGCACAACCGGGCCGGCCAAGGGCGCGCTGCATGCCCACCGGGTGCTCCTGGGGCACCTGCCGGGCTTCTGCATGATGCACGATTTTCCCCCGAAGGCCGGCGACCGGATGTGGACGCCCTCCGACTGGGCCTGGGCCGGCGGCCTGCTCAATGCGGCTCTGCCGAGCCTGCATTTCGGCGTGCCGGTGGTGGCCTGCCCGAGCTTCCGGTTCGAGCCGGACGCCGCGTTCCGGCTGATCGCCGAGCGGGCGGTCACCCTCGCATTCCTGCCGCCCACGGCCCTGCGCATGCTGCGCGGCGTCACCGATCCGCGCGGGCGCTTCGACCTGTCTCGCCTGCGCAACATCGCCTCCGCCGGCGAATCCCTCGGTCCGGAAACCTTCGACTGGGCGCGGCGCGAGCTCGGGCTCACCATCGGCGAGGCCTATGGCCAGACCGAGTGCAACCTCGTCCTCGCCGCCTGCCGGTCGGCCGGGGTGGCGCGGGCGGGCTCCACCGGACGCCCGGTTCCCGGGCACCGGGTCGCGATCCTGCGGCCGGACGGCCGCGAGGCCGCCACCGACGAGCCCGGCGAGATCGCCGTTGCGCGGCCCGACCCGGTGATGTTCCTGCGCTACTGGAACCAGCCCGAGGCGACGGCGAGGAAGTTCTCCGGCGACTGGATGCTGACCGGCGACACCGCCCGGCGCGACGCCGACGGCTACGTCCATTTCGTTGGGCGCGAGGACGATCTCATCACCTCGGCGGCCTACCGCATCGGTCCCACCGAGATCGAGGATTGCCTCGGCGCGCACCCGGCCGTGGCCCTCGCCGCCGCGGTCGGCAAGCCGGATCCCCTGCGCACCGAGATCGTGAAGGCCTACGTCGTCCTGCGCCCGGGCTACGAAGCCTCGGAGGCCCTGGCCGCCGAGATCCAGGCCTACGTGCGCACGCGCCTCTCGGCCCACGAGTACCCGCGCGAGATCGCGTTCCGGGACAGCCTGCCCATGACCACCACGGGCAAGATCATCCGTCGGCAGCTGCGGGACGAGGTGTGAGCCTTACCGGACCGTGACGCGGTAGCGCGCACGGCCGACGTTTCCCGCCGGATCGACGATTTCGATCGCGAAGTCGTCCGGTCCGGTATAGCCGGGCGTCGCGGTGTAGAAGACGAAGGTCGCGGGCCGCTTGCGGACATTGCAGCGCGCGCGGGCGTTGAACATCGGGAAGTTCGGAAAAGCCTGTCCCTGCCCGACCTGGACGTGGCCGTCATGCGGCGGGTCGATGATGCTGATCGTCATCCGACCGAGGGACCGACAGGTCGGGTCGAGCGACGAGAACGAGCCCAGCGTGAGCCGGCTGCCCGACAGGGCAACTTTCTCGAAGGTGGCCATGCGCATCGGGGCGGCCTCGGCCGTCTCGAGCGGGGCGAGACCGAGGGCGATGGCGAGGACAAGGTATCGGTGCATGGCTTGCCGCTCCGCTCTTCGTGCGAACGCGCCGGAGCATGCCCGAGTCGTGCGTCGAGGAAAGCCACAACCGCCCGTCTGCGATACACGTTATGGGCGATTTGTCAGTCGGCTTGAGCGAGCCGCTCGGGGAGCCCCAGTTGGAATCGTTCGCATAAAGACATCTTTATATCTTGATTGCTTCCCGTCCGGCGCCCTGCTATAGGCCACGCCGACACGTCACGCGAGATGGAGCGAACCGCCATGGCCCAGACTTCCCCGGCCCAGACTGCCTCGGCCCAGGATTACATCGTCAAGGACATCGGCCTGGCCGATTATGGTCGCAAGGAGATCTCGATCGCCGAGACCGAGATGCCGGGCCTGATGGCGACGCGCGAGGAGTTCGGTCCGTCGCAGCCCCTGAAGGGCGCGAAGATCGCCGGCTCGCTGCACATGACGATTCAGACGGCCGTGCTGATCGAGACCCTGAAGGCGCTGGGCGCCGACATCCGCTGGGTCTCCTGCAACATCTACTCGACCCAGGACCATGCCGCCGCCGCCATCGCCGCCGCCGGCATCCCGGTCTTCGCCATCAAGGGCGAGACCCTGGGGGAGTACTGGGACTACACCGCGAAGCTGTTCGACTGGCATGACGGCGGCATGCCGAACATGATCCTCGACGACGGCGGCGACGCCACCATGTTCGTGCACCTGGGCCTGCGCGCCGAGAACGGCGACACCGCCTTCCTCGACAAGCCGGAATCCGAGGAAGAAGAGATCTTCTTCGCGCTCCTCAAGAAGAAGCTCGCCGAGAAGCCGAAGGGCTGGTTCGCGGGTCTGGCCGATTCGATCAAGGGCGTCTCCGAGGAGACCACCACCGGTGTGCACCGCCTCTACAACCTCGCCAAGGAGGGCAAGCTGCTCTTCCCGGCGATCAACGTGAACGACGCCGTCACCAAATCCAAGTTCGACAACCTCTACGGCTGCCGCGAGTCGCTGGTCGACGGTATCCGCCGCGGCACCGACGTCATGATGGCCGGCAAGGTCGCCATGGTCGCGGGCTTCGGCGACGTGGGCAAGGGCTCGGCCTCGTCGCTCCGCCACGCCGGCTGCCGCGTCCTCGTCTCCGAGGTCGATCCCATCTGCGCGCTCCAGGCCGCGATGGAAGGCTACGAGGTCGTGACGATGGAGGACGCCGCTCCGCGCGCCGACATCTTCGTCACCGCGACGGGCAACAAGGACATCATCACCATCGAGCACATGCGGGCGATGAAGGACCGCGCCATCGTGTGCAACATCGGTCACTTCGACAACGAGATTCAGGTCGCGGGCCTGAAGAACCTCACCTGGTCGAACATCAAGCCGCAGGTGGACGAGATCACCTTCCCCGACGGCCACCGCATCATCCTCCTGTCGGAGGGACGCCTGGTGAACCTCGGCAACGCCACCGGCCACCCGTCCTTCGTGATGTCGGCCTCGTTCACCAACCAGACCCTGGCCCAGATCGAGCTCTGGACCAACCCGGGCAAGTACGAGAAGCAGGTCTACACCCTGCCCAAGGCCCTCGACGAGAAGGTCGCGCTCCTCCACCTCGAGAAGATCGGCGTCAAGCTCTCCAAGCTCCGTCCCGACCAGGCCGCCTATATCGGCGTCTCCGAGAACGGCCCGTTCAAGCCCGACCACTACCGCTACTGAACACCGCTCCGGCGCCCCTCGCGGGGCGCCGCGACCCGTCGAATCCCGTCCGCGAAGCCCGGTCCCGTGCCGGGCTTCCGCACGTTCGGGGGCGCCGCCCGCCCGCCTGCGCAGTGTGGCTTTTCTGCGCTCCTGCGCGGCCATCGCCTCTGAAGCCTCTAAAGTTAAGCTTAACCCTCTTCCGGGACGATTCCGCCTCGCGCTAGTGTGGGCTGATTCCTCAGATGGAGTGGCTCGCAGCCGGCCTCCGGCCTGTTGCGGGATGGGCGCCTTTCGGCGTCTCATCGAAGATTCGTGGAGGCGGGACGGATCATGAGGGTCGAACGAACGGCGCGCGCCCTGCTGTGCGCCGGCTCTCTGGTCGTTGCCGTGGCCGGTCTCCCGGCGCGGGCGGCCGGGACGGGGATGGATGCCGGCGCTGCCGTCTCGGGGTTCGGGCAGCACACGCACAACGCCGCCGGGCTCGCCATCCTGATCGGCTTGACGGTGTTCTCCACCATTGTCGCCCTGCTGCACATGCGCGAGCGCAGCCGCTGGACCCGGCGCGAGCGCGACCTCGTCACCGAACTGTCGGCCCTGCGCGAGTCCCACGACCGCGCCGAGATGCTCCTGAACGCCGAGCGTCAGGTCCTCATCACCTGGTCGGGCCGCGGCGCCCCGACCATCGAGGGCGATCTCGGACTCATCGATGCCCGGCGCGCGCCCGGCGACACCGATCTCGGCCTGCCCGGCTTCGAGACCTGGCTGCACGCGGTCGATGCCGATGCCCTCAACACCGCCGTCGAGGCGCTCCGCGCCCGCGGCGCCGGCTTCCGCCTGAGCCTGCGCACCCAGTCTGGCCGCTTCATCGATGCGCATGGGCAGGCCCTGTCCGGCCGCGCGATCCTGCGCCTGCGCGAGACGACGGACGAGAAGCGCGAGCTCATCGACCTGCGCCTCACGCTGTACGAGGCCAAGCGCGGCCTCTCGGCCCTCGGCAGTCTCCTCGACGCGATCCCGCAGCCGGTCTGGCGCCGCAACCGCGACGGGGCGCTCGCCTGGGTCAACTTCGCCTACGTCGCGGCGGTGGAGGCCGGCACCCGGGAGCATGCGCTCGAGGGCGGCGTCGAACTCCTCGACCGCCAATCCCGCGACCTCATTGCCCGCGACGATTCCGGCCGCCTGGCCACCGGGGGCCGCGTGCCGCATCGCCTCTCGGCGGTGGTGGCGGGTGGGCGGCGCACCCTCGACGTCACCGAGAGCGCGATCGAGACCGGCCGTGTCGGCATCGCCGTCGACGTCTCGGAGCTCGAGAGCGTCCGTGCCGACCTGCAGCGGCAGATGGATGCCAACGTCCGCACCCTCGACCAGCTGCCCACCGCCGTGGCGATGTTCGACGCCCGCCAGCGCCTGATCTTCCACAATGCCGCCTATCGCCAGCTCTGGGACCTCGATCCGGTCTTCCTCGACGGCCGCCCCCTCGACGGCGAGATCCTCGACCGGCTGCGCGCCGCCCGGAAGCTGCCCGAGCAGGCCGACTTCAAATCCTGGAAGGCCGACGTGCTCGCCGCCTACCGGGCCGTGGAGGCCAACGAGGCCTGGTGGTATCTGCCCGACGGACGCTCGCTGCGCGTCGTCGCCGATCCCAACCCCCAGGGCGGCCTGACCTACCTGTTCGACGACGTCTCGGAGAACATGAAGCTCGAATCCCGCTACAACGCGCTGATGCGGGTGCAGGCCGAGACCCTCGACACCCTCAAGGAGCCCGTGGCGGTGTTCGGCGCCGACGGCCGGCTCACCTTCGCCAACCGCGCCTTCGCGACCCTGTGGCGCCTCGACCCCGAAACCCTGCGCGAGCGCCCCCGGGTCGATGCCGTCATCGCCGCCTGCCAGACCCTCTCGCCCGACGAGGACCCGTGGATCGACATCCGCGGCGCCATCACGGGCCTGGAAAGCCGCGCCGGCCTGACCTGCCGCCTGGAGATCGTCGACGGCACCGTCCTCGACTGCGCCGCCCAACCGTTGCCCGAGGGCGCGACGCTGCTCACCCTGATCGACGTCACCGCCAGCGTGAACGTGGAGCGCGCCCTCACCGACAAGAACGACGCCCTGGAGCGCACCTCGCAGCTGCGCGACACCTTCGTGAACCACGTCTCCTACGAGCTGCGCTCGCCGCTCACCAACATCATCGGCTTCACCCAGCTCCTCGGCGACGAGACGGTGGGCGCCCTGAACGAGCGCCAACGCGAGTATTCGGGCCACATCATGCGCTCGTCGGGGGCGCTGCTCGTGATGATCAACGACATCCTCGACCTCGCCTCCATCGACGCGGGCTCCCTCGAGCTCACCCGCGAGGTGGTCGACGTCCGCGCCACGGTCGATGCCGCCGTGCGCGGGCTCGAAGATCGACTCGCCGATTCTGCCATCGCCCTCGATCTCGACGTGCCCGACGACGTCGGGAGCTTCGTGGCCGACGGCAAGCGCGTCCGGCAGATCCTGTTCAACCTGCTGTCGAACGCCGTCGGCTTCTCGGCGCCGGGCCAGCAGGTCCGCGTCGAGGTCCGCCGCAACGCCGCCGAACTGACCCTGGCGGTGGCCGACCAGGGGCAGGGCATGCCGCCCGACGTCGCCTCGCGGGTCTTCGACCGGTTCGAGAGTCACACCCTCGGCACCCGCCATCGCGGCGTCGGCCTCGGCCTGTCGATCGTGCGCTCCTTCGTGGAACTGCATGGCGGGCGCGTCAGCCTGGAATCCGCCCCCGGCGCCGGCACCCGCGTCACCTGCACCTTCCCGATCACCGAGCCGACCGCGCGGCGGGATGCCGCCGAGTAGGGGCTCCGGGCGGGGGCGTCCCGATGGAGCCTTCGGTCTGTCCGCGATTTGGTTAAGGATGCTCCGGTATGACAGCGGGGCTCCGCGCGATCCGGATCCGGCCGCGGCGGCGCACGGCCATGGAGGAGTTGGGCGTTGAACGAGGATGGTGCCGACACGCCCCAGCGTGAGGTGAAATCGGCCTGGGAGATCATGCTCCCGGAAGAGAGCGCCACCGAGGATCTCGGCCGTTTCCTCGCGGGGCTTCTCGTGCCGGGGGACATCGTCGCCCTGTCCGGCGGCCTCGGCGGCGGCAAGACTACCCTCGCGCGCGCGCTGATCCGCGAACTCGTCGGCGATCCCGACCTCGACGTCCCGAGTCCGACCTTCACGCTGATCCAGCCCTACGAGGCGGCCGACGGGCGCGCCATCGTGCATGCCGATCTCTACCGCCTGCGCAGCCCCGACGAACTCGTGGAGCTCGGCTTCGACGAGATGGCCGAGACCGCCATCACCCTGGTGGAGTGGCCCGAGCGCCTCGGACCCCGCGACGCGCCGATGCTGATCGTCGACCTGTCCCTTCGGGCCGAGTTCGGGGACGGGGCGCGCTTTGCCCGCATCGACGGCAGCGGCGGCATGGTCGCCCGGCTGAAGCGGGCGCGGGCGCTGCGCATCCTCCTCGTCCGCAGCGGCTGGGACGAGGCCACCCGCATCAACATGCAGGGCGACGCCTCCTCGCGCGCCTATGAGCGGCTGGTGAAGCCGGACGGCAAGAGCGCCGTGCTGATGATCTCGCCGCCCCGCGCCGACGGCCCGCCGGTCCGCAACGGCCGCCCCTACAGCGCCATCGTCAAGCTCGCCGAGAGCGTGCACGCCTTCGTCGGGATGGACCGGGGCCTGCGTGCCCTCGGTTTCTCGGCCCCCCGCATCTACGGCGAGGACCTCGCCGAGGGCCTGCTGATCCTGGAGGATCTCGGCTCCGAACCGGTGGTCGACGCCAATGGGCCGCGCCCGGAGCGCTACGCCGAGGCGGTGCGTCTCCTGGCCAAGCTCCACGCCACCGAGTTGCCGGGCGTGCTGCCCGTGGCCGACGGCATCGACCACGTGCTGCCGCCCTACGATCTCGAAGCCCTGGTGTTCGAGACCGAATTGCTGCCCGACTGGTACTGCCCGGCCATCCGGGGGGCCGATCTGCCCCACGCGGCCCGGTCCGAATTTGTGGCCCTGTGGGCGGAGGTGCTCGACAGCATCAAGCTCGACCGCCCGACCTGGACCCTGCGGGACTACCACTCGCCGAACCTGATCTGGCTGCCCGAGCGCGAGGGACTGGAGCGCATCGGCGTCATCGACTTCCAGGATGCGGTCCTGGGCCATCCCGCCTACGATGTCGCGTCGCTGCTCCAGGACGCGCGCGTGGACGCCACGGCGGAGTTCGAGCTGCGCCTCCTCGGCCTCTACGTGCGCGAGCGCCGGGCCCGCGAGCCCGACTTCGACATGCAGGCCTTCGCCCGGGCCTACGCGGTACTGGCGGCCCAGCGCGCCACGAAGATCCTCGGCATCTTCGCCCGCCTGGATCGGCGCGACGGCAAGCCGGCCTACCTCGCGCACCTGCCGCGCATCGAGGGCTACCTGGCGCGCAACCTCAACCACCCGGCCCTGACCCACCTGCGCCTCTGGCACGAGGCGCACCTGCCGCACCTCGTGCCGAAGGCCGCGGGCGAGCCGGCCGAGGGCGCCTGACGATCCGCGATGCCCGCGCAAGGCTGCCCGAGGGCGCCCGCGCCCGCCCGAGACCTCTCCGACGAGACGAAGCCGCCATGTCCGACACAGCCCCCATCACCCGCGCCTTCGTCCTCGCGGCGGGTCTCGGCAAACGGATGCGCCCGATCACCGCGACGGTGCCCAAGCCCCTGGTGGAGGTGGCCGGCCGGGCGCTCCTCGACCACGCCCTCGACCGGGCGGCCGAGGGAGGCATCACCGAGGCGGTGGTCAACGTCCACTACCTGGCCGACCTGATCGAGGGGCATGTGCGCAAGCGCCAGACCGCCCCGAAGATCGTGCTCTCCGACGAGCGCGACGCCCTGCTGGAGACCGGCGGCGGCGTGAAGAAGGCCCTGCCGCTGCTCGGCGACCACCCGTTCGTCGTGTTCAACGCCGACTCGTTCTGGCTGGAGGGCCCGGAATCCAATCTCGGACGCCTGATCGCCGCCTGGGACCCGGCCGCGATGGACATTCTCCTCCTCGTCGCCCCGACCGCGACGAGCCTCGGCTACGAGGGCAACGGCGACTTCGCGATGGATTCGTCCGGGGCTCTGGAGCGCCGCGGCGAGCGCGAGGTGGCGCCCTTCATCTATGCCGGCGTCGCCATCCTGAAGCCCGGCCTGTTCGCCGAGACCCCCGAGGGGGCCTTCTCCCTCAACCTCCTGTTCGACCGTGCCATCGCGACCGGCCGGCTGCACGGCCTGCGCCTCGACGGGCAATGGCTCCATGTCGGCACGCCGGAGGCGATCACGGCCGCCGAGGCCCGGGTGAAATCGACGGCACCCACGCCCTGAGGGCCGATCGGCGATTCGACGCGCCGCCGCATTCCCGGGCCGGGGATTTGGTGGCATGGAGGGTGGGATGCCGACCTCAGACGTCTCCACCGCCCACATCTTCTCGATCCCGCCCGGCGCGCCCTTCCTGCCGACCCTCGCCGACGCCCTGATTTCGGGGCGCCTCGTGGGCGCGATCGGCGACGATCCCTTCGCGCTTGCCTCCATCACCCTCTACCTGCCGACCCAGCGGGCGGTGCGGGCGCTGGCCGCGATCCTCGCCGCGCGCCTCGGGCACGCGGCCCTGCTGCCCCGGATGGTCCCCCTCGGCGAGGCCGACGAGGCGGAACTGGACCTGGCCGCCAACCCGCTCCTCGAGAACGGCCCCGATCTCCTCGCGCCGGCGATGCCGCCCCTGGAGCGCCGGCTCATCCTCGCCCGGCTCGTCCAGGGCTGGGCCGAGGCGGTGGACCGCACGCTGCTGCCCATCGACGACGACGTGCCCTTCCTGGTGCCGTCCTCCCCCGCCGACGCGATCGGGCTTGCCGCCGACCTGGAACGGCTGATGGACGCGCTCACCGTCGAGGGGCTGCCCTGGGCCGAGATCGGCGGCGCCGTCGAGGCCGAGTACTCGCGCTACTTCGGCCTGACCCTGGACTTCGTGAAGATCGCCGCCGAGGCCTGGCCCGGGATCCTCGCCGAGCGGGGCATGAGCGACCCGGTTTCGCGCTCGCGCCGCCTCGTCCTGGCCGAAGCGGACCGGCTGATGCGCGAGCGGCCCGCCACCCCGGTGATCGTGGCGGGCTCCACCGGCTCGGTACCGGCGACGGCCCGGCTGATCGCCGCGGTGGCGGCGCTGCCCCGCGGCGCCGTGGTGCTGCCCGGCCTCGACTCCGAACTCGATGCCGCCGGCTGGGACGCCATCGAGACCGGCGAGGGCGTTTCGCGGGAGATCGCCCATGGCCACCCGCAGGCGGTCCTGCATCGCCTCCTCGGTCCCGCCGGTCTCGACCGCGACCGGACGCAGGTCGCGTCCCTCGGAGACCCCTCCGCCGAGTCCCGAGCCCGCTTCGGGTTGCTGTCCCAGGCCCTGCGCCCGGCCGAGACCACCGAGGCCTGGGCGGCCCTCGACCCGGCCGAGCGCGCCCGGCTGGCGGAGGAGGGCATGCAGGGCCTCGCCGTGGTCGAGGCCAGCGACGAGCGGGAAGAGGCGCTGATCATCGCCATCGCCTTGCGCGAGACCCTCGAAATGCCCGGCGCGACGGCGGCCCTGGTGACGCCGGACCGCGCCCTGGCTCTGCGCGTCGCGGCCGAACTGGCCCGCTGGGGCATCGTCGCGGAGGATTCCGGCGGCGAGGCCCTATCGCGCAGTCGGGCCGGGCGCTTGGCGCGCCTCGCCGCCGAGGTCGCGGCCGATCTCGAGCCGGCCCGGCTGATCACGCTCCTGTCCCATCCCTATGTCCGCCTCGGCATGCCGCGCAGCGACGTGGTCCGGGCCGCCGCCGCCCTGGAGATCGGGACCCTGCGCGGCCCCGCCCCGGCGCCGGGCTTTGCCGGGCTGCAACAGGCCCTGGCCGATCAGCGCACCGCCACCGGGCGACGGCCCCGGGCCAAGCGCCGCCTGACCGAGCGCGACTGGGACCTCGCCGCCGATCTTCTGAACCGTCTGGAGGTGGCCTTCGACGGTTTCCTCGACGCCGATCACCGCGGCGTCGGAAACCTCGTCGCCTACGCCGCCTGCCACCGCGCCACCTTCGACAGGCTGATCGACGCGGCCGAGGGCGAGGCCGTCGACGATGCGTCCCTGGGCGTCCTCGACACCCTGTTCGACGACCTGGAACTGGCCGAGCCCGGCCTGCTTCCGGGCCGTTTCGGCGACTATCCCGCCTTCTTCACCGCCTTGGCCCGCGAGCGCATGGTGGCTTGCAGCGACGGGCGCCCGCATCCGCGCCTGCGGATCCTCGGTCTGCTGGAGGCGCGGCTGATGAGTGTCGACCGGGTCGTGCTCGGCGGCCTCGACGAGGGCGTCTGGCCGATGCAGACGACCACCGACGCCTTCCTGAACCGACCCATGCGCGAGCGCATCGGCCTCAACCCGCCCGAGCGCCGGATCGGCCAGAGCGCCCACGACTTCGTCCAGGCGCTGGGCCACCACGACGCCCTCATCACCCGGGCGGCCAAGCGCGAAGGCGCGCCGACGGTGCCCTCGCGCTTCCTGCAGCGCCTGCGCGCCTTCACGGGCGACGCCTGCTGGAGCCAGGCCCTCGCCGCCGGGCGCCGCTTCTCGGCCTACGCCGCCGCCCTCGACCAGGGCACGGGTCCGGCGCAAGCCCGCTTGAAGCAGCCCCGGCCCAAGCCCGATCCGGCCCTGTTCCCCAGGTCTCTGAGCGTCACCGAGGTGGAGACCCTGGTGCGCGACCCCTACGTGATCTTCGCCCGGCACGTCCTCGGCCTCGATCCCCTGGATCCGGTGGCGGCCGAGCCCGGCGCCGCCGACCGGGGCACGCTGATCCACGAGATCCTGGGCCAGTTCGCCCAGGACCATCCCGAGGCGCTGCCCGAGACGGCGGTGGAGCGGCTGTTCAGCCTGGCCCTGAACGCCTTCCAGCCGATCTCGGACACCTATCCCGAACTCTACGCGGAGTGGTGGCCGCGCTATGAGCGGCTGGCCGCGCACTTCCTCGCCTGGGAGGTGGAGCGCCGGGCGCAGCTGACGCGGGTGCACCCGGAAATCTCCGGCAAGTGGGTGATCCCGATGGGCACCGAGACCTTCACCCTGCGGGCGCGGGCCGACCGGATCGAGCGGCGCCGCGACGGCGGGGCCTGCATCGTCGACTTCAAGACCGGGCTGCCGCCGAGCAACAAGGAGGTCTTCGCCGGCTTCTCGCCCCAGCTCACCCTGGAGGCGGCGATGCTCATGGCCGGGGCCTTCGACGGCTTCCCCGCCACCACGCTGACGCCGGACCTCCTCTACGTCCACGCCTCGGGCGGCCGCAAACCCTTCGAGCCCCTCGCGGTGAAGCCGCCGCGCGGCGACGAGCGCGAGGTCGCCGCCATCGTGGACGAGCACGTGGCGCGCTTCCGCGGCCTCGTGGCCCGCTTCCTCACCGGCGAGGCCGCCTACACCTCGCGGCCCTATCCGAAATACGCCAAGTCCTACGGCGACTACGACCACCTCGCTCGGGTGCTGGAATGGTCGCTCGGCGGCGAGGGAGATTCATGATGTCGGGCCGCGAAGCCTTCGTCGTCGACGACCTCACAAAGGCGGCGCAGCGCAAGGCCGCCGATCCCCGCGCCTCGGCCTGGGTCTCGGCCAATGCCGGCGCGGGCAAGACCAAGGTCCTCACCGACCGGGTGGTGCGGCTGCTCCTCGACGGCGCGCCGCCCGCCCGCATCCTCTGCCTGACCTTCACCAAGGCGGCGGCGGCCAACATGTCGATCCGGGTGTTCCGGGTGCTCGGCCGCTGGGTGACGCTGGACGAGGCCGCCCTCTCGGCCGAACTGACGGAGCTCACGGGGGAACGCCCAGCGCGCAAGACGCTGCAGGTGGCCCGGCGCCTGTTCGCCCGTGCGGTCGAGACGCCCGGCGGCCTCAAGATCGAGACGCTGCACGCCCTCTGCGAACGCCTGCTGCACATGTTCCCCTTCGAGGCGAACGTGCCGGCCCGCTTCGTGGTGCTGGACGAGACGCAGGCGGCGGAGGCCTTCCGGATCGAGACCGGGAACGTGCTGGCTGACGCCATCGGCGGCCGGCATCCGCATCTCGGCGAGGCCCTCGCCGTCGTCGGCCCCGAGGCGACGGGGGATGCCCTGCGCAAGGCGATCCGCAGCGCCATGCGGGCGCGGGACGTGCTGGACAGCCGCTTCGGTCTCGAAGGGCCCTTCGCAGCGCTGGCCGACGCCCTCGGGGTCCGGGCGGGCGAGAGCGCGGCGGCGATCGAGGCGCGCATGCTCGACGGGGTCCTGGGCGATCTCACAGCACTCGCCGGTCGCCTGCGCACCGGCAAGGCCACCGATGACGGCGTCGCCGACAAGCTGCTCGTGGTGGAAGCGGCGGCCTCACCGGCCGAAGCCCTGGAGACGTACCTCGGCATCTTCTTCACCAAGGAGGGCACGCCGAAAGCCGACCGGAGCCTCGGCACGAAAGCGGTGCCGGAGGACGCCAAGCAGGCGCTGTGCGACGAGCGCGACCGCCTTGAACCGCTGCAGGACACGCTCCGCGGCGTGCGCGCCCTGGAGCGCACCCACGCCCTCTTCACCCTCGCGGGCGAGATCCACCGCCGGGTCGAAGCCCAGAAGGCCCGCCTCGGCGCCCTCGACTTCGACGACCTGATCCACAAGACCCTCGACCTCCTCGGCCGGGTCGATTCCACCTGGGTGCTGTACAAGCTCGACCGCGGCGTCGACCACGTGCTCATCGACGAGGCGCAGGACACCAACCCGCACCAGTGGGAGATCCTGCGCCGCATCACCGCGGAGTTCGCCTCCGGCGAGGGGGCTCGCGAGGTCGCACGGACCCGCTTCGCCGTCGGTGACCCGAAGCAGTCGATCTACAGCTTCCAGGGCGCCGAACCGCGCGAATTCGAGACCACCCGCCGTGACTGGCAACGGGCGGCCGCGGGCGCCGAGCTCGCTTTCGAGGACGTGCGGCTCGAACTCTCGTTCCGCTCGGCCGGCGGTGTCCTGCGCGCGGTGGACGCGACCTTCAAGATCGCAGCCCATTACGAGGGCCTGTCCTTCGACGACACGGCCGTCGGCACCACCCACAGTACCGCGCGCAAAGCCGCGCCCGGCACCGTCGAACTCTGGCCCATCGAGGAGCCGGCGGACGAGCCCGAGCCCGACGCCTGGGCCGCTCCCGTCGACGCGCCCGAGACCAACGCGCCGGCCATCGTCACCGCCCGCCGGGTCGCCCGGGCGGCCCTGACCTGGATCACCAGCGGCGACGAGACCGGCCGGGTCTGGCGGCCGGGCGACATCCTCATCCTGGTGCGCAAGCGCTCGGCGGCCTTCGAGGAGGTCATCCGCGCCATGAAGGCCCTCGGCGTGCCCGTCGCCGGCCAGGACCGCCTCGACATCGCCGCCCACATCGCCGTCAACGACCTCGTGGCGGTGGGCCGCGCCGGACTCCTGCCGGCCGACGACCTGACCCTGGCCGGTGCCCTGAAGACGCCCCTCGTCGGCTTCGACGACGACGACCTCGTGCGCATCGCGGCCCGTCGCGACCTGCACGAGACCCTGGAGGATGCGCTGGCCCGGCACGCCGCCGCCGGCGACCCGGCCGCGATCCGGGGCCATGCGGCCCTGACATCCTGGATCGCACTGGCGGCCTGCGAGGGACCGTTCGGGTTCTACGCCGCGCTGCTCGGCGCGCGGGGCGGCCGGCGCGCCCTGGTCTCCCGCCTCGGCGGCGAGGCCGGCGACGCCATCGACGTCTTCCTGATGACGGCGGCGCAGGCCGAGCAGGCGCCCGACGCGCCCTCCCTCGGCGGATTCCTGGCCCGCTACGACACCGTTCCGGGGCGCGGGGAGGGCGGCCACACGGTCAAGCGCGATCTCGATTCCGGCCGCGACGAGGTCCGGGTGATGACGGTGCACGGGGCGAAGGGGCTGGAGGCGCCGGTGGTCGTCGTCATCGACGGCTGCGAGGCCCTGGGCCGCAACGATCCGCCGCTCCTGCCGCTCCTGTCGGGGGTCCAGCGCTTCGGCCAGGGCGCGGCGCCGCTGCCGCCGATCTGGGCCGGGGCCAAGGCGGGCGACTGCGAGGCCGTGACGGAGGCCCGCGCCACCCTGCAATCCCGTGCCCGCGAAGAGCACAACCGTCTGCTCTACGTGGCGATGACCCGGGCCGCCGACCGCCTCGTCATCGCGCCCCATCGGGGGCACGAGGCTCCGAGCGAGGCGGCCTGGTGCGAGATGATCCGCACGGGCATGGAGGAGTCCTTCGGCTCCGGGGAGGTCCTGGAGACCGCCTACGGCGCCGCGACGCTGTGGCGCGAGGGCGGCGCGGCGCAGCCGGCGGCCCCGGCTCCCTCGATGCCGGAAGGGCCGCCGGAGCTGCCGGCCTGGCTGGAGGCGCCCGTCCCGGCCGAGGTCGAGGCCGCCCCTCCGGTGACGCCATCCGGCGCGCTGGGAGCCGCCGATACCCGCCGCGAGCCGGGCCAGCGCCAGGCCGACAGCGAGGCGCGCCGGCGCGGAACCCTGATCCACTCCCTGGTGGAGCACCTGCCGCGGATCGACCCGGCTCAGCGGGAGGCCGCCGCGACGGCCTTCGTGCGCGCCCGTGCCCCCGGATTCGACCGGGCCAAGCAGGACGGCATCGTCGCCGCGACCCTGCACCTCTTCGCGGAACCGGACCTGGCCCCGCTCTTCGCACCGGAGGCGCGGGCCGAGGTGACGCTGTCGGGACGGGTCGTGGTCGGAGGCGTCTCGCGTCCGGTCTTCGGTCGGGTCGACCGCCTGGCCATCGCCGAGGACACGGTCTGGGTCGCGGATTTCAAGACGGGCCGGCCCCCGCGGGCGGGCGCGCCGCTGCCCCGCGCGGAAGCCGGGCAGATCGCCCTCTACGCCGCGCTCCTGGCGGAGATCTACCCGCGCCACCGCGTGGTCCCGATGCTGGTCTGGACCTCGGGCCCCGTCATCCGGCGGCTCGATGCCGACGCGGTGGCGGCCGCCCTCGACGCGCTGGCGCAGAGGGCGGCGTGAGCACTAGACTCTCTCAGGTTCATCTTGAGCCGGACAGACCCTCGATGCCTGACTCGACGCGCGTCTCTCCGGGATAACCGGGTCTCGCTGATCCCTGACAGACGTGAGGCCTGGGCAAACGCTAGCGCCGCCCGCCGGCGGCCCGCTTCTGCGGCGCCGGCGTGCCCGAATCCTCCTCGAAGAGTTCGGCGAGCTTCTCGGTCATCGCACCGCCGAGCTCCTCCGCATCGATGATCGTCACCGCGCGGCGGTAGTAACGCGTCACGTCGTGGCCGATGCCGATGGCCAGCAGTTCCACCGGCGACCGGGTCTCGATGTCCTCGATCATCCAGCGCAGGTGGCGCTCGAGGTAGTTGCCGGGATTGACCGACAGCGTCGAATCGTCGACCGGCGCACCGTCCGAGATCACCATCAGGATCTTGCGCTGCTCGGGCCGGCCCAGCAGGCGCTTGTGCGCCCAGTCCAGCGCCTCGCCGTCGATGTTCTCCTTGAGCAGGCCCTCGCGCATCATCAGCCCGAGGTTCTTGCGCGCCCGGCGCCAGGGCGCGTCGGCGCTCTTGTAGACGATGTGGCGCAGGTCGTTGAGGCGGCCCGGGGTGTTGGGCTTGCCGCCGGCGAGCCACGCCTCGCGCGACTGTCCGCCCTTCCAGGCGCGCGTGGTGAAGCCCAGGATCTCGACCTTGACGCCGCAGCGCTCGAGGGTACGCGCCAGGATGTCGGCGCAGGTCGCCGCCACCGTGATCGGCCGCCCGCGCATCGAGCCGGAATTGTCCAGCAGGAGCGTGACCACCGTATCGCGAAAGTTCGTGTCCTTCTCGCGCTTGAATGAGAGCGGCTGGAACGGATCCGTGACCACGCGCACGAGGCGCGCGGGGTCGAGCTGACCCTCTTCGAGGTCGAAGTCCCAGGCACGGTTCTGCTGGGCCAGGAGCCGACGCTGCAGCCGGTTGGCGAGGCGCCCGACCACGCCCTGGAGATGGGCGAGCTGCTTGTCGAGGTAGCTGCGCAGGCGCGCCAGCTCCTCGGCGTCGCAGAGGTCCTCGGCGTGGATGATCTCGTCGAAGCGCGGGTTGAAGACCTTGTATTCCGGGCCGCGCGGCTCGTTCGTCAGCTGCGACGGCGGGCGCCAAGCCTCCGACGCCTCCTCGGATTCGGCGTTCTCGGCCTCGTCGGGCAACTCACCGGAGGGCGCATCGGCGGCCTCGGTGGCGCCTTCCTGCAACTCGTCGGTGGCCTCCTGCGAGGTCTCCATCTCGGAGCGGTCGCCCTGGGACTGCTCCTCGGCCTCGCCCTCGCTCGGGGTCTGCTCATCGTCCTGGGCGTCGTTCTCGTCCTCGTTCTCGTCGTCCTCGGGGTCGAACGGCGTCTCGTCCGCCATGTCGAGGGAGGTGAGGAGGTCGCGGACCGAGCGGGCAAAGGCGCGCTGGTTCTCGATCGCGCCGATCAGCCCGTCGAGATTCGTGCCCGCCTTCTCCTCGATATGCGGGCGCCAGAGGTCGACGATCTTCCGGGCCGCGTCAGGGGGGGCCGCGCCGGTGAGGCGCTCGCGCACCATCAGGGCGACGGCATCCTCCATCGGGGCGTCGGCCCGGTCGGTGATGTCCTCGTACTTGCCGCCGCGATGGTAGCGGTCCTCGAGCATCGCCGAGAGGTTCGCGGCGACGCCGGCCATGCGCCGCGAGCCGATGGCCTCGACGCGGGCCTGCTCGACCGCGTCGAAGACCGCCCGGGCGCCGGCATTCTCCGGCGCCAGCCGGCGATGCACGGCGACGTCGTGGCAGCCGAGCCGCAGGGCCATCGAGTCGGCGTTGCCCCGCAGGATCGCGACGTCTTCCGGCGTCAGCTTGCGCGGCGGCTCGGGCAGGCGTGCCTTCTCGCCCGTCAGCGCCGGGCGGTCGCTGGCATAGACCACCTCGATCTCGGAGCGCTTGGCGATGGCGCGCAGGCAGCCCGCCACCGAGCGCTTGAGCGGTTCGGCGACGGGCTCGCGCCGGTCGCCGGGCTTGCGGTTGGAGATCGACATGCGGGTCGACGGTTTCCTCGAAACGGACGGAAGGGGCTCAGCTCAGGGCGACGTTCGAGGCGCTCTCGGGCAGGTCCTTGCCGAAGGCGCGCTGGTAGAACTCCGCCACCAGGGTGCGCTCCAGCTCGTCGCACTTGTTGAGGAAGGTCACCCGGAAGGCGAAGCCGATGTCCTGGAAGATGTCGGCGTTCTCGGCCCAGGTGATCACCGTGCGCGGGCTCATGACGGTGGAGAGATCGCCGTTCATGAACGCGTTGCGGGTCAGGTCCGCCACGCGCACCATGCGGTTGACGATGTCGCGGCCGCCGTCGCGCTGGTAATGCGCTGCCTTCGACAGGACGATGTCGACCTCGCGGTCGTGGGCGAGGTAGTTCAGGGTGGTGACGATCGACCAGCGGTCCATCTGGCCCTGGTTGATCTGCTGGGTGCCGTGATAGAGGCCGGACGTGTCGCCGAGGCCCACCGTGTTGGCGGTGGCGAACAGGCGGAAGGCGGGGTGCGGGCGGATCACGCGCTTCTGGTCGAGCAGCGTCAGGCGGCCCGACAGCTCGAGCACGCGCTGGATCACGAACATCACGTCGGGGCGGCCGGCATCGTACTCGTCGAAGACCAGGGCGACGTTGTTCTGCAGCGCCCAGGGCAGGATGCCGTCCTGGAAGGCCGTGACCTGCTTGCCGTCCTGCAGCACGATCGCGTCCTTGCCGACGAGGTCGATGCGCGAGACATGGCTGTCGAGGTTGATCCGGATGCAGGGCCAGTTGAGGCGCGCCGCGACCTGCTCGATATGGGTCGACTTGCCGGTGCCGTGATAGCCCGTGACCATCACGCGCCGGTTGCGGGCGAAGCCCGCCAGGATCGCCAGGGTGGTCTCCCGATCGAAGATGTAGTCCGGATCGAGGTCCGGCACGTGCTCCTCGCTCTGCGAGAAGGCCGGGACCCGGAGGTCGAGGTCGATGCCGAAGGCCTCTCGGACGGAGACATCCCGGTCGGGGAGCGAGGCGGGCGAGACGTCAGAAAGCATAAGGACCTCGTCGGGGCGCGGGTGCCGTGGGGGTGTCACGGAACACGCGGGCTGTGTCGGACTTCGGGGCCTGGCGGTTCGGGAAGGATGAACCGCGCGCGACCGCCATCTAAAGGTCGACGCCGGGCGGCGCCAAGGGGTGTCAGGGCTGCATATAGGGCCTCGCCCGGCGATTGCCGCCCACCCAGAGCAGGGGAGCCCCGGAAAACGTGCATCGATCATGCCGGAACCGCACCGATCCGGCGATCGGCGCGTCAGCAGAGGCCGGCGGCGCGCAGGGCATCGTGGGCCCGGATGATGTCGCGCAGGCGCTCCTCGAACGAGCGGTCGCCGCCATTCGCGTCGGGATGGAAGCGCTTCACCAGGGTCTTGTACTGCGCCTTGATGGCGGCCGAATCCGCGTTCTCGTCGAGGCCGAGCACGTCGAGGGCCTTGAGGGTCGCCGCCGAGTGCCGGGGCCGACGCGGCTCGGGCGCCGCCTTGCGCCGGGCGGTCTCACCGACACCCTCGGCACGCAGGATGTCCAGGGGATCGACATAGGCCCAGTCGCGCTTCGGCGCCGCCTTGCCGCGCTCGCCGGCGGTGGCCGGGTTCACCCCCATCGCCCAGGTCGGGCGATGCCCGATGATCGCGTCCTTCTGGAAGGCCTGCACGGCGGCATCGTTCATGCCGTCGAAGTAATTGTACGTGGCGTTGTAGGCGCGCACGTGGTCCATGCAGAACCGCCAGTACTGCCCCTCCGCCTTGCGCCCCTTCGGCGCGCGGTAGAGCCCGGGGTTCTTGCACCCGGGAGTCTCGCAGGTCTGGGTCGCGGCCGTCTTCGGCTCGTCGCAGGACGGCTTGATGCGGATGCTGTCGAACAGGGGCGAGTTGAGATCCATGATAGGGCGATTATGAGGGGGTGGGTCGGAGACACAATAGCGGCGGGCCTGATGCCGCATGCGGTGTTCGGGGGTTGACGCGCGAGACCGGGCGCCAGCGCCCGACCCCCAGCAACAACGAGGAGACGTCCGCGATGACCGAGACCGTGACCCTGAAGGATTGGATCACCGACACGCTCCAGGCGCAACTGACGCCGCAGGACCTGGCGGTGATCGACGAATCGCACCTGCATGCGGGCCATGCGGGTGCGCGGCCCGAAGGGGAGACGCATTTCCGACTGGACGTGGTTGCCGCCGTCTTCGAAGGCAAGAGCCGCGTCGAACGGCATCGCCTGGTCAACGCCGCCCTCGCGCCGGCCTTCCAGCGCGGCCTCCACGCCCTGGCGGTGCGGGCCCGCACGCCTGCCGAAGCCTCCTAGCAGCGTCCTAGAAGCGTCCGAGTAGCGTCCAAGAAGTGTCCTGGACGCGCAGCCTGCGAGAGACCCCGCCGTGGCCCTGCAATGCACGCCCCACATCGCCATCGACGAGGCGGAGCTGGAGGAAACCTTCGTGCGGGCCTCGGGCCCCGGCGGACAGAACGTCAACAAGCTCTCGACGGCCGTGCAGCTGCGCTTCGACGCCCGGCACTCGGCCTCCCTGCCGGATGCGGTGGCCGTGCGCCTGATGCGGCTGGCCGGCCGCCGCCTCACCGTCGACGGGGTGATCGTGATCAGCGCCCAGCGCTTTCGGACCCAGGACCGCAACCGGGCTGATGCCCGCGAGCGCTTGGCCGAGCTCGTCGCCGAGGCCGCGGTGCCGCCCACCCCCCGACGCGCCACCCGCCCGACCCTGGCCTCGAAGAAGCGCCGCCTCGACGACAAGTCGAAGCGGAGCGCCACCAAGCGGCTGCGCGGGAGCGGGGGAGCCGATTAGCTCGCCGGTTAGATCTGGGCCGCGGCGGCGCCGTCCGGCGGATGCCGCTCCACCTCGCCGCTGACGTAGCGGCTGCCCGGCTTCAGGATCGTCAGCCCCAGAGCGATGATGGCCAGAAGCGCCGAGAGCGCGGCCGGGAACAGGAACGCATCCTCACCGTAGCGCATCTGCAGGAAGCCGCCGATCACCGCGCCGGTGCTCAGGGCCGCCCAGAGGGGGGCCTGGATCCAGAACGAGGGCGCCACCGTGCCGAGCATGAGGTTGGCGAGCCCGGTCCCGAACCGCACCACGGCGCCGGTGACGTAGGTGAGCGCGAGGCTGCGCCCGCCCTCGTCCTGCAGCGTCGCGTTCTGCAGGCCCAGCGCGATGACGATCGGATAGGCGTGGAGCGGGAAGGCGAAGGAGCCGTGCGGGATGATCAGCCCGATGGTCAGGAACACGGATTGCAGCAGGAGCAGCACCGAGAGGCGCCAGCGCCCGACCCAGGCCGCGATCAGGGTGCCGGCGAAGGCACCGAAGCAGAACAGCACGATGACCGAGGCGACGCGCGACGTGCTCTCCCAGTCGAAGCGGCTGACCGAGACGCCGAAGCGTGTCGTGTTGCCGCTCATGAAAGACATGAACAGCTGCGAGAACTCGAGGAATCCGATCGAATCGGCGCAACCGGCCACGGCCGAGAGCGCCAAGGCGAAGGGGATGCGCGTCGCGGCGCTCGCCGGAAATGACTTGTTCTGCGTCTCTGCCATAGGTTTGCTATCCTCCGTCCCGTGTGGCGGCTGAACTACGGTGGCGTAAGGCCGATACGCTCGGTGCGGGGCCGGACCTCGACGTCAGGTCACGGGCGGGGTGCTCCGATGCGTCCGGGGCAACAGTCACGCTCCCGTTTGGTTCAACCGCGTCGTGCGCCAGCGCTCAAGGCCTGCAACGCAAACGTGAACGTTACCGCCGCCGGGCCACGATCACCCGGCCGGGGACGTCGGCACCGTTTTCCCGCCGCACGACGGCCGGTTGGGCGAACTCGCGGCTGAGGCCCGCCGCCGCCAGGGTCTCCTGCACCAGCGCGTCGCCGTGGGCGTAGCGGGCATCCGCGCCCAGGATGAGGCCGTCGCCCGCATGGGACTGCACCGTGAAGGCGAAGCGCCCGCCCCGGCGCAGGACGCGGGCGCTGCCGGAGACCATGCCGGAAAAGTCGCCCACGTAGATCATGACGTCGGCGGCCGTGACGCAATCGGCCGAGGCGGCGGGCTCGGCCGCGAGCGCCGCCACCAGTTCGCCCTCCACCAGGCGATGGTAGCAACCACGCCGCCCGGCCTCGGCCAGCATGCCGGGTGAGAGGTCGATCCCGGTCAGGTGCGCCGGCCGGCCGGCGAGGGCGGCCCCGACGAGGCCCGTGCCGCAGCCGAGGTCGATCACCCGCCCGAGGGGCGTCGCCGGACCCGCCGCGGCATCGAGTGCTTCGGCGACGAGCGCGTGCCCGCGATAGCGCAGGCCCTCCACGAGGTGGCGATCGAAGCGGGGGGCGTAGGCGTCGAACAACGCCCGGACGTAGCCCGGCGAGATCGCGGTGATCGCATCGCCGGCGCCGATGCGCACCAGGGCGAGGCGCGCCCCCTGGGCATCCTCGGGATCGATGTCGAGGGCATTGGCGTAGGCGCGCAGGGCCGCGTGGTGATCGCTCGCCTGCCCGCCCTTCGCGTAGCGGGCTTCGCGGGCGAGCCCGAGCAGGAACCAGGCCGGAGCGAAGCGGGGGGCGATCTCCAGGGTCTGCTCCGCCATCTCGGCGGCACCGTCCGGGTTGCCCTCGTCGAGGCAGCCCTGGGCGTAGGCGTAGCGCCGGTCGGCGCGAAGGTCGCCGGAGGTGATCGTACGGGACATGTGGCTGCGCATGGGCTTCGGGCGCCCTATATGCCGCGCCGATGAGTTTCAGCGCCAGCGATCTTCTCACCCTGACCCGCGAGGGCCTGTACTGTCCCCTCGGCGGCTTCCATGTCGATCCGACCTGGCCGGTGCCGCGCGCCCTGATCACCCATGGGCATGCCGACCACGCCCGGGCCGGCCACGGGCGGGTGCTCGCCACGGGCGAGACCCTGCGCATCATGGCGGTGCGCTACGGGGCGGAGTTCTGCGAGAGCCGCCAGGAGGCGCCCCTCGGGCAGGAGATCCGCATCGGTGACGTGACCGTGCGCTTCGCGCCGGCCGGGCACGTGCTCGGCTCGGCCCAGATCGCGATCGAGGCGCAGGGCGTCCGGGTCGTCGTGTCGGGCGACTACAAGCGCGCCTACGACCCGACCTGCCTGCCCTTCGAGGTCATGCCCTGCGACGTCTTCATCACCGAGGCGACCTTCGGCCTGCCGGTGTTCCGGATGCCCGACACCCGCGACGAGGTGAAGAAGCTGCTCGATTCCGTGGCCCTGTTCCCCGAGCGCGCCCACATCGTCGGGGCCTACGCGCTGGGCAAGGCGCAGCGCGTGATGGCGCTGCTGCGGGAGGCCGGCTACGACCGGCCGATCTACCTGCACGGCGCGATGGAGAAGCTCACCGAGCTCTACAAGCAGGAGGGCATCCCGCTGGGCGAGACCCCGAAGGTCGTGGCGACGGAGCGCGCCAAGCTCCACGGGGCCATCGTGCTCTGCCCGCCCTCCTCGATCCAGGACGTCTGGTCGCGCAAGTTCCCCGACCCCGTGACCTCCTTCGCCTCGGGCTGGATGCGGGTGCGCGCCCGGGCCCGCCAGAAGGGCGTCGAGCTGCCCCTCTGCATCTCCGACCATTCGGACTGGCCCGATCTCTGCCGCACCATCCTGGAGACCGGGGCCGGGGAGGTCTGGGTCACCCACGGGCAGGAGGACGCCCTGGTCCATTGGTGCGGGACGCAGGGCATCAAGGCCAAGCCCCTGCACCTGCTGGGCTACGGCGACGACGGAGAGGCCGAGCCGGCCGCCGCACCGGAGGAGGCCGCGTGAACGACTTCGCCCACCTCCTCGACCGCCTCGCCTACGAGCCGCGCCGCAACGCCAAGCTGCGCCTGCTGCAGGATTATTTCGCCCACGCCCCCGACCCGGAGCGCGGCTACGCCCTCGCGGCGATGACCGGGGGCCTGACCTTTCGCGAGGCCAAGCCCGCGATGATCCGCGGCCTGGTCGAGGCGCGCATCGACCCGGTGCTGTTTGGGCTCTCGCACAACTACGTGGGCGATCTGGCCGAGACGACGGCCCTCATCTGGCCGGCGCCCACGTCGCGGAGCGACGAGGCGGTCGTCGGCCCCGGCCACAACAACCCGCCGCCGCACGTGCCGACCCTGGCCGAGGTGGTCGAGACGCTGGGCACCGTGAAGAAGGCGGACCTGCCCGCCCGCATCGCCGAATGGCTCGACGCCCTGGACGAGACCGGGCGCTGGGCGCTGCTCAAGCTCATCACCGGCGCGCTCCGGGTCGGCGTCTCGGCCCGTCTCGCCAAGACCGCGATCGGGGCGCTCGGCGGCCACGAGGCCGACGCCGTCGAGGAGGTTTGGCACGGGCTGGAGCCGCCCTACGCCACCCTGTTCGCCTGGGTCGAGGGAAGGGGCGAGCGGCCCACCACCCTGAATCCGGCGCCGTTCCGGCCGCCGATGCTCTCCCATCCCATCGACGAGGACGGCGATTTCGAGAAGCTCGATCCGGCCGCCTTCTCCGGCGAATGGAAGTGGGACGGCATCCGGGTCCAGCTCGTGGGCGGCCGCGACGCGGCCGGCGCACAGGTCGCCCGGATCTACTCGCGCACCGGCGAGGACATCTCCGGCGCCTTCCCGGATCTGACCGAGGCCATCACCTTCTCGGGCGCCATCGACGGCGAATTGCTGATCCTGCGCGAGGCCCGGGTGCAGAGCTTCAACGTGCTGCAGCAGCGCCTCAACCGGAAGGCCGTGACCCCGAAGCTCCTGGAGGAGTTTCCCGCCCATGTCCGCGCCTACGACCTGATGCACGCCGAGGGCGAGGACCTGCGCCCGCTGCCCTTCAGCGAGCGCCGGGCCCGCCTGGAAGCCTTCGTGGCGGCCCTCGACCATGCCCGGATCGACCTCTCGCCCCTGGTGCCGTTCGCGACCTGGGCGGATCTGGCCGCGGCCCGCGCCGACCCGGCCGCCGTGGGGGCGGGCGAGGATGCCGACGCCATCGAGGGCGTCATGCTCAAGGCCCGCGACAGCGCCTACCTGCCGGGGCGCCCCAAGGGGCCGTGGTGGAAGTGGAAGCGCGAGCCGTTCCGGGTCGACACCGTGATGATGTACGCCCAGCGCGGGCACGGGAAGCGCTCGTCGTTCTACTCCGACTACACCTTCGGGGTCTGGCGCGCGCGCGAGGACGGCGCGCCCGAGCTGGTGCCCGTCGGCAAGGCCTATCACGGCTTCACCGATGCCGAGCTGCAGAAGCTCGACCGCTACGTCCGCAACAACACCACCAAGCGCTTCGGCCCGGTGCGCGAGGTCGCCTACGGGCTCGACCACGGCCTCGTCCTGGAGATCGCCTTCGAGGGAGTGCAGCGCTCGACCCGGCACAAGTCCGGGGTCGCCATGCGCTTCCCCCGGGTGGCACGCATCCGCTGGGACAAGCCGGCGGCGGAGGCCGACCGGATCGAGGCCCTGGAGACCATCCTGGCCCGCGGCGAGCGCGAGATCGCGCCGGGCGAGACCCTGACGGAGGCGCAAGGATGAGGCGTGCGGGGACGATCGGTACCTTGGAGGGCTTCGCCAGCGGCGGTGTCGAGCGGCAGGCGGGCGCGACCCTCACGGTCTCGACCCCGGGCCAGGGCTTCACCGACATCACCCGGTCGGTGGCCGAGTTCCTGGGGCGCAGCGGCATCGGCACCGGGCTCGTCACCGTGTTCTGCCGGCACACCTCGGCCTCCCTGACCATCCAGGAAAATGCCGATCCCGACGTGCAGACCGACCTCCTCACCGCCCTCGACGGGCTGGCGCCGCGCCACGCCGGCTACGTCCACGGCGCCGAGGGCCCGGACGACATGCCGGCCCATATCCGCACGATGGTGACGGATTCCGCCCTCGGCGTGCCGGTGCGGGGCGGGCGCCTCGCCCTCGGGACCTGGCAGGGGATCTACCTCGTTGAGCACCGCGACCGGCCGCACCGCCGGGAGATCGTCCTGCACGTGGTCGGGGCCTGAGGGCCGACCGGTTCAGCGCCGGATCAGCACCACGCCGCCGATCAGGAGCGCCACGCCGAGCACGCGGGTCGTGTCGAGCTCGCGCTGGGCGAGGCCGAGCCAGCCGAAATGATCGAAGGCCACCGAGGCTAGCATCTGGCCGGTGACAAGGAGAGCCAGGAAGGTCGCCGCGCCGAGCTCCGGCACCAGGATCGTGGCCAGCGCGATGAAGACCGCGCCGAAGAAGCCGCCGCTCCAGGCCCACCACGGGATGCGCGCCGTCAGGCTGGACGCCGGCAGCGGGTCGCGCAGGGCCAGGGCCAGCACCACCATGGACAGGAGGCCGACGAAGTAGCTCGCGAAGCCGGCCCAGGCGGAGGAGTTCAGGGCAATCCGGAGATTCGCGATCAGCGCCTGCTGCACCACGATGCTGGCGCCCGCCATGACGGAGAGGGCCACGGGAAGCAGGAGGTTGAACATCGGCCTGGCACCTGTTCGGGACACGGGCGCCTTGACAACCATTCCGCGGCCATGCCGTCAAATGACGGATCGGCGCGTTTCCATGCGGGCGAGGCATGATCAACCCGGGCCACCTCGATCTCTTCCGCGCGGTGATGCGCCACGGGGGCATGACCCGGGCTGCGGCGGCGCTGGGGATCGGCCAGCCCCACGTGAGCCGGGCGATGGCGCAGCTCGAGGCCGAGACCGGCCTGTCGCTGTTCGTGCGCGGCCACGGCACCGCCCGCCCCACGCCGGAGGGGGAGGCCTTCGCCCGCGAGGTCGAGCGCAGTCAGGCCGGCCTCGAGCAGCTGACCCGCGCCGCCCGGCAGATCCGCGAGCTCGGCACCGGGCCCCTGCGCGTCGCCTGCCAGCCCTCCCTGGCTTCCCGCCTGCTGCCGCGGGCGATCCGGCGCCTCATGGCGGAGCATCCCGGGGCCCGCGTCGCCGTCCACGTGCCGAGCCCCGACACGATCTGGGCCTGGACCGCCTCGGGCCGGTGCGACCTCGGCCTCGCCCGGCCACGCGCCGGCCATGCGGGGGTGACGGCCGAGCGCTTCCTCACGGTCGATGCGGTCTGCGCCCTGCCGCGCCGGCATCCCCTGGCGCGCCGGCGCTCCATCGCGGTCGCGGACCTGGCCGGCGAGACCCTGATCGCCGGCGGGCCCGGCCTGTTCCAGGAGGCGGTCGAGGCCCGCTTCGCCGAGGCCGGGTGCGTGCCGCGCTTCCCCCTGATGGCCCAGTACACGGCGGCGCGCTGCGGGCTGGTGGCGGAGGGCCTGGGCCTCGCCATCGTCGATCCGGTCCCGGCGGGCGAACTCACCGGCCTGCCGATCGTGCTGCGCCCGTTCCGGCCGGCCCTGTCGATCGAGACCACGCTGATCCGGCCGGCGGGCCACCCGCCGGGACGCCTCGCGGAGCGCCTGATCGACTTCCTGCGGCGGGAACGCGACGCGCTGGTCTCGGAGCCGAGCCGCCTGCCCGATGAAGGCCTGTAACCCGGGACCGAACCCACGTCCCGTCGCCGGGTTCTCAGCGTATCGGCGACACGAAACCGTACGTGGGAGAGATGCGATGAAGGCCCTCGTCTGGCACGGAACCCAGGACATCCGCTGCGAGTCCGTTCCCGATCCGCGGATCGAGGACGACCGGGACGCGATCATCAAGGTCACGGCGTGCGCGATCTGCGGCTCCGACCTCCACCTCTACGACCACTTCATGCCCGGCATAGAGAAGGGCGACGTCATGGGCCACGAGTTCATGGGCGAGGTCGTCGAGACCGGCAAGGGCGTCAACGGCAGCCTGCGCAAGGGTGAGCGGGTGGTGATCCCGTTCACGATCGTCTGCGGCGCCTGCGACCAGTGCAAGCGCGGCTTCTTCTCGGTCTGCGAGCGCTCCAACCGCAACAAGCACCTCGCCGCCAAGGCCTTCGGGCACACCACCGCGGGCCTGTTCGGCTACACCCACCTCACCGGCGGCTACCAGGGCGGACAGGCCGAGTACGTGCGCGTGCCCTTCGCCGACACGACCCACATCAAGGTGCCGGACGAGCTCACCGACGAGCAGGTGCTGTTCCTCGGCGACATCTTCCCCACCGGCTGGCAGGCGGCGGTGCAGGCCGACATCCAACCCACCGACACCGTGGCGATCTGGGGCGCGGGCCCCGTCGGGCAGATGGCGATCCGCTCGGCCATCCTGCTCGGCGCCAAGCAGGTGATCTGCATCGACCGCGTGCCCGAGCGCCTGGACATGGCCCGCGCGGGCGGCGCCATCACCATCGACAACGGCACGGAGAGCACGGTCGAGCGGCTCAACGAACTGACCGGCGGCAAGGGCCCCGAGAAGTGCATCGACGCCGTCGGCATGGAGGCGCACGCCCCCCGCGCCCTGGAGCAGGCCTATGACCGCGTGAAGCAGGCGATGATGCTGGAGAGCGACCGGGCCACGGTGCTGCGGGAGATGATCTACGTCTGCCGCCCGGCCGGCATCCTCTCGATCCCGGGCGTCTATGGCGGCCTCGTGGACAAGATCCCCATGGGCGCCCTGATGAACAAGGGGCTGACGGTCCGCACCGGGCAGACCCACGTCAACCGCTGGACCGACGACCTTGTGAAGCGCATCGCCGACGGGCAGATCGACCCCTCCTTCGTCATCACCCACCGGGGCGGCCTCGAGGACGGGCCCGAACTCTACAAGACGTTCCGCGACAAGAAGGACAACTGCATCAAGGTCGTGCTCCGGCCCTGAGCGCCGCCCGTTTTCCCGATCGAGGAGGTCCGCATGCCCGCATCCGCGTCCCGTCCGAATCCGCCCGCTCGTCCCGGCCGGACAAGGCCCGAACGCCCACCCTCCCGGCTGTCCTCGGACCACCGGCGCCGGCCCGATCCGGCCACGCGCCAGGTGGCGCAGGGCCTCGGCTGGTTCTCCCTCGCCCTCGGAGTCACCGAGCTGACCTGCGGCGACGCGATCGCGCGCTGGCTCGGCATGCCCCGCGCCGGCGCGCTGGTGCGTGCCTACGGCGTGCGTGAGATCGTCCAGGGCGTCGGCATCCTCGGCTCCCGCGATCCGACCCCCTGGATCTGGGCCCGGGTGGCCGGTGACGGCCTCGACGTCGCCACCGTCCTGCCCGGGCTCACCGGCGATCCGCGCCATCGCGCCAACACCGCCATCGCCCTCGGCGCCCTGGCGGGCGTCGGTGTGGTCGACGTGCTCTGCGCCCAGGCCCTCTCCGACGCCCCCCTGGCGCCCTCGGAGCGCGTGCGCGCGGATTACCGGAGCCGGAGCGGTTTCCCGAAGGGCATCGCGGCGACGCGCGGCGCCGCCCGCGACGTCCGGCCGCCGGACTTCACGACCCCGGAGGCGCTCAGGGCCTGGGCCTAGGGCGTGGGCCTCGGGTGTGGGCCCGGCGCGGCCGCCGGGCGACCCGACGGACACCTTTCTGCGGGCACCTTTTCTCGGGCACCCGTCGCGACCGGCGTGACGCCCCGGGGAAACGCCCAGGAAAACGTCTTCGGGTTCCGCTCGGGCTCAGTTGGCGCGCCGCGACAGCGAGATCGCGTAGGCCGGCGAGCGGATGGCGAACATCGGGTCGTCGGCCGGCCCGGCGACGCCGTCGGGGAGGTCTGTGACCGGGTCGAAGGTGGCCGCGTCGCAGGTGGCTGCCGGTTCGAGGGCGTCGATCGCCACGGTGCCGAGCCGGGTCGCCTTGCGGTTCTCCTCGGGCCAGAGAACGGTGGGATCGTGGGTCGGATCGCCGGGCTCGCCGCGGATCGCCACGAGGTCGAACGTGGCCGGCCCCTGGGCCAGCCGCTCCGTCAACTCGTCGGCGTAGAAGGCGTCGGGCTTGGCCTTGGCCTCGTCGTCCGTCAGGCCGAGCTGGCCCGCTGTCGCCACGGTCTTCAGCTTGGCCACCGTGGCCGTCCCCTTGGCGTCGGTGAGCGTGTAGGCGTGGACGCCCCAGTAATCGACGCCCGCGTAGCTCGCCGGCACCGGGCGCGCGGTGAGCCAGGCCGCCTGGCGCGTCGTCTCGGGGTTGGCCGCTCCGAAGGCCTTGATCTTCTCGGCATCCGGCTTTCCGTCCGGTCCCGGCGCCCGCACCGTGGCGAACTCGAGCAGCTGCTGCGGGGTCTTCGTGCCGAAGACCGGGGCCGAGATGAACACGAACACCATGTCGCCGGTCGGGTGGGTGATCCGCATGGAGAAGCCGCGCGTGACCGGCTTGGCCTTGTCGGACGCCTTCGGGTTGCTGCCGCCCATGGAGAAGCGGGCCGTCATCGGCAGGGGCTTGCCGGAGGCGCTCGTGAAATGCGGAGCCTTGGACAGGCCCTGCGCCTCGGCCGAGGGCGTGAAGCTGCCCTTGACGCAGACGCCCTTGGCCCCGCTCCCGCGCACGTTCGGCTGATTGCCGCCGGCCTTGAACAGGGCGTCGACGATGGCCTCCGTCTCGGGCTCGGCACGGGCGTGCGTGGCGACGGTGAGGGCGGCGGCGGCGAGAAGCAGCAGGTTCGGTTTCATCACGGGCGCACCCCACGGGCAAACGGATCGCGGTCGGGAGACAACGGAGCCGGCACCCCGGGTGCGATCCCGGGGTGCCGGCTGGGTCGGGCCTAGTAGCTGCCGAACTTGTAGTTCAGGCCGGCCCGGGCGATGCTGCCCTCGGTGGAGATGCGGCTGTTGTAGCCGACCCCGGGACCGCCGACGCTGGCGACGAGCAGATTGCGGCTGCCGAGGTCGTAGCGCAGGTATTCGGCCTTCAGGGTGACGGCGCTGGACTTGAAGAAGTTGAAGAACGAGTCCGTGGGCAGGGCGTACTCGATGCCGCCGCCATAGGCGTAGCCGGTCTCGATGTTGGAGCGCGACCCCGCATAGGTGACGGGCACGCCCGTGGTGAAGGCGATGCGCTGGGTGACATCGCCGTAGGCGAAGCCGCCGGTCCCGTAGATCAGGAACTTGTTGAAGGCGTAGCCGATCCGGCCGCGGACGGTGCCGAGGAACGACAGTTCGGTGCGGTAGCTGTTGGTCAGCTGGTTCGGATTGAAGACCGGGTTGAAGATGACCTGGGTCGTGGTGCGCTGGAGGTCGGTGTACTGCGCATCGGCCTCGAGGCCGACCACGATGCCGCTGCCCGGCGTGAACTGATAGTTGTAGCCGACCTGGCCGCCGCCGGTGAAGCCTTCGGTCGCGTTCCGCACGGACGCCTGACGCAGGCCGTTGAGGACGTTGTTCTGCAGCTGAGCGCCGCCCGGGGTGTTGATGCCCGTGGTGCGGATCGTGTCGTTCTCGCTGAAGACGTAGCCGGCGTTGATACCGAAATAGGCGCCCGTCCAGGTGAAGACCGGAATGGGCGTGAAGACCGGCGGCGGGGCCTGACGGCGAGGCAGGTCGGCGGCAGCGGCGGCACTGGTGAGGAGGGCCGCGGCACTGCCGGCAAGGAGCAGCGTCTTGAGCATCGGAAAGGGCCTTCGGGTTCAGGACTTTCGGGATGGAGGGACGGTGCCTGCCCACCCTCGACATGCCGATGTCTGGCGGTGGCGCATAGATCTGATGGCGTTCAAAGGTCATCTTCCGAAGCAGATTGCCTGCTTTCCGGCCTAGACGTGATCCATAGGCAACAGAAATGACAGTTGATCTTGCGGTTATAAACTTTCCGTGATGACGGATTAAATGCGTAACTTCGATTTTACTGCGCCGTCGACGGTCGTGTTGACTTGAGCAACGGATCGCGGCGTTCGGAAGAGCGGTCTTTGCGGTGCGACTCCGCCATGCCGAAGGCCCGCGCGTCGCCGGGGGCGCCGGGACCGCTTTCCCGATCTTCGCGCTGGCCGACGGGGCGCCGGCGGCCTGCGGGAATCCTCGCCGAGCGCGCCGGCCGGCCTCCCGGTCTCGACCGCTCGGCGCGGTGCCGGGATCGGGACGAGGCCGGCCCCTCGTCCGATCCCGCGCCCCGATGCGTCGGGCCCGGCTCGGCGGGCGTTCCGGTCTCACTCGACTGTGACCATGCGTCCCCGCAACGAACGGCGCCGACGCCAATTGGGCAGGAGGGCCGCCACGTTCCGGGCCGGCCTTTCATCCCCGTACCGACGAGATAGTGATGACGCCTCAATTCTGGCTTTGGCTCGGCTTCGCCGGCATGGCGGCGGGTGCCGCCGCGATCCTGTTCCTCGGGAAGCGGCGGACGCCCGCGGAGGAGGCGGATGCCATCATCCACGGGATCGTGCCGATCATCGCGGCCTGTTCCTACTTCGCCATGGCGACGGGGCAGGGGAGCATCGCCCTGCCGGCCGGTCCGGAGGCCGCGGATGTCGCGCGGCAGTTCTACTTCGCCCGCTACCTCGACTGGACCTTCACCACGCCCCTGCTCCTCGTCGGCCTCGCCCGCACGGCGATGCATTCGGGGATGCGTCGTCCGGCCGTCGTCTGGGGCCTCGTCGGCTCCGACCTGATCATGATCGTCACCGCCCTGGCCTTCGGCCTGTCGACGGTCGCCTGGGTGAAGTGGACCTGGTTCGCCATCTCCTGCGGCGCGTTCCTGGCCGTGTTCTACGGGATCTTCGTGCAGCTGCGGGAGGAGAACGCCACGGAACGGGCCGATGTTCGGTCCGCCTTCCTGCGCAACGCCGTGTTCCTCTCGGTGGTCTGGTGCGCCTATCCCGTCGTGCTCCTCGTCGGCCAGGACGGCCTCGGCATCCTGTCCCCCGCCGTGGCCCTGGCCGTGGTGGCGATCCTCGATCTGACCGCGAAGGTGGTCTACGGCGTGATGGCGACGCTGCAGACCACGCGGGCGGTCGACCGGGACCTCGCGGAAGGCAAGGCCACGGCCGCGCCCCTGCGCCGGGCGGCCTGACCCGGATGGCGGCTCGCCCGGTCCTCCCGGTTCTCGGGACGCCCGTCCGGGCGCGCCGCCGGCGCGTCGGTTCGGGGGGAGCGGGCGTGCTGCCCCTGGCGGGCGCCGGCGTGGCCCTCGCCCTCGTCGCCTCCGCGGCCCTGCCGCGCGAGGCGTCCTGGCTCGCGGCCCTGGCGGTGGTGATCGGGCTCGGCGTGCCGCACGGCGCCCTCGACGGGGCCGTGGCCGCGCCCCTGCTGCGCCCCCGCTTCGGACGCGCCTGGTTCGGGGTCTTCGCGGTGCCGTATCTCGGCCTCGCCGGCCTCGTCCTGCTCGCCTGGCACGTCGCCCCGATGGCGACCCTGGCGGGCTTCCTCGCCCTCTCGGTGCTGCATTTCGGCGAGGAGGATGCCGGCCCGGGCCGGCCGCTGGAGATCCTGGTGCGCGGCGGGCTGCCGGTCGCGCTGCCGGCCCTGCTGCGCCCCGAGGAGACCGCCGGGCTGTTCGCGGCCGTCACGCGCCTGCCGATGCCGCTGCTCCCCGGCTGGTGGGTGGCGGCGTCCTGGCTCTGGCTCGCCCTCGCGGCGTACTGGGTGCTCGTGCAGGCCCGGTCCTGGTCCGTGCGCGGCGAGATCGCCGGCCTGGCGGCCGCCTTCTGGCTGCTGCCGCCGCTCACCGCCTTCACCCTGTACTTCGTCGGCCTCCACGGCCCCCGGCACATGCGCGCGCTGGTGAACGATCCGACCCGGGCGCCCGGCATCGACAGCCTGGGCAAGGCCGTCCGCGCGTCGCTGCCGGTCTTCGGCCTGACGCTCCTGCTCGGCGCGGCCCTGTGGCCGCTCTACGCCGCCGGCTCCGGCTCCGGCGCCGGCACCCTCCTGTGCCTCACCCTGCGGATGCTCTCGGCCCTGACGGTGCCGCACGTCCTCCTCGACCGGATCGCGGCCCGGTCGCCGGCGGTTCAGGCGGGCGGCGGTGTCACCGGCTCGGCGACGAACTTGGCATAGCCATTCGCCCGCAGGTCGCAGGCGGGGCACTGGCCGCAGCCGTGGCCCCAGGGATGGCGGTCGCCGCGGGTGCCGAGGTAGCAGGTGTGGCTGTCCTCGACGATGAGGTCGACCAGCGCCGGGCCGCCGAGGTCCTCGGCCAGCCGCCAGGTCTCGGCCTTGTCGATCCACATCAGGGGCGTGTGCAGGACGAAGCGACGGTCCATCCCGAGGTTGAGTGCCACCTGCAGCGCCTTGACGGTGTCGTCCCGGCAATCCGGGTAGCCGGAATAATCGGTCTCGCACATGCCGCCGACGAGGTGGGTCAGCGACCGGCGATAGGCCAGAGCCGCCGCGAAGGTGAGGAACAGGAGGTTGCGGCCCGGCACGAAGGTGTTGGGCAGGCCGCTGTCCTCGAACGCGATGGCGGTGTCGCGGGTCAGCGCCGTCTCGGAAACCTGGCCCAGGGCGTCGAGGGCCAGCGTGTGGTCGTCGCCGAGGCGCGCCGCCCAGGCGGGCTTCAGGGCCGCGAGGCCCCGGCGCAGGGTGTCCCGGCCATCGAGCTCGATGCGGTGGCGCTGGCCATAGTCGAAGCCGAGGGTCTCGACCCGGTCGAAGCGCTCCAGCGCCCAGGCGAGGCAGGTGGTGGAATCCTGGCCCCCCGAGAACAGGACCAGGGCGCCGCCGCCGCTCATCGCAGGGCCCCTCATGGCGGTGCCTCGCGGCACGAGGCCTCGCCCTCGTACTCGGCCCAGGACATCGGCGTCTCGTAGACCTTCACGGAGGAGAGGGCCGGCAGCGCCGCCTTAGTGCGGTCCCAGATCCAGGCCGCGATGTGCTCGGCGGTGGGGTTCTCCAGCCCCTCGATCTCGTTGAGGCAGTAATGGTCGAGGCGGGCCAGCACCGGCGCGAACGCGTGCTCGACGTCGAAGAAATCCACCACCCAGCCGGTGGCCGGGTCGACGGCGCCCGAGAGGGTGAGCTCGACCCGGTAGGAATGCCCATGCATGCGGTGGCAGCGATGGCTCTCGGGCACGTTCGGCAGGCGGTGGGCCGCCTCGAAGGTGAAGGCTTGGGTGATCTTCATCGAGCAATCTTCATGGTGCGAGCGGGCGGGATCCTCCGGGATCCTCAGGGAATCCCGATGATCTTGTGCGTCTGGAGCGAGAGGCGCCAGCGCGCGTCGCGCCGGCAATAGGCCACCGCCGCGGCCGTGTGGGCGACCCGGTCCGGCCCGTCCATGGGCTGGAGCCAGTGGTGGCGGAAGTCGAGATCCGCGAAGGCGTCCGGGGCGGCCTCCCCCTGCGGGAAGACGAGCTTGAGTTCGTGCCCGCTGCGCTGGACCAGGGGATTGCCGGCCTTGGGGCTGACGCAGATCCAGTCGATCCCGGCCGGGGCCGCCAGGGTGCCGTTGGTCTCCACCGCGATCTCGAAGCCGGCCGCGTGGACGGCCGCGATCAGGGCCTCGTCGAGCTGGAGCAGCGGCTCGCCGCCGGTGAAGACGACGTAGCGGTGGCGCGGCCCGCCCATCCAGGTCCCCGCGATGGCGTCGGCCAGGTCCTGCGCCGTGGAAAAGCGCCCGCCGCCCTCGCCATCCAGGCCGACGAAGTCGGTGTCGCAGAACCGGCAGGCGGCGCCGGCGCGGTCCTCCTCGCGGCCGGACCAGAGATTGCAGCCGGCAAAGCGGCAGAACACCGCGGCCCGGCCCGTCTGCGCGCCCTCGCCCTGGAGGGTGTGGAACACTTCCTTGACTGCGTACGCCATCACGTCCTCGGCACCCGCCCCGGCGAACCGTCCCGGCGAGCCCACTCCATCCTCTGAAACACGCTTCGACCGCCGCAGCGCCTGACGCGCACATAAGCGGTCGAACGCACGGGCACCACGGGCCGCGGACGGCCCCCACCCATGCGGAGGGCGGCGGTATACCATGATTCCGCCGGCTTCTCGCATCTGCGAGAGGGTCTGCCATCCTCCTGCCACGGAACGCGGCTTTGTGGAGACCATGTCACGATCCGGCGAGACGCGCTTGCCGTCCCTCCTGGAGGGGTGGCATGCCAGCTTGGCCGTTGACCGGCTTCCCGCCAGGGCCGATCATCGATCGGGCCGGGGCGTTCCTTCTTGAGACAGGCCTGATGTCGAACGGATTGTTGAGGCGCCTCGTCGTCGGTCTCGCGGTGGCGGCGAGCCTGCTGGGTGCGGGCGCCGCGAACGCCACCACCGCACCGATCCTCGTGGTCGATGTCGATTCCGGCAAGGTGATCTACGGGCAGGCTGCCACGGATCCGTGGTTCCCGGCCTCCATCACCAAGCTGATGACCACCTACGTCGCCCTGGACCTCGTCCGGCAGGGCAAGCTCTCCCTCGACACGCTGATCACCATCTCGCCGGCCGCCGCCGCCGAGCCGCCCTCCAAGATGGGCTTCCGCCCGGGCACCAAGCTGACCCTCGACAACGCCCTCAAGATCATCATGGTCAAGTCGGCCAACGACGTGGCCTGGGCGATCGGCGAGAATCTCGGCGGCTCCGTCGAGGGCTTCGCCCAGATGATGAACGAGACCGCCCAGCGCATCGGCATGCGCGAGAGCCGCTGGACCAACCCCAACGGCCTGCCGGACGCCCGCCAGTGGACCTCGGCCCGCGACATGGCGGTCCTCGGGCGCGCCCTGATCCGCGATTTCCCCGACAGCCGCGGCCTGTTCTCGATCAGCGCGATCCAGTTCGGCCGCTCGGTGATGGCCAACCACAACGGTCTCCTGGGCCGCTATGCCGGCGCCGACGGCATGAAGACCGGCTTCATCTGCTCGGGCGGCTTCAACGTGGTGGCCACGGCGACCCGCAACGGGCGCCGCATCCTCACCGTGGTGATGGGCCAGCCGAGCGCCCGTGAACGCGACCTCAAGGCGTCGGACCTGTTCGACTACGGCTTCAGCCAGTCCCCGGGCTGGGGGGCGCAGACCCTCGACGCCCTGCCGGTCTCCGGCCTCTCGGAGCCGCCGGACATGCGGCCCTACATCTGCGACCGGAAGAAGCCGATGCCGGTGGACGAGGGCCAGGGCGCCATCACGGCCAGCGCCGGGGCGGCCGGCGCCAGCGCCGACAACGCCAATGCGCAGCTGATGGCCGCCGCCGCTCCGCCCTCCGCGGCGCTGGCCTTCGCCACCATGAACAGCGCCGCCCTGCGCAATCGCGCCCTGCCGCCCCGCGCTCCGCTGCAGCCGATCCTGGTCTGGATCGGCCGCGACCCGGCCGAGGGCGCCATCGCCCTCAACGAGCAGGAAGAGGCCGAGAAGGCGGAGAAGGCGGCCAAGATCGCCGAGGCCCGCAAGGCCAAGCTCGAGGCGGTCGCGGCCAAGCGCGAAGCGGCCCATCAGGCCAAGGCGGCCGCCACCGCCTCAAAGGCGACCGCCACCGCTTCAAAGGCTGCCTCCCCCGCCACGAAGGCGGCCGCCAAGCCCGAGCCGAAGAAGGCGCTCGCCCGCGGCAAGGCCGGCGTTCCCGCGACGGCGAACGCCTACGCCCCCGCCGAGTCGACGCCCGTGATGGAGGGCGCCCCGAAGCTGAAGGTCGGCGCCGTCAAGAAGCCCGCGGCGAAGGCGGCCCCCAAGGCGGGTGCCAAGACCGACGCGAAGACCGACGCGAAGGCCGAGCACAAGCCGGCCGGTGCCGCCGCGAAGGCGAAGTCGACCAAGTCGGCCAGCAAGACCTAGGCGGACGAGTAGGACGGTCTCCGGATCGTCCGCCTCTGGCAGGCGCCCCACGCGGGGCGCGCGCAGTGCCGACGGCCGTGTTTCAGCCCCGCGACATTCCGGGGCCGCAAAGCGGAGCCCGGGATCCCGACACGCATGGGGTGCGGGACCGTCCACCGTCGGCGGCTTTGGAGTCCGGGCTCGCCTGGGGCGCCCCGGACCGCTGGTGTGGGGCCGACGACGCGCCGACCGACAGGTCGGCCGCAGGCCCACCGACGCCACCCCGCGCGCGTGCGTTCTGTAACTTTATAACATCGACGCAGGATTGAGCGGAACCGCCGGGAGGGCTAGGTCAGGGGAATGACCGACCTGTCCAAGCCCGATCCCCGCGCGCCCGAGCCGATCCCGCTCACCGTCCTCACCGGATTCCTCGGAGCCGGCAAGACGACGCTGCTGAACCGGATGCTGCGCGATCCGGCGCTGGCCGACACCGTGGTCATCGTCAACGAGTTCGGCGAGATCGGCCTCGACCACCTGCTGATCGAGCGGATCGACGAGGACATGGTCCTGCTCGGGGCCGGCTGCCTGTGCTGCACCGTGCGGGGCGACCTCATCGCGACCCTGGAAGACCTGCTGCGCAAGCGCGACAACGGCCGCATCCAGCCCTTCCGCCGGGTCGTGATCGAGACCACGGGCCTCGCCGATCCTGCCCCGATCCTGCACGCGCTGATCTACCATCCCTATCTGGTCATCCGGTACCGCCTGCAGGGCGTCGTCACCGTGGTCGACGCGGTGAACGGGGCCGCGACCCTCGACGCCCATGGCGAGGCCGTGCGGCAGGTGGCGGTGGCCGACCAGATCGTCGTCACGAAGCGGGATCTGGCGGACCATGACGGCCGTGCCCTGGCGGCGCGCCTGCGGGCCCTGAACCCGACGGCGCCCCTGCGCGAGGCCGCGGTGGCGCCCGCCGACCTCCTCGGCGGCCTGTTCGGCCTCGACGGCAAGAGCGACGACGTGCGGGCCTGGCTCGGCGCCGAGGCCGCGCGCGAGGCCCATCACGATCATCCCCACGATGGGCACCCTCACCACGGCCATCACCATCACCAAGGCCATCATCACGACGTGAACCGGCACGATGCCACGATCCGGGCCTTCAGCCTGACCAGCGACGCGCCGGTGCCCCGGGCCGCCTTCGAGATGTTCCTGGATCTCCTGCGCTCGGCCCACGGCCCGAACCTGCTGCGCCTGAAGGGCCTCGTGGCGCTGGCCGACGCGCCCGACCGGCCGCTGGTGGTGCACGGGGTGCAGCACGTGATCCACGCTCCGGTGCATCTCGAGGCCTGGCCCGATGCCGACCATCGCTCGCGTCTGGTCCTGATCCTGCGCGACCTCGACCCGGCCTTCGTCACCCGCCTGTGGGACGCCTTCCTCGGAAGGCCCCGCATCGATGCGCCCGACGCGGCGGCGCTGACCCAGAATCCCCTGGCCATCCCGGGCGGCTAGGCCGCGCCGTCCGGAAACGGGCGGCACCGATCTTGAAGCCTTAACGCCGACTGGCGCCTCGAGGCGCCCCCTTGTCCCAGGACGGGACGCGGCGGATCGGATCGGCACATGAGACAGCGCTTCACGGTGATCGAGGGCGGCGCGGCGACCCGCAATTCGGTGGCCCAAGGTTCACTGACCCAAGGTTCACTGGCGCAAGGTTCGGTGATTGAAGGTTCGGTGATCGAAGCTTCGCCGGCCGAGGCGGCCCTGAACGCGCACGCCCCCGCTTCGCCGATCGCAGCGTCGGTTTCCTGGCGGGTCGACCTGCGTCGGGCGGTGGCGGTGAGCGAGGGGGAGATCGCGGCGTGGCGTGCGCTGCTGGTGCGCGCGCGGGTCGCCGATCCGGTCCGGTCCGATCCCGACTACCTGCTCTCGGCGGCCCAGCATCAGGCGGGGGGACGCGACCTCGTCTTCGCCCTCGCTTGGGCGACCGGGCAGGGCCCCGACCAACTCGCCGCCGTCCTGCCGCTGGCGATGCCCCACACCCTCTGGGGCCAGGAGCGGATCGGCCTCTGGCAGCCCTACGGCACCGCGCTCGCCCCGGTCATCGCGCCGGCCTGCTTCACGCCCGTGCGCGCCGCCGTGGCCGATCGCCTGCGGGCGCTTCGTCCCCGCTCCGTGCTGGTGCTCGAGCCCATGGCCGCGCCCGTGGCGGACAGCGCGGTCGCGCCGCTCCGGGCCGTCCCGCAGCGCGCCGGGATCCCGGCGCACAGCTTCATCGGCGTGCGGGCGAACCCGGCGCCGGTCCAGGTGGAGCGGGTCAGCGAGCCAGGTCTCGTCCGTGACGCGGTGGAAGAGTTCCTGCTCCTCGATGCCGAGGTCTCGGCCGCCCCGATCATCGGCGATCCGTCGGAGGCGGCCCTGGTGCGGGTGGTGACGCGGCTGTTCGCGCAACGCCGGCAGGTCACCGTCGCCCTGACGCGGCGGGACGATGCCATCGTCGCGGCGACGATCACGCTCGGCCACGGCGCGCAGGCGGTCCTCTGGCGGCAGGTCGCGGGCGAGGCGGGGGTGCCGGAGCGTTACGGCCGCCGCGCCTGAGCGGGACGCGCGGCGCGCGATGCCCCGTGCGCCGGCGCCTACTCGTCCTCGCCGAACTTGTTGGCGAGGAGGTCGGTGATCGCCGTCATGCAGGCCTCCGCGTCGCCGCCCGAGGTGACCACCGCGATCGTGGTCCCCTGCGCGGCGCCGAGGGTGAGGAGGCCCATGATCGAGCGGCCCCCCACCGTCTCGCCGGAACGGGTCACCGTGACGGCGGCATCGAAGCGCTCGACGGTTTGGACGAACTTGGCCGAGGCCCGGGCATGCAGGCCGCGCCGGTTGATGATCGGCAGGACCTGGATCAGCCCGCCCTCGGGCACCGGCGGCAGGCTGTCCTCGGCGTCGTCGTCGTAGCTCATGGGCGTCGGCCGTCCCCTCGCTGGCGCGCCGGGCCGCATTCTGCGGCCTCGGCAGGCCCTCCGTTCACGCCGGGGGCCCGAGATTGCCTGTAAGCCGTGGCGGCAAGGGAAGAAAGCCTATTTGCCGGCCAGCACGCGGGACGCGACATTGATGTACTTGCGGCCGGCCTCCTGGGCGTGGAGGACGGCGTCGCCGAGGGGCTCGGCATCGCGCACGCTGGCGAGCTTGATCAGCATGGGCAGGTTGATGCCCGCCACGACCTCGACCTGTCCGCCGTTCATGCACGAGAGGGCGAGGTTCGAGGGCGTACCGCCGAACATGTCCGTGAGCACGACGACGCCCTTGCCGGTGTTCACGCGGCTGACCGCATTCATGATGTCGAGCCGGCGCAGTTCCATATCGTCCTCGGGACCGATGGTGATGGTCTCGATCTGCTTCTGAGGCCCGACGACGTGTTCAAGGGCAGCCTTGAACTCCGTCGCCAACAGCCCGTGGGTGACGAGCACCATTCCAATCATCGACGCGGGTTCCAACGCCTTGTGAGCGGAGCCGCCATTTTGTGCAGCGCAAGGTCGAGCGCAAGGTGAATGCGGCATTTTGTGTGCTCGAACGTCATGATCATGCCACGTGGGTGGCACCGGCGCTACGGTCTCGGGAGCGGCGTCAGACGCAAGACCGGGCAGTGCGTCCCGCTTGCCACGCCGGCGCACGCCGCCAGGGCGTCGAGGACCAGGCGCGGCGCGAGGCCGGAGCGCCGCAGGGCCGCGTCGAGGCACAGGCTCGGCAGGTCGACGTCGAGGAGCCGCGTGCGGCTCAGCGGATTCTCCGGCAGGCGCGGGGCGTCGGCGACGCAGTCGACCACCAGCCGAATCGGAACGCTGGGCAGGACGTCCGCGACCGGCAGCAGGCCGAGGCCCCGCACCTCGATCCGATCGCCCAGGGTGGGGTCGGCATGGGCCAGCACGGTTCCGCCCTGGCGGGTCAGCCGGACCCGATCGTCGGCCACGAGGCTCGCCGGCCTCTGCATCAGGGCGGCCCGGTCGAGGAGGAGCAGCGCGAGGGTCGACTTGCCGGCGCCCGACGGTCCCCGGATGAGCAGGCCCGCCTCGCCGAGGGCGATGCAGGTGGCGTGCACCGAATCGGTCCGGCTCGACGGATCGTTCATGAATGTCTCACGGCTTGCTCATGGCGCAGCCCTCATGGCTCGGCCGGTCCCCGGCTCAGCGGGTCACCGCCGGCAGGCGCACGATGAAGCGGGCGCCGCGCACCGTCGGCTCGCCGTCCTCGTCGGCCGGACCGGGCCGGTTCTCGGCCCGGATCGTGCCGCGATGGGCCTGGACGATCTGGCGCGAGATCGAGAGGCCGAGGCCGGAATTCTGGCCGAAGCCCTGCTCCGGGCGGTCCGTGTAGAAGCGCTCGAAGATCCGCTCCAGGGCGTGCTCGGGGATGCCGGGGCCCTCGTCCTCGACGATGAGCTCGACATCGTTGCGCACCCGGCGCAGGGCCACCCGGACCTTGGCATCGGGGGGCGAGAACGAGCGGGCATTGTCGAGGAGGTTGTTGACCACCTGGCCGAGGCGGCTGTCGTGGCCGAAGATCGTGAACGGCGAGTCCAGCTCGCCCGCGAGCGTGTCCACGTCGAACTGGATCGGCGCGTCCTTCGCGCGCCGGCGCTCGTTGGCCACCGAGACCACGGTGGTCATCAGCTTGCGCATGTCGACCCGGCGCGCCTCGGCGCGGGCGAGCTCGGCATCGAGGCGCGAGGCATCGGAGATGTCGGAGATCAGGCGGTCGAGGCGCTTCACGTCGTGCTGGATGATGGCGAGCAGGCGCCCGCGCGAATCATCCGACTTCGCCAGGGGCAGGGTCTCGACGGCGCTGCGGAGCGAGGTGAGGGGGTTCTTCAGCTCGTGGCTGACATCGGCCGCGAAGCTCTCGATGGCGTCGATCCGGCGATAGAGCGCCTGGGTCATGTCGCGCAGCGCCCCCGAGAGGTGGCCGATCTCGTCGGTGCGCCCGGTGAAGTCGGGGATCTCCTCGCGGGACTTGATGCCCAGCCGCACCTTCTCGGCGGCGTCCGCGAGGCGCCGCACCGGGCCCGCGATGGCGCCCGCCAGCAGGATCGAGAGCACGAGCATCACCGCCGCGGCGATCAGGAAGACCTGCAGCAGGCCGAAGCGCTCCGAGGCGATGACGCGGTCGATGTCGCCCCCTTGCGTGGACAGCATCAGGGCGCCGCGCACGGAGTTGGCCCGCTGGATCGGCACCGCCACGGAGACGATGGTCTCGCCGACCGGGTTGCGGCGGACGATGGTGCCGCGGGCGCCGGCGAGCGCCACCTGGACCTCCTTCAGGCCGTGGCCGCTGGCCGGGCCGACATCCTCGGTCACGCCCGGGGCCGCGCCGTCGCCGCCGAGCTGCGTCCCGAACTTCGCCTGGACGGTCTCCCAGGCCTTCTCCAGCCAGGTGCGCTTGCGGGGCCGCACATCCGGGTCGCTGCGGTTCATCTCGCCCCGCGCCGAGAGGGTGCGGGTGTCGAACAGCAGGCCGCCTTCCTGGTCGTAGACCCGGGCGCGGTTGCCGGTGGGGGTGATCAGCCGGCGCAGCAGCGGGGCCACGCGCTCCGGGTTGAGCGAGAAGGTGAGGGGGGAGGAGGGCTCCTCGGCCTCGCCGGCCTGGAGCTGGAGCAGCTTGTCGGGGTCGATCCGGATCGCGTCGGTCTCGACGGAGGCCGAGGAGGCGATGGCGCCGGCGATGATCTCGCCCTGGATCAGGAGGCTCTGCACCCGGGCCTGGATCAGGCCCTGGCGGAACTGGTTCAGGTAGAGGAAGCCGAACAGGAGCGCGATGAGCCCGACGAGGTTGAGCACGACGATGCGTCGCGTCAGGCTCGATGAGGCACGCTGACCGATCCCGTTCCAGATCTGGCGCGGCCAGCCCAGCATGCCGCGCGACGGGATTTCGGCTTGGTCTGTGGTGGCCACGAGCGTCCGGTGGTGAGGGAACAGCGTTGCGGGAGGGGAAGAGACCCGGGCCGGGTCTCAGCTCTCCTTGAAGCGGTAGCCGACGCCGTAGAGCGTCTCGATCATGTCGAAGCTCGTGTCGGTCACCTTGAACTTCTTGCGCAGGCGCTTGATGTGGCTGTCGATGGTCCGGTCGTCGACGTAGACCTGGTCGTCGTAGGCCGCGTCCATCAGGGCGTTGCGGCTCTTCACGACGCCCGGGCGATGGGCCAGGGCCTGCAGGATCAGGAACTCCGTCACCGTCAGGGTCACGGGCTCGCCCTTCCAGGTGCAGGTATGGCGCTCGGGGTCCATCATCAGGAGGCCGCGCTCCAGGGAGCGGGCGGCGGCGTCGGCCTCGCGGGCGGCGGCGCCCGGGCCGTCCTTCGGGGCGAAGCGCCGGAGCACCGCCTTCACGCGCTCCACGAGGAGGCGCTGCGAGAACGGCTTATGGATGAAGTCGTCGGCGCCCATCTTGAGGCCGAACAGCTCGTCGATCTCCTCGTCCTTCGAGGTCAGGAAGATCACGGGAAGGTCGGATTTCTGCCGCAGACGCCTGAGAAGCTCCATCCCGTCCATGCGCGGCATCTTGATGTCGAAGATCGCGAGATCCGGCGGGGAATGTTTCAGGCCGTCCAGCGCCGAGGCCCCGTCGGTGTAGGTCTGGATCCGGTACCCCTCGGTCTCGAGGGCGATCGAGACGGAGGTGAGGATGTTTCGGTCGTCGTCCACGAGGGCGATGGTCGGCATGCGCGTGTCCTGTTGCTCGGATGCGGCTCGGCGGACGTCTGATGGCGCCAGCCCCTCCGCATCCCACCCCATCCTCCGTCGCGGACGGAGGGCAGAGATCGGCAAAAACGCGGTGGCGACCGTGCCGGGGAGGCGGGCCGCGTTCGCGCGGAGAGTCAGGCTGTGTAATGGCTCTATGCTGAAAAAGCGAGCGACCTCGGTCGTTTGTTCGTTTGGCGCTTGACTGATGCCAACGGGCCGCAGTCCGGTGCCCTCGTGCGGAGCCCCGATCCCTGGCTATGATCCCCCGGCTGAACGCGGCCTGAGCGCCGGTTCGCCAGCACCGAATCGAGGGGATCTTCATGGCCGCAGGCGAAATCAGCAGTGCCGGAGGCGAGGCCAGCAGGGCCGCAGGCGAGACCGCAATGGCCGAGGGCGGAACCGGGACCGCGGGTGCGCGGCGCGGGCCGGCGGTGCCGCTGCCGGCCTCCGAGGCGCCGTTCGACGCGATCGGCCTCGCCCGCCATCTCCTGCGCAGCATCCGCTCCGGCGCCCTGGCCACCCTCGACCCGGAGGACGGCACGCCCTTCGCCTCCCTGGTGACCATCGCCACGGACGTCGACGGGACGCCCCTGATGCTGCTCTCGCGGCTCTCGGCCCATACCCGCAACCTGCTGAAGGACCCGCGGGCCTCGCTGCTGTTCAGCGCCGGCGGCAAGGGCGACCCGCTCGCCCATCCGCGCCTGACCGTGACGGGACGGGTGACCCAGACGCCGGACCCGCGGGCCCGTGCCCGCTTCATCGCCCGGCATCCGAAGGCGAAGCTCTATGCCGACTTCCCCGATTTCGGCTTTTTCGCCCTCGAACCCGTGGCCGGGCATCTCAACGGCGGGTTCGCCAAGGCCGCCGTGCTGACGGCCGACGAGCTGCGCCTCGACCTCACCGGCGCCGAGGGGCTGGTGGCGGGCGAGGCCGGCGCCGTCGAGCACATGAACGCCGACCATGCCGACGCCCTCGCGCTCTACGCCCAGGCCGCCGGCGCCGAGCCCGGCCCCTGGCGGCTCACCGGCCTCGACCCGGAGGGCATGGACCTCCTCACCGGCGACCGGACCGCGCGGGTGCTCTACCCGGCGCCGGTCCGTGAGATGGGCGCCCTGCGCAAGGTGCTGGTGACGATGGCGGCCCAGGTGCGCGCCGGGGAGGCCGCGCCGGCGGACGAGGGTCCGTCCGGCTCATCCTGAGCCAGACGGACCCTTCTGTCCGGTCTTGACGGTTGGCGTTCCGGGAGAACCGGGTCCCCCTGAGCCCCGACAGACGCCGGGCCCGGGCGCGACGCCCTCGGCCGGACCGGCACGCGTCCTTACTGCTTGTCGGGGCTGTGCGTGTGGGTGTGGCCATCCTTGGCCGCCTGCACCGGCTTGCTGCGCCCGGTCACCGCGCCGCGCTCGGCGTGGTGGTTCGGGCCGCCCGAGACGCCGCCGGTGTTCGGGAAGGCCTGCGACGGGTTGTCGGAGTTTCCGTTGCCCTCGGTGGCGGAGGCCTGGCCCGCCAGGGCGGTCATCAGGGCCAGGGACAGAAGCGTGATGCTGATGCGCGACATGGTCTCGTCCTCGTGTCTCGCAGCCCCGTTGGCTGCGTCGAGACCTGATGTAGCCGCGGCGCTTGGCTGGCCGATGCCGGGTCTGTGACGAAGTGTGGCGCGCGGCGCCGGACCCCCGTCGCCGACCGAATCCCGCCTCAGCCGGCCGGGCGCGGCAGGGTGATCCGGACCCGCAGGCCGCCGCCGGGCCGGGTCTCCAGGCCGATCTGGCCGCCCTCGGCCTCGATCACCCGGCGGGCGATGGTCAGGCCGAGCCCGGTGCCGCCGGTGTTGCGGTTGCGGGAGGTTTCCAGGCGGGTGAACGGCGCGAAGGCCCGCTCGACCGCGTCGGGCGACAAGCCGGGGCCGTCGTCGTCGACCTGCAGCTCCAGGGTCGAATCCGTGATCGCCAGGCCGATCCGGGCGCGCTCCCCGTACCGGACGGCGTTGTCGACCACGTTGTCCAGCGCGCGCCGGAGCGCCACCGGCCGGATCGCGGCGAGCGCCCGCCCGGGCCCCTCGTACACCACCGCGTGCCCGGCATCCTGCCCGGCATCGGCGATGCTCATCAGCAGGCTGGCGACGTTGGTGACCCTCCGGACCTCCGGGTCGGCGTCGCCGCGCAGGTAGGCCAGGGTCGAGTCGATCATCGCCTGCATGTCGTCGAGGTCGGACGCCATCGCGCGGCGCTGCGCGTCGTCGGCAAGGGCGTTGTTGGGAAGGGCGTTGTCGGCAAGTTCTTTGTTGGCAAGTTCTTTGTTGGGAAGGGCGTTGTCGGCCAGCGCGTCGAGGCGCAGGCGCAGGCGCGCGATCGGCGTCCGCAGGTCGTGGGACACGGCGGCGAGGGCCTGGGTCCGCTCGGTGACGAGGTCGCGGATGCGCAGCTGCATGCCGTTGAGGGCGCGGGCGATCGCGCGGGTCTCGTCGGGGCCGACCTCGGGCACCGGCACCACCCGGCCCTGGCCGGCGGCGTCGCCGATCAGCCCGGTGATGCGGCCCAGCGTGCGCAGCGGCCGGGCGATCCGGTGGGTCAGGAGCACGGCGGCGAGGCCGACCAGGATCGCCATCGCGGTCGCCAGCACGGCCCAGGGATTGCGCAGGGCCATGCCCGAGGCGTGGGCGGAGTGGAAGGTCAGCTGGCTGCCGTCCGCGAGCGCCAGCGTCCCGCCGAGATCGAGCCGGTGCATCGGATCCGCGTCGCCCTCCATCGCCAGGGACAGGCCGGTCCCGAGGCTGGGGTCGAGGGCGGCCAGGCGCTGGTGCAGGGGGGCCAGGGCCGGGTCGCTCCGGGGCTGGGCCGGGGCGGGGGCCTCCGTCCAGGCCAGCTCGAAATGCGGGTTGGACAGGGCCTTGGCCTCGGCGTTCCGCTCCGCCGGCGGCCGCCGCATCACCGCCTCGCGGGCCAGGGCGAGCTGCGTCGCCACCTGGGCGGCGAAGGCCTCGGCCGCGGCGGCCGCCGCCGACTGGCGATAGAGCAGCAGGGCCCCGCCATGCACCACCAGGATGGCGACGAGGAGGACGACGAGCGTCCGGGCCTCGAGGCTGCGCGCCAGGGCGAACAGGCGTCTCACCGGCGCTCGACCTTGGCGGCCAGCATGTAGCCCGACCCCCGCACCGTCTTGATCACCGGCGGCTCGCCCTCGGGCGGGTCGAGCTTGCGCCGCAGGCGGCTGACGAGGGTGTCGACGCTGCGGTCGGACGGCGATCCGAGGCGGGCGCGGGACAGTTCGAGGATCTGCTCGCGGCCGAGGACCCGCCCGGGATGGTCGAGGAACACCAGCAGGAGGTCGTATTCCGCACCGGACAGGTCGACGCCGGCGCCGCCCGGGTCGACCAGGGTGCGGCTGCGCAGGTCGAGGCGCCAGCCCGCGAAGGCCAGGGTCTCGCCGCCGAGGGGGACCGCCGGTGCCACGACGGAGCGCCGCAGCACCGCCCGGATGCGGGCGAGCAACTCCGGGCGCCCGAACGGCTTGGCGAGGTAGTCGTCGGCGCCGAGTTCCAGGCCCAGCACCCGGTCCGCCTCCTCGCCGCGCGCGCTGACGATGATGACCGGCACGGTGGAGCGCGCGCGCAGGGCCCGCAGCAGGTCGAGGCCCGAGGCACCGGGCAGCATGACGTCGAGGAGGATCAGGTCGACCCCGCCCTGCGGCAGCAGCCGCCACATCTCGGCGCCGCTCCGGCAATCGGTGACCCGGTAGCCGCTGTCGCGCAGGGCCCGGGTCACCAGGATGCGCAGGCCGTCATCGTCCTCCACCAGGAGGACGTGGCCCAAGACAGTCTGGCCCAAGGTAGTCTGATCCAAGGCGGCCTCGCCCAAGGCGGTCTGGTCCCGATCCGGCCTCGGCCCGGCGCCCTCCGGAGGAGACATGGTTCTGGCTCGGCGTCCTGACGGCGCCCGGGACCGCGAATCGGCGGGCGTCGCGACTCAGCCGGAAATCGCCGGCGCGCTGGTGCGGCGCGCGGCCGGCGCTGCCGGCGTTCGGGCCGCGGCGCCTACCTTTGGGCCGCGGCGCTTACTTGTGGGCCGCGGCGCTTACCTTTGGGCCGCGGCGCGTGCGCTTGGCGCAGGGGGCCGGCGCTGCTATCTGCGGGCGACCTGTTTCCCATTCCAAGAAACCGTGCGCCGGGTCCGTCCCTTGGACGGCGGGCCGCGCGCGCCGGAGATCGCATCCTCGATGACAACGACCCCCATCGACAACATCCGCAACTTCTCCATCGTCGCGCATATCGACCACGGCAAGTCGACCCTCGCCGATCGCCTGATCCAGACCACCGGCACGGTGGCCCTGCGCGACATGAGCGAGCAGATGCTCGACTCGATGGACATCGAGAAGGAGCGCGGCATCACCATCAAGGCGCAGACGGTGCGGCTCGAATACAAGGCCGAGGACGGCAAGGACTACGTCCTCAACCTGATGGACACGCCCGGCCACGTCGACTTCGCCTACGAGGTGTCCCGCAGCCTCGCCGCCTGCGAAGGCTCGCTGCTGGTGGTCGACGCCTCGCAGGGCGTCGAGGCGCAGACGCTCGCCAACGTCTACCAGGCGCTCGACGCCAACCACGAGATCGTGCCCGTCCTCAACAAGATCGACCTGCCGGCGGCGGAGCCGGAGCGCATCCGGGCCCAGATCGAGGAGGTGATCGGCATCGACGCCTCCGAGGCGGTGGCGATCTCGGCCAAGAGCGGCCTCAACATCGAGGCGGTGCTGGAGGCCATCGTCACCCGCCTGCCGCCGCCCAAGGGCGACCGCGACGCGCCGCTCAAGGCCCTGCTGGTGGACAGCTGGTACGACGTCTATCTCGGCGTCGTCGTGCTGGTGCGCATCGTCGACGGCGTGCTGAAGAAGGGCATGAACATCCGCATGATGCGGGCCGATGCCGTCCACGGCGTCGACAAGATCGGCGTGTTCCGCCCGAAGATGGCCGATATCGGTGAACTCGGCCCCGGCGAGGTCGGCTTCTTCACCGGCTCGATCAAGGAGGTGGCCGACACCCGCGTGGGCGACACGCTCACGGAGGACAAGCGCCCCTGCAAGGAGATGCTGCCGGGCTTCAAGGACGTGCAGTCGGTGGTGTTCTGCGGGCTCTTCCCCGTGGACGCGGCCGAGTTCGAGACCCTGCGCAGCGCCATGAGCAAGCTCCGGCTCAACGACGCCTCGTTCTCCTACGAGATGGAAACCTCGGCCGCCCTCGGCTTCGGCTTCCGCTGCGGCTTCCTCGGCCTGCTGCACCTGGAGATCATCCAGGAGCGCCTGGAGCGCGAATTCAACCTCGACCTGATCTCCACGGCGCCCTCCGTGGTCTACCGCCTGCAGATGACGGACGGCACGATCAAGGAGCTGCACAACCCGGCCGACATGCCGGACGTGATGAAGATCACCGCCATCGAGGAGCCGTGGATCCGCGCCACCATCCTCACCCCCGACGAGTATCTCGGCGGCGTGCTGAAGCTCTGCCAGGATCGGCGCGGCACCCAGGTCGACCTCAACTACGTCGGCAAGCGCGCCATGGTGGTCTACGACCTGCCGCTCAACGAGGTGGTGTTCGATTTCTACGACCGGCTCAAGTCGATCTCCAAGGGCTACGCCTCGTTCGACTACCACATCTCCGACTACCGCGAGGGCGATCTGGTGAAGATGTCGATCCTCGTGAACGCCGAGCCGGTCGACGCCCTCTCGATGCTGGTCCACCGCACCCGGGCCGAGCATCGCGGCCGGGCCATGTGCGAGAAGCTCAAGGACCTGATCCCGCGCCACCTGTTCCAGATCCCGGTCCAGGCGGCGCTCGGCGGTAAGATCATCGCCCGCGAGACCATCAAGGCCCTGTCCAAGGACGTGACCGCCAAGTGCTACGGCGGCGACATCTCGCGCAAGCGCAAGCTCCTCGACAAGCAGAAGGAGGGCAAGAAGAAGATGCGCCAGTTCGGCAAGGTCGAGATCCCGCAGGAGGCGTTCATCGCCGCCCTGAAGATGGACGATTGAGCCGGGCCGCCCGACCGTGGATCCCCATTCGGACCCCCATTCGGACCCGACCGCGCCGATCCCGCTGACCGTCCTGATCCGCACGCTGAACGAGGCGGACCGGATCGCGGCGGCGATCCGCTCGGCGCTGCCGCTGCACTGCGAGATCCTCGTCATCGACGCGGGGTCGACGGACGCCACCGTCTCGATCGCCGAGGCCCTCGGGGCCCGGGTGGTGGTGAACCCCTGGACGGGGTTCGGCCCCCAGCGGCGGTTCGGCGAGGCGCTCTGCCGGCACGACCACGTCTTCAGCGTCGATGCCGACGAGATCCTGACGCCGGAGATCGTCCGCGAGATCCGGGGGATCTTTCAAAGGCCCGCGATTCCGCCCCTGATGATCGTCCGCAAGGCGATGGTGCTGCCCCACCACGCGCGCCCCTCGCCCTGGGCCTTCTGCACCGAGAACATCTACCTCTACGACCGCCGCGTCGCCCGCACGACCGACAACCCGAACTGGGACAAGCTCGCGATCACCACGGACGCGAAGCCGGTGACGATCCGGTCCGTGGTCTGGCACCACACCTTTCGCGACTGGAACCACGCCATCGCCAAGTCGAACTATGTCGGGCAGCTCGCCGCCGACACGCAGCCGATCGGCTCGCGCTTCGAGACCGGCCTGCGGCTGGTGTTCGAGTATCCGCTCAACTTCCTGAAGTTCTACGTCCTGCGGCGCTTCTTCCTCGCCGGCCTCGACGGCTTCGTGATGGCCAGCGTGCTCGCCTATGGCCGCTTCATCCGGATCGCGAAGATGCACGAGGCGACCCGCGGCCAGCCCTCGACGGGACTGCCGTTCCTGCGCCGGGCCAAGCGCCCGCCCGCCGACACGCGGGCCGGATCCGGCTGAGGCCCCGCCGCACCCGCCCGGTCATATGCGCGACGCAATCGGCCGGCTCCTGTTCGCGGTTGACGTCCGCCCCGGCGCCCGGCTTGCCAGCCGGCGCGGGGACCGGCACTGTCAGCTTGGCCATAAGGCCGCGCGGGGTCGATCGGTCGGCCCGCCGCGCGACGGAAGACGGGACGCCTGCGATGACGAGGGACACGAGGACCATGGAGTTCGGCCGCCTAAGCCGCCGGTCGTTCCTGGCCGGCACGGGCGCGGGACTCGGCGCCCTGGGGCTTGCCGGCTGCGTCGCCTCGGACGGCGCCCTGCGCGCCGAGGCGGCCAAGATCTACGGCCCGATGCCGGAGGAGAAGTTCCCGATCCCGGCCACCGACATCAGCAAGGTCGATCCGAAATACTTCCGCCGCACGGTCCCGTACGAGACCAAGGAGGCGGCCGGCACGATCATCGTCGATCCGGCCAACTACTACGTCTACCGCGTCGAGGGCGACGGGACCGCCACCCGCTACGGCGCCAATGTCGGCCGCGACGGATTCCGGTGGAGCGGCGACGCCTATGTCGGGCGCAAGTCCGAATGGGCCACCTGGACCCCGCCCGCGGAGATGATCCGGCGCCAGCCCGAGGCGGCCAAGTACGCCCGCGGCATGCCGGGCGGCCTCGACAATCCGCTCGGCGCCCGCACCCTGCATCTCTACCAGAACGGCGCCTACACCCTCTACACGATCTACGCCTCCGGCGAGCCCGACACGATCGGCTCGGGCATCACCAGCGGCTGCGTCGGCCTGCTGAGCCAGGACATGATCCACCTCTACGCCCGCACGCCCGTAAAGACGAAGGTGGTGGTCCTCCCGGCCTGAGGCCGGGGATCGCGGGCCGCCGGCGACCGGGCTCTTTCTCCGCGGGGCGCCGAAGGCAGGGCGGGCTCAGCGCGGCGGGGCCATGCGCAGGGTGCCGCGGCCCGCGGCCTTGGCCGCGTACAGAGCCGCGTCCGCGCGGATGAAGAGATCCGCCGGCGCCGAGGCGGCGGCCCGGGCGATACCCACGGAGGCCCCGAACCGGAGGCAGAGGCCGCCATGGGGGTAGGGTTCGCGCATGGCCGCGACGATGCGCCGGCCGATCGCCTCGCAGAGCGGCCCGTCGGCCCCCTGCGCCACCAGGACGGCGAACTCGTCGCCACCGATGCGGGCGACGAGGTCCGTGTCCCGGCAGGCCGCCCGGAGGCGCCGTGCCGCCTCCTGCAGGCAGGCATCGCCCACGGCATGCCCGTGGCTGTCGTTGATCGCCTTGAAGCCGTCCAGATCGACCAGGAGCAGGGCCCCGGTCTCCGACATCTGCGCCAGGCGGTCGTCGAAGGCGTGCCTCCGGGTGGAACGGACCTCGCTGGCGACGTCCCGCCGTGTCCGACACGTCCCGCCGTCGTCAGGACGTCCCGCCGTGTCCCAGATGACCCTGGACCGTGACGATCGCACGGCGCCGGTTAATGGAGGCCAACCCCGCGGCGCCGGCGCCGCGTCCTACTCGGCGGGCTTGTCCATCTCCTGCGCCTCGGCCTTGTCGACCGGCGGCTCGGCGCTCGCCACGGACTTGCGCTCCAGCATCGGCTGCAGGCGCTCGGCGAGCTGCTGACCGAGATGGCGCGTATAGGCGTTCTGGAAGTAGCGGGCGCCGGTGCCGCGGCCGTAGAGGCGGTCATGCGCCTGGATCATCGCGTCGACCTCCGGGCGGCACAGGAACCCCGTGATGCCGGCGGCCTCGTACCAGCGGCCCGCGCGGGCGTGACGGGTCGCGGCGGGGTTCGCCAGCACGGTCTCGGCGAAACAGTCCGTCGCCGCCCCCTCGAGGGGCGACATGACCGCGTGTGGGTGGGTCGGATTACGCCCTGCCGCCTCCGCCGCGGCGCCCCATCCCAAGGTCGTCACCAACGCGCCGAACAGCAAAGCCTTCATCGTCGGAAGCCCCGTGCGAAATCGATCTCGATTCGACGCGAGTATTCACCAGCGATTCGGTCCGGAGAAGGGCAGAAGTCCGGCCGTTGGAGGCCCGACGATGATCGGTGCGCGATTGTGGCGCGCCCATCACAGGGCCGTCACGCGAGGGCCGTCACGCGAGGACCGTCAGCCCCGACGCTCGGCGTTCCAGCGACCGCTGCAGGCGATCAGCCCGGTGGTGTTCCAGGTGCCGTTGCCGGTGCCCGAGCGGCCCAGCCGGCCGACCACGTCGGCGGCGTCGTTGCCGCGGGAGATCACCGCCCGCACCGCGCCGCTCTGCGAGACGCGCCCGTTGATGTTGAACTCGCCGCCGGCATAGCTCGCCTCGCCGCGCCGGATCTGGACGCCGTAGCGGTAGGCGCGGTCGCAGGGACCGTCGAGGGTGACCACCTCGATGCTCCAGGTGCCGTCGTAGCGGTTCGGAACCTGGACCTTCTTCTTGGCGGCGTCCGCGACCCCGGCGGAGGCGGTCAGGAGGGCGAGGGTGGTCGCCGCGAGGGCTGCGCGTCGCATGGAAATCCGTTCGTGATTCGACTCGATTGGGTCGAGAACGAGCGTGGCCGCCCCCGGGTTGCGCGCCTACGCGTTCGTCGCGTGCGCCAGCGCTCCCGTCAGCAGCGCCAGGACGTCGCCGCCGGCATGGAGATAGCCGTCGACGCCGGCCGCCGTCAGGGGCTCGGCGAGGTCGCCCGCCTTGCCGGCGAGGTACAGGGTGGTGGCCCCGGCCGCCTTGAGGGCGCGGGCGGCCTCCACCGCGTGGCTGGCGTAGAGCGCGTCGGAGGAGCACAGGCAGGCGATGCGGGCGCCGGAGGCGCGGAAGGCCTCGGCCAGGAGCGCCGGGTCGGTGAAGCCCTCCGCGTTCACCGCCTCGATGCCGCCGGCCGCGAAGGCGTTGGCGGCGAAGGTCGAGCGGGCGTTGAAGACCGCCACGGGGCCGAGATTGGCCAGGAACACCGTGGGGCGTCGGCCGTTCGCGGCGAGGGCCGCATCGGACGCGTCGCGCAGGGCCTCGTAGGGTTCGGCGAGGCGCAGGGACGGCAGGGGCGCGGCGGTGAGGACCGCTCCGCGGCCGAAGCCCGCGGCCGGAGGCGCCGCCACGGGGGGGACGTCCAGGACCGTGACGGGCTTCTCGGCGAGGTAGGGGAACTCGCTGGCGCCGGTCAGGGCCTCGCGCCGGGTGGCGACGTTCCGGGCCCGGGTCGCCTGGATCGCGGCGATCCGTCCCTGGATCGTGCCGGCGCGCAGGCTGGCGACGATGCCGCCCTCGCGCTCGATCGCCTGGAAGGCGGCCCAGGCCGCCTCGGTCAGCTCGCCCGTCAGGGTCTCGAAGCTGCCGGCACCGGCGGCCGGGTCGGCCACGCGGGCGAGGTTCGATTCCTCGATGAGGACGATCTGGCTGTTGCGCACCACCCGGCGGGCGAAGGCGTCGCTGAGGCCCAGGGCCGCCGTGTAGGGCAGGGCGGTGATCGCGTCGGCGCCGCCGAGGCCGGCCGAGCAGGCGGCCATGGCGGTGCGCAGGATGTTCACGAAGGGGTCCCGCCGGCTCATCATCCGCCAGGCGGTCTCGGCATGGAGGCGCAGGGGGGCGGGGGCGAGCCCGCAGGCCGATTCCACCCGCGCCCAGAGACGGCGCATGGCCCGGAACTTGGCGATGGTCAGGAACTCGTCGGCATCGGCCGTGAGCAGGACGGCCACGGCGTCCCGGGCGCGCTCCAGGGCCTGCCCGCCGGCTTCGAGGGCGCGCAGGTAGGCCACCGCGGTGGCGAGCACGGCCGCCAGCTCGGTCGCCTCGCTGGCACCGGCCTCGTGGTAGGGCCGGCCGTCGGCGAGGCAGGCGCGTCCCGAGAAGCCCTCGGCGTCGAAGGCCGCCAGGGTGCGGGCGAGTTCGGCGCCGTAATCCTCCGCCAGGGCACCGCCCGCCGCGAGGGTGCCGATGGGGTCGAGGCCGAGGTCGAGGTCGAGGCCCTTGAGGGTCTCGCCGCGGGCCTTGACCATGTCCTTGATCAGGAAGGCGGCCTCGGTCCCGCGTGCGCCCGCATCGAGACGGGTGGCGATCAGCGGCAGCATCACGTTGCCGAGCGCGGCGTCGAGGTCCGCGGCGTTGGTGGCGGTGAGGCCGTAGCCCCGCGCCGCGGGGGCGCCGGCGAAGACCAGGGTGAGGGCGTCGGCGCCGCCCTCGAGATCGGCCAGCGCGAGGGCGCTCGCCTGGTCGCCGTCCGGATGGTCGACCCGCTGGGCCACGCGCCACGGGCCGGGGGCCCGCACGGGCTGCGCCACCGGGGCCGCGGCGTCGTAGAGCGGTTCGATGCGGATGCCGTCGGCCGTCTTCGAGACGAGGCGCTTCTCGAAATCGCCGCCCTTCAGGACTCCGTCGACGAGGCCGAGCCAGCGCGCGCGGGTCGCGGGCGGGAACAGGTCGGCGAGGGGACGGTCTTCCATCGGGGCGGGCCTCCGCAGATGCTTGGCTTTGGCCAAGCGGCGTTGCGCCGGCCGCGCGCAGCCGGACATTCTGATCCGGAGAGCCCTTGCACGGGGCGGCGCGCGGACGCAATCGCCTCCCCGTCCTGTATTCTTTATCCCGTCCGATCCGGCGCTCGGGCGCTCCGCGTCAGCCGAAGATGATCAGGCCGGCGAAGCCCAGCGAGCCGACGATGATGCGCCACCAGGCGAACAGCCGGAACCCGTGGGAGGCGACGTAGTCGAGCACCGTCCGGACCACGATGAAGGCCGAGATGAAGGCGACGATGAAGCCGATGACGATCAGGCCGGTGTCGTCCCGGGACAGGTTCTTGTAGTTGTCGAGCAGGTCCTTGGCGAAGGCGCCCGCCATGGTCGGGATCGCGAGGTAGAACGAGAATTCCGTGGCCGAGCGCTTGTCGGCGCCCATGAGCATCGCGCCCACGATGGTGGCGCCCGAGCGCGACACGCCCGGGATCATCGCGAGGCACTGGAACAGGCCGATCCTGAAATCCATCGGCAGGGTGAAGTCGAAGACGTCGCGCTTCTTCACCTCGAGGTCGGTCTCGTCGAGGACGAGGAGGACGATGCCGCCGGCCACCAGGGTCGCGCAGACGATCCAGGGATTGAAGAGGTAGTACTTGATGTACTTCGAGAAGAGGCCGCCGATGATCGCCGCCGGCAGGAAGGCCACCAGGATCCCGAGGACGAAGCGACGGGCCTTGGGGTCGTTGGGGAGCGCCAGGGTGATGCCGAGCAGCCGGCGGAAGTAGACGGCCAGGATCGCCAGGATCGCGCCGAGCTGAATCAGCACCTCGAAGGTGTTGTTCGGTGATTCGAACCCGATGAAGTGTCCGACGAGGAGCTGGTGCCCGGTCGAGGAAACCGGAATGAACTCGGTCGCGCCCTCCACCACGGCAAGCACGACCGCCTTCGCGATGCCCATCGCATCCATCATCTCAGCGCCTCGAGGGTTGGAGGTGTTTCGTGGGACCGGGCCGGTCCGGAGCGAGCGGTGCGGATCCACCTCGCGCGGCCTTCGCGGATCGAGCCTGATCCGTCAAGGTTGACGGATGGTTATCGCGTTCGCCGCAGGCATGTTAATGAGGCGGCAACCCTCGGGCCATAAGTGTGATCGCCGCCGACCATCCCCGCGGGGCACCGACGCGGCCCGTCCCCCGGCAAACCCTCCCCGTTCGAAACGGCCTCGATGGCGACGCTTTACCACTCTCCTTTCTGCCCGCACTCACGCTTCATCCGCCTGGTCCTGTCCGAGATGGGCATGGAGCCGACGCTGATGGAGGAGCGTGCCTGGGACCGACGCGAGGCCTTCCTGCTGATCAATCCGGCCGGGACGACGCCGGTGCTGGTGGAGCAGAGCGGGCTCGCCGTGCCGGGGGCCGGGATCATCGCCGAGTATCTCGACGAGACCCGCGGGCTCGGCCTCAGCGGCCGGCGCCTCCTGCCCGAGACCACGGCGGCCCGGGTCGAGGTGCGCCGCCTCCTCGACTGGTTCCTGGTCAAGTTCAACGCCGAGGTGACCGAGTACCTCGTCACCGAGAAGATCTCGAAGCGCTTCATGACCAGCGCCAACGGCGGCGGCCCGCCGGACATGAACGCCATTCGCGCCGCGCGCACCAACGTGCGCTACCACATGAAGTATATCGGCTACCTGATGTCCCGCCGGAAATGGCTGGCGGGCGACCATCTGACCTATGCCGATCTCGCGGCGGCGGCCCACCTCTCCTGCGTGGATTATCTCGGCGACGTGCCATGGGACGAGGACGAGACGGCCAGGGACTGGTACGCGCGGGTGAAGTCCCGCCCGTGCTTCCGCACCCTGCTGGCCGACCGGGTGCCGGGCATGGCGCCGGCGGACCACTACGCGAACCTGGATTTTTGAACGCACCGGGGCCGCCGCAGGCACGCGCCGCGAGCCGGCCGTCGCAGGAACGCGCCGCGAGCCAACCGTTGCAGGCACCTGCCGCACGCAAGACACCCCGAAAAATTCTCGCGGGCGCCGACCTGCGTCGCGCCGTGGAGGCGCGCGCCCGCCTCCTCGGCTTCGAGGCCGTCCGCGTCACCCGCCCGGACGCGGTTCCCGAGCTTCGGACCCGGCTGCCCGCCTGGCTCGCCGCCGACCACCACGGCGAGATGGACTGGATGGTGGAGCGGGCCGACCAGCGGGCCGATCCCGCCACCCTGTGGCCCGGTGTCCGCAGCATCGTCATGCTGGGCATGAATTACGGCCCGGAGGTCGATCCCCGCGCCGTCCTGGCGCGGCGGGACCGGGGCGCCATCGCGGCCTATGCCCAGCGGCGCGACTACCACGAGGTGGTCAAGGGCAAGCTGAAGGAGCTCGGCGGCTACCTCTCGGCCAAGGGCGACGTCCGCGTGAAGGTCTTCGTCGACACGGCGCCCGTGATGGAGAAGCCCCTGGCCGCCGCCGCCGGCCTCGGCTGGCAGGGCAAGCACACGGTCCTGATCTCGCGCGCCTTCGGCAACTGGCTGCTGCTGGGGGCGATCTACACCTCGGCCGAGCTGGAGCCGGACACGCCGGAGACCGACCATTGCGGCTCGTGCCGGCGCTGCCTCGACATCTGCCCGACGAACGCCTTCCCGGCACCCTACCAGCTCGATGCCCGCCGCTGCATCGCCTACCTCACCATCGAGCATGCCGGGCCGATCCCGACCGAGTTCCGCGCCGCCATCGGCAACCGGGTCTTCGGCTGCGACGATTGCCTGGCCGTCTGTCCCTGGAACAAGTTCGCGGCGGCGGCCGCAGAGGGCCGCATGGCCGCCCGGGCCGACCTCGCCGCACCGGCTCTGGCCGACCTCGCCGGCCTCGACGAGGCGGCCTTCCGGGTCCGCTTCGCCGGCACGCCCGTGAAGCGGACGGGCCGCGACCGCTTCCTGCGCAACGTCCTCATCGCCATCGGCAACTCCGGTGAGCCCGGCCTCGCCGCGGCGGCCGAGGCGAACCTGTCCGACCCGTCGGCCCTGGTGCGCGGCATGGCGGTCTGGGCCCTCGGCCGCCTCGTCGCCCGGCCCCGTCTGCAGGACCTTTTCAACGCCCGGGGTTTCGGCGAAACCGACGACGCCGTCCGGGCCGAGTGGCGGTGCGCCCTCGATCCCGCCGGCTCCGAGACGACAGGACACGCCGCCTCATGAACCTCTTCGTCTTCGGCCTGGGCTTCACCGCCCGGCGCTTCGTGGAGCGCGCCCGCAGCCGCTTCGACACGGTGCGCGCCACGGTCACCGATCCGGGGCGGACCGGACCGGGCGACATCGCCGAGATGCGGGCCTTCGGACCCGATTCGGACGACCCCCGCATCGCGGCCGACCTCGCCGATACGGACGTGCTCCTCGTCTCGGCCCCTCCGGTCCGTGACCTCGACACGACCCTCGGCGTATACCGCGACGCCATCGCCCGGAGCCGCATCGGCTGGATCGGCTATCTCTCGACCATCGGCGTCTACGGCGACCACGGGGGCGCCTGGATCGACGAGGACACCGCCCCCAGCCCGGTGAGCGGCCGCTCGCAGGGTCGCCTCGCCGTCGAGGCGGCCTGGCTGACCCTGGGCCGCGAGACCGGCAAGCCCGTCCAGGTGTTCCGCCTGTCGGGCATCTACGGCCCGGGCCGCAACCCGATCGTCAAGCTGCGCGACGGCAAATCGCAGCGGATTATCAAGCCGGGACAGGTGTTTAACCGCATCCACGTGGACGACATCGCCACGACGCTGCTGGCCTCGATCGACAAGCCCCGGAACGGCGCGGTCTACAACGTCACCGACGACGAACCCACGCCGCCGCAGGTGGTCACGGAGTACGCCGCCAAGCTCGCCGGCCTGCCGCTGCCGCCGGAGATCGATTTCCAGACCGCCGACCTCAGCCCGATGGCGCGCAGCTTCTACGGCGAGAACAAGCGGGTCCGGAACCGCCGCATCCGGGACGAACTCGGCGTCGACCTCGCCTATCCAACCTACCGCGAAGGCCTCGCCGCCCTCACCGCCGATGCGCGAACGGCCTAGCGTCCCGGCCTGCCCCATGGGCGCCCGGGTTCGGTCGCACCGGCCATCGCGACGGTTCGGCCCGCATCACCGGGGGACCACGCCGTGAGAGTGCTCCATTCCCTCCAGGCAATGCGGGGGCTCGCGGCGTGCCTGGTCGTCTACGCCCATGCCTTCGACCTCGCCAAGACCCTGAGTTCCGGGCCGGCCGTCCAGGCCCGCCTCGGCTACCTCGAGGATTTCGGGGCCATCGGCGTCGACATCTTCTTCGTCATCAGCGGCGTCATCATCACGCTCACAGCGCAGCGCATCGTCGATCTGCCGTCCGCACATCGCTTCGCCCGGCGCCGCGTCCTGCGCGTCGTGCCGTATTACTGGCTCCTCAGCGGCCTCGTCGTCGGCCTGACGCTCCTGTCCGGGCTGCCCGACGTGCGCCGAATTCCGGCGACGGTGCTGTTCTTCCCGTTCAGTGCACGCGGCTTCGAGATGCCGTACCTGGCGGTCGGCTGGACGCTCTGTTTCGAGATGCTGTTCTATCTCTGCGTCTATCTCGCCCGGGCGTGGCTGTTCTGGACGCCGACGCTCCGGTTCTCCGTGGCGCTCATCCTCTTCGCCGGGCTCTTCGTGCTGGCGCGGCCCGAGCCCGTCACCCTGTTCCTCCTCAACCCGATCATCCTCGAGTTCGGCTTCGGCATCGGCCTCGCCCGGCTCTATCGGCGCGGTACCGTCGGGCGCGCGGAGGCCCGGTATCTCTTCGCCTTCGGTCTGATCGGCTTTGCCCTCAACCTGATCTTCGGCTTCGGTCAGGCCTCGGAGCTGGAATACACCGTCGCCCTCCCGGGGGCCGCCTACCGGGTGCTGGTCTTCGGCGTTCCGAGCGCCGCCGTGGTGGGCGGCCTGCTGCTCATGGAGGGGGCCGGCGTGCGGATCGGAACGGCGCTGGAGGGACTGGGGAACGCGTCCTACTCGATCTATCTCACGCACCCGCTCACGTTCGAAGTCATCCGGGCTGCGGTGCCGCGGAACAGCCTGGCGCCCGACCTCGCCATCGCCCTGGCGCTGGTCCTCGGCGTCGCGCTCGGGTTCGTGGCCTACCACGTCCTCGAGCGGCCGCTCCTGCGGGCCCTCGGGAGCCTTCCTGCCCCCGCCGGTGAGGGCCGTTCGAGGCCTGCCGCCACCGGGACGGCGAGCCCCTGAACGGAAGGAGCGTCAGGCCGCCCTGCGGTTTGCCGCCGGCCCGAAATGATCGCGGTAGCGTTCCGCGATGGCCGAGACGGGCAGCACCACGAAGACGTCCGTGGTGCCGAACTGGTGGTCCACCACGGCTCCGTCGCCGAAGGTGGCACCGACGCGCAGGTACCCCTTGATCAGCGGCGGCAGCGCTTGGAGCGCCGCCTTGGGATCCACGGCCTCGCGGGCGAGGCGGTCCATGGCGACATAGCGCTCGGGCAGGGCCCGGGCGCACCAGCCCTCCGCCGCCCGGGCATGGTGGTGCAGGAAGCTCAGGGGGAGGGCGAGACGGTCGGGGTCGGTCCCTTCCAGGCTGGCGCAGCCCAGCATGGCGTCGATGCGGTGATGCTGCACATAGGCCCAGATCCCGGCCCAGAGCAGTTCCACCGTCCGCTTCGTCCGATAGGGCTTCAGCACGCAGGAGCGCCCGAGCTCGAGGAAGCGCGCGCCCGGGTTGGCCGCCATCATCGGGGCGATGTCGTACTCGCCCGCGGTGTAGAAGCCGAAGTGACGGTCGGCCGCCTCCTGGCGCAGGAGGCGGTAGGTGCCGACCACCTTCGGCCGGGCCCGGCGGAAGGGCTTTGTGGCGAAGGGCGTCGTGTCCACGGCCGCATGGTCGATGACGAGGAGGTGGTCGCAGACCGCGTCGTAATCGTCGATGTCCCGGCGCGACAGCATCGCGAGGCCGCTCGGGACCGCCGACATCTCCTCGTAGAACACCCCGTAGCGCAGCCGCTGCGCCCGCCGGATTTCCGAGACGGTGGTGGCGAGACGGACCTCCAGGGTGCCGATCCGGCCCAGGGTCGCAGGGAGGCCCGGAGCTGCCAGGGGCTTCTTGAGGCGGGGCTTGAATCGGATCGGCGCCGCCCCGGGGGGGAGCAACAGGCCGCGGGAATGGAGGGCCGGAAGGCCGGCACGGCCCGCCTCTGCGGTGCGCTGCTTCAGCCGGGCAAAGGGGGCGTGCACATGCGCCTCCCAGCCATTGAGCCACGCCGTGGAGGCATCGCGCGCGAAGTTCGGAACCATCGTCCAATCCGCCCTGTCGGGACACCGAGGCGGCTCCGCGGGAGCCCCTGGCCTCGTGCCTTCGGGAGGTCACAACATCACGAAGCCCACACGCTTTTATGACACAGATTGCCGTTTAGCCAGAGAGGTTTGCGACGGGATGAGCCCGACCCTCGGCGACGGCCCGGTGGGTAGTCGCCGAAGGATCAGGCCCGCCGATCGCAGACGAATGGGCTCAGACGAACTGGTTCAGGCCCGGGATCGAACCGACGATCGGTCCCATCACGTCCTCGCCGGCCTTCTCGCGGCCGTAGGCGAACAGCTCCTGGCCGAGGGGCTGCATCTGGCCCATCGGCACGCCGGCCGACATCAGCTTCTGGCCGAGAGCCATGACGCCGCCGCCACCCATCATGCCGCCGAGCATGCCCATCAGGCCGCCGCCGCCCTCGCCGGCGTTGGCTTCGGCGATCGTGGCCTCAGATCCCGGCAGGGCGCTGAGCAGCTGGCTCACCTCGGTGGCGGGCCCCTCCTTTTGCAGGAAGGCCAGGATATGGCCGATGGCGGTCTGGGCCGTGGCGGCATCGAGGCCGGTCCGGTTCGTCACACGGGCGATCAACTCTTCCATCTCAAACGGGCTCCTGGGTGGCCGGCTCTTCCACGCGGCCGGGATTGCTACGCGGTCGGGATGTTGTCCTTCCGGCCTCATCGCCCCGAAATCAAGGCCGGCCCGCGAAGCGCTGGAAAATGCCGCGGCCGCAGCCCATAACCGGCACGGTCGATGCCGCCGCGCCTAGGCCGGCGAAGAGGAGCGGACGGTCATGCAGGACGACGGCACGATCCTGGTGGGCAAGGCGCCGCTGAAGGACGGCACCCTGAAGTCCGAGGGCCTGACCCTCCGGCTCGCCAATCGCCACGGCCTGGTGGCGGGGGCCACCGGCACCGGTAAGACCGTGACCCTGCAGGTCATGGCCGAGGGGTTCTCCAACGCCGGCGTTCCCGTCTTTGCTGCGGACATCAAGGGAGATCTTTCGGGCCTCGCCGCCGCCGGGGAATCGAAGCCGGTCTTCGTCAAGCGCGCCGCGGAACTGGGGATTTCCTACGAGCCCGACCGGTTCCCGACGGTGTTCTGGGACCTGTTCGGAGACCAGGGCCATCCGATCCGCTGCACCGTCATCGAGATGGGGCCGCTGCTGCTCGCACGCCTGCTGGAGCTCAACGACACCCAGGAAGGCGTCCTGAACATCGCCTTCCGGGTCGCCGACGACAACAAGTGGCCGGTCCTCGACCTCAAGGACCTGCGCGCTCTGCTCCTCTACCTCACCGAGAACCTGAAGGCGGTCTCGGGCCAGTACGGCAACGTCTCGGCGGCCTCCGTGGGCGCGATCCAGCGCCAGCTCCTGATGCTTGAGAACCAGGGGGCGGACCGCTTCTTCGGGGAGCCTGCCCTCGACCTCAACGACTTCATGCGGGTGGACCGCGAGGGCCGGGGCATCGTGAACATCCTGGCCGCCGACAAGCTGATGCAGCGGCCCCGGCTCTACGCCTCGTTCCTGCTCTGGATGCTCTCCGAGCTTTTCGAGCAGCTTCCCGAGGTCGGCGACCTCGACAAGCCGAAGCTGGTGTTCTTCTTCGACGAGGCGCACCTCCTGTTCGACGACGCTCCGAAGGCGCTCCTCGATGCGGTGGAGCAGGTGGTGCGCCTGATCCGCTCGAAAGGCGTCGGCGTCTACTTCGTGACGCAGAACCCCCTCGACGTGCCGGAATCGGTCCTCGGCCAGCTCGGCAACCGGGTGCAGCATGCCCTGCGCGCCTTCACGCCCCGCGATCAGCGCGCCGTGAAGGCCGCGGCCGAGACGTTCCGCGAGAATCCCGGCTTCGACGTCGCCGAGGCCATCACCGAGCTCGGCGTCGGCGAGGCCCTCGTCTCGTTCCTGGAGGCGAAGGGCACGCCCTCGGTCGTTGAGCGCGCCTTGATCGCCCCGCCCCAGGGCCGCGTCGGCCCGATCACCCCGGCCGAGCGCGCCGAGCTCATGGCGAAGAGCCCCGTGCGCGGCAAGTACGACCAGTCGGTCGACAACGAGAGCGCCTACGAGATGCTGGCTGCCCGCAAGGGCCTCGACGGAGGGGCGGGCGGGGCCGAGCCCGCGGAAGGGGGCTTGGGTGGAATGCTCGGCGGCTGGCTCGGGGGTGTTCTCGGCAGCAAGCCGGCCGGCAAGAGCGGCCGCCGGCCGGCCCCCGGCCTCGCTGAGCAGGTCCTTGGCAACGCCGCCCGCTCGATGGCCCGCAAGGTTGGGACCGAGGTGGGGAACGCGATCCTGCGGAACGTGCTGGGCGGCCTGACGAAGCGGTAGGTCGTCGGTGCCGACGCTCGGGCGCCCGCATTGACAAATCACCCTGTCCCCGCCTATCCACCGCCTCTCGCGCGGCTTCCTCGACGAAGTCCGCGCGTTTCGCGTTCGCGCTCGGCCCAGGCAGCAAGCCCCGATCCGGTGTCGCGGATGACCTGAACAAGAAGACGGTCCAGGCTCACCTCGCCGTGAGCGGGAGGCCGGCAGAGAACACGAAGAGAGAACGATGTTCGCAGTCATCAAGACGGGCGGCAAGCAGTATCGCGTTGCCGCCAACGACACCATCACGATCGCCACCCTCGAGGGTGAGGCCGGTTCGGCCGTCACCTTCGGTGACGTGCTCCTGTTCACGAATGGCGAAGGCACCACCCAGGTCGGCGCGCCGCTGCTCTCGGGCATCAGCGTCACCGGCGAGATCGTCAGCCACGGCCGCGACGCGAAGGTCATCGCGTTCAAGAAGCGCCGCCGTCAGAACTCGCGCCGCAAGCGGGGCCACCGCCAGCACCACACGGTGGTCCGCATCACCGGCATCAGCGCCTGACGATCCGACCTGAGATCCAAGAATTCGGAGTAATTCCCCATGGCCCATAAAAAAGCAGGCGGCTCGTCCCGCAACGGTCGCGACTCGGCCGGTCAGCGCCTCGGCGTTAAGAAGTTCGGTTCCGAGGCCGTGATTCCGGGCAACATCATCGTGCGCCAGCGGGGCACCAAGTGGCACCCCGGCACCAATGTCGGCATCGGCACGGACCATACCCTGTTCGCCAAGGTCGCCGGCCGGGTGCTGTTCGAGACGAAGCGCGGCCGCGCCTTCGTCACTGTCGTGCCGATGCAGGAAGCTGCCGAGTAAGGCGCCGAACCAGGGCCTTCCGCGAGGCGGGCCCGACCACCAGATGATCCCGGGGAAGATGGGAAACCGTCTTCCCCGTTGTCGTTTCTCCCCTCGACGTTTCGGTGGCGCGCTCGCGCCCCGAGAGCCAACCTGACCTGAGTCCGCCCGTGAAATTCCTCGACGAAGCCAAGGTCTATGTCCGCTCCGGCGACGGTGGCGCCGGCTGCGTGGCCTTCCGCCGTGAAAAATTCATCGAGTTCGGCGGACCGAACGGTGGCGACGGCGGTCGCGGCGGCGACGTCTGGGTGGAGTGCGTCGACGGCCTTAACACCCTGATCGACTACCGCTACCAGCAGCACTTCAAGGCCAAGAAGGGCGAGCACGGCATGGGCTCGAACCGCCACGGGGCCAATGGCGCCGACGTGGTGCTGAAGGTGCCGGCCGGCACCGAGATCCTGGCAGAGGACGGCGAAACCCTGATCGCCGACATGACCCATGTCGGCCAGCGCGTGCGCCTCGCCAAGGGTGGCAACGGCGGCTTCGGCAACGCCTATTTCACGACCTCGACCAACCGGGCTCCGAAGCACGCGAACCCGGGCCTGGAAGGCCACGAGCAGTGGGTCTGGCTGCGCCTGAAGCTCATTGCCGATGCGGGACTGGTCGGGCTGCCGAATGCCGGCAAGTCGACCTTCCTCGCCACGGTAACGGCGGCCAAGCCCAAGATCGCCGATTACCCCTTCACGACGTTGCACCCGGGCCTCGGCGTGGTGCGCTCCGACGAGCGCGAGTTCGTCCTCGCCGACATCCCGGGCCTGATCGAGGGGGCGCATGACGGTGTCGGCCTCGGCGACAAGTTCCTCGCCCACGTGGAGCGCTGCCGGGTGCTGCTGCACCTCGTCGAGGCCACCAATGAACATGCGGGCCAGACCTACAAGCTCGTTCGGCGCGAGCTCGAAGCCTACGGCCACGGCCTCGACGAGAAGCCCGAGATCGTAGCGCTCTCGAAGGCCGACGTCGTCGATCCGGACGTGCTCAAGGAGCAGGTCGCCCGCCTCAAGCGCGCGTCCAAGAAGAAGCCCCTCATTCTGTCCTCGGCCACGGGCCTCGGGGTGCAGGACGCCCTGCGGGCGCTGGCCCGGGAGATGGAGGCCGCCAAGCTCGCCGAGGCCGAGGCGCAACCGGCAGAGGCGTGGCAGCCCTGAGGAGGGGAAGCCAGGTCTTGTGCGGTGGCCAACCGGTCGTCACAAGCGCTCCATCGCCCTCTCGCCGATGCTGCCGATGACCTCCGACGTTCCGCCCCCGAACCTCCAAGACTTCCGTCGCATCGTCATCAAGGTCGGTTCGGCCCTCCTGGTCGACCGGACCCGTGGGCGCCTGCGCCATGCCTGGCTGAGTGCGCTCGCCGAGGACATCGCCGATCTTCATGCCAGCGGTGCCGACGTCCTCGTCGTCTCCTCCGGGGCCATCGCCCTGGGACGCACGGTGCTCGGCTACCCGCCCGGGACCCTGCGCCTGGAGGAGAGCCAGGCGGCGGCGGCCGTCGGGCAGATCGCCCTCGCGCGCCACTGGTCGGAAGCGTTGGGGCATCACGGCATCGCCGCCGGCCAGATCCTGGTTACGCCCCAGGACACGGAGGAGCGCCGGCGCTACCTCAATGCGCGCGCCACGGTGCTGAAGCTCCTCGAGGTGCGGGCCGTGCCCGTCATCAATGAGAACGATACGGTGGCCACCAGCGAGATCCGTTACGGCGACAACGATCGCCTCGCCGCCCGCGTCGCCACGATGATCGGGGCCGACGTGCTCGTACTGTTCTCGGACATCGATGGCCTCTACACAGCGCCGCCGCACACCGACCCGGAGGCGCGCCACCTGCCCCTGATCGAGCGGATCACTCCCGAGATCGAGGCCATGGCGGGTGGGCCGGCCTCGGAGCTTTCCCGCGGCGGCATGCGCACCAAGGTCGAGGCGGCCAAGATCGCCGCGAGCGGCGGCACCCATATGATCATCGCCGACGGGCGCGAGAAGAATCCCCTGCGCAGCATTCTCCGGGGTGGGCGCTGCAGCTGGTTCCTGTCCGGCTCGAACCCCGTCACCGCGCGCAAGGGCTGGATCGCCGGCTCCCTGGAGCCGCGCGGCATTCTCACGGTCGATGCCGGCGCGGCGCGGGCCCTTCAGGGCGGCGCAAGCCTGTTGCCGGTGGGCGTCACGAAGGTCCAGGGCGGCTTCGGGCGCGGTGACGCGGTGGTGATCCGCGACGAGGCCGGGCGCATTCTCGGACGTGGGCTCGTAGCCTATGACAGCGATCAGGCCCTGCGCATCATCGGGCGGCCGAGCCGCGAGATCGCGGACCTCCTCACCCATCCGGGTCGGGCCGAGATGGTGCACCGCGACGACCTCGCCATGGTGGGGGAATAGCAGCTCTGTCAGCGGCAATGCTTGTTTTGACGGTATCCGGCATGGCATGACGAGCGGGAACACATGGCGGCCGCGCCCCTTTCCGCGACGGTCGCGAGGATGAAGGCCGTGCCCGTTCTGAACCTGCGAACCGATTTTGCGCCGCCCGGCGATCTCTCCGAGGAGATGAACGCCATCGGCCGTCGCGCCCGCGCCGCCGCCCGCCAGATCGCCCTCGCGCCAGCCCAGACCAAGGACACGGCCCTGCGCCTGATCTCCGAGCGCCTGCGCGCCGAGCGAGACGTCATCCTGGCCGAGAACGCCCTCGATGTGGAAGCGGCTCGTGCCGCCGGCCAGACGCAGGCGCTCATCGACCGCCTCACCCTCGATGCGGGCCGCCTGAACGGCATCGCGGATGCGGTGGCCAAGATCGGTGCGTTGCCCGATCCCGTCGGCCGGCAGGTCGCGGCCTTCGAGCGGCCCAACGGCCTGCTCATCGAGCGCATCGCCGTCCCCCTCGGCGTGATCGGCGTCATCTTCGAGAGCCGGCCCAACGTCACTGCCGATGCCGGTGCGCTCTGCCTGAAGGCCGGCAACGCCGCGATCCTGCGGGCAGGTTCGGACAGCCATCGCTCCGCCATGGCCATCGCCCGCGTCATGCGCGCCGGGCTGGAGGCTGCCGGCCTGCCCGCCGACGCCATCCAGATCGTACCGACCCGCGACCGGGCCGCGGTGGGAGCGATGCTCACCGGTCTCGACGGAGGTATCGACGTCATCGTGCCCCGCGGCGGGCGTGGGCTGGTGGAACGCGTGCAGGTGGAGGCCCGGGTTCCGGTCTTCGCCCATCTCGATGGGATCTGCCACGTCTACGTGGCGGCCGGTGCCGACCTCGACATGGCCCGCACCGTCCTGCTCAACAGCAAGATGCGCCGCACCGGCATCTGTGGGGCCGCCGAAACCCTGCTCGTCGACCGCGCTTGTGCCGACACACACCTGGCCCCCCTCGTCGCCGCTCTGCTGGACGCCGGGTGTGCGGTGCGCGGTGACGCCGCCGTCCAGGCGGTCGACGACCGGGTCACGGCCGCCATTGAGGCGGACTGGCGCACCGAGTACCTCGATGCCATTATCTCGGTGCGGGTGGTCGACGGCCTCGACGCCGCAATCGAGCACATCGAGACCAACGGCTCGCACCACACCGACGCGATCATCACCGACGATATCGCCGAGGCCACGCGCTTCCTCGCCGAAGTCGATTCGGCGATCGTGACCCACAACGCCTCGACCCAGTTCGCCGATGGCGGCGAGTTCGGCTTCGGCGCCGAGATCGGCATCGCGACCGGACGGATGCACGCACGTGGGCCGGTGGGCGTCGAGCAACTGACGACCTTCAAGTACCGCGTTCACGGGAACGGGCAGACGCGTCCTTGACGCGGCCACGCCCGACCCGACTCGGCCCCGATGCGCTTTGATGCGTCGGGGCCGGCGCACCTGCCCCCCGTGACGCCGGGCCTGCGCATCGGCCTCTACGGCGGCTCGTTCAACCCGGCCCATCTGGGGCACCGGCATGTCAGCCTTGTTGCCCTGAGGCGCCTGCGACTCGACCGCCTCTGGTGGATGGTGACACCGGGCAATCCGCTGAAGGACCGCGAGCAACTCGCGGCCATCGACCGGCGGGTCGCTCGCGCTGACCGCGTCGCCGACCATCCGCGCATCGACGTCACCGATTTCGAATCACGGATCGGCGCGCGCTACACCCGTCAGACCCTGCGCTTCCTCACCCGTCGCTATCCCTCGGTGCGCTTCGTCTGGATCATGGGGGCGGACAGCCTCGCGACATTTCATCGCTGGCAGGGATTTTCTGAGATCGCCCACCTGATGCCGATCGCGATCGTCGACCGGCCGGGCTTCACGCTGAAGGCCCCGGCCGCTCGCGCCGCTCAGGCCCTAGCGCGCTGGCGCATACCCGAAGCGGATGCGCCTACCCTGGCCGACCGGACCGCTCCGGCCTGGATGTTCCTGCATGGGCCGCGCTCGACCCTCTCGTCGACGGCTCTGCGGGCCAGGGCGGAGAGCGATGCATAGGCCGGTCATGGAAAAGGCAAGAGCCACGTTCCACTTTATCCTCATACAGGGTACGATCACGGGATGACGATGGCGATTGCAGGAACCCAGACACTGAACGACGCGGTTCATACCGGAGCCTTAGGCTCTGACGACTCCACCAACCGGAAGATCAATAATCTCCGGAGCCTGGCTCTCGATTGCCTCGAGGACATGAAGGCCGAAGAGACGATCGAGATCGATCTGATGGGCCGGACCTCCCTGGCCGACACCATGATCATCACCTCGGGCCGCTCCCAGCGCCATGTCGGCGCCATCGCCGACCGGGTCCTTCAGGAGATGAAATCGAAGGGGCTCGGTACCGCCCGCGTCGAGGGTCTCCCGGCCTGCGACTGGGTGCTCATCGATGCCGGTGACATCATCCTGCACATCTTCCGGCCGGAGGTGCGCGGCTTCTACAATCTTGAGAAAATGTGGGGCGCCGATCGTCCGACCAGCGATCGTCCCCTCTCCGTCGTCGCCGAGTGAGCGCCGGCACCGCTTCGTGCGCCTTCTCGTGGCGGCAGTCGGCCGCCTGAAGCCTGGACCCGAGCGCGACCTCGCCGTCCGTTACCGTGAGCGGGCCGCGCAGCTCGGGCGCGGCCTCGGCTTCACAGCCTGCGACATTGCCGAGATCCCCGAAAGCCGAGCCCGCCGCGCGCCGGACCGCGCTGCCGAGGAGGGGGCTGCAATCCTGGCTCATGCGGCCGCTGGCGCGGTGCTGGCCGTCTATGACGAGCGCGGCCGCGCCGATCTCACGAGCGAGACCATTGCGACGCGCATCGGAGGCTGGCGCGATGCGGGTCGCTCCGTCCTCGTCCTCGCCATCGGGGGCGCCGACGGCCTTGACGCCGTGGTGCGAGATCGCTCTGACCTCGCCCTGTCCTTCGGAGCCGCCACCTTGCCGCACGGGCTTGTGCGCGTCCTCGCCCTGGAGCAGGTGTATCGCACGCTGACGATCCTTGCCGGCCACCCGTACCACCGCGGAAACCTCGACGAGCGATGAACCCGGCCACGCGACGCAGGCGAGACGGCATGAGGGGCGGCCTGCTGGCGCTCGTCCTTCTGACGCCATCGTTCCTCGCCGCGCCGGCCGCGCTCCGAGCCGAGGAACCGGCAACGCCGGAAGCGGTCCAGAAGGCACTCGAGGAGAAGACCCGCCGGGCGGAGAACCTCAAGCGCATCGAGGAGGCCCTGGCTGCCAGCACCGGGACCCGCGCCAAGTACGAGGCGGAGATCGCCAGTATCGGCGGCGATCGGGCCAAATTGAACACAGCGCTTCTCGACGCCACGCGCCAGGCGCAGGCCACCGAGGTTCGAATGAGCCGGCTGGAGGAGCGTCTGAAGACGCTTGGTGCCAGTGAGGCCGCCCTGCGCCGCTCGCTGGATTCCCGCCGCGGCGTCATCGCGGAAATCCTGGCAGCCCTGCAGCGGATGGGGCGGCGGCCGCCCCCCGCCGTGTTGGTGCGGCCGGAAGACGTGCTCGCGGTGATCCGTACCTCGATGCTGCTTGGAGCCGTGGTGCCCGAACTGCGCGGCGAGGCCGAGACTCTTGCCGCTGACCTCTCGGAGCTCGTGCGCCTCAAGGGCCTCATCGCCGCCGATCGCGAAGGATTGACCAACGATCTCGCGGGCTGGGCCCGCGAGCAGCAGCGCCTGAACGCCCTCATCGCCGCGCGCCGCACCCGTCAGGCCGAGGTCGAGAGCGGCCTCGCAGCCGAGCGGACTCGCACGGCCGAACTGTCGGTGCAGGCCCGCAGCCTCAAGGATCTACTCGACCGGATGGAGGGGGAGGTCGCCTCCGCCCGCCGGGCTGCGGAGGAGGCCAGGGCCGCCGAGACGCGGGAGGCCCGTGCGACGCAGGAGCGCTTCGCCGCCGCCGGGGCCCGAGATCCCGCCCGGCTTTCCCCGAAAGTGCGCTTCGTCGACACCCGTGGCGACCTGCCACGTCCGGTCAGCGGAGCACTCCTGCGCAGCTTCAACCAGCCTGACGGGAACGGCGGCACCACCCGCGGCATATCGCTCGCGACTCGCCCGAAGGCCGTGGTTTCGTCACCGGCCGATGGCTGGGTGTCCTTCGCGGGGCAGTTCCGCTCGTACGGGCGACTCTTGATCATCAACGCCGGCGATGGCTACTATCTCTTGTTGGCCGGGATGGACCAGATCAACGTCGAAGTCGGCCAGTTCGTGCTCGCGGGCGAGCCGGTGGCGGCGATGGGGGAGGGCGGTACCGGCACCGATGCGGCGGCCGCAGACCGCGGCGATCCGGTCCTGTACGTAGAGTTCCGAAAAGACGGCGGCTCCATCGATCCGGAGCCTTGGTGGGCGAAAAGCCCCAGCGAGAAGGTTCGCGGATAATGCGCAAGGTTTCCCTCGTTCTGCTCGGCGCGTTCGTCGGCGTCGGGTCCTCCATGGTGGCGACCCAGACCCGTCTGCTCTCGGGGACGAGCGCGGTCGCGGCCTCCGCCGAGACCTACCGCCAGCTCAGCCTGTTCGGCGACGTGTTCGAGAAGGTGCGCACCGATTACGTCGAGAAGCCCGACGAGGCGAAGCTGATCGAGGCAGCCGTCAACGGCATGCTGACCTCGCTCGATCCGCATTCGAGCTACATGGATGCCAAGAGCTTCCGCGACATGCAGGTGCAGACCCGCGGCGAGTTCGGCGGTCTCGGCATCGAGGTTACGATGGAGGACGGCCTGATCAAGGTCGTCACTCCGATCGACGACACGCCGGCCTCGAAGGCCGGCATCCTCACCAACGACATCATCACCCAGATCGACGAGGATCAGGTCCAGGGCCTGACCCTGAACCAGGCCGTGGACAAGATGCGGGGCCCGGTGAATTCGCCGGTCAAGCTGAAGATCAGCCGCAAGGAGTCTAAGGATCCGATCGAGGTCACGCTCAACCGCGACGTGATCAAGATCAAGCCCGTGCGTTCCCGCGCCGAGGGTGGCGACGTCGGCTACATTCGCCTGACCCAGTTCAACGAGCAGACCTTCGACGGCCTGCGTGCGGCGATCGACAAGCTGAACACCGATATCGGCGCCGATAAGCTCAAGGGCTACGTGCTGGATCTCCGCAACAATCCGGGCGGCCTCCTCGATCAGGCCGTGATGGTTTCGGACGCCTTCCTCGACCGGGGCGAGATCGTCTCCACGCGTGGGCGCAACCCCGACGAGACGCAGCGCTTCTCGGCCAAGGCCGGCGACCTGACCAAGGGCAAGCCGATCGTCGTGCTGGTGAACGGCGGCTCGGCCTCGGCCTCCGAGATCGTGGCTGGCGCCCTGCAGGATCACAAGCGCGCCACGGTGCTCGGCACGCGCTCGTTCGGCAAGGGCTCGGTGCAGTCGATCATCCCCCTGGGCGGCAGCGGCGCCCTGCGCCTGACCACGGCGCGCTACTACACGCCGTCGGGCCGCTCCATCCAGGCCAAGGGCATCGAGCCGGACCAGGAGGTCCTGCAGGAGGTGCCGGACGAGCTGAAGGGGAAGGACGAGACCAAGGGCGAGGCCGGCCTGAAGGGGCATCTCAAGCAGAAGGACGTCGAGGAGCGCGGCGGTTCGTCCGCCTACGTCCCGCCGGACCCGGCCAAGGACAAGCAGCTCATCGCCGCCTTCGACTTCCTGCGCGGTATCCAGAAGGGCGCAGCCAACACGCCGAAGGCCGCCGTCCCGAACTGAACACGATCCGGCTCGCCTTAGCGAAGCGTTAACCATGACGGCCCCCAATGTTGGTTCAGGACCGACGCTGGGGGCCGTCGCCGTTTCGGCCAGTCCCTCTGCGAGCCTCGGTCCAGGAGCCTGGGGAAGCGGCTGCGCGTGGCCACCGACGATATCCTGACCCGTCCGCTCGGCGGCAAGCCGACCGCCGGCCAGCGTCTGCGGGCCTTGCGGCAGGCGCGCGTGACCGCCCCGATGGTGCTCGGCGGTCTCGTGGCGGGCCTCGTCCTCGGTGCCAGTATCCTCGTCGTGGCAGGTGACCCCGAGGGCGGCGAGCCCAGCGCGGTGGCGGTGATCGCGCTCCGCGAGCCGGTCGCCCCGGAGCCGACGACACAGGCGCCGAAGCCAGAGGCGGTGAAATCCGGTCCGAGCAGCGCCAGTGACGTCGAGACCGCCTCCGGCGTTATCGTTGTTCGCCCGACCGGCACGGCCGCCCCCACCGATGCCGTGGTCATCCAGGTTCCGTCCGCGGCCGCCGTGAAGCTGAGCACCGCTCCGGATCCGCGGCTTGTCGAGCGCGGTCGCCACGGCAACATCCCCCGCCTCGGCGACGGGCGCCTGCGCGCCCTCGACGTCTATGCGCGGCCGGATGCCGGCGGTTCCGGGCCCCGCATCGCCATTCTGGTCTCGGGCCTCGGGATCGGCCAGGCGGCCACCGCCGGCGCGATCACCCACTTGCCCCCCGCGATCAGCCTTGGCTTCGCACCCTACGGCACCGACCTCGAGCGGACCGTTGCCCGGGCTCGCGAGGCCGGGCACGAGGCCCTGCTCCAGGTGCCCATGGAGCCCTTCGACTATCCCGACAGCGATCCCGGTCCTCAGACGCTCCTGACCAGCTCGCGCCCTCCGGAGAATCTGGATCGCCTGAGTTGGGTCATGAGTCGGTTCTCGGGCTTCGTCGGTCTCGTCAACTACATGGGCGCGAAGCTCACCAGCGATCCGGGCGCCCTGGAGCCGGTTCTGCGTGAGATCGGAGCCCGCGGCCTGGGCTTCGTCGATGACGGAACCTCGCCGCGCTCGGTTGCCCCCGCATTGGCCGCCAAGGCCAAGGTACCCGTCGCCCGAGCCGAGATCGTCCTCGACGCCCTGCCGCGGCCCGAGGCGATCGACCGGGAACTGGCCCGGCTCGAATCGCAGGCCCAACAGAAGGGTTTCGCCTTCGGCTCCGCTTCGGCCCTGCCGATGAGCATCGACCGAATCGCCCGCTGGGCCGCCGAGGTGGAGGCGCGCGGCATTCGTCTCGTTCCGGTCAGTGTCGCCCTGCGCGGAAGCGGGCCGAACCCCCGGCTCACCAGCGCCAAGCCCTGACACGGCCCGCTCGACGGCTCGGGCCTGACAGGCCGGCCCGGAATTGCGCTGCGGCGCCGTTTCGTGCGTTGCGGCACATCCCCCGCCTGCCTATGGTCGCCGCCATGACCGCATCCCCGATCACCGACGGCGCCGACCTTCCCTACCGTTCCTGCGTCGGCATCACGTTGATCTCGCGCACAGGTCTCGTCTTCATCGGGCGGCGGCGGGCTGATGCCGGGCCGGAGCACGTGTCTGACGGACGGGCCTGGCAGATGCCCCAGGGCGGGATCGACGACGGCGAGGATCCGGGAGCGGCCGCCCTGCGCGAGCTCTATGAGGAGACCAACGTCGCGGCCGGCTCGGTGGTGCAACTCGGCGAGACCCCGGGATGGCTCTCCTACGACCTGCCCCCGGAGGTCCTGAAGCAGGCCTGGAAGGGGCGTTACCGCGGCCAGACGCAGAAGTGGTTCGCCTTCGGCTTCCTTGGTTCAGACGACGAGATCGATGTCGCCACGCCCGGCAACGGCGCCTTCAAGTCCGAATTCGATGCCTGGCGCTGGGAGCCGATGGCCGGATTACCGGACCTGATCGTACCCTTCAAGCGGCCCGTCTACGAGGGCGTGGTCGATGCCTTTTCCGGGCTGACGACTTGGCGCGTTCCCGCGTGACGGCCTGACGCCCGATGCGGTGGTGGTCGATCCCGATCCTGTTGGTGCTCGGCTGGTTCGCGTACACGCTGACGCCGCTCTGGGCGCTCTATGACATCGCTCGCGCGGTCCAGGCGCACGATACCGACTACATCGCGCAGCACGTCAATTTCCGATCCCTGCGCCTCTCGGTGATCCGCCAGGCCGCCGCGGCGGCCCAGACGCGTGATCCCGCTACGCCCGATGCGGAGCCCAGGGAGCGCCAGCGCATCGCCGAGGCCGCCGCAGGTCTCGCGATCCCGATTGCCGAGGCCCTGGTGACGCCCAGGACCGTCGTCGACCTCCTCGACGACGGATGGCCGCAATCGGTGGAGCTCGGCCGCGACGCGCCCGAGGAGAAAGCGGCCGGCGGGGGCCTCCGGATCGACTCCTTTCGCCGGCTGATACCCTTCTATCTCGCTTCCGAGATGCGGGGTTTTCGCACCGTGGTCGTCGGCGTGCCGCCGGAGGCGGGCCGGGACCGTCGTCTGCGGATCCGCCTGCGCCTGCGCGCCTGGACTTGGCGCATCGTCGATATCGAGCTGAACGATGAGCTGCGCGAGCGCATCGCCCAGGCCTTCGCGCGCACCGGCGCGAAAGCGCGCTGAGGCCGCCGCGGCGGCTAGTCCTCGTCCTCCGTGCCGCGGTTGGTGAACCTGGCGTTGCCGAGGCCCGTGCCGATGGTGAGCACACCCCATCGCGTCACGTCCGTCCGGTGCGGGACCTCGCTGAGGCCCTGCACCACGGCGTCGTTGTGCATGACCACCATGGCCGGGTGTTCGCCGATCCGGGGGATCGCGGCCGTCACACGCTCGGCAAGGTTGAAGTCGCGGCCCTCCCAGTTGCCGGGCAGGTTCTGGCCCCCGCGATCGATCGTGCCGTCGGCCTCGATCATGCCGGGGCAGCCGATGCCAATGAAGGGCGCGAGGGTGAGGTTGGCGCGGTCCGCTCGGCGGATCAGGTCGTTGAGCATGCTCACGAGGCGCTCGACCGCTTCGTCGCGGCTCGGCATCGGATCCTCGTCGCAGTGGCGCCAGATCTCTGAGCGCCAGACCTCGCTGCGCGAGAGGTCGGCAGCCTTCCTGAGGTTCGTGACCACGACGCCCGCGCGAATGTTGCTGCCGCCGATATCGACGGCCAGCAGGCTGTCATAGCCGGAGAACATCCAGGACGGCGCCAGGTGCACGGCGCCGATCAGGCCGCCCTCGTCGGGATGGTGCCGGATCGGTTCGAGGGTGATGTCGAGGCCCCCGGCGCGCAGCAGGAAGCCTGCCCGCGCGACCGCGAGGCGTCCGGCCCGGCTGTCGCTGAAGCCACCGCCCACCACGATCGCCTGCGTGCCCTCCCAGCCATCCTGGCCAAGGAAGAGGCGGGCCACACGAGCCAGCTCCTGCGCGAAGTCCTCGATCGCGCTGAACACCACGCCCGCGGCGAGGGGATCCTCGCCGAGAAGGATCTGGTCGATGCGACGCTTCGAAAAATCGCAACTCGCCTTTTCGCCCAGCGGATCGGCGCCGAGGGCACGCAGGCGCTCCCGGCACGCTTCCAGCATCTCGCGAAACGCCGACTTCGAAACCCGGTCGCCAATGAAGCCTTCGCCGTCCTTCAGCTCGATGTTGTAGTCGTCGACCACCACCGACGGCAGCCGTTGTGCCGCGTGCGCGATGCCCGCCTCGCGGATCTGAGTGTCCTTCGCCATGCCGTTTCGCTTACCCCTCGTCGTGTCGTCCCGCGCAGCTCAACGCACCGCGCATTCATTTGGGCTTGGCGGTTTCGGCCGGGGTCGGCGCTTTCGGCTCGCGGGCCTCCATCAGGTCCTCGGCCTTGTCCTCGTCGGTATCGCCGCCGCGCTCGATCGTCTTCTCGGGGTTCGCGGCGAGGGCCCGCACGATCTCGACCAGGCGCTCGCACTCGGTGGAATACTTGTAGGTCTCCAGCACGATGGCCGCGTCGCGCAGCGTGCGCAGGTCGCGCACCGTCTGCTTGTTGGCTGTCTCGCGCAGCTCGGCCTTGGCCGCGATGGCCTCCTCCAGCTTGGCGCCCTTCACGTCGCAGACGGCCGAGGCCGTCGTCGTGCCGGCCAGGAGGACGAGGAGAGGGAGGAAGAGATTGCGCATCGGAAGACTCTGGGCTCCGGCGGCCGAACCCGCGCCGCGCGCGGTCCGGTCTCAGCCGTGGTGGGGGTGGGAACGCAGGATCTCGTTGGCGAGGGCCACGAGATGGCTCAGGCGGTAGGGCTTCGGAACGAAGACGGACTGGGTGACGGCGTCGGCCTGCGAGAGGTGGCCGCGTCCACCCGAGGTGTAGACCACCGGCAGGTTCGGCAAGTGCCGGCGCGCGCGACGCGCGAGGGCGATCCCGTTCGTGTTGCGGGCCAGATCGATATCGGTGAAGAGCAGGTCGACGCGCTCCCGCGCCAGGATGTCCTCCGCTGCGTCGGCATCGGCGGCGGTGAGGACGCGGTAGCCCTCGTCGAGCAGCGCCTCGGCGGCGAGCTCGCAGACCATGGCTTCATCCTCGACCACCAGGACGGTCTCGGCGGCGGCACGCGGGCTGAAGGCGGGATGGGCGGGAAACGCGCAGGCGAAGGAAATCATGACGCAACTCCTACTCACCCGGCGTGAGCCCCTGGGGGCTGGGCCGGATCGCAAGACAAACGGGTCGCCGAGGCGCATCGTTCGCCGCCGATCACTCCAATTGCGCGGACTTGGTAAGCGAAGCTTTAACCCTGCGGCGACGCCGGTGAATGGGTGCGTGCCCCGTCCATGACTCGTCCCTGGCATCTCGGCTTCGGCCTCGTCCTCACGGCCCTGGCCGGCTACGTGGACGCCCTCGGGTTCATCCGGCTCGGCGGCCTCTACACCTCGTTCATGAGCGGGAACACGACCCAGTTCGCGGTCTCCCTCGGGCACGGCGATCCCCATCACGCCATTCTGCCGGCGCTGCTGATCGTGGCCTTCCTCACCGGCGGCATCTGTGGCGGTGGCCTCTCAGCCCTCACGCCCGCGCGCTGGGTCACTCCGGTGATTCTCGGCTTCGAGACCGCAATCGTCGGCGCTGCCTTCGAGGCCGCGACGGCCGCGCCGGATTCCGGTGTCGCCTCGCTGATGCTGGCCTTGGCGATGGGCGCGCAGAACGCCGTCCTCTCCCATGTCCAGGGCTTCCGGGCCGGGACCACCTTCGTGACCGGCGCCTTGTTCGGCTTCGGCCAGAAGCTCGCTCTGGCGCTCGCCCGGCGCGGCGCGCGCACCGCCTGGGTCGGCGACGGCGTCGTCTGGTTCGCGCTCCTCCTCGGATCCGTGGCCGGGACGGTCGCCTACGGGAAGCTGGCGTTGTATGCCCTCGCCATTCCCGCCGGCATCGCCGGCCTCCTCGCGCTCGTCGCGACGGTCCTGACGGCGCGCGCGGCGCCGGCGAAGGTCGCCGTCGTGAAGTGAGCGCGCGAGCCCCTGGTTGAGAGACCCGTTGCGATGAGTGCCCCCTCCCTCCTCGATCACGTCGCGCCGCTATCCGCCGGTGCCTACGTCACCGCCACGGTCTGGCTGAAGGACACCCTGGCCCTCGCCCTCGGAGACGGCGGCGTGCTCTTGGCCTCCGGAGCCGAACTCCGCCGGGTCGAGGCGCATCCGGAGGCCGGCATCCTCGTGGCGGCCGGGGACGGACGACGCCTCGTCACGGGCGGCGACGATGGCCGGGTGGTGGCGACCTCCGAGACGGGCGACGTCGTCGAGGTCGCCCGTGCGAAGAACGGTGCCTGGATCGACGCCCTCGCCCTGCATTCCGAGGGCGGCCTCGCCTACGCGGCCGGGCGCAACGTCGTCGCCCGCGACGCGAAGGGACGGGAGAAGAGCTTCGCGGCGCCCTCGACCGCCCGCGGCCTCGCCTTCGCGCCCAAGGGCTATCGCCTGGCGGTGGCGCACTACAACGGCGCCACCCTCTGGTACCCCAATCTCGACACTGCCCCCGACTTCATCGAGTGGAAAGGCTCGCATATCGACGTGACCTGGTCGCCGGACGGCCGGTTCGTCGTGACCACGATGCAGGAGAACTCCCTGCACGGCTGGCGCTTGCAGCCCGACCGCGGTCACATGCGGATGTCGGGTTATCCTGCGAAGGTGCGCTCAGTCTCCTGGTCCGGCGACGGACACTGGCTGGCCACCAGCGGCGCCGAGGCGGCCATCGTCTGGCCCTTCGATTCGAAGGAAGGCCCCACCGGCAAGGCCCCCCGCGAGTGCGGGGTGCGGCCCGCCCGCGTCTCGCGGGTGGCGTTCCACCCCAAGGCCCTGGTTCTGGCCATCGGCTACGAGGACGGCTGCATCCTTCTCGTGCGCTTTGCCGACGCGTCGGAACTGCTGGTCCGACCCGCGGTGAAGGGCAGCGCCATCTCGGCCCTGGCCTGGGACGGACGTGGCAGCCGCCTCGCCTTCGGCTGCGCCGACGGGCAGGCGGGCCTCCTGACCCTCCCGGCCTGACGCCGATGGCCCTGTTCAGCTTCGGCAACCGCCGCCCGCCGGCGGATCAAGGTGTCCGCACGAGGGTCGTCGATTGGGTCCGCCGCTGCGGCGGCTTCGACGCGGCCGTCACCGTGAAGGCGAGCGAGATCGTCTGTGCCGACCCGGCTTGCCCGGGTATCGAGACCGTCATTCTCATTCTCGTCCCCGGGCGCCCGACCCGCGCCCTGAAAGTGGCCCGTCCCCTCCCAGAGGTCACCGAAGCGGACATCGCTGCGGCGTTCGCGGGGGAGGGGACGGCGGCTTGAGGCCGAGCGGTCCGCCGGAACCCGCCGCGCCGTCGCGCCCTTGTCCCCCGTCACCACCCACGCGGAGAGGCCGGTGTTTCGCGTCCTACGCACCCTGGGGCTTGCCCTCGGACTGATCGGCGGTGCCCTGGCGGCGCAGGCGCCGGAATTCGCCCAGCAATACGCGCAGCGCCTCGGCGGCACCCTGGACGAACTGCGCCGCGTGGTTTCCGGTTTCGAGGCCGATGCCGTCGCGACCGGGCGTAGCCGCGACGATGCGGTGGCGCGCCTGCGCAGCGACGGCGACCCTCTCGTCGCCCGGCGCGGCGAGGCGGCACGCCAGGATATCGTGCGTCTCGCCGCCCTCGATCGGCAGCGCCGAGAACTCGCGGAGGCCGGCGGCCCTCTCGGCCGCGTCGTCGCCCTGATGCGCGATCCCGATCCCAGCCTCGCGCGGGCCACCTACCAGGACTACACGCCCGCGATCCCCACCACCGCCGACGGCCTGACAGCGGGCCTGGTGGGCTTCCTCGCCACCTGGGCAGGCTGGCGCATCCTCGCCGACCTCATTCGGCGCCTCGTGTCGGGCCGTGTCCGGCGGTCCGTGACCCGGCCGGCGTGAAGACGCGACTGTTGCCCGGCGTCTACAGCGTGGCCCCCGCGGCTGCACTAGGGTCTGGCGGTTAGCGCGCGGGCCTCATCCTGGCGCCGTTTCACGGCCTCCTTCGAACCCATGGCGCGCCTTCCTTCCACTTCGGTCGACCCAGCCATCGATGCCGCGGCCCTGCTGCGTCGCATCGGCTTCATCGGCCTGTTCGTGATCATGCCGGTGGCGGCTCAGGTCGCCCGACGCGCGGTGGTCATCCTCGCGCCGATCTCCATCGCACTTCTGCTCCTGGCGAGCGCCATTGACGGCCGCGCGCGGCCGGTCCGCCCGGCCTCCACCCGCCTCTTGCGCTCGCCCGCCTTCCTGGCCGGCTGCTTGGTGATTCTCTGGTCGGCCCTGTCCCTGGTCTGGACGCCGTTTCTGAGCCTGGCGACCGAGCGGCTGCTCAACGTGATCGCCACCTTGCTGATGACGATGGCGGCCTATCTCGCTCTGCCGGACCGTATGCGTTCGGCGAACCTCTATCTTTTGCCGGTGGGCGTGGCGGCGGCGGCCATCTTCGCCATTGGGCTCGGGCTCACGGGGCAGGGGCCGTTCGGCCAGGGCCTGCTCGGACCTGACGAGGACGCGATTCTCGACCGGGGCTTGATCCTGCTCATCCTATTCGTCTGGCCGGCTGTGTCTTGGCTTCGCTCCCGTGGGCGCAACGGCGAGGCCCTCGGGCTCGCCCTGCTCGTCTCGGTCGCGCTCCTGGTCTCGCCCGGCCCGACCACCCTGGTCGCCTTGGCGGTGGGGGCCATTGCCTTCGCGCTCGCAACGTTCCGGCCCATGCTGACGCCGCGCCTCCTCGGCGTCACGGCGGCGACCCTGCTGGTGCTGGGACCGGTCCTGCCCTTCATTGCCCGACCGATCGGCGCGACGGTGTTCGGCGGGCGGGCGCCCGGCGTCCTGAGCCTCAAGGCCTGGCAGACCATCGTCACCGGCGAGCCGCTGCGTCTCGTCACCGGGCACGGCCTCGAGACCGCCCTGCGGGGTCGTTACGTCAACCTGCTGCCGATCAACGCACCGCGGACCCTGCTGTTCGAGCTCTGGTACGAACTCGGCTTGGTCGGGGCCTTCGCGGCCGCCTTCGCCCTGCACGCCGCGATCCGCCGCGCGGGACGTGAAGCATCGGTGCTGGTGCCCGGTGCCATGGCAGCCTTCGCCTCGGCCTTCCTCATCGCCTGCATCGGCGTCGGGATGACGGTGATGTGGTGGCTCACCACCTTGGCGCTCGCCGTCCTGGTCTTCGTCGCGGTGGAGCGCGGGCAGTTCCGCACCCGCCGACCCAAGGCCAGCCTGTTGCCGTCCGCCCAGAAGGCCTGACGCCTCAGGTGTCCGCGGCCGCCTCGATCGCCTCCATGTCGGCGTCGGAGAGCCCGAAATGATGCCCGATTTCGTGGACCAGGACGTGCGTGACGAGGTGGCCGAGGGTCTCGTCGTGCTCGGCCCAGTCGTCTAGGAGGGGGCGACGGTAGAGCCAGACCTGATTCGGCATCTGCCCGGTCGCCGCCTCGCCGCTCTGGGCGAGACCGATCCCGCGGAATAGGCCGAGGAGATCGAACGGGCTCTCGCACTCCATCTCTCGCAAGGTCTCGTCGTCGGGGAAGTCTTCGACGTGGATGACGAGGCCGGCACAGAGATTCCGGAAGGCCCGGGGCAGGTTGGCGAAGGCCGCATGCGCCAGATCCTCGATCGCACCGAGGTCCGGTGCCCGAGCCGACGTCCAGTCCGGTTCGCCGCCGCTCACGCGAGTTCCGGCAGCACGCGCTGCGCGAGGAAACCGGCGAGATCGCTGGTGATATGGTCGATATGCGCTTCGCGAACGGCCTCCTGCTCGAAGGCTTCCCGGAAGGGGTCGATCGTCGGCGGGACCACCAGGACCGTGGACATGCCGATGTCGTGCGGCACGATCAGGTTGCGGGCAATGTCCTCGAACAGGGCCGCCCGGCGCGGCTCGACACCGTGGCGCTTCAGGAACCGCTCGTAGGTGGAGCGCTCGGGCTTCGGAATGAAATCGGCATCGGCGATGTCGAACACGTCCTCGAAATGGTCGAGGATGCCGAGCTTGGCCGCCACGTTCTCAGCGTGCCGGCGCGATCCGTTGGTGAGGATGAGCTTGCGGCCGGGCAGGCGCTCGATGGCGTCGCCCAGCGCCGGGTCGAGGCGGATCGACGAATGGTCGATGTCGTGGGCGAAGTCGAGGAAGTCGTGCGGATCGATGGCCGATTCCACCATCAGCGCCTTCAGGGTCGTCCCGTAGCGATGGTAGAAATACTTCTGCAGGGCCCGGGCCGAGAGGCCGTCGAGGCCATAGAGGCGCATGACGTAGAGGGTGATGCGCTCGTCGACCTGCGGCCAGACCCGGGCGTCGCTCGGATACAGCGTGTTGTCGAGATCGAACACCCAAGTGTCGACGTGGCGAAAGCCGCGGGATTGGTCGGTGGTGAAGTGGGTTTCGCCGGGCAGGAACAAGGTCGGTCGATGTGGTTCTTGGGTGGGCCGAGACGCCCGGCCATTCGAGATGGGGACCGGACACCGCGAAGGAAAGCGGGGCGCCTGCATGTCAGAGCATGGCCGTCGGCATCCCGCAAGCAGGCGCGCCGGCCCGGCCTCGAGGCCCCATCGTCCGACCAGCGCTTTGCCGGCAGGCTCCCCGCATCGGCCCGAGGTGAGTTGGTCAGTGTTTAGGCAAAAGCCAACCGTTTTGTCCTCGAAATAGGCAGCCTAAGCCTCGGCATGGCGATATTGTGCTTGCCGGCGGAAAGACATGGCGAAGATGCCAGCTTAACCGAACGTATACGAACGTCCGGCTATTTGATCACGACGGTATAGCGCGAGACGAGCGTCTAAGGCCGACCCGGTGTGGCGGGAGAAATTGCATTGCTCGCACGCGATTTCATGAACTTCTTCGACGCGTCCCGGCGCCAGGGCGTAATCCTTTCCTTCGGCGGCGACATTTCGGAGAACGTCCTCTTCTCCCTCGGCGAAGTGCTCAAGTTGCGCATGCGCCAGGGCGAGACCGATGCATCGGTGGCCAAGCGCGTCTTCGCGATCTTCGTCGAGCAGGCACAGAACGTCATCCGCTACTCCGCCGACAAGGTCGTGAAACCGTCCGGTCCGCAGGCAGGTCTGATCAGCAACGGGGTGATCGTCGTCGGTATGGAGGCGGGGCGCTTCTACGTCGTCTGCGGAAACGAGTTGCCGGATCTCGACGTCCCGCCCCTGCGCGCCCGCCTCGACCATATCGCGAGCCTGAGCAGCGACGAACTGAAGGCCTATTACCGCGAGAAGCTTCGCCAGCCGCCGGACGAGGGCAGCCTCGGCGGCAGCATCGGCCTGATCGAGATCGCGCGGCGCTCCAGCGCGCCGGTCGAGTACGGCTTCCAGGCGCTCAGCTCCGGGCGCAGCTTCTTCTGCCTCAAAGCCTATATCTGACGGGCCGACCACCGATGGACCGAATCCAGCTTGCCGCCACGGACCGCTCGCCGCGGGTCGATTTCGACTTCGCGACCGGGCACCTGTCCCTGCACGGCGAATCCTATCCCGAGGATGCCGCCGCCTTCTTCGGCCCCCTGCTCCAGGCTCTGCGCACCTACCTGGCGGATGCCTCCCCGACCCCGATCGTGTTCGAGGTCGGGCTGGCCTACTTCAACTCGTCGAGCGCCAAGGCGCTGATGAACCTGTTCATGCCCCTGGAGGACGCCGCCGAGGAAGGGCGCTCGATCACGGTGCGCTGGTGGTTTGCCGATGGCGACGAGACGATCGAGGAAGCGGGCGAGGACTTCGCCGCCGACTTCTCCTACGCGCGCTTCGAGATGGTGAGGGAGATCGTATGACCCGCGCGATCCGGGCCGTCGGAGGCACGACCTCAGAACCCGCCGCCGATTCCTTCAGTCTCTACGACGCTGAGGAAGCGGTACTGACCCGCACGGAGGCGATGCTGTCGGGGCTCTCGGACGTCGCCGGCGGTGTCCAGGCGCTGGCCGACGCCTATCGCCGGGGCTTTCGCGAGCAGCAGCGGCTGGTCCGCATGAGCGACCGGATGCAACTCGACCTGCAGAAGGCGAACCAGCGCCTGGCCGATCAGCGCCGGGATCTGCAGGCCCTGAACGCCGCCCTGTCCGGTGAGATCGAGCACCGCACCCGTCTGGAGGCCGAGCTGCGGCGCTTGGCCGACACCGACGACCTGACGGGGGCCCTGGCGCGCCGCCGCTTCATGGAGAGCGCTGCGCGCGAATGGCTGCGCCACGCGCGCAGCGGCGCCCCGGTCTGCATCCTCATGCTCGACCTCGACCGATTCAAGCTCCTCAACGACAGTTTCGGTCACGCGGCCGGCGACGCCGCGCTGGTCTCCTTCGTCGCGATCTGCCGGGCTCACCTGCGCACCCTCGACTTCATCGGCCGCACCGGCGGCGAGGAGTTCGCCATCGTCCTGTCCGATACCGGCCTCGAGGGCGGCGCGGCCTTCGCGGAACGCCTGCGCGAAGCCGTTGCCGTGACGCCGGTGCCGATGATGGATGCTGCCATGCGGATCACCGTGAGCATCGGCGTCGCCCAGTCCGAGCCGGGAGAAACCCTGGAGAACGCCATGCAGCGGGCTGACGCGGCCCTTTACGCGGCCAAGGATTGCGGTCGCAACCGTATCGCATTGAGGTCCGGCGCGCAGGACCTCTCTGGCGCTGCGATCCGGCCATGACTGCCGAGACTCCGACCCTCGGAGCCGCCACGGGCCCGTCCGCCAGTGACCGGCCTGCCTCCGGCGAACGGCGCGGCGGGTCCCTGCGCGGAGCCGGCCCGCGGCGCAGCAGTGATTTTCTCAGCGCGGCGGGCTTCATCGATGTCCCGACCGGCGAGCCGGGCGCGATGCGTCCGGGCGCCCTGCGCGGCGCCGCCCAGGGGCGCGACCTCGACAGCCTCGCCCACACCCTCTTCCTGCGGATCTACCCCGTGATCGCGGTGGTCGTCCTGGTGACGCAGATCGGGATCGCGTGGGTCAATTATCGCGACCAGCTCCACCTCTACACCGAGCGCGCCGACCTGATGGCGTCCCTGACCGCCAAGGCTATTGCCGGCCCCGGCTGGCGCAGCCGTCCGGAGATCTATCGTCGTCCGATGGAGGCTTTGACCCTCGACCCGGCCTTCCGCGCGGCGACCCTGCGCGACGCCGCCGGCGCCGTGGTGATGACGCTGGGCGAGCCGAAGCGCGGGCGGTCCTTCGAGCAGATCACGACGCAGGCAGATCTCGTCGCCGGCCCCGGTGACGCCCCGGTGGGACACCTGACCCTGTCGATCTCGGCCGAGGCCCTGCGCGGCAACGCCGAGAAGCAGGCGATTCTCGCCCTCGTCACCAGCCTGATCCTGATGCTCGCCTTCGTGCTGACCCTGCATGCCAACGTGCGGCGGCACGTGCTGTCCCCCCTGAAGCGCCTGCTGCTGGCCATGCGCGAGGTCGAGCACAAGCGCTGGGTGCCGGTGGAGCTCGATGGCGCTTTCCGCGCCAGCAACGAGATCGACGTCATCTCCCAGGCCTTCAACCGCATGGTCGACGGGCTCCGCTCCGGCGACGAGGCCAAGCAGCTCCTGGAGCAGCTGGAGCAGGCACACCGTAAGCTGGCCCAGGCCAACCACTTGGTGATGGAGAGCATCGGCTATGCCCGTCGCATCCAGAGCTCGGTGCTGCCCGACCGGTCAGCCCTCGACGGCACGGGTCTAGACGTGGCGGTGCTCTGGGAGCCGCTGCATCTGGTCGGGGGCGATTATTTCTGGCTCGAGGAAATCGACGGCCTCGGCATCCTGCTGGTGGCCGACTGCACCGGCCATGGCGTTCCGGGCGCCTTCCTGACGCTCATCGTCGCCACCGCCCTCGACCGCCTGATCCACGAGCGCGGCCTGCGCGATCCGGCCGCCATCCTGGAGGCGCTCGATGGCATGGTGCGGACCCAGCTGCGCCAGGACGGGCGGGGATCTGAATCCGACGACGGCCTCGATTGCGGCCTCTGCGTCTGGGACCCGGCCGCGGCGGAGCTCCGCTTCGCCGGCGCCGGCTCGGCCCTGACGTTGATCGACGGCGCGGCGGTGACGCGGATCCGCGGTGCCAAGCGCGGCCTCGGCTATCCGCAGCGACCGGGCGAGCGCTTTGCGGCGGAGGAGACCCGCCTGCGGGTTGGACCCGGCATGACTTTCTACCTGATGACGGACGGGATCACCGACCAGATGGGCGGCGCCGGACCCGCCCGACGCCTCCTCGGCCATCGTGGCGTGACCGAGATTCTAGGGCCTCATCAAGGGGCGCCGCTGGCCGAGCAGGTGGCGGTGCTCGATGCAGCGCTCGCTGCCTATCGCGGCGGCGAGAGCCGACGGGACGACATGACCCTGGTGGCCTTCCGGCCGCGGGTCCTGCCCCGCGCGACCTGAGCGCGGGGCAGGGGCTGAGCGCGGGGCAGGGGATCGCGTTCAGCCCCGACGGATCAGGGTGCCGGCACCGTAATCGGTGAACAGCTCCAGCAGCACCGCGTGGCTGACCTTGCCGTCGAGGATGACCACCGCCTCGACGCCCTGCTCCAGAGCGTAGATGCAGGTCTCAACCTTGGGGATCATGCCGCCCGTGATCGTGCCGTCCGCAATGAGCCGGCGGCAATCGTCAATCGACAGCTCGGGGATGAGCTTCTTGTCCTTGTCGAGCACCCCCGGAACGTCGGTAAGCAGCAGCAGGCGCTTGGCCCGCAGCGCCCCCGCAATCGCGCCCGCGAAGGTGTCGGCATTGACGTTGTAGGTCTGGCCGTCGGCGCCGAAGGCCACGGGCGCCAGGACCGGGATCAGCTCGGCCTTCAGCACCGCGTCGAGAACGCCGCGCTCGACATGCTCAGGCTCGCCGACGAGGCCGAGATCGACCTCCTGCTCGGTCTGGCTCTCGGGATCGATGATGGTGCGGGTGGCCTTGCGGGCCCGAACCATGTTCCCATCCTTGCCGCAGAGGCCGATGGCGCGGCCGCCCTCGGCCGAGATCCAGCCGACGATCTGCTTGTTGATCGAGCCGGCCAGAACCATCTCGACCACCTCGACGGTGGCCTCATCGGTGACGCGCAGACCGCCGCGGAATTCCGATTCGATGCCGAGCCGGCCGAGCATCCGCCCAATCTGCGGGCCTCCGCCATGGACCACGATGGGCTTCAAGCCGGATTGCTCCAAGAGCACGATGTCCTCGGCGAAATCCTCCGCCGCTGCCCGGTCTCCCATGGCGTGGCCGCCATACTTGATGACCACGATCTCCTGGTCGTAGCGCTGCATGTGCGGCAGGGCCTGGACCAGGACCTCGGCGCGCACATGGACGTTGGGCAGCGGTTCTTTCATCGTGGGGCTCGTCCTCGATGGCGCGTCGGGCACCGCGCGCGACGCCGGGCTTCTAGCGCAGCAACGCGACGGTGCGAAGCAGCAGGCAAATGAATTTCACGCGGCGGCGACGTGTTGCGCCGGTGTCCGTCCGGCGCGGCCCCCTTCCGCGGACGCGTCGCGGACGCGGCTGCAACCGATCCCTGGTAATCAATCCTTAAGGTTGATAAACCATGATCGGTCGGTCGCCGGGGATCCTGCACCATGCTGAATGTTGATCCATACGTACCGCGTCCCACCCTGCTCAGCCCGCACCACATCGCCAGCGCGGTCGACCAGCTCAACCCTCAGGCGGCCTCGCCCTCCGAGGTCTGGCGCCTCCTGACCGAGCAATTCACCGTCGATCTCGATGCCGTCGCAGCCATTCTGCCGCGATCCGAGCCCGAGCCGCACTGGTTGCAGGTCCGCCGCTAACGCAAGCTGCGCCATCGGCGGCCCCGTCCACGCCGGACGGTGATCCGCGCCTCAGGGGAACGACGCTGGCACACGCCGTGCTTAGCGCTCTTCAACAACAACGACACGGGGAACACCAAGGCAACGATCACGCGGCCGCTCGCACGCCGGAGCCACACCGCGGACCTTTTTCGCCATCTCGAACAAGGGGTCCGTCATGTCTGAACTGCTCTCCGTCGCCCTCGTCTGCGCCGCGACGCTCCTCGCCAAGGATTGCTCGCGCGACACCGCCCTCGACGTCATCGTCGCCCCTGCCCGAACTCCCATGGAGTGCCTGATGCACGGTCAGGCCGCCGCGGCGTCCACGGGCCTGGCCGCCGGTGAGAGCCGCTACCTGAAGGTCACCTGCGAGCGCCGTCACGCGGACCTGCGCCACCTGCGCCGGGCGGGCTACGCCGCCGCCATCGTCCTCGTGCACCGCGACGCCATCTAGCCCAAGCTGAGAGCCTCGCCGGCCGTCAACACGCCGCCTTCCAGCACCTCCGCGTAGACGCCGCAATCCGTGTGGCCGAGATGCTGCGCGAGCGTACGAGGAATCGCGAGGTCGCGCTGGCCCGTGACCGGGTCGACATTGGTCGCTGCGCAGCGCTGCGTTCGCTTGTGGATGCGCAGGCGCACGCCGCCCGGCGACGTGAGCGTGTGATCGACGAGATCGAGCTCGGCCCAGGCGTCGAGGCCCGTGACGTGGAGGTTCGCGCGGAAGCGGAGGGGGTCCACCGCCGCGCCGGTCATGGTCTCGAGCGCGGCGACGCTAGCGAGATTGAGGAGCGAGACGAAGCCGCGCGGAGAGTCCGTGAAGCGATAACCGCCCGGCGCCGACAGGATCCGGGCTGGACCGCGCAGGGATCCGGGCATGTAGCGCGTGAGGAAGTCTTCGATGGTGGCCCGCCCTTGCGGTTGGGCGAGGTCGCCGCGGGCTGCGATCGCGCCGCCCTGGCGGATCGTCAGCGTCCCATCCGTCGGATCGTAGCGCGTGTCGAGCTGCGCCAGCGCCTCGTCGCGCATCAGCATCAGGAACTTGATCTTGGGCTGGTGCACCGGGGCGGCCGGGTCGAAACCCGACGGGCCGTTCTCGACCGCGAACAGGCGGTCGTTAGGAAAGTAGTCTCCGTCCCTCAGGGTTGCGTGGTCTATCGACTCGGGTGAGAGCCCCTTCACGGGGTAGCGATAGAGGGCGTCGAGGCGCAGGCTTGGCATGTCGGTCATGCGCCGAGCGTGGCCCTGAAATGCGTCGGGACGCAAGCCTGAGCGACGGCTGTCTCCCGTCGCGTACCGCACCCTTGTGGTGCCGATTTACAACACCACATCTCGACTACCGGCGGCCAGGTGGCGCCGGGGTCTCCAGCGGCATCGGCCGTGGGGGCGACGTCTCGGCGATCGGTCGCGCCGCGAAGAGCGGGCGGTGGGTCGAGCCGACACGGGGAGGTGGGACACAGATGAATTTTGAGATCTATACCGAGCGCGCCCGCGGCTTCGTTCAGGCCGCGCAGAGCCTCGCAATGCGCGAGGGCCATCCGCAATTCCAGCCGGGCCATATCCTCAAGGTTCTGCTCGACGATCCCGAGGGCCTCTGCGCCGGTCTGATCGATCGGGCGGGCGGTCAATCACGGGTCGCCCTTGCACAGACCGAGGCGTGGCTCGCCAAGCAGCCGAAGGTGTCCGGCAACGCGTCTCAGCCGCAGGCGACGCGCGAACTCGTGCGCCTGTTCGACACTGCCGAGAAGGCCGCCGAGAAGGCGGGCGACAGCTACGTCACGGTCGAGCGCCTGCTGCTCGCCCTCGCGGTCGAGAAGGATACCGAGGCCGGGCGCGCGTTGGCGGCGGCCGGCGTCACCGCGGCCTCGCTCAACGGCGCGATCAACGCCCTGCGCAAGGGCCGGACCGCCGACAACGCCACGGCCGAGAACGCCTATGATGCGCTGAAGAAGTACGCCCGCGACCTCACCGAAGCGGCGCGCGAGGGCAAGCTCGACCCGGTGATCGGCCGCGACGAGGAGATCCGTCGCACGATCCAGGTCCTGTCCCGGCGCACCAAGAACAACCCCGTCCTCATCGGCGAGCCCGGCGTCGGCAAGACCGCCATCGTCGAGGGCCTCGCCCTGCGGATCGTCGATGGCGACGTGCCGGAATCCTTGCGCGACAAGAGCCTCCTCGCCCTCGACATGGGCGCGCTGATCGCGGGTGCAAAGTATCGCGGCGAGTTCGAGGAGCGGCTGAAGGGCGTGCTCTCCGAGGTGACGGCGGCCGAGGGCGGGATCATCCTGTTCATCGACGAGATGCACACCCTGGTCGGCGCCGGCAAGGCGGATGGGGCGATGGATGCCTCCAACCTGCTGAAGCCGGCCCTCGCCCGCGGCGAGCTGCACTGCGTCGGGGCCACCACCCTCGACGAGTACCGCAAGCATGTGGAGAAGGACGCGGCCCTGGCGCGGCGCTTCCAGCCCGTCTTCGTGTCCGAGCCCACCGTCGAGGACACGGTCTCGATCCTGCGCGGCATCAAGGAGAAGTACGAGCAGCACCACGGTGTACGCATCCAGGATGCGGCCCTGGTGGCGGCTGCGACCCTGTCGAACCGCTACATCACCGACCGCTTCCTTCCGGACAAGGCCATCGACCTGATGGACGAGGCTGGATCGCGCCTGCGCATGCAGGTCGATTCGAAGCCCGAGGAGCTCGACAACGTCGACCGCGAGATCGTGCGCCTGAAGATCGAGGGGGAGGCCCTGAAAAAGGAGACCGATTCCGCCTCGCGCGACCGTCTCGTGCGATTGGAGAAGGAGCTGGCCGACCTCGAGGAGCAATCCGCCGCGATCACCTCGCGCTGGAAGGCCGAGAAGGACAAGCTCGGGGCCGCCGCCGAACTCAAGCGCAAGCTCGACGAGGCGCGGAACGAACTGGCCTCGGCCCAACGCCAAGGCCAGTACCAGCGCGCGGGTGAGCTCGCCTACGGGGTGATCCCGGGCCTGGAGCGTCAGCTCTCGGAGATCGAGGCCCAGGCCGAGAGCGCCGTGGTCCGCGACGGCATGGTCGAGGAGGCGGTGACGCCGGCGCATATCGCCGGCGTCGTCTCGCGCTGGACCGGGGTTCCCGTGGATAAGATGCTGGAGGGCGAGCGTGACAAGCTCCTGGCCATGGAGAAGGTGCTGGGCGAGCGCGTCGTCGGGCAGCGCGAGGCGGTGGAGGCGGTGGCGACCGCCGTGCGCCGGGCGCGCGCCGGTCTCCAGGATCCGAACCGGCCGATCGGCTCGTTCATCTTTCTGGGCCCCACCGGCGTCGGCAAGACCGAGCTGACCAAGGCCCTGGCGGGCTTCCTCTTCGACGACGACACGGCTCTCGTGCGCCTCGACATGTCCGAATACATGGAGAAGCACTCCGTGGCCCGGCTGATCGGCGCGCCTCCGGGCTATGTCGGCTACGAGGAGGGGGGAGCACTGACCGAAGCGGTTCGGCGCAGGCCCTACCAGGTCGTGCTGTTCGACGAGGTCGAGAAGGCGCATCCGGACGTGTTCAACGTCCTGCTTCAGGTGCTCGATGACGGCCGGCTGACCGACGGACAGGGGCGGACGGTGGATTTCCGCAACACGCTCCTGATCATGACCTCCAACCTCGGTTCGGAATACCTCGTCAACCAGGGGGAGGGCGACGACACCGACGCCGTGCGCGCGGAGGTGATGGGCGTGGTGCGCAGCCACTTCCGGCCGGAATTCCTGAACCGGATCGACGAGATCATCCTGTTCCACCGCCTGATGCGGTCGGAGATGGGCGCGATCGTCGATATCCAGCTGAAGCGCCTGCAGAAGCTCCTCGACGAGCGTAAGATCACCCTCGACGTCGATCCGGAGGCTCGCGACTGGCTCGCCGACAAGGGTTACGACCCGGCCTACGGGGCGCGTCCCCTGAAGCGCGTGATCCAGAAGGCGGTGCAGGATCGGCTGGCGGAGCAACTCCTGTCCGGGCTGATCCACGACGGGGAAGTGGTGCCGGTGGAGGTCGGTCCCCTCGGGCTGAAGGTGGGCAAGTCCGGCCTCAGCACCGAGCGCCGGCCGGAGAGTGCCACTCTCAACTGAGGCGGGGCGTCATTCCGACACCCTGCCAAGAATCCCGCCGAGATCCCGGGGCCCGCGACGGCAGCCGCTGCCGCGGGCCCCACCAGGCCGGTTCCTCACTGTCCCGAGCGCAGCACGAGGCGGCGGATGCGACGGTCGAAGTCCTGGAAGCTGGCCGAGATGCCCCGGCCGGCGCAGGCCTGGAAAGAGTCGCCGGCGAAGAAACCGCGCGCACTCTGCTCGCGGCAAGCCATCAGGGGCGGGACCAGCACGGTGCCGAGGCCTACGACCAGCACCAGGGCGAAGTTCAGGATGACCGCGATCATCCAGCCGAGGGGTGACAGGAAGGGCTTCTCGAAATCCGTCCTGCCCCGGTCCTGGCGCGCCAGATCACGCACCTTGGCGCTGGCCTGACGCCGTTCGGCCATCCTCGTATCGAGGTCCCGGAACTTCGAGATTTCGGCCACGAACAGGGTCTCCCATGCGAGAACAGGGCGCATCGTAGCCGTCGAACCCTCAAGGAAGCCTGAAGCGGCGACCTGACATTCCCGCGCGATCCCTGCTGCCAAGCCTGTGTACCGGCCGGATTGCATCTTGAGCCCGGTCGGCAATTGCGGACAATGCGCCTCCAAGGCCATTTCCTCGTTCCCAGGACTTCCCGATGTCGACACCCAAGCCGGAGCGTCGAGCCGACCCCGCCGCGCTGGACAGCGCCCTGTCGCGGGCCGGCATCCGCTTCACCGCCTGGGCCGAGAAGTGGTTTCCCGATGCCTTCATCTTCGTCGCCATCGCGGTGGTCATCGTCGCCCTCGGCGCGCTGGCCAACGGCGCCCCGGCGCCCGCCATCGCCAAGAGTTTCGGCGACGGCTTCTGGAGCCTGATCCCCTTCACCATGCAGATGGCCTTCGTCACGATCGGCGGTTACGTCGTGGCGACGGCGCCCCCGGTCCAGGCGCTGATCGATCGGCTCGCCGCGATCCCGAAGACCGGCCGCGGCGCCGTCGGCTTCGTCGCCGCCGCGACCATGCTGTCCTCGTTCCTGAGCTGGGGCCTGAGCCTGATCTTCGGTGGCCTCCTCGCCCGCGCGCTCGCCCGCCGGACCGAACTCCGCATGGATTACCGTGCCGCCGGGGCAGCCGCCTATCTCGGGCTCGGCGCCACCTGGGCCATGGGCCTCAGCTCTTCGGCGGCCCAGCTTCAGGCGAACGCGGCGAGCCTGCCGAAGGCGCTGCTGCCGATCACCGGTGTGATCCCCTTCAGCGAGACCATCTTCCTCTGGCAGTCGATGCTGATCGCCGCGATCCTCTTCGTGATGTCGGTGATCATCGCCTATGCCTCGGCGCCCCGCCCGAGCACGGCGGTGACGGCCGAGGATCTCGGCGTGAACGTCGCGCGCGAAACGACCGATCTCGGCCGGCCGGAGCAGCCCGGCGAATGGCTGGAGCACTCGCCCATCCTGACGATCCTGCTCGTGGTGATCGCGGGCGCCTGGATCTACCAGGAGTTCGCTCGGCAATCCTGGATCACCGCGATCTCCAACCTGAACACCTACAACCTCCTGTTCATCACCCTCGGCCTGCTGCTGCACTGGCGCCCGAAGCGCTTCCTCGTCGCAGTGGCCAAGGCAGTCCCGGCGACGGCCGGCATCCTCATCCAGTTCCCGCTCTACGCCGCCATCAGCGCGATGCTGACCGGGCCGAAGAATGCGGCCGGGATCTCGGTGTCCGAGGTGATCACCCACGCCTTCGTCAGCCTGAACACCACGGGCAGCTTCCCGATCTCGATGGGCGTGTACTCGGCGGTGCTCGGCTTCTTCGTGCCGTCGGGCGGCGGCAAGTGGCTGCTCGAAGCACCCTATGTGATGCAGGCGGCCAACGAGCTGCAGGTGCATCTCGGCTGGGCGGTGATGGTCTACAACGCGGCCGAAGCGCTCCCGAACCTGATCAACCCGTTCTGGATGCTGCCGCTCCTCGGCATCCTCGGCCTGAAGGCGCGCGACATCGTCGGCTTCAGCTTCCTGCAACTCCTCATCCACCTGCCGGTGGTGCTGTTCCTGCTCTGGGCCCTGGCCTTCACGCTGACCTACCACCCGCCGGTGATGCCGTAGGCAGCGCCCGGAAGCCGGATCGGAGGATCCAACCCATGCGTGTCGCCGTCCTGCCGGTCCTGTCGATCCTTCTCTTCGGGAGTCTGTCCGCCTTGGCCCAAGACCGCCTGCCGCCGCTTCCGGCCGACGCACTCAGCCCGGAGCAGAAGGCGGCCTCCGAGGCCTTCCTGGCGGCGCGACGGACGCCGGTCTTCGGACCGTTCGTGCCGCTCCTGCGCAGTCCCGAGCTGATGACCAACGCCAGCAACATGGGGCTGCACCTGCGCTACCGCAGCGTGCTGCCCTTGCGGCTGAGCGAGTTCATCATCCTGATCACCGCGCGGGAATGGACGCAGCAGCTCGAGTGGCACATCCACGCGCCGATCGCTCTGAAAGCCGGCCTCGACCCGGCGATCGTCACGGCGATCCAGGAGGGCCGGCGGCCGGACGCGATGGGCCCGGAGGAGACGCTGGTCTACGCGTTCTCGACGGAGCTGCACCACAACAAGGCGGTGAGCGACACGACCTACGCGCGGGCGGTCCGGACCTTCGGCGAGCAGGGCGCCATCGAGATGGCGGGGATCAACGGCTACTACACGCTGCTGGCGATGAGCATGAACGTGGCGCAGACCGCGCTGCCGGACGGCGCCGCGCCACAGCTGCCCCCGCTGATCCGCTGAGGGCCGGGTTCCGGCGGCTCGGCCGGACCGCTGAGGCGTCTTCCCGCCACACGATCCCGGAGCCGACGACGAGGAGTCACCCGCGCGGTACGCATCGGGCGGTCGGCCGCGGGCCCATGCCTCAGGACCGGCGCGCCGGAATGAAGGCGGCCACGGCCGTGAGCAGCCAGCCGGCCATCAGGGCGAAGCCTCCGGTCGGCGCCGCCATGGGAAACAGTGGCGTCCCTTGGAGCGCCCGGAGCGCGAGGTCGCCCGAGAACAGCGCGAGGCCGACGACCAGGGCCCCCGCCGCGATGCGGGTGACGAGACGGTGCGTCGTGCCGGTGGCGGTCAACGCGACGAGCCCGAGGATCGCCGGGGCGTGGAAGAGCAGGAACTGGGCGGCCGTCTTCAGACTGTCGGCTCCGCTGAGATGAGCGGCCGCCGCGCTGGCAGCCACACCCAGCAGGCCCGCGAGGGCGCCGAGCGCCAGGAGGACGCGATCGACGCCGTTCACGCGCCGCGCTCCCGCAGCAGGCGGGCGACGCTGGCCCGGAGTTCGGGGACGCCCCGATCGTCGCGGCTCGAGGTGAGCAGGATCTCGGGGTAGGCGGCCGGCCGACGGGCGATGGCGGCCTGCACCCCGGCGAGGCGGGCATCCATCTCGGATTTCTTCAACGCATCGCCCTTGGTCAGCACGATCTGGTAGCTGACGGCGGCCTTGTCGAGGCCGTCGAGCACGTCGGTGTCGATGCTCTTCAGGCCGTGGCGCGAGTCGATCAACATGAAGACCCGGGCCAGGTTCGAGCGGCCCTTCAGGTAGTCGTGGATCAGGTCGGTCCAGGCCTCGACCTTGGTCTTCTCCACCGCCGCGTAGCCGTAGCCCGGCATGTCGACCAGGGTCAGGCGGCCCCCGATATCGAAGAAGTTGAGCTGTTGCGTGCGCCCCGGGGTGTGCGAGGTCCGCGCCAGGGTGTTGCGCCCGGTCAGCGCGTTGACGAGGCTCGACTTGCCCACGTTGGAGCGGCCCGCGAAGGCGATTTCAACGCCCTTCATCGCCGGCAGGGCGGGCACGTTCGGTGCCGAGGCGATGAAGTCGGCCGCACCCGCGAACAGCAGGCGTCCGGCCTCCAGCAGGGCGGCATCGTCTTCGGCTTGGGACATCGGGCGGCTCCGGACGAGGGGGCGCATCCGCCGCCCTCGCGAGCCGACACGCCGGAAACAGGACGGTCCTCCCCGTCAGGAAACGGAGAGGACCGGTTGGGATGTCGCGCGCCGTGGCCGGACGTCGGCCCGGCGCGGTTCGGTCGAGCCGGGTTCAGCTCTTGGCAACTTCAGCTCTTGGCGACGGCGTTCTTGTCGGCGGGTTTGCGCCGGAACATGCCCCTGAGATTGTCCCACAACTCCACCTTCACGCCGTTGCGGCGCATGATGACGTATTGCTGGATCACCGACAGGGTGTTGTTCCAGGCCCAGTAGATCACCAGTCCGGCCGGGAACGAGCCGAGCATGAAGGTGAACACGATGGGCATGAAGGTGAAGATCTGCGCCTGGACCGGGTCCGGCGGCGCGGGGTTCATCTTCATCTGGATGAACATCGTGATGCCCATGATGATGGGCCAGATGCCGAGGTGGATGAAGTCGGGTGCCGCGAACGGCAGGAGGCCGAACAGGTTGAGGATGTTTGTCGGATCCGGCGCGGCCAGATCCTGAATCCAGCCGAAGAACGGCGCGTGCCGCATCTCGATGGTGATGAACAGGACCTTGTACAGCGCGAAGAAGACCGGGATCTGGATCAGCACCGGCCAGCAGCCAGCGACCGGATTGATCTTCTCCTTCTTGTACAGCTCCATCATCGCCTGCTGCTGCTTCATCTTGTCGTCAGCATAGCGCTCGCGGATCGACGCCATCTCCGGCTGCACGGCCTTCATCTTGGCCATGGACTGGTACGACTTGTTGGCGATCGGCAGGAAAAGCAGCTTCAGGCAGAAGGTCACCACCAGGATCGACACACCGAAGTTGCCGAACAGGTGGAAGAAGAAGTCCAGCGCCCGGAACATGGGCTTGGTGATGAAGTGGAACCAGCCCCAGTCGATCAGCAGGTCGAACTGCTTGATGTTCTGGTTCGCCTGATAGGCGTTGACGGTGTTCACTTCCTTGGCGCCAGCGAACAGCTGCTGGGTCGCGGTCGCCGAGGCCCCGGGCTGGATCATCTGCACGTTGCCGAGCACGTTGGCCTGGTAGACCTTGGTGGCGCCGTCGGTCCGCTCGGTGAAGCTGCCCGTGTAGGGGGTCGCCTGATCCGGGATGGCGGCAGCGGCCCAGTACTTGTCGGTGATGCCGACGAAGCCGCCCGTCACGCCCGCCCAGGTCTTGCCCTTGGTGCTGGCATTGCCGAGGGCCGGCTCCTTGGCGAGGTGATCGTAGGTGTATTCCTGCAGGCCGTCGGCGCCGAGGACGCCGATCAGGCCCTCGTGCAGCACGTAGTAGCCCTGGGTGTGCGGCTTACCCCAGCGCGAGACGAGGCTGTAGGGATAGAGGGAGACCGCGTTGCCACTCTTGTTCTCGACCTCGTCACGAACGGTGAACATGAACTTGTCGTCCACCGCGATGATGCGCTTGAACAGCAAGCCGGCGCCGTTGTCGTAGCTCAGCGTCACCGGCTTGCCCGGCGCCAGAGTGGTGGCGTCGGCGGTCCAGACGGTGTCGCCGTTGGGCAGCGGTCCGGCGTTCTGACCGACCCAGCCGAACTCGGCGTAGTAGGGATTCTCGGTGCCGGTGGGCGAGAGCAGGACGATGCGCGGGCTCTTGTCGTCCACGGTCTCGTGGTAGTTCTTCAGCGAGACGTCATCGATGCGGCCGCCCTTCAGGGCGATGGAGCCGGCGAGGGCCGGGGTGTCGATGGTCACGCGCGGGGAACGCGCGATCGCCGTCTCGCGGGGTACGACGCCACCGCCGGCGCTTGCGGCGCCCGGCAGGGTTCCGGGGACGGGATTGGCGGGGCCGCCTTCCTTCGGGCTGGCGCTGGGCACGCCGTCCGGACTGGCCGGCTCAGTGGCGGCCTTGTTCTGGAGGGCGGCCTGGCGCTGCTGCTCCACGCGGGGGGCGGCGATGAAATAGTTCCAGCCGAGCAGGACCGCCAGCGACAAGGCGATCGCGACGATCATGTTCGTCTTGTCATTACCCATCGGTCGGTCCGTCGCATGCGTTGGGAGAAGGGGAGGGCGCGTTCGCGCGGGTCGGCTCGGCATCGGCCGGCGCGGCGAGGCCCGAGGCCAATACCGGAGCCGCCGCCGATGCGCCAGACGCGGGCGCGCCTTTGCCGCGTCCGCGCTGGGCGGGCCGCGAATCGGAAGCTCCGGATGTCTGGCCCGGCAGTTTCGGATCCTGCGGCTTCGTCACCACGGTGACGGCGCGGCGCAGGTCGTCGATGAGGGTTTGGAACGGGGCGTGCAGGGCCGGGCGCCGCGCCACCAGAACCACGTCGGCGGGACGCGCCGGCAGGTCGCCGGCCGCCTGGGCCACGGCTGCGCGCAGCCGTCGCCGGATACGATTGCGCTCCGTCGCGTGGCCGACCCGTTTGGTGATGGTGAAGCCGATGCGGAGGCCATCGCCCGCGGGATCGCCGGGGGCGTCGTCCGTGGACGCCTCCGCGGCGCGGACGAGGCCCTGCGCCGACACGCGTTCGTTGTGGAAGCGACGTCCGCCGGCCGCGGCCAGGAATTCGGAGCGTCGCGTGAGCCGCCCGACCGTCGGTGGGGCCGATGACATGGCCGATCCGATCTCGCAGCGGGTCCTGTGGCCCCTGGCCAGACTCATGATGTGGCGCGCCGCCGTGACGGCGCCGCCGACCTCTTAGGCCGAGAGCTTCTTGCGACCGTGTGCGCGGCGGGCCGCGATGACCTTGCGACCGCCAGCGGTCGCCATGCGGGCGCGGAAGCCGTGACGACGCTTACGCACGAGCTTGCTGGGCTGATAAGTTCTCTTCATGGCGCGATCTCCGAATGGCCGAGGATCGATCCGGGCCGCACCGAAGGCCGCGCCGGATATTCACTCGCCCTGAAATGTGTCTGCAAGCGCGAACAGCGCCCTCGAGGGCGCCGCGTCGCGATGGCGCGGCTTATGGGGCAAGGTCCCGCGCGAGTCAATTCCGGAGCGTGCCGAAACGGCAAGATCCCGGTCCCTCGATCAGGCGCCCGGACGGCATTCCGTGAACCATCCGTTAACCAGTCTGCGCCATCCTGTGATCCTGTTCGGTTCTCCCGGACAACGCGCGGATTGTCCGATCCGCTTGCTTGGACTGCTCCCGAAACTCGCTCTCCAGGCCGCCCGCACCGGGCGGCCTTTTTTCGTTCCGGGTTCTTCGCGTCCGGGCCTTCGCGTGTCCGGGCCTTCGCGTGTCCGGGCCTTCGCGTGTCCGGGCCTTCGCGTGTCCGGTCATCCGGACGCCCCAGCGGCGCGATCGCGCGGCTGGGACCCGATCGCCCCGATTAACGTTAACTGCGGGTAAAGGCCGCGGATCGGTGGGTTCGGCGCTAGAGTTGCGCAGATCGGTGCAAGCGCGGCGCCTTCGTCCCATCTCGGGACGCAATCGGTCCGGTCGCGGCACAGGAGGCACCATGAGCGGGTTCGACGTCATGTTCCGGGACGAGCGCGATTGGGTGAATTTCGGTGACACCTACGTCACGTCCGAGGCCTTCAAGGTTCTTTTCCGCGAGGGCATGACCCTGGTCGAGGAGGCAGCCGCCTATCTCGACGGGACCGGCCGCGAGGAATCCCGCCTGATGTCCCGCGATGGGACGCTGAGCTATGCCAGCGAGAGCATGCGCCTCACCACCCGGCTGATGCAGATCGCCTCCTGGCTCCTGGTGCAGCGCGCCGTGTCCGAGGGCGAACTGACCCCGGCCGAGGCGATGCAGGAGAAGACCCGCGTCCGCCTGACGACGCCCGAGACCTTCCGAAGCGAGGTGTTCGGCGTCCTGCCGCCGACCCTCCAGGACCTCATCGTGCGCTCGCGCCGTCTCCACAGCCGGATCTTGCACCTCGACGGCCTGATCGCCGACGAGCGTCCGACGCCGCTGCCGCAGGAGAGCCCCGTCGTGGCACAGCTGAGCCTGCTGCGCTCTGCCTTCGGCGGCGCGTCCGCCTGAGCGAGGCTTCACCGCCCGGCCTCGGCCGGGCGGCGGGAAAGGAGACGGAAACGCAGAACGGGCGGCTCCGGGGGAGCCGCCCGTTCTGCGTTGTCCTGAGGTCGCCGCCGCGTTGTGCGGCAGCGAACCCGGGTGACCTTACTTCTTGCCGAAGGAGAGGGCGCCGAAGCGCGAATTGAAGCGCGACACGCGACCGCCGCGATCGAGCATCTTCTGCTCGCCACCGGTCCAGGCCGGATGGGTGTTCGGGTCGATGTCGAGGTTGAGGGTGTCGCCCTCCTTGCCGTAGGTCGACCGGGTCATGTACTCGGACCCGTCGGTCATCACGACCTTGATGAAGTGGTAGTCGGGATGCTCGGTACCCTTGGCCTTGTCGGCCGCGCTCTTTGCCATGACGAAATCCTTGAATAGCCAAGCCGACCGGCCCGTCTGGCGGCCCGCGGCCATAGATCACGCGCAATCGGATGAAGGCGCGCCTATACCTCACGCACCTCCGCCCGACAAGCGTGCGCCGATCGAAGAGACCGCCGAACGGTCGCTTTTCCTGGAAGACCAACGATGACGAGGCACCATGGCTCGCGGCCGTGACAAGAAAATCCCCGGCGAGGCGCGGCCGAAGGCACCGCTGGGTTCGCTCCGCCCGCTGATCCCGTTCGCGATGGTCTATCGCGGCCGGATGCTCGCGGCGTTCCTGGCGCTCCTCGCCGCTTCGGGCGCGACCCTGGTGGTCCCGATCGCCTTGCGTCGGGTCATCGACCACGGGTTCTCGCCCGAGGGCCAGGGCGTGATCGACACCTACTTCGCCGCCCTGATCGGGGTCGTGGCGGTCCTCGCCCTCTCCAGCGGGGCGCGCTACTACACGGTCGCGACGCTGGGCGAGCGCGTGGTGGCGGATCTCCGCACCGCCGTGTTCCGGCGCCTGACCCAGCTCGATCCCGCCTTCTTCGACCGCTCGCTCTCGGGCGAGATCATCTCGCGCCTCACCGCGGATGCCACGCAGGTGAAGGCCGTCTTCGGCGTCTCGATCTCGATCCTGCTGCGGAACGCCTTCCTGTTCACGGGCGCGGTGGTGATGATGGTCATCACGAGCCCGAAGCTGTCGGTCCTCGTCCTGGCGGCGATTCCCCTCATCGTCTTTCCCCTGATCCTGTCCGGCCGCGGCGTGCGACGCCGCTCCCGGGCAGCGCAGGACCGCCTCGCCGACGCCTCGGCCTATGCCGCCGAGGCCGTGAACGCGATCCGCACGATGCAGGCCTTCGGCATGGGCCGGACCACCGCGAGCCGCTTCGCTGCGGCGGCGGAAAATGCCTATGCGGCCGCGCGGGATTCGATCCAGGCACGGGCGCTCCTGACCGGCGTCGCCATCTTCCTCATCTCCGCCAGCGTCGTCGGCGTGATGTGGTACGGCGCGCAAGGGGTCTTGGCCGGCACCATGACGGCGGGTCAGCTCTCGCAGTTCGTGCTCTACGCGGTGTTCGGGGCGAGCGCCCTCGGGCAGCTCTCGGAGGTCTACGGTGAGCTCGCCCAGGCGGCCGGGGCCGCCGAGCGCCTCGGCGAGATCCTGGCGGCCGAATCGATGATCCGTACCCCGGCCGAGCCGCTGGCCCTGCCGGTGCCCGCCAAGGGCGCCGTGTCCTTCGACGCCGTGCGCTTCCAGTACCCGACCCGGCCCGATCATCCCTCCCTGGACGGCATCAGCTTCACCATCGCGCCGGGGGAGCGCGTCGCCCTGGTGGGACCCTCCGGCGCCGGCAAGACCACGGTGCTGCAGCTGCTGCTGCGCTTCTACGACCCGCAATCCGGCTTCATCCGGGTCGACGGGGTCGACATCGCCCAGGCGGATCCGGAGCCACTGCGCGAGCGCCTCGCCCTGGTGCCCCAGGACCCGACGGTCTTCTCCGGTTCGGTGCTCGAGAATATCCGCTATGGCCGGCCGGCCGCGACCGAGGCGCAGGTCCAGCGCGCGGCCGAACTCGCCCATGCCGACGGCTTCATCCAGGCCCTGCCGCAGGGCTACGCCACGACGGTGGGCGAGCGGGGCGTCACGCTCTCGGGCGGCCAGCGCCAGCGGGTGGCGATCGCCCGCGCCATCCTCAAGGATGCGCCGATCCTCCTGCTCGACGAGGCGACCTCAGCCCTCGACGCCGAGAGCGAGCGCGCGGTGCAGACCGCCCTCGACACCCTGATGCGCGGGCGTACCACCCTGGTCATTGCGCACCGCCTGGCCACGATCCGCAAGGCGGACCGCATCCTGGTCCTCGACGGTGGTCGAATCGTCGAGAGCGGGACGCACGAGAGCCTGCTGGCGCAGGGCGCGCTGTACGCGCAGCTGGCGGCCCTGCAGTTCACCGATGCCCATGACGATGGCCCGCGCGCCCCGGCATCCCGGCCGCTCCTCGACGCGCTACCGGCGGAGTAGGGCGCCAGCGAGCGCCCCCAGCCTGTCGCGGGGGTCAGCCCTCCGCGCCGCTCCCGTTGAGCGGGTTTGCCTCGTCCCAGGCGTAGCCGAGGGTCTCGAACCGCATCGCGCGGGTATCGACCATGAGGAGGCGGCCGACGAGGGGCTCGCCGAAATCCGTCACCGTGCGGATCACCTCCAGGGCCATCAGCGAGCCCATGATGCCCGCGAGCGCGCCGAGCACGCCGGCCTCGGCGCAGGGGGCGACGCTTCCGGGCGGCGGCGGGTTCGGGAACAGGCAACGGTAGGTCGGGTTCGGGCGCCCGCGCGCATCGGCCTCGTAGGGCCGCAGGGTCGTGAGCGAGCCGTCGAAGCGTCCGAGCGCCGCCGTCACCAGTGGGCGCCGGGCGTGGAAGCAGGCATCCGAGACCGCGTAGCGCGTGGCGAAGTTGTCGGAGCCGTCGGCCACCACGTCGTAGGCGCCGATGAGGTCCGGGGCGTTCTCCGGCGTCAGCCGCAGCGCATGCGCCTCCACGGCGACGTGCGGGTTCAGGCGCGACACGGCCTCGGATGCGCTCTCGACCTTACGCCGGCCGATATCGGAGGTTGCGTGGATGACCTGCCGCTGCAGGTTCGACAGGGAGACGGTGTCGTCGTCGACGATGCCGATGGTGCCGATCCCGGCAGCCGCGAGGTACTGGATCAGGGGGGCGCCGAGACCCCCGGCCCCGATGACGAGGACGCGGGCGGCCTTCAGCCGGGCCTGACCCGGACCGCCGACCTCCGGCAGGACGAGATGGCGGGCATAGCGTTCGACTTCGTCGGGGGAGAGGGCCATGTCCCGCAGATAAGCCCCCCCGTCGCCCGGCGAAAGCCCGGCCGCGAATTGCACCCCCGCGCGCGCGCGCCTATGGCCGTCCGCACCCGGACATCACGCGAGAGTCCCGCCCGTGCCGAACGCGCCCCTCGACCGCTCCCCCCTCGCCCTCGCCCAAAGCCTGATCCGCTGCCCCTCGGTGACTCCGGAAGAGGGGGGCGCCCTCGCCTGGCTCGCCGGCATCCTCGCGGGGGCGGGGTTCCGCGTGGAGCGCCCGCGCTTCTCCGAACCGGGCACGCCCGATATCGACAACCTCTACGCCCGCATCGGTACGAAGGCGCCCTGCCTTTTGTTCGCCGGTCACACCGACGTGGTGCCCCCCGGCGATGTCGCCCGTTGGCGCCACGGCCCCTTCGCCGGGACCGTGGAGAACGGGGTGCTGTACGGGCGCGGGGCCGTCGACATGAAGGGCGGGATCGCCTGCATGCTGGCCGCCGTCCTCGACTACCTCGACGTGGCCGGTCCGGATCTTCCGGGATCGATCGGCTTCCTCATCACCGGCGACGAGGAAGGGCCTGCGATCAACGGCACGGTGAAGCTCCTCGAATGGGCCCGGGCCCGGGGCGAGCGCTTCGACCATTGCCTCCTCGGCGAGCCCACCAACCCGGACGTGCTCGGCGACATGATCAAGATCGGCCGGCGCGGCTCGCTCACGGGCCGGCTGACGGTGCAGGGACGCCAGGGCCACGTCGCCTACCCGGACCTCGCCGAGAATCCGATTCCCGGGCTGCTGCGCCTGGCCGCTGCGCTCCTCGCCGCGCCGCTCGATGCCGGGACCCAGCATTTCGGTGCCTCGAACCTGGAATTCACCACCCTCGACGTCGGCAACACGGCCACCAACGTCATCCCGGCCGAGGCGCGCGGCACCTTCAACGTCCGGTTCAACGATCGCTGGACCGCCGAGACCCTGGGTGCCGAGATCCGGGCCCGCCTCGACGCGGCGGCCGGCCGGAGCGTACGCTACAGCCTCGAACTGCTGCCCTCGAACTCACCCGCCTTCCTCACCGCGCCCGACGCCTTCACCGAACTCGTCGCCGGCGCCATCGCCACCGAGACCGGCCGCCGCCCGGTGCTCTCGACCACGGGCGGCACCTCGGATGCGCGTTTCATCAAGGAGGCCTGCCCGGTCATCGAGTTCGGCCTCGTCGGCCAGACCATGCACCAGACCGACGAGTGCGTGCCGGTCGCGGACCTGAACCGGCTCACGGCGATCTACACCCGCGTGCTGGCGGCGTATTTCGCCGGGCGCTAGCCCGTCCGTCGCGACCGCACGCGAGTGTTCGTAGCCCTAGCCCCTCAGGTCGCGTTGCCGGACGCGCCCGCGGGCTGGGCCCGGAAACGCCGACAGTCCGGCCCGAGGCGGTCGCCCACCGCGATGAAGATCTGGCGCAACCGCTGGACGTGGGGGTCGTCGAGCCGCAACTCGATGCTGGCGACGACCAGGTCGACGGCGGCCTGCCGGTCCGCTGCCGCGTCGATCATGGGCGCGCCCAGGATGATGCGGCCGACTTCGAGCAACAGAGCCTCGTTGCGCGTCACGCTCGGCGCGGCCAGCCGTTCGAGGTCGAACAGGGTCCGCACGCCCAGGGGCCAGAGCCGGATGACTCTCTCGCGCCCGACCGAGCAGCAGAGCTGCGCCTGCGCGACCCAATCCATGATCTGGTAGACCCCGTAGGGCGTCTCGACGAACAGCATCAGCGGATTGGCGGCCGCCAGGTTCTGGGTCGAATGGATGTGGTGGTCGTCGAGACGGACGCGGATCTCACTGTCGATTCCGTCGATGATCTCCACGGGCGTAATCTTGAAGGCGCGAAAGACCTCGCGTTCCTCTCGCTTGAAGTTCTTCAGCTTATCGCGCTGGAGGATGTTGCGCAGTACGACGTCGGGCATGATGCCGGCGACGAAACAGCCGGTAATCGCCAGGGCGAGCACCAGCGGGGAACGCATCGGGTCCTCAAGCGTCGCGATGGCTTCCGCGAGGCTCGTCCCAAACCGCAGCAGGCCGACCACCAGGATCGGCGCGAGGACGATGCCAATCACGATCTTGATCGTTTCGCCGACGATGGTCGCGGGGCTCAGGTCGAAGTTCTTGATCGCTCGGTACAGGTTGCGCAACGCCGTGAGGTAGCTGCCGGCGAAGGCCGCACAGACGCCGAACAGCCAGACCGCGGTCCGATTCTGGTCCGTCAGACAGGTGCCATCCAGCCACGCGAACCCCGACCCCGTGGCGCACAGAAGCGTCGCAAGCAGCGAGAGGGTATGAAACACAGCGACTGCCGCCAGCACGCTGAAGGCGATGCTGCCGAGGATCCAGGCTGCTGTCGTGAAATCCTCCCGGTGTCGCGACCGGTCAAAAATATCCAGAGATCCTTCCGATGAATCGGGCGATCCCCCTTTTCCAAACAGCTTGGGTCGGCCAACGAAGTACTTGTACTTCACGAATTCGAAGGATGGGATCAGACGTTGGCTCGAAGGCCCCGCAATGTCGAAGACGGCCGCCAAGTCCCGGACGATCTCCTGTCTCTGACGCTTCACGGCTTCGCGGATTGCGATGAAGATGAAGGGCGAGAGGGCAGCGAAGACGGTTGCGCCGAGGATGAGCAGATGAACAGAAGGATTCGTCACGGCAAATTCCATCGCCCCGATGCGAATTGCACCGGACGCGACGGATCATCAGGTTTCCTGCCGGCGTATCAACTTAAAGTAGGGAGTTATTAACTAACGGTTGTGTGATCGCCGTAATCGACGCTGACCAGAGTGAGCCCGCGGGCGGGGGCCAGGGGCCCGCAGCGGCTGCGGTCCCGACTTGCCAGGATCTCGCTCACGTCGTCCGCGCTGATACGGCCGGCGCCGGCCAGCATGAGGGTGCCGACCATCGAACGGACCTGATGATGCAGGAAGGCGCGAGCCGACGTCGCCACCACGATCTCGTCGTGCAGGCCCATCGGCAGGACGGCGACATCCAGCTGATCGAGGGTTCGGATCGGGCTCTTCGCCTGGCACTCGGCGGCCCGGAAGGCGGTGAAGTCGTGCAGCCCGAGGAGGCGTGCGGCCGCGTTGCGCATCAGCCCGACGTCGAGGGGCCAGGGGACCTGCCAGACATGGGCGCGGTTGAGCACGGCGGGGCTGCGCCGGTTGAGGATGCGGTAGCGATAGTGCCGGCGGGTGGCGGAGTGCCGCGCGTTGAAATCGGCGTCGACGATCTCGGCGCTGAGGATCGCCACCGGGTTCGGGCGCAGATGCGCGTTGAGCGCGTCCCGCACCACATCGGTGCGCCACGCCCGTTCGAGGTCGAGATGAGCCACCTGATGCGTGGCGTGGACGCCGGTATCGGTGCGGCCGGCGCAGGTGAGGCCCGCGACCTCGCCGGAGAAGCGCTTGACCGCCGACTCGATCGCGCCCTGGACGGAGGGCTGCGCGGTCTGGCGCTGCCAGCCGCAGAACGGGCTGCCGTCGTACTCGATGACGAGCTTGTAGCGCGGCATCAGGCGTGAACCGGTGCGGTCATGCCAACGGCGTCCCCGGCGTTCGGTGGGTGCCGCGCACGAATTCGGCCCCGCTGCTGACGCCTCCCTTTCCGGCGCGCCGCACTGCGCACAGGCGCACGGCACCCTCGCCACAGGCGATCGTTCCCTCGGTGTCGAGGAGCGTACCGGGGGTGCCGGAGCCCGGCACGGCCTCGGCCGAGAGCACCTTCACCCGCTCGGGCCCCTTGCCGAAATCCGCCTCGAAGAAGGCGCCGGGGAACGGCAACAGGCCCTGGACGTGGTTGGCGACCGCGTGGGCCGGTCGGGTCCAGTCGATCCGGGCCTCGTCGTTGGTGATCTTGTGGGCGTAGACCACGCCCTCCGGAGCCTGGGGGGTGAAGGCCAGTGCGTCCCGCTCCACGTCCCGGAGCGCGCGGGCCATGAGGTCGGCGCCGAGCGGCATCAGCGCGTCGTGGAGTTGTCCCGCCGTCATGCCGGGGGTGATGGGAATCCGCGCCTCCAGCGCCACGGGGCCGGTATCGAGGCCGGCCTCCATCCGCATGATGCCGACGCCGCTCTCCGCATCGCCGGCCATCACGGCACGCTGGATCGGGGCCGCTCCGCGCCAGCGGGGCAGGAGCGAGCCGTGCAGGTTGAGGCAGCCGTGGCGCGGCAGGTCGAGGATCGCCTGAGGCAGGAGCAGGCCGTAGGCGACCACCACGGCGACCTCGGCCGCATGGCCGGCGAAGGTCTCGGCGGCCTCCGCTCCCTTCAGGCTTGTGGGCGTCAACACCGGCGCGCCGAGGCTCTCGGCCATCGCCTGCACGGGGGAGGGCTTGAGCGCCATGCCGCGTCCGGCCTTGGCCGGCGCACGGGTGTAGACCGCCGCGATGGCGTGGCCGTCGGCGGCGAGGCGCGCCAGGGTCGGCACGGCGAAGTCCGGCGTGCCCATGAAGACGACGCGCATGGCTCTCCCCCCGCACCCGGTCTCAGACGTCGCCGCGCTTGGCCGCCTTGGCGAACTTCTTCACCACCCGGTCGCGCTTCAGCTTCGACAGGTGGTCGATGAACAGCACCCCGTCGAGGTGGTCGATCTCGTGCTGGATGCAGGTCGCCAGCAGCCCGTCGGCCTCGATCTCCTGCTCCCGGCCGTCGAGGTCGCGGAAGCGGACGCGCACGCGGTCGGGCCGCTCGACCTCCCCGTAGAATTCGGGGATCGACAGGCATCCCTCATCGTAGATCCGCTTCTCCTCCGAGGCCCAGACGATCTCGGGGTTGAGGAAGACCTGAGGCTGGCGGTCGTTCTCGTCCTTCGAGGTGTCGATGGTGACGATCCGCTTCGGCACGCCGATCTGGATCGCCGCGAGGCCGACGCCGGGGGCGTCGTACATGGTCTCCAGCATGTCGGCGGCGAGCGTCCGGATCTCGTCGGTCACGGGGCCGACCGGCGCGGAGGCAAGGCGCAAGCGCGCATCGGGCAGGATCACGAGGGGGCGGATGGTCATGGGGCGATCGGACTTGAAACGGGTGCGGGGCGGGCGGTGGCCTTGAGCCCCCGCAGATACGGGTGCACCAGAGGCCGGTCAAATACCAGGCCTGCGCGTACCGGAGTCAGAACGGCGTGCGGCTGCGGATCGCGGCGGTGAGGGTGCCCTCGTCGAGGTAGTCGAGCTCGCCGCCGACCGGGACGCCGTGGGCGAGGCGGGTCACCTTGAGGCCGTGCGCCTTCAGGGACTCGGTGACGTAGTGGGCCGTCGTCTGCCCGTCGACGGTGGCGTTGAGAGCCAGGATGATCTCCCGCATGGCCGGGTCGGCGGCGCGGGCCACGAGGCTGTCGAGGTTGAGGTGCTCGGGCCGCACGCCGTCGAGGGCCGAGAGCACGCCGCCGAGGACGTGGTAGCGGGCCGTCACCGCGCCGGAGCGCTCCAGGGCCCAGAGGTCCGAGACGTCCTCCACCACCACCAGGGTGGCCGGGTCGCGCGCCGCGTCGCAGCAGATCGTGCAGGGATCGCGCGTATCAACGTTGCCGCAGGCCTGGCACACGACGATGCGTTCCGACGCCACCCGCATCGCGTCCGCCAGGGGCGCCAGCAGCGTCTCGCGCTTCTTGATGAGCTGCAGGGCGGCGCGGCGGGCGGAGCGGGGCCCCAGGCCCGGCATGCGGGCCAGAAGCTGGATCAGGCGCTCGATCTCGGGACCGGCGACGGCTTGTGCCATGGACGCAAATTCTCGTGACGGTGGGGACGCCCACGCAGCGGACGGCGGAGCGGTAAGCGGATGAGACGGTGCAGCTCCGGCGCGCCCGGCTGTTCCGTACCGCCTGACATAGGGTTTCCGGCCCGGAATTTCGCCCCCGGCGTTCTGGAAACGCGCCGAAAAGCTTGTCGCGCCGGCCCAGTTCACGGGGGCGCTCGGGCGCTCATCCTGGTCATGTAAGACTTTTTGTTGGCCAACAGGCGGATTGACGGCAACGGCGCCGTCTCTATGCAGGAGAGGCGCGGATCTCGAGCGGTGAACCTGCGCGCGGTGGACCTGACCAACCACGCGGACGCTCGAGATCCGAACGAATACGGAGAGCCGGCAGGGCTCCCGTCATGGGTGGCGACGCGATCAGGTGCCCGAGGAGAGATGAGCGTGATGAATATTGGCCCGTTCAATGCAGCGCATGGTTCCGAAGCCATCGGGCTGCGCAACCTGAAGGCGGTTCACTGGAACCTCGAGGTTCCCCGCCTCTACGAAGAGGCTCTGGCGCGTGGCGAGGGCCAGCTCGCCCGGGGTGGCGCCTTCGTGGCCACCACCGGGTCTCACACCGGCCGCTCGCCCAAGGACAAGTTCGTGGTGCGCGACGCCGCCACGGAGAACGAGATCTGGTGGGACAACAACGGCGCGATCACGCCCGAGCAGTTCGATGCCCTGTACGCTGATTTCCTCGCCCATGCGGAAGGTCGCGAGCTCTTCGCCCAGGACCTGCGCGGCGGCGCCGACCCCTCGCACGGCGTCAACGCGCGGGTGTACACGGAGCTCGCTTGGCACTCCCTGTTCATCCGGAACCTGCTGATCCGGCCGGATCGCGCGTCGCTCGCGGGCTACGTGCCCGAGCTGACGATCATCGACCTGCCGAGCTTCCAGGCTGAGCCGCACCGCCACGGCTGCCGCTCGAAGACGGTGATCGCCATCGACTTCGCGCGCAAGCTCGTCCTCATCGGCGGCTCGGCCTATGCCGGCGAAATGAAGAAGTCGGTCTTCACCTACCTGAACTACGTCTTGCCCAAGGCCGGCGTGATGCCGATGCACTGCTCGGCCAACGCGGCCCTCGACGAGGCCGGCGACTCGGCCCTGTTCTTCGGCCTGTCCGGCACCGGCAAGACCACCCTCTCCAACGATTCCTCGCGCCAGCTCCTGGGCGACGACGAGCACGGCTGGAGCCGGGAGGGCATCTTCAACTTCGAGGGCGGCTGCTACGCCAAGACCATCCGTCTCTCGCGCAATGCCGAGCCGGAGATCTACGCCACCACCGAGCGCTTCGGCACGGTGATGGAGAACGTGGTGATCGACCCCGAGACCCGGATCCCGGACTTCGACGACGCCTCGCTCACCGAGAACACCCGGTGCGCCTATCCGCTCGACTTCATCGCCAATGCGAGCGCCACGGGGCGTGCCGCGCATCCCAAGAACATCGTGATGCTCACCTGCGATGCCTTCGGCGTGATGCCGCCGATCGCCAAGCTGACCGGCGCCGAGGCGATGTACCACTTCCTGTCCGGTTACACCGCCAAGGTTGCCGGCACGGAACGGGGGCTGACCGCACCCGAGGCGACGTTCTCGACCTGCTTCGGTGCACCGTTCATGCCCCGCCACCCCAGCGTCTACGGCAACCTGCTACGGGACCTGATCGCCGATCATGACGTCGATTGCTGGCTCGTGAACACCGGCTGGACCGGCGGCGGCGTCGGCACCGGGCGCCGCATGCCGATCCGGGTCACGCGCCGCCTGCTCACGGCCGCCCTCGACGGCTCCCTGGCGCATGTCGAGTTCCGGCGCGACCCCTATTTCGGCTTCCAGGTGCCCGTCGCGGTCCCGGGCGTCGAGACGGAGGTGCTCTCTCCGATCGAGACCTGGACCAACAAGCCCGCCTTCCACGAGACCGCGACGCGCCTCGTCACGATGTTCCAGGAGAACTTCAAGCGCTTCGCCGCCCACGTGGACGCGGATGTCCGCGCTGCCGAACCGGTGCGCTCCGCGGCCGCCTGAGCGCTCGCCTTCCGGGGCGCGGCGCGCGAGCGTCCGCGTCCCGGCACGGAATCCGATGCGGGCGCTACGGTTTCGGGATCGGACCGGTCGCCGAATCTTCGCCGCACAGCGCATCGTCGCACAGGACCTCGGGGGCATTCTCCCGCGCTTCGCGGAAGAGGACGCCGACTTCGTTCCCGCTGGACCAGATCGTGTGCGCCCGGTAGGCGGTCTCGCCCGGATCGAGGAAGAGGTCGAAGCTGTCCGGGACCTCGACCTCCGAGCAGAACGCGACACGCGCCCCGATGGGCGACAGGTTTCGCACGAGGCAGGGCGTCGTCTCGGCCGATGCCCCGTCGAGGGCAACACGACCGGACAGATGCGTCGAGGCTCGAACGGCGTGGCGATGCTCATCCATGCCGTCAGCAGACACGGGCATCCGTTAAGACAGCCCGACTTCAATCGGTGAAATGCGAGGCTATCGGCTGCAGACCGGTTGATGGCGGGGTAAATCGTGCCTCCGCCCGGGCATTCCGCACGCCGGCGTGCCGGGCAGGATCGCTCAGGCCGCCTCCCGCACCATCGCCTGGCGCACCTTCAGGGCCAGCTGCTCCAGCGTATAGGGCTTGGCCAGCAACTGCACGTCGGCGTCGACGAGCCCGTTATGCACGATGGCGTTGCGCGTATAGCCCGTCGTGAACAGGACCGGCAGGTTGGGCCGGCGCTGGTGGACGGCCTCGGCGAGTTCGCGACCGTTGACCTCCGGCATGACGACGTCGGTGAAGAGCAGTGCGATCTCGGGATGCGTGTCGAGCATCTGCAGGGCATCCTTGGCGCCCTCGGCATGGATCACGGTGTAACGCAGGTCGCGCAAGGCCTCGACGGCCAAGTCGCGCACGCCGTCCTCGTCCTCGACGACCAGGATCACCTCCCGGGCCGAGCCCTCCGGGAGCATCGTCGGCGTGACGCGCTCCATCTCGGCGGCGTCACCGAAATGACGCGGCAGGTAGATCCGGACCGTCGTTCCCCGCTCGGGCTCGGAATAGATCGCCACGTGCCCGCCGGACTGGCGAACGAAGCCGTAGACTTGGCTGAGACCGAGGCCGGTGCCCTGTCCGACGGGTTTCGTCGTGAAGAACGGATCGAACGCCTTGGCGGCAACGTCGGGCGGCATGCCGCTTCCGCTGTCCGTCAGGGCCACGAGGACGTATTGGCCGGCCGGAACGCCGGGATTCTGGGCGGCATAGGCCTCGTCGAGATGGACGTTGTCGGTCTCGATGATGAGGCGGCCGCCCTTCGGCATCGCGTCGCGGGCGTTCACCGCCAGGTTGAGAATCGCGTTCTCCAGTTGGTTGGCATCGGCCTGCGTGGTCCAGAGGTCGGGGGCCGCCACGGTCTCGATCCGGATGGATTCACCGAGGCTGCGGCGCAGCAGGTCGGACATCGCGGCGATGAGACGGTTACAGGCGATGGCCTCCGGGGCCAGGGGCTGCTTGCGAGCGAAGGCAAGCAGCCGATGCGTGAGGGTCGCTGCCCGGTCGGCGCCCTTGAGGGCCTGCTCGGCGTAGCGCTCCACCGCATGCTCTCCGCGCTCCAGCCGCCGCTTGAGGAGGCTGAGATTGCCGATGATGATCGCCAGCATGTTGTTGAAGTCGTGCGCGAGGCCGCCGGTGAGTTGACCGAGGGCCTCCATCTTCTGGGATTGCCGCAGGCGGTCCTCGAGCATGTCCCGGGTGGCGGCGGCCTCGATCAGGGAGGCGTTCGCTTCCTGCAGGGCGGCGTGGGCACGGAGTGTGCGCTGATGCCGCTGGCCCGCATCGATCACCACGTAGGCACCCAGCACGACCACCAGGATGACGGCTGCTGCGACGGCGAGTTGCACCTGGCGTGCCGCCTCGCCCGCCTGTTCCTGACGTTGGATCAGGCGGCTGTAATTGTCGGCCTGGGCCTCCCCGAAGAGCGTGCGGACCTCGTCCATGAGGTGCTTGCCCTCGCCGGAACGCATGCGCGCCAGGGCCGCTTCGACCTGGCCGGCGCGGCGCAGGACGATGGTCTCCTGCATTTCCGCGACCTTGGCTTCGGCGGCGTGGCTCAGCCGGGCGATGATCGCCGCCATGCCGGGATTGCGTGCGACGGCCTCCGCGATGGTGGACAGGCGACCGGGCGTCCTCGCGACGGCCTCCTCGTAGAGCTTGAGGTAGACCTCGTCGCCCGAGAGGAGAAACCCGCGCTGACCCGATTCGGCATCCTGGATGCCGGAATACAGGGTGAAGATGGCGTCTCGAATGCGGACGCTGCGGCGCAGTTCGGCTCGGTTCGCATCCTGCTCCGCAACCAGGCTGGCTGTCGCAGCAACCGTTGCGATCAGGAGTAGAAAGCCGACGATCAGGGGTGCAATGTCCCTCAAGCGTCCCGGTACAGCCTTGGGCTGTATCGGCGTAACCCGAGGAAGATGCGCATCAAAGTTCATGATCCGGCCGGCGGGAGAACGTTGGAGGCCCAACGTTCCACTCCGCCGGCTCTATGGCAACGCTTCAACGACCAAATTGTGATCGATGTTGCTCAATTGCCGGATTGACGGACTTAGAACAGCTTCATGCCCGGGGGGATCGGCAGGCCCTTGGTGAGCTCGGCCATCCGCTCGGCTGCAACCTGTTCGGCCTTGCCGCGGGCATCGTTGACGGCGGCCACGATGAGGTCCTCGAGGATCTCGCGCTCGTCGGCCACCAGCATGGCGGGGTCGAGCTGCACGCCCTTCACGAGGCCCTTCGCCGTCATCGTCACCCGGACCGCGCCCCCGCCCGACGCACCGGACACCTCGACGGTGTCGAGCTCGTCCTGCAGGGAGGCCATCTTCTCCTGCATGGCCTGGGCCTGCTTCATGATGCCCATGAGGTCGCGCATCGGGTCTGCCCTCTCTCGTTCCGGAATTGGGATGGATCACATCTGGGGCGCCACGGCCCCGGAGGCTATGCCTCGTCGTCGGGCTCGTCGGTTTCCGCTTCCCCGGTGGGCGCGGCCTCGATCGCCGGCGACCCCGCGGGCGCCTTGTCGCGCACGTCGACGATCTGCGCGCCTGGGAAGCGGGCCAGGACCTCGCGGACCAGCGGATGGGCGGCGGCGTTCTGGTGGCGGGTCTCGGTGGCGGCGCGCGCGGTCGCGTCGAGGGTCGGATCGCCGGCCTCCTTCGACAGGGCGACGATCCAGCGCCGGCCGGTCCAGGCATCCAGGGCGCGGGCGAGGTCGTTGGCGATGCTCTGGCGCCCGCCCTCGGCGAGGCGGAACTCGATGCGGCCCTCCTCGAAGCGCACGAGGTGGACCTCGCGCTCCAGGGCCATCTTCAGGCCGATATCGCGCTTGGCATCGGCCAGGGCGACGACGTCGGTGAAGCGGAGGAGGCGCGGCCCTTCGGGCTGCGGCGCCGGAGCCGGGTTTGCCAAGGCTGGGTTTGCCAAGGCCGGGCGCGCCCCGCCGCCATGGGCCGCCATGGTCAGGGCAGGGCGCGGCGGTGGCTCCCCGGAGAAGGTCGGGATCGGCGGGAGGGCCGGGCGGGCCTCGGCCATGGCGGCCCCCGGGGACGGGGACACGGCCAGGGACGGGGACACGGCGAGGGACTGGGACACGGCCAGGGACGGGGATTCGGCGGGGGACGGGGCCGCGGCACCGGCGGTCGCCGCCGGGCCCGTCAGCGCCTGGGCCTTCATCTGGCGCAGGGCCTCGTCCGGGGTCGGCAGGTCGGCGGCGTAGGCGAGGCGGACGAGCGCCATCTCGGCCGCCGCCAGGGGCCGGGTGGCCGTCTGCACCTCGGGGATCGCCTTGAGGAGAATCTGCCAGGCCCGCGACAGCACCCGGACCGAGAGGGTCTTGGCGAAGTCGCGTCCGCGCGACCGCTCCGCCTCGCTCAGGGTCGGGTCGGCGGCGGCCTCTTCCGGCACCAGCTTCAGGCGGGTGACGAGGTGGGTGAAGCTCGCGAGGTCGGACAGGATCACGGCCGGATCCGCGCCGGCCTCGTACTGCCCGCGCACCTCTGCGAAGGAGGCCGGGATGTCGCCGCGCATCACCGCCTCGAACAGGTCGACGATGCGGCCGCGATCCGCCAGCCCCAGCATGTCGCGCACGCTCTGGGCGCTGACGAGGCCGGCCCCGTGGGCGATCGCCTGGTCGAGGAGCGAGAGCGCGTCGCGCACGGAGCCCTCGGCCGCCCGGGTGATCGCCGCCAGCGCCTCCGCGTCGGCCTCGACGGATTCGGCGGCGCAGATCCGGCCGAGGTGCCCGACCAGGGTCTCCGCCTCGACGCGGCGCAGGTCGAAGCGCTGGCAGCGGGACAGGATGGTCACCGGCACCTTGCGGATCTCTGTGGTGGCGAAGACGAACTTGGCGTGCGGCGGCGGCTCCTCCAGGGTCTTCAGGAAGGCGTTGAACGCCTTCTCCGAGAGCATGTGGACCTCGTCGACGATGTAGACCTTGTAGCGGGCCGAGACCGGCGAATAGCGGATGCCGTCGATGATGCCGCGCACGTCGTCGATACCGGTGTGCGAGGCGGCATCCATCTCGAGCACATCCATGTGCCGGGATTCCATGATGGCCTGGCAGTGCCGGCCGAGCTCCGGCATCGCGATGGTGGGCCCCGTATCGGGATGGCCGTCGCGCACGTAGTTCAGGCCGCGGGCGAGGATCCGGGCCGTGGTGGTCTTGCCGACGCCGCGCACGCCGGTGAGCATCCAGGCCTGGGGAATCCGGTTGGCCGCGAAGGCATTGGCCAAGGTTCGCACCATGGCGCCCTGGCCGATCAGATCGTCGAAGTTCTGGGGCCGGTACTTGCGCGCCAGCACCCGATAGGGTGTGGCGGCCGGGGTCGGCTCGGGAAGGCCGGGCAGGAGCCCGGCGTCGCTCAGAGGACCGGAGGTCGCGTCCATGCCGCCTTGCTGGGTTGGTGCGGCTCCGGTCGGAGGGTGCCGCCACGCGAGCCCGAGGCATCGATCGAGGTGGGAGGCTGGACGAAGACCCGCTCGGTCTCGTTAGGGCTGCTTCCTTCCGGACCTGACCCGGTTGGCGAGTGAAACGTCCCTCGCCAACCTCCCGAGCGCTATATGGCCGCCGCGCGCGACGGATGCAAGCGGAGTCCGGGTCTCGACGCGGAGTCCGGGTATTCCAAGGAGATTTTCGGTATTCCAAGCGAATGCAGGGTATTCCGAGCGAATGCGGGGTATTCCGAGCGAAATCCGCCTCGCAGATCTGCTCGCGACAGCCCGCGGCGTGCCCGCAAATCGCCCGATCCCTGCGCCAACGTCCGCCCCCTGATCTGTATCGTCCAAGAAGGAGACGCCGATGACGCGGCGGTTCGGCTTGAGCCTGATGGTATCCACGTACCTCGCAGCGGGCCTGATGGCGGCATCTGCTGCGCCCGAGGCGCCCAGAGCCTGGGCGGGCCGCTATCGCTACGAGCACGATGGTGGTCGCACCGTCGGCGGATCGCCGATCGTCGTCACCTACGAACTCGACATCGCTCCGGGGCGCGGCAACCGTGACTGTCTGTTGCGGATCGAGGGCTTCCAGACCGACGAGACCATCGTCTGCAAGGCGAGCGGTACGGCCGAGAGCGTGTCCGTTGCGTTTCACACCTTCGGCGACGGTCGCACGGTCAACGCCTACGGTACGCGGCTCTACGATGTCGGCCTGAACCTGTTCGAGATGCACCGGGGCGGCGACGCCGTCCTGACGCAGTGGCGCGCGCTCAATCCGAGCGGTGCCGGCTCGGCCGCGCCGGCCGGCACCTATTTCACCCGTCAGAGCTGAACGTCAAAGCGAGGCCTATTCGGCGGTCCGGCCCAGATGAGCATCGTGGACTACTCGGCCTTGCGCTTCACGATGGCGAAGGTCTTGGGGTCGAGTTCCAGGTCGAACTGCTTCCCATTGGCGTCGATGGCATCGTCGACTTCGATCTCGTCGTCCTCGACCTCGATCTTCTTCCATTTGGTGAAGCCTTCCTGCTTCAGCACGGCTTCGATCTTGGTCTGCTCCTCCGGGGTCGGCTTCCGGTCGGCGAAGGCGGACCCGGTAAAGGCGAGGCCGAGGGCGAGGGCGGTGAGGCCCGTGAGCTTGATCGACATGGTGTCTCCCTGCTGTGTTGAGAAATGTTTCTGACCCCAGTCGAACCACTCAGCCTGAGTGAGGTTCCTGCCAACGTCGTACGATGGCTGCGCCCAGAGGTTGTGTCCGGAGGCGGTGCCTCCTAGGGTCGCCGGATCTTTCCGCCCCAGGATCGGTCCAGCATGGTCACGCGCGTCGCCACCGTGGCGTTCGAGGGCATCGAGGCGCGGGCCGTCGATGTTCAGGTTCAGATCGCCCCCGGCATCGTCGCCTTCACGGTGGTGGGCCTCGCCGACAAGGCCGTGGCGGAATCCCAGGAGCGCGTGCGGTCGGCGCTGATCGCCTCCGGCCTCGCCCTGCCGGCCAAGCGCATCACCGTCAATCTTGCCCCGGCCGACCTGCCGAAGGAGGGCTCGCACTACGACCTGCCGATCGCCCTAGCGGTGATGGGGGCCATCGGCGCCCTGCCGGCGGATGCGCTCGCGGGCTACTGCGTTCTCGGCGAACTCGCCCTCGACGGCACGATCACGGCCGTGTCCGGCGTCCTGCCCGCCGCCATGGCGGCCAGTGCCCTCGGCCTCGGCCTGATCTGCCCGGCCGCGACCGGGCCCGAGGCCGCGTGGGCCGGCGGCGACCTCGACGTGCTGGCGCCGCGCTCCCTCATCCAGCTCGCCAACCACTTCAAGGGGACCCAGGTCATGGCCCGGCCGGAGCCGGCGGTGGCCGCGCCGGGCCCCGCCTTGCCGGACCTGCGCGACATCAAGGGTCAGGAGGGGGCCAAGCGCGCCCTGGAGATCGCGGCGGCCGGCGGCCACAACCTGCTGATGAACGGGCCACCGGGAGCGGGCAAGTCGATGCTCGCCGCGCGCCTCCCCTCGATCCTGCCGCCACTGGCGCCGCGGGAACTCCTCGAAGTCTCGATGATCCAGTCGGTGGCGGGCGAACTGAAGGGCGGCGCGCTCTCGAACCGGCGCCCGTTCCGGCAGCCCCACCATTCCGCCTCCATGGCGGCCCTGGTCGGCGGGGGCATCGATGCCCGTCCGGGCGAGGCCTCGCTCGCCCATGGCGGCGTGCTGTTCCTCGACGAATTGCCGGAGTTCACGCCCCAGGTGCTCGATTCCCTGCGCCAGCCGATGGAGACCGGGACGATCATGATCGCGCGGGCCAACCACCGCGTGACCTACCCAGCCCGCTTCCAGCTCGTCGCCGCGATGAATCCCTGCCGCTGCGGGCAGGCGCTGGAGCCGGGCTACGCCTGCCGCAGGGGGCCGAACGAGCGCTGCGTCGCCCAGTACGGCGCGCGGATCTCTGGGCCGCTCCTCGATCGTATCGACCTGCGCATCGAGGTCGGGGCGGTGACGGCCGCCGACCTCATCCTGCCACCGCCCTCGGAGGGCTCGGCCGAGATGGCGGCGCGCGTGGCGACCGCCCGCGCTCTGCAGGCTGCGCGCTACGCGGCCTACGATCCCGACGCGACGTTCACCAATGCCACCTGCCCGTCGCCGGTGATCGAGGCCGTCGCCGCGCCGGACCCGGAGGGCGCCGCCCTGATCCGGTCGGCCGCCGAGACCATGCGGCTCTCGGCGCGCGGCTTCCACCGGACCCTGCGCGTCGCCCGCACCCTGGCCGACCTCGACGGCGAGGCCCAGGTCCGCCGCATCCACCTCGCCGAGGCCCTGTCCTATCGCGGGCGGACGGAGCAGCCCGTCGCGGTATGACCTCAGGCGGCGGGGAGCACCTGCGATGCAGGATGCCGCCTTTGGTGGCGGATCAGCGCAAGCGTCAGGCCCGACAGGGTGAGCAGGTCGCAGGTGAGCCCGAAGACCGAGCCGACCAGGGCGTTATGAAAGGCCCAGCACAGGCTGGCGCCGAGAAAGAGCCGCCGCATACCCTGCGGGTCGCCCTGGAGGCGCGCGGCCGTCGCCAGCAGGGCCCCGAGCCCGGCACAGGCCGAGGGACCGCCGTTCCAGGTCGCCAGGGTCAGGCCGGCGGCGACGAGGGTTGTCGCGGCGAAGAGGGGACCAACCCAGGGAGCGCGGCCCTGCGGCCCGATCGCATGCGCCGAGACCAGGTTCTGCAGGAGGGCGATGGCGCACATGGCCGTGCCGGTGAGCGCACCGAGATGCAGGTAGTGTAGGCCAAACGCGGTGGCGCATCCGGCGGAGGCGAGGAGCATCCCGCGGCGATGCGGCATGATCCCCGCGGCGAATCCCAGCAGCAGGCCGAGGGTTCCGAAGAGGTCGAGATGTGGTTTCGCTGCTGCCCAGCCGATCTGAGCCCACTCGATGACAATCATGGTCCGCGCCCGGTCGGCGCAGAAGCGCGCCGCACTCGACGCAGGCGCTAGGTCGTCATGGTAACCGGTCGGTTAACGCGTCTTGTCGAGGGCCGGAGCTGTCGTCCGACTGCCACAGCGGGCGAACGGACCGCCCGCTGGACCGTCCTATTCCGCGGCCTGGCGGGCGGCGTAGCCGAGCCGCCCGTTCAGCTCCTCGATCAGCTTCACGGCGGCCTCCGCGATGACGGTGCCGGGCGGGAAGATCGCCGAGGCACCGGCGGCGTAGAGGGCGTCGTAGTCGCCGGGTGGGATCACCCCGCCGATGACGATCATCACGTCGCCGCGGCCCTGCTCCGTCAGCGCCGCCTTGAGCTCGGGCACCAGGGTCAGGTGGCCGGCAGCCAGCGACGACACGCCGACGATGTGGACGTCGTTCTCCACCGCCTGCCGCGCCGCCTCGGCGGGCGTCGCAAAGAGCGGTCCGATATCCACGTCGAAACCGAGATCGGCGAAGGCGGAGGCGATGACCTTCTGGCCGCGGTCGTGGCCGTCCTGCCCCATCTTGGCGACGAGGATGCGCGGGCGGCGCCCGTCATTCTCCTCGAAGGTCTCCACAAGCTTGCGAACGGTCTCGACCACCGGCGACATGCCACCCACCTCCCGCTTGTAGACGCCCGAGATCGAGCGGATCTCGGCCCGGTGACGGCCCCAGGCCTTCTCCAGCGCATCCGAGATCTCGCCGACCGTGGCCTTGGCCCGCGCCGCACTGACCGCGAGTTCGAGCAGGTTGCCCTGGCCCTGTGCCGCGGCCGTGAGGGCGGCCAGCGCCGCGTCGACGTCGGCCTGGCTGCGCTCGGCGCGCAGGCGCTTCAGCTTGTCGATCTGCAGGGTGCGGACGTTGCCGTTGTCGACCCGCATCAGCTCGATGGCGCGATCGTCGTCGGGCTTGTACTTGTTGACGCCAACGATGGTCTGGCGGCCGGAGTCGATCCGAGCCTGGGCGCGGGCGGCGGCCTCCTCGATTCGCAGCTTCGGGATGCCGGCCTCGATGGCCTTGGCCATGCCGCCGAGCTCGTCGACTTCGCGCAGGTGCTCCCAGGCGCGGGTGACGATGTCCTGGGTCAGCTTCTCGACGTAGTAGGAGCCGCCCCACGGATCGACGATGCGGGTGGTGCCGCTCTCCTGCTGCAGGAAGAGCTGCGTGTTGCGGGCGATGCGGGCCGAGAAGTCGGTAGGCAGGGCCAGCGCCTCGTCGAGCGCGTTGGTGTGCAGGGACTGGGTGCCGCCCTGCGTCGCCGCCATCGCCTCGATGCACGTCCGGGTGACGTTGTTGAACACGTCCTGGGCGGTCAGCGACCAGCCCGAGGTCTGGCTGTGCGTGCGCAGCGGCAACGACTTGTCGCTCTTCGGTTCGAACTCCTTGACGAGCTTGGCCCAGATCAGGCGCGCAGCCCGCATCTTGGCGATCTCCATGAAGAAGTTCGTCGAGATCGCCCAGAAGAACGACAGGCGCGGGGCGAACTGGTCAATGGTCAGGCCAGCCGCCAGACCCGCCTTGATGTACTCGACCCCATCCGCCAGTGTATAGGCGAGCTCGAGGTCGTTCGTCGCCCCGGCCTCCTGCATGTGGTAGCCGGAGATCGAGATCGAGTTGAACTTCGGCATGTTCTTCGACGTGTAGGCGAAGATGTCGCCGATGATCCGCATCGAACCCGCCGGCGGGTAGATGTAGGTGTTGCGGACCATGAACTCCTTGAGGATGTCGTTCTGGATCGTGCCGGCGAGCTTCTCCGGCGGCACGCCCTGCTCCTCGGCCGCGACGATGTAGAGAGCCAGGATCGGCAGCACCGCGCCGTTCATCGTCATCGAGACGGTCATCTCGTCCAGCGGGATGCCGGAGAACAGCGTCCGCATGTCGTAGATCGAATCGATCGCCACGCCGGCCATGCCGACATCGCCCGAGACACGCGGGTGATCGGAATCGTAGCCGCGGTGGGTGGCAAGGTCGAAAGCCACCGACAGGCCCTTCTGCCCGGCGGCGAGGTTGCGCCGGTAGAACGCGTTCGAATCCTCCGCCGTCGAGAACCCGGCATATTGCCGGATCGTCCAGGGCTGGGTCACGTACATCGTCGGGTAGGGACCGCGCAGGTAGGGTGCCACCCCTGGGTAGGTGTCGAGGAACTCGATGCCGTCGCGATCCTCGGGGCCGTAGACGCCCTTCACCGGAATGCCCTCGGGCGTCATCCAGGGCTCGCCCGTGGGCGGCACCGGAGCCGGGATGGCATCGGCCGCGTAGGGAACGGTCGCGAAGTCGGGGATGCGAGACGTCATGGGCTCTGGCTCGTGCGGCGGCGGCGTCCCTGCATTATAGGTACGCGTACAATCTGGGCTACCTCTAACCGGACTTCGCCCGGATGGGGCCGGCAAAACCGTCACTTTCGCGCATGCGAGCGGCAAATCTTTTCGGGCCGCTGCCAAATCTTTCTTGTCGGATGCCCCTATTCGGCGGCCATCCGGGAGGGGGCGAGGCCCTGGACCTCGGCGGCCACGGCCGCCACGACGCTGCGCAGGTGCCAGACGAGTTCCGAGAAGCCCGGCGTGATCGCGAGGGAGGCCTCGTTCATGTAGAGGCTGCGGTTGATCTCGATCTGCAGGGCGTGGCGCTCGACGTTCGGTTCGCCGTAATGCTCGGTGATGAAGCCGCCCGCGTAGGGCTTGTTGCGCAGGACGCGGTAGCCGCGAGCGCGCAGGTGGTGCTCGAAGGCGTCGATCAGGATCGGCGCGCAGGCCGTGCCGAAGCGGTCGCCCAGGATGATGTCCGCCCGCGCCGCCTCGTCGCGCCCGAGGCTCGACGACGGCATCGAATGGCAGTCGATGAGGATGGCGTGGCCGAACTGGCGGGCGGTGCGCTGGATCAGGCTGCGCAGCGTGCGATGATAGGGCTTGTACAGCGTCTCGATCCGCTCGACCGCGACCTCCACCGGCAGCCGTCCGCGATAGATCTCCTGCCCGTCGGCCACGAGGCGCGGGATGGTGCCGAGGCCGCCCGCCACCCGCATGGAGCGGGTGTTGGCGAAGGCCGGCAGGCGTCCGTCGAACATGCGCGGATCAAGCTCATAGGGCTCGCGGTTCACGTCGAGGAAGGCGCGCGGGAAATGTGCCCGCATCAAGGGGGCCCCGAGATCGACCACCGGGGCGAACAGCCGGTCCACGTGCGCGTCTTCCGAGCGCCGCAGCGCGAGCCCGTCGAGGCGCGAGGCGGCCAGGAAGGCGGGTGGGTAGACCGCGCCGGAATGCGGTGTGTTGAAGACGAAGGGGAGGGTATGCGCCGTCGGCTCGTCCACCGTGAAGGGCGGATCGAAGACCGCCGCTCCGGACGCTTCGGGGGTCTGGAACGGCTCTGTCATCGCGGCGCGGGCGCCTCGGTGCGGACGGGACAACGCATCGACTCACTTTGCGGTTTGCCAACTCGCCTGTCCAGCAGGACGGAGGCGTCGCGAGGCCGCTCTGGGTGCCGTTGGACACCCCGTCCCGTCGGGCTGGCAACGTTCTGTTTACCAAGCCGGTGCTTTGTGGAATGAACACGTCGAATCAAAGGTACGGGACGCTGCTCGATGAAGATCCTCCTGGCGGAAGACGACAACGACATGCGCCGCTTCCTGGCCAAGGCGCTGCAGAACGCCGGCTACGACGTGCTGTCGTTCGACAATGGGCTGTCGGCCTATAATCGCCTGCGCGAGGAGCCCTTCGAGCTGCTGCTGACCGACATCGTGATGCCCGAGATGGACGGGATCGAGCTGGCGCGTCGCGCCACCGAGCTCGACCCCGACATCAAGGTGATGTTCATCACGGGCTTCGCCGCCGTGGCTCTGAACCCGGATTCGAAGGCCCCGAAGGACGCCAAGGTCCTGTCGAAACCCTTCCATCTGCGCGACCTCGTCAACGAGGTCGAGAAGCTGCTGGCCGCCTGAGCGTAACCGCCAGGGCCCCCACCGAATCGAGGCAGTAGGAAGAGCCCGCCGGCTCGCCTATATGCTGTACGGATTGGGATGGGGCGTTTCGACGATGAAGCCGGTCACGATCTATACAACCGCGTGGTGTCCATACTGCTCGGCGGCCAAGAGCCTGCTGCGCGACAAGGGCATCGCGTTCACCGAGATCGACGTCGAGCGGACGGCCGGTGCGCGCACCACCATGGTCCAGCGCGCCGGGGGCCGCACGAGCGTGCCGCAGATCTTCGTCGGCGACACCCATGTGGGTGGCTGCGACGACCTCTATGCCCTGAACGGTGCCGGCAAGCTCGACGCCCTGGTGGCCTCATGAACGACGCGACCAAATTTACGGCCGCGTGCGTACAGATGCGCTCGGGCCGCGATCCGCTCGCCAACCGCGACGCCGCCGTGGCCCTGGTCCGCGCGGCCGCGGATGCCGGGGCGCACTACGTCCAGACGCCCGAGATGACCTCTCTGGTGGAGCGCAGCAAGGCGAGCCTGTTCGAGAAGGTCACGGCCCAGGACGACGACCCGACGCTGGCGGCGCTGCGCGATGTCGCCCGTGAGCGCGGCCTCGTGCTCCAGATCGGGTCGCTCGCCGTGCGCAACGGCGACAAGGTCGCCAACCGCGCCTTCCTGATCGATGCCGAGGGAGCGATCACCGCCTCCTATGACAAGCTGCATCTCTACGACGTCGACCTGCCCAACGGTGAACGCTGGCGCGAATCGGCGACCTATACGGGCGGCGCCTGCGCCGTGGTCGCCGACACGCCCTGGGCGGCCATCGGCCTCGCCATCTGCTATGACATCCGCTTCCCGGCCTTGTACCGGGCCCTGGCGGAGGCGGGCGCCACCGTCCTGACGGCGCCGGCCTGCTTCACCAGGCAGACGGGCGAGGCGCACTGGCACGTGCTGCACCGGGCCCGCGCCATCGAAACCGGGTCGTTCATGATCTCGGCCGCGCAGGGGGGACACCACGAGGATGGACGCGACACCTACGGTCACTCCCTCATCGTCGATCCCTGGGGCCGAGTCCTGGCCGATGCCGACGGAGCCGAGCCGGGGGTGATCCTCGCCGAGATCGATCTCGCCCGCGTGGCCGATGCCCGCGCCCGCATTCCAACCCTGCAGCATGCCCGCCCCTTCACGATTGAGCGGGTGGGGCGCGCCTCCTGACACCGCCCGCAGACGCGTTCCGAAAATCCTGACCGATGATCCGCTACACCCTCGTCTGCGAGGCCGAGCACGGCTTCGAGAGCTGGTTTCCGTCGAGTGATTCCTTCGACGCCCAGGCGGCACGCGGGCTGGTCTCCTGCCCGGTCTGCGGCTCGGTCCGGGTTAGCAAGAGCATGATGGCGCCCTCGGTCGCCCGGACGGATCGCGGTCCTCGCACGCTTCCGGCCCCCGTCGGGACGCCTGCGGAGGCTGGCGCGTCCCCCGCTGGGCCGCCGGCGACGCCGCAACTGGCACTCACCGAGCCCGAGCAGCGCCTGCGCGCCCTGATGCGGGCGATGCGCGAGGAGGTGACGCGGAACGCCGATGATGTCGGCGCACGCTTCCCGGAGGAGGCCCGGCGGATCCACTACGGCGAGACCGAGACCCGTGCGATCTACGGTGAGGCGAGCCTCGAGGAGGCCCGCGCCCTCGTCGACGAGGGCATCGCGGTGGCGCCCCTCCCGCCGGCCTCCGACGACCGGCACTGAGCCTCAACGCTTCAGTGCGGCGGTCCCGGCGATCGACGAGAGGGCGAAGGCGATGAGCGCGTTCCAGCCCGCGAGAGAGATCCCGGCCAGGCGCCAGGCCGCCGTGGAGCAATCGGCCACGCGGGTGGTCTGAAGTGCGTTCAGAAAATCGCCGACGGCGGCCGGATTGGCGCCCGCGCCACCGCCGCAATCGGTGGGGCCGGCCCAGAGGCTCCACTCCGCGCCCGCGTGATAGACGCTCAACCCGGCTCCATAGAGGAGGCCGACGGCGGCGAGGCCGAGGACGAGGCGGGTGGCCCAGGCGGGCAGGACCAGGCCCAGGACCGCCAGTGGAATCGCCGCGTAGTAGGGAATGCGCTCCTGCAGGCAGAGCTTGCACGGCACGTAGCCGAGCCCCCACTGGAAATACCAGGCTCCCGCGAGCGTCAGTACGGATCCGACGAGCAGGAAGAGCGCGGTGCGGCGTAGGCGCAGGAGCGAGGCGTAGTCCATCTGTCTACAATCACCTTGGTCTAGAGCAACACCTTGAACAGCACGAAGCCGAGGATGATGACGGCGACGGAGATCGCCGCCACCACGTTGAGGTGCCGGTCGAGCACCCCCCGGATTTGAACGCCGTAGCGGCCGAGAAGTCCCGCCAGGATGAAGAACCGGGCGCCGCGCGTCAGCAGCGACAGCACCACGAACCAGAACAGGTCGTAATGGGCGAAGCCCGAGGTGATGGTCACGAGCTTGAACGGGATCGGCGTCAGGCCCTTCAGCAGAATCACCCAGTGCCCGTACTCGGCGTAGGAGGCCTGGAAGGTCGCGGCCTTGTCGGACAAGCCGTAGACCCGGAACACCCATTGCCCGATGGAGTCGAACAGCAGGGCGCCGATGGCGTAGCCGAGGAGGCCGCCCGCCACGGAGGCCAGGGTGGTGATCAGGGCATAGAACCAGACCCGATCCGGCCGGCTCACCGCCATCGGCACCAGCATCACGTCCGGCGGCACCGGGAAGAACGAGCTCTCGGCAAAGGCCACCGCCCCGAGGGCGTAGGGCGCGGAGGGCTTGCCCGCGAGCGCGAGGATCCACTCGTAGAGGCGACGGATCATGAGGGGTCCGGGAAGGCTGGAAGGGATGGGCGGCGCCCTTTGACCATACGGCGCCGTTCCTGGCGAGCGCTCGCAGACCGCACTGCGAAGAAAACCCCTCTGGCCGAAACCGGGAAGGTGTGCGATGACGCGGATGCTGCGGGCGTGGTGGAACTGGTAGACGCGCCGGACTCAAAATCCGGTTCCGCAAGGAGTGTCGGTTCGATTCCGACCGCCCGCACCACTCGGCTCCCCTAGCCATCGCGATTCGGCCCGAGCGCCCAGGTGCGCCTCGACCCGTCTCATCTCGGCGAGCGGCCCGCGAAAAGCGGGCGATCGACGACCTTGGCATGGTGGCTCTCGCTCGATCCCCGCCCTGATCGGCCTGACGTTGCGGGGAGGGCCGAGAGACAATCCATCGCGCGGTATCACGGACGGTCCGGTCGGCTCCGCCTGCGCGCGGACCCGTGATGCAGGGACAATCCTGCCGAGCTGGGCGATCCCAACGAATGAAGTCGACGCTGCCCTCGCCGTGAGCCTCGCAAAGCGCGGTTCCCCAGGCCGCTCGACCGGAGCAGACCTGCGGTGCGGGCGCGCCGCAGGTCTGTCTTCGTTTCGAGTGTGGTCCTCAGGCGACGAGCAACACGTCGTGTTTCAGGCTCCCGATAAGGTCGAGGTTGGTCACGCCGGCGATCTGGAACGTCTCGCTCAACTCGCCCCAAAGGTCGGTATCCGCCGTGATCGTGTAGACGTCCGTGCCCATCGTTTGGCTCAGCGTGGCGCCCGGACCGAAGCCGGAGAACGCCAGGCGGTCGCCCGCCGACGCACCTGCGTCGTTGAAGTCCATGACCTTGTCGCCGTTGGTCTCGCCCGGGCGGAACACGAAGGTGTCGGTGCCGCCCCCGCCGATGAGCACGTCCTTACCGCTGTCGCCGTCGAGGACGTTGTCCGCACCGTTGCCGATCAGGGTGTTGCCGAGGGCGTTGCCCGTGCCCGTCAGATCGGCCGTGCCGGTCAAGGTCAGGGCATCGAGGGTGGTTCCGAGGGTGTAGCTGATCGAGGACCGTACGGTGTCGATGCCTTGGCTGGCGATTTCGACCACGAGATCACCGCGCGCGCCGACGACGTAGGTGTCGTCGCCCGTGCCGCCGATCATGAGGTCGTCGCCGGTGCCGCCGTCGAGCGTATCGTCGCCGGTACCACCGTAGAGCCAGTCACCGCCGGCGCCGCCCGACAGCGTGTTGGTGGCCGCGTTGCCCATGAGGACGTTGTCCAGCGTATTGCCGGTGGCGTCGATGGTGCCCATCCCCGTGAGCTTCAGGTTCTCGACGTTGGCGCTGAGCGCGTAGGAGATCGCGGCAAGGACGGTGTCCGTGCCCTCTCTGGTCGACTCGATGACACTGTCGTCGATGCTATCCACCACGAAGGTGTCGGTGCCGATGCCGCCCGCCATGGTGTCGGTGCCGAGGCCGCCGTCGAGGCGGTCGTTCCCGGCACCGCCGGTCAGCGTGTCGTTGCCCGAACCACCGGCCAGCGCATTGTCAACGCTGTTTCCGACAATCGTATCGTTGCCCGCTCCGCCGATGGCGTTCTCGATGAGAGACGCGGTATTGTCGTCATACAGGAGGGCATTGGCAATATTGCCAGCCGCCGGATGACCTACTCCGAGCTGAGCCAGTTGACTGACGGAAGTTACCGTCCACTTTCCGGGAGACAGATCGATGCTCAGATTTGTCCCATAATTCGACAAATCGTATGTATCATTTCCTCCCCCATCCCAGATCGTCATGAACAGGCGATTTTCCAAAGGAATGGAGAATCCATTGCCATCGATCGAGATCTGGCCAGTATCGGGGCTCCACTGGTAGCGATTGTCGCCTGCGTTGACGTCATAATTCGCTCCGTACATGTATTGCAGCGCGGCAATGTCGTACATCATCAGCGATTGAGGAAAGCCGTTGAGCTCGTTTTCGGCATACCCTCCATCTGAGCCGACATAGGATTTGGCCTTGATCGTGTATTCGCTTGAATCATGCTCATAGGTCATGGCCCCGAATACACCGGGCTCATTGCCGTGCTTGAAGCCCAGCGCATGCCCGATTTCATGGAGCATCGCAGAAAAAGCATAGGTTCCGACGATCGGGTCGTCGAACCCCACCGTATTATACCAAGTGTCGCCGGCATCGGGGCCATTGCCTGGATAGTAAGCCCACGCATTTGGGGGCATATCCGACATGGCGAAGCGTAAATCGCCGGCCCCTCCGTCGACCTCGGTGAAAGAGAGATCTGCGACTGAGGCGACAGAACTCAACATCTCTCGGACAACTTCCTTCTGCCGTTCGCTGAAAGACTGGAAGTTTAAATCCTTCTCGCCTCTGTATTCGTACTGGGCAGGATCGGTGGGAAAACTGAACGTCATATCGGTGTTCGCCCAGCGCAAGCCTGCCAGCAATCCATTGATATCTTGATCGCCGCTTGCAGGGACAGACGCATAAGTATTGGCCATTTTACGCTCCAATCGATACGGACTAACTCTTCGAAATTCTTGATGTCTGCGCACGATTTGTTCGAAAGGCGGCAGATCGGACATCGCTCCAGTCTTCCGGCCGGCCAATCGGGGTTATCTTGGATCGCATGTCGGGAAGTCGCGTTGACGTATCGACCCTGGCGGGATGGCAAGCATGCCTCACCCGATCAGAGGTGGAGGATGAGACCTGTTTTCGACTTGGTCGCATCTCGGCAGAGAGCAGGCTTCGATGCCCTTGTATTTCGGGTTATGCTGTAAGTCGCAGGTGTTGATCTATTATTGTCTTTGGCAAAGGCCGCGAGCAATTTACTCTGTGTGACCCTTTATTCTGCATCGGCCTCTTTCAGAACGCAGGGTTTCTCGACCGGGGAAGTGCTGAAGATGTGTTGGCGCGGGCATCGCGCCGCGTCGCAGGTCGGTCTCGGGTTGGCTCGGATGTCGATCGATACGGCAGCGGTCTGGGATGTCTCGATTTGCTCTGCGTGGTTGTCGCTCTGTCGATCATCCTTTCCTGTGGCGTGCCTCCGGATGCGGCGGCCGGACCCTCGGAACTGCGTGTCCAACCGCCGCTTCGAGGGGCTACGGAGACTTTGGGCGATACCGATCCTGCCCGAGTCGACGATCATCCCAAGCAGGCGTAAGCGAAATTCGTGCCGTGGTTGAATGTGCTCGAGAGAAGGATCGCGCTGCGTGCACGCCGCGTCCTGTCTTCGATTTGCGATGGCTGCGCGTCGCCGGCCGGGGCATCGAACCGCACCTCGATCGCTGGGACGCGAGCGCCTTGCCGAGAGCTTGTCAGGGGTAAGCGAGAACCGGTTGTCCCGAAAAGACAAACGCCAAGACCGAAATCAAGGGTTTGACTCGTTCAGGATGAGGCTGACAGACCCGGACGACGCGATCGTTGGCGACCCGGCCCAAGCCCCGCTCGACCACCTGCATGGTCTCGGACTGCATGGTCCCGGGATGTCATTCCTGGATCCGTCGCGACGCGAGCCAGGCCTGCCGGATCCTCGGCGAGCCTCGGGGCATGCAACGCTTCGTGCCGGCGGTACTGATCAACCAGGATGCGCTGACACGCGCCAGCATGGCCCCGGCGTTCGAGTTCGGACGCCATGGCGAGCGCCGCATCTCTGCACTGTGGCAGGCGGCGGGGTGGGCGGGGTCAGGTCAGGTGGGGCACCACGCCGGGTGACTTCTTCGGTTCGACCAATGCCGCAAACATCGCACGCGCTGATCCGCTCATCGCGAGCGGGGAGGCGAAGGGCAAGGTCGTCCTCGCCGGTTTCGCCGACTAAACCCCATCAGGACGCATCCCGGCTGGAACCGGGACGCGTCCTGCATCGGCCCGAGGCTACGGTGTGAGCTGTGCCAATTCCTCGAGGCCGCCACCATCGGCATAGGCCTTCCGGAAGCTGTCGCGAGACTTCCAGCGCTGCCAGAATCCGTCGAGCTGCTCGAACCGTTCGTCGAGCGGCGTGGCTACGGGGCCGAACTTCGAGAAGGCGATGGCCGTGCAGAGGGTGATATCGGCAAAGGTCGGGTGCTCGCCGCCCAGCAGCCATTCGCGTCCTTCGGCCAGGTGTCGATCGACGAGGGCGGCGTGCGCCAGGGCCTCCTTGCGGCAATGCTCGCCCCATTGCGGGTTGCTCGTCAGCTCCAGCTTCGGTCCGAGACCCCGATGCGAGACGTGGAACAGCGTCGTCAGCCGGTAGAGGATCTGCACCCAAACGCGATTGTCCCACATCGCGTCGAGCCCCTGAGCGAGGGGCGTTTCGCCGGTGATCCTGCGGCCCTCATGGTGTGCATCGAGGTAGCGCACGATCGCGGACGACTCCGAGAGATAGCTACCGTCGGGCAGTTCCAGCGTCGGTGTCTCGCCCCACGGGTTCATCTTGAGGTGGCGCCAGCCGCGCTGCTCGCCCTTGGGGGCCATATCGTAGATCACCTCCTCGAAGGCGTCCGTGATGCCTTTCTCGTGCAGGAAGAGGCGAAGGCGCTGAGGGTTCGGGAACGCCGATGGTGACGTGTAGATCCGAGTTTTGGTCGACAAGGAAAATCTCCGCTGATGGGCACGGCCGGCAGGTGGGCTGTACCATCAGGACTGGCAAGGACAGCCGATGTTCCAGAGCCTGACGCGATTCATGGCCCCATCGTTCCGCGAGGCGCCGGCTTGCGCCGCCTCCGGCGCCCGCGCACCCTGCCCGAGACGTTCTTCAACGTTGGGGGCTCGAACAGCGTGATCGCGATTGGGACGGCCGGCTGGAGCGTGCCGAAGGCCCATGCCGATGCGTTCCCCGCATCCGGCAGCCATCTGGAACGCTACGCGCAGCGCTTCGATGCCGTGGAGATCAACACTGCGTTCTACCGGTCCCACCGAGTCGGGACCTATGCGCGATGGGCGGCCTCCGTGCCCGAACGGTTTCGCTTCGCCGTCAAGCTTCCGCGCACGATCACGCACGAGCAGCGGCTCGATCGAGCCGAGGGGCTGCTGCGCCAATTCCTCGGCGAGGTCGCCGGGCTCGGCCCCAAGCTTGGCCCGCTCCTGATTCAGCTGCCGCCGAGCCTCCGCTTCGACCCAGATACGAGCGCTGGGTTCCTGCGTGCCTTCCGAGACATTCATGGCGGCAGCATCGTCTGCGAGCCGAGGCACGCCAGCTGGTTCGCGCACGATGTCGATGCGCTGCTGACCGAGTTGTGTATCGCGCGCGTTGCAGCTGATCCGTCCCCAGTGCCCGGCGCCGGCGAACCCGGAGGCTGGCATGGTCTGCGCTACGAGCGCCTGCACGGCTCACCGAAGATGTACTACTCGGCCTATCCACCCAGCACTCTGGATGCCCTCGCCGGACGCCTGCGAGGCGACGCCGTGCACGGGCGCGAGTGCTGGTGCATCTTCGACAACACCGCTGCTTTCGCGGCCGCTGGCGACGCGCTGGCTGTATGCGAGCGTCTTCGCAGCCACGCAAAGCTGAGCGAAACGCCGACGCCACCTTAGCGCTGCCGCCAGACGATCTTGGCGCGCCACAGGAACGGCGCGCGCTCCGCGCCGCAGCCGAGCCGTGTTCGCATCTGCCCAGCATCTCAGCGCACAAACGGCGCCCTTGCCCCCTGAGCGACTCGACCCGATTGGGATCTGCGACCTTTGCTTTCGAAGCCCTTGCGGACATCCCTCTGAGCCGAAAGGCTGCCACGACCCGTTGCGCGGAGCCCGTGCATGGGCTACCAGAACGACACGGTCAGCACCCGTAGCTCAGCTGGATAGAGCGTTGCCCTCCGAAGGCAAAGGTCACACGTTCGAATCGTGTCGGGTGCGCCGTTTCGATCTAAATATGCGAACCACGCGCGCTACTCCGTCTGGGTTGAACCATCTGGGTGTTCGAGGCTTGCCGTGTCACCAATGATGCGGATGACGGCGTCATCCACCGTGATGCGGTTACCGGTCGCCTGCGGCAACGCCTTGTGGAACGTAATTACGCCCCAGCTACGACGTTCTCACGCGCCAGCTGCTTAGTCAGTCCCGGACCCCCGATCTATGGCGGCTGTTGCTCCACAAGATGCGGTGCCGCCTGTTCTTGGTTTGCACTGACTTGATGGCGTGGGGTTCACGCAGAGGCGGCGACCAAAATCACTGATCGTTCTGGGGGGACGGAGAGAAGGGATGACCCGGCACCCGGGATCTGCATGAGGGGGTGGTGGCGCCCGTGGCAACGACCTCGCGCCGGCGGGCGTTCGCGCGGTTTGAGGTCAGTGTCGCCCTCTCGCTCTACTGAATGGCCTCACGCACGACGACCGGGACGGTGACCTATCAGGCCGAGTTGCTTCTCTACCTCGCCGATTACGCGGACGAACTCGGTGCCGGTGACACGCGCGCTCTCAGTCATGTATCTTGATGGCGGTTGAGGGTCAGGCTGAAGGATCTGACCGACGAACCAGTAAGGTTGTCACTCAAAAATATTGCGTGCCAACGATTCCGCGTCGCAAAGCGACTTCCCAAGCGTGGCCGTTCAGGTAGGTTGTGGCGGTAGCTCAGGGTTGTGGATGCGGAGATCCAGTAGCCGAATGCCTCTTGGCACTAGCGCACTAGGCCGCTCGTAAGACTCTGAGCTTTCCTTCGATCGGGATGCTTTCGGTGAACGCTTCAAAATATGTTCTCAGCGCCGTCGCGGCGGCTCTCATCAGTTGCACCGCACCGGTGCCGCGCGCGTCGGCGGGCCCGTTGGACGGGCTCGCCGGCGGAGCCATCGGCTTTGCTCTGGGCGCCATGGCGGCTGCACCGCGACACGCATACCAAGCTCCGCGGACGCAACGCGTCATCGTCTATCGGAACCGTCCGTCCCGCCGGCACGTCGCTGCCGCCCCGGTTCGTCGGAAAGCCGCGCCACTGCAAGGCGGCGCAGCCATCAGCACCGTGTCCGATCCGTTCGCAGGATCGAGCACCGCTCGACCGATTCCCGTCAGCGGTCGCTGAGACCACCGGGAAGGTTATTACTGTCATGAGTCTTGTCTCGCGTCCGTTCTTGATCGTCGTGATGGCCCTCGCGGCTGCGTTTCCCGCACCGCGAGAGGCCACCGCTGCTCCTGTCCTCAGCGTGGACAAGACGATTGGGAAGGTATCGGGCTGGTCGATCGGGATGAGCCGATCGACCGACGGCTGCCTGGCCGCTGCGACCTACGAGGACCAGACGACAGTCTGGATGGGATTCAACGGAGAGAAGGACGAGGCATTCCTGGCCTTTACCAATCCCAAGTGGCGGTCAATCGAACCCGATCGCCTCTATCAACTCATGATGCTCACCGGACGGGGACGCTGGAAGGGCCAGTTCTCCGGGATCGAACGCGGTACGGATCGTGGTCTCATGGCATCCGGGCTCAAGAAGAGCTTCGTGCTCGACATCGCCCGTGCCGGTGGGATCGAAGTGCTGTTCGAGCGCAAGTCGATCGCGCAACTCTCGTTGTCGGGATCCTCGGATGCGATCAGCGCGATGATCGATTGCCAGAAAGCCATCGTCGAAGCGAAAGCGGAAACGGCGCCATCCAGGAACAAGGCGAACCCCGACGCGGGCGTGACGCCGAGGCGGGACAGCGGGTCCTCCGGAACCGGCTTCTTCGTGTCGGAGGCCGGACACGTGCTGACCAACAACCATGTCATCAATGGCTGCACGGAAATCAATATCGCCAAGTTCGGTCTGCCGTCCCTGCGGGCGCGGCTCGTCGCCACCGATGTCCAGAACGATCTCGCGGTGCTGAGCACCGGCTTCGAGAATCCCGTGGTTCCGTCCCTTTCGCTCAAACCGAGGGTCGGCGAGAGCGTCTATGCCTATGGCTTTCCACTTCCCGACCTCCTGGCAGCCTCCGGGAACTTCACGGTCGGCAACATCACCGCTGCCGCGGGCCTCGGCGATGACACCCGCATGCTGCAGATCTCGACGCCCGTTCAGCCCGGCAACAGCGGCGGGCCTCTGATCGACCAGTACGGCGCCGTGGTCGGCGTCATCGCCTCGAAGCTCAACGCAATGACGGTCGCGAAGGCCAACAACGACATCCCGCAAAACGTGAACTTCGCCATCAAGTCGACGATTGCGCTGAATTTCCTCGACTCGAACGGGATCGTCACAGGGAGCGGCACCAAGAATCCGACTCCGCTGGATCCGGCGACCGTCGCCGAGCAGGCCAAGGCCTACACCGTGCACGTGACCTGCCGATAAGCTGTGCCGCTCGCCATCCGGTCTTGGGAATACCCCCCGGGTCGGACAGCGATGCGCCGTCTCGCGCGAACACCCGACGGTCAGGTCTGCCACCCAGGCGATAGGCCGGCAAATCGACCGACACGGGCGTTCAGTTACAGCCGACGCTCCCGCACAGGGTGTTGGCACCCGTCGGCGACGCCCCGGCGATGGCGGGCGCGAAGAGCGCCGCTTTGGCAAGCTTCGCCTCCTCGTTGTCGGGCTTCAGGCGAAGGACTTCGTCGTAGTCGCGCGACGCCAGGAGGAGGTTGCCGAGTTGCGTCTGCGACTTGGCGCGGTTCATCAGCGGATAGATGAAGGTCGGCCGCATGGTGTGGGCCTGCGTGAAGTCGACGATGGCCGCCGCATGGTTGTTCAGGCCGGCCTGCGCGATGCCACGATTGGCGAAACTGTAAGGGTAATCGTCATCGGCCCGGATCGCGCTGGTGCAGTCGGCGAGCGCCGCCGCGAAGGCGAGACGATCGTTGTTGGCCTTGCAGCGCCCATCGAGGGCGATCGCGCGCTGTCGAGGCGTACGCGCTTCCGCCAGCAGAGCCGAACAGCCGGTCACCCGAGCTTCCGCCGCGCCGGTTCTGCAATCCTGCCCGGGATCGGCCAGAGCGCCTGATCCTGGCGACAGGCATGCCGCCAGAACGAGGAGCGCGGTGAGCTGACGGGCGGCTCCTGGAAACCGGTTTCGCCGACACTGCCTCGGATTCGCGCAGGTGCTGGAAACGGTGCGGGGGCGTGGCGGCATTCGCTTTCCCGGCATGATCAGACGTCCTCGACCCGTTGTCTTCACCGGCACCGGTTCGTGAACATGTCACTGTTCGGCAATTGCATGGAGTTCATCATCTTGAGCAACTCGGCGCGATACGTTTCGCTGTGCTCGGAGGGAAAACGGCCGCCGATATGCGTGATCGTGCTGCGGTCATCGCGGCGAATCGAGACGAAGTCGAGATAGCTGCGATCGTCGAAAGCCCCTTGTCCGCGCGCCGTGCCCCGCCCTTCGAGAATGTAACCGGACCGTCCGGGCGCAGTCGTGATCTCCTGCGAGCGGGAGACCTGCGTCCGGCGTGGAGCGATCTGTTCGCTCATGTACTGGCGCGCGTCGCCGCAGCGCTCGTTCGGGCTGACCTGCACATAGATGGCGACCTGCTCGCCATGCAGCCGGGATTGCCAGACCGTGCTGTACGACTGCTTCTGAGCGTCGAAATGATCATCGGCCAGCGCTTTGATCTCAAGCAGATTTGTCGCGTAGTTCAGTGTCCAGCCGGACGCGCTCCGGGCCGTCGACCGCTGCCGTTGCGCCTCCTCTCGCAGCCGCTGGGCTTCCGCCTCCCGCTGTCGCTGCGCCTCCGCCTCGCGCTGCCGGAGGGCTTCGCGCTCGCGCTCGCGCTGGCTCTCCTGTTCGAGGCGAAAGCGGTCCGCTCGTTCACGCTCCAGTCGTGCCTGCTCCTCCCAGCGCCGCCGCTCATCGGCCTCACGCTGGCGCTGAGCGTCGGCGTCCCGTTGGCGTTGGGCCTCGCTTTGCTGCCGGTCACGCAGGCGGTCGCATTCCACGACGTGGTTCTCGACGATGCCGCGGAAGCGCCCGGCCGGATAGGCGCTGCCGTAGCTCGACGCGCTGAGGCGGTCGTCGCAGGATGCCACGGCCTTCTGAAACGCGCGCTGCTCGCGGCCGGCCTGGAGCCTGTCGGCGAAAGCGCGCGCATAGGGATAGGCGGCGGTGACCGCCTCGCATTCGCGGATCAGCGGATCGAGGGCGATGGAGCGCAGCGCTGCGGGCTCGGCGTTCGGGTCGACCTTGTTGCAGGGTGTCGTCATGCCCGCGAAGAAGCCCTGGGGCAGGAAAGAGAAGGCGGTGGTGAGCGCGCCGCTCGCCCTCGGCTCGAGATCGCTGCCGCCGAGGCCGCGTTGCAAGAATTCGTAGGATTGCAGGAAGTTCTGTCCCTCCTGCGCCATCGCGCCAAGCAGAATGTCGCGCAGGGACGCGCGTCCCGCCAAGGGCACGGCGCCCGGCGCCCGGCGTCCGAGACGCTGACCGCCGATGACGCTGGCGCCCGAGGACCCTGCGGCAGCGTCGAAGTCGCAGCGGCCTCCTGCAACCGGCTGACACTCGTCGACGACGGCGACGAGGTCGCGCGGCTGACGGCGTGACAGGCGTCGGAGCAGATCGCCGAGGCGTACGCCCTCGCTCTCGATGAAGGCCGGTCGCTGCGTGAGGTCGCCCGCAGCCCCCTGCGGCATCAGGAACACGTCGTCCTCGCCACCGACACTCGGGCCGAGCGCGATCACCGCGACCTGGGCCCCCTCCGGGAGCCGCGCTGCGGCTTCGCGCAATCCGCGCTCGAGTTCCGGCCGGTCCGCGGGTCCGAAGGTCCAGACGTCGAACCCGATTTCGCGCAGACGCTTGCGATAGGCTTCCTCGTCGGCATGGGCCGTCGCCGCTCGACTCCCGGCATTCGTTGCCTGGGGCACGATCAGGAGCGCGATGCGCGGACCGGACAGGACGCTGCTCCTGCCCGTCGCCGCCTGAACGGCGAGCCCTGGGGCGGCCGCGCGAGCGGACGGGATGTGCACGAAGGCATTCAGGGCGAGAGACAGGCCCGTGAGCAGCGCAGCCGCGCGCGCCGTGGCCCGGAGCCGGACCGGTCGTGAAGTGGAGAGGGCCATGGGAAGACTCTTGGAAAGCGTCATGGACGGCAGATCGCGCGCAGTCGCTCGTCGCGGCCGACGAGTTCCGTGTTGGCGTCGCACAGGCTTCGGAGCGCGTCGGTGTGCCGGGGCGAGCGGTTGCGCCAGAGCGCGTAGTAATAGGCGGCGCGGGAGACGTCGGGCTGAGCGGCGTCGCGATACGTGGTGTCGGTGGTCCGGGGATCGTAGAAGCGCGCCATCTGCCAGGCAGCATCCGCGCTGGCGGCGGGATCGGCCTCCTCGAAGGCCCTGAAGGCGGCCCCTCCCTGCTGAGCCTCGATCGCTGTGCCGCCGAGCGCCAGAAACGCGCTGCCTGTCGCGCGTTCATCCAGGAGGCGTCCGTGCCGTTGGCGTAGTTCGGCAGCACTCAGACGTGGCGCCTCCGCAGCGGGCGGCGTCCGTGCTTCGGGCTGCGCCGGTGTGTCCGCCGGCGCAGTCGGGTGGCCGGCCAGGACAGCCTTGAGCAGGTCCTGGTACAGGTACGCGCCGATTCCGGCCCCGGCGAACAGAACCAGGAATACGAGCGCCGGCCAGATCCGGCGCGGCGCCTCTCGAGGCACTTCGGGAAGGACAAGCCCGTCGCGCACGCTGGCCCGGCGGGGCGGCTCAGGCTCGGCCGGGGACGTTTCCAAATCCTGGAGCGGGGCGAGACCGTCACCGGGTTCACCGGCGAGCGTTTCCTGAGAGGGCGCGGTCTGGGTCAGGCTGGGGGCGGGGATCGGGGAAGCGGCGAGCATGCCGGAGCCGGCGGGTGCCGGCGTAATGAACGGCCAGGATACGACCCCGAATGAGGTGCCGTCCTGGCCGACGATCTCGATCGGAACGAGTTCCTCAATGCGATCGACCACCGAGGGGCCGAAGCGGGCTACGGTGCGGCCGTCATGCTCGGTCATGGAGAGCGGGGCGAGCCACGCAATCTCCGGCTGCCATCCCTCGGTGCCGAGATGCCTCGGCTCGGTGTCCTGGCGCCGGAACGACAGCAGCGGCGAGGCGGCGCGCTGCCCGAGATCGATGAGGGCGTGGCCGCCGATCTCGTCCTCGTCCTCTGTGATGCGAAGGGTCATGGTTGTGTCCAGGCAAGTCGTCTGAGGCGTCTGTGAGCAGCGGGGCTCGAGGTCCGTGAGCTAGGCGGCCGAACGCCCTTGCAGGCCCGTCAGGATCGCGCCCAGCCTGCCGTTCTGCTCGAGGTCGATGGTGACCCCGGCCGCACTCTTCGCGTTGTCCTCCACGACCCGGTAGAAGCCGTGGAACCAGTCGGTCGCGTAGGTGTGGCCGAAGGCTGCCGGAGTGGGGCCGATCGACCGGGCATCGAAGGTGACCGGCCGGGCCTCGAACGCGATGCGGTCGCCCGCCTCATCCTGGATCGAGGGCCGTTCGCCGGCTGGGGGGACCAGACCGAAGCCGAGATCGCCGCTCAAGCGGTTCAGGCGCGTGGCCGCGATCAGTGCGAGCTTCGCCGTCGACTGCTCTGCACGCTCCACGGTCGCGAGGGCCCGCAGATCGGCTGCGATGGCGGCCTCCACATCCGCACGGCGAGCCAGGGTGATCATCTCGCCGACGATGATCTCCATCACGTCGACTGGAACCTGGAAGCGGTGTGTGAACCCGTCGGCCTCGATCCGCTGGCGCATGGAGCCGATCCAGGCGGTAACCGCGGCCCGGGCCAGGCCACGCTCACGATCGGACGCGCCGGGTCCCACCGGTGATCGGGCGCTCGGGACTCCACCCCCAGGGCTCGGCGCACCGGGGCGGGCGATCGCACCGGGACGCGCGATGCGAGCAGGTGCCGCCGGCGAAGCGCTCTCGGCCGGTGCCCCGGATATCGACTGACTCGCCCCATGGAGGGCTTCGGTCAGGGTGCCCACATCGATCAGGAGTTCGCGCAGCAGCGAACCGAAGCCGCCGGCCGCTACGGTCGCGTCGAGGGCGTCGAAGACATGGCCGGCAGCCTCGCGGCGCTCGGCCAAGCGGGTCTCGATGTCGAGGGCCACGTGGAAACGCCCGAGCCGCTCCCGCAGCTCAGCCCGCAGTCCATCGAGCCGCGAGGCAATCTGGGCGGCCTTCAGCTCAGGCCGGCAGACGCGAGCCAGATTCTCGACGAGGTAGCTGACGCCTCCGTCGTTGAGGCGCAACGCCTCGTCGAAGGCGCGGGCAGGATCCTGAAAATGCGCGGCGGCCTCGGGCAGGGACACGAAGCCGCGGCGCAGTTCGGCGATCCGCTCCTGCTTCTCCGGCAGGAACCCGATCTCGCGCCGCCCCTCGTATCGGATCACGGATTCGGCCGGGTAATTCGGGTTCCGGAACCAGAACGCGTTGCGGAACGGCACCCCCGGCGTCCACTGCCGAGGCCAGGTATGGGCCTTGCCGAAGAACCCCAGGAGCGATGCCTCGATCCGGTTGCGGAACCGCAAACCGGCATCCTGTCCGGCATCCCCCGCCTTGTCGACGAAGTGACTGTCGAACCAGGTCATCACCAGGAAGAGCAGGTTTGGCAGGGCGATCCGCGCCTCGGGGCTGGCGCCGTGAGTCTGGGTGATCCAGCGCTCCACCAGATCCGGCAGCGTCACGACCTCCTGGTTCGACGGCCTGATGCAGAGCAGCATCGTCGTCAGTTCCTGCTCGGCCACGTAGCGATCGAACAGGTAGGCGACCTTGCCGCGCAGGAAGGTCTCTTTCAGGGAGTCGGGGTGCTCCGCCAAGAAATGGGCCAGATCGACCTTCTGACGGCTGCGCGCGCCGGGGAAGTCGAGGAGGTCCGCCTCACGAAGGAAGGATCGCGGTGCATCCGCGATGTCGATCCGCAACTCCGCCGTGATGGCCGCTACAGTGGCGCGCGGCAGGGAGACCGGCGTTCCGGAAGCGCCGTAGACGAGCAGCGTGTCGGCGCCCCCGGAGGCCCCGAGGCCCGCCAGGGTGGCGACATCGAGGATACTGCCTTCCCGCGGCACCAGGGCGCCGATCGGCGCAAAGATCTCGTCGGGATGCCCAAGGCGTTCGAGGGCCTCCGTGAAGTCCCGGTAGAGCCGGGTGAACGCCGCATGGCCGCCCCAGAGCGGCGCGAACAGGCGCGCGCGTCCCTCCAGGTCGAGGCCCGGGGCGAGTGTGCGTGCCTCGTCCCAGTAGCGTGCCAGCGCCTCCAGGGCGCGGCTGCCGCGCGCCTGGTCGAGAAGATAGTCCCTCAGGTCGTCGACTTCGGCACCCGTGAAGCGTGCACCCCCGGTGCGGGTCCGGGTCCGCAACTCGGCCAAGAGCGCATCGATCTCCTCGGCCTGCGGCGGATGTTCCTTCGTGGCATCGCCGTCGTGCAGGAAGCTGTTGCAGAGAACCTTGATCAGATCGCTCTCCGTCAGCACCCGAAGGCGTACCGGAGCGCCGGGCGGAGTCGGTGTCCCACCCTCCTGGGCGCTGAAGCGCGTGACGAGCCCGGTCGCTTCCTTCTCGCCGATCGGATTGATCTCGGCGAGGAAGTCGACCGGTGCGATTCCGTCGAAACGGGCCCGCAGAGAACCGTTTTCGGGGCGGGCCAGGACCTCCACGAGGTAGGATTTCCCAGCCTGGCTCGGGCCGAACACGCCGACGCACATCGGTCGCTGCGCTGCCCGGCCGAGGCGTTCGGCCCGATGGGCGATCTTGCGCGTAGAGCGGACGAGGTCGTCCCGCTCACGGCCGACGGTGGCTGCGTTGGCGGCGTCGCCGAGCCAGCGCTCGGCATCCTGCGCGAGACGGTTGGTGTCGTGGCAGGCCTTGGCAAGGAGGTCAGTCGACATGGCGGAGATTATAATTAATCCTGTAGGAGTTCGGGGCAGACAATGCCTTCAATCGACGGAGAGAACTCCGGTATCGAGCCAGTAGCCTTGCTCAGAAACCAGAGTGTCGAGCACAAGCTCGATCTTTCTTTTGACGTCGAGACCGTCCGCATCGTAGGCATCGGTGATTTCGAATTCTTCCTTCATGGATTCCGAACGGATCAGTGCATCCGGGCTGTCATCGTCAGCACGCCCATCGCCGATGCGTTCGAGCGTGATGTCGAGGGGAAGGCGCAACGGCGTCGCCTCCTGTCCGGTTCGGAGACGCAGGCGATACAGGGGCGTTGCGATCCAGCGCTCAACCGGCAATTGCCGGTAGCCGAGGCGCATCGGCGCATAGTAGCGGAGCTTCGCAGTCATCGCGGGTCCGCTCGCCCGCGCTGCTGCGGGTGCATCGAGGTCCACGTCGCGGAAGCAAAGACCGGCATCCCGTAACTGCCCACTCAATTCCATCTCGCCGATGTACCGGGCGGTCGAGCGCAGGCCCAAGCGGTGGGTGAACAGGGTGAAGTTCGTCAGCTGGCTCTCGGCCAGCGCGCAGAGCATTCCACCCACCGCCGTCGTCGTCTTCGGATCTCCGATGCGGCGGTTGTCGCGATCCCGGAACGGATACCAGTTGCCGGCTTGGTACTGGTGCAGCGGCACGATCCGATCGGGAGAGACCGCCAGCTTGTTCACGAGCAGGTCGACGAAGGCCGAGAGACGCGAGGGACGTCCCGACAGCAGCACCACGTCCACATCGAGGGCATGGATCGCCTCGCAGAGGTTGTCGAGCACGAGGTCGAGAACCGACACCACGCAGGCGCCGACAACCTCGGCACGCGCCTCGAACACGCAATCCACCAGGGCGAAGCCGGTGGCGCCGTCGCGCCGCGCCGGACCTTCGAGGAAATCGAGCAGGCGTGGCTGCGGCAGGGCACGGCGCACCACGCGGCCGCCGCGCTCAGGGAAGAATTCCGAGAACGGACGGGTGGTCAACTCACCCTCGGCCTCGACATCGGCCAGAAGACGCAATCCGATCGGTTCCAACACGCGGGATACAAATTGCCGGCGCAGGTGCTTTTCCTGCTCGGCCATGTTGGCGCGGTCGCCACCGAAGCGCTCGAGTAGGAGCGCGTGCGGGTCAGGATGCCCCGCACGGCGCAGAGCCTCCTCGATGGTCGGCAGAACGAGCCTTTCGATGACGCTCTTGAGGATGTCGTCGCCCGCGATCCTGAATCCCTCTCGGAAATTCTGCACCGGTTTGATCGCCCGGTTCCCCTCCGCGTAGTAGGTCGTCACCATCAGGTCGGTGGTGCCGCCGCCGACGTCGATGCTGGCGATACGAACTGAGGGTTCGGCGGGCGTGCCGGGAGCGGGTCTGGTGTCCGGTTCGGCGAAGGGTCGCGGGCGGCCGATGAGTTTGAGGAAGCCATCGACGGCCCCGCCCAGTTTCTGCGTGATCTCTCCGTAGAGATAGACGAACTGAACGCAGCTCGCCTCATCCCAGGACACGTGGACCTCCGGCTGCGTGACGCCCGGGGGTGGGGTGTCGGCCCATCCCATCAATTGCCAGATCAGCTTGACGGCGCCTTCCGCCCGAGAGCGCAGCAAACGCTGTTCCTGCACAGGCATCGCCGGAGGCAGGGTAAGGATGATCCGTCGCAGCTTGCGGGGCGCGTCCTTCGTCCGTCGACGCTCACGCACGCCGGCGTTGTTGATCATCGACAGCGCGTGGCAGACGACCTCGGCGACCATGAACGTGAAGAAGGACGACCGTGAGAACGTCAGCCGCGATGCACCGATTCGATCGTCGGCCTGAACTCGGATGCCGTAGCGCTTCCTGTCGGCGTCGAGCTGGGAGATCACGTCGCCGCGGCTGTTGACGAACTGGCGGATCGTCCGGTCGATGAGCGGGCTCGTTCCATCGGCGCCGTAGTCGCGATCCGGAAAGCGCCATTCCTGGTTCACCGGTCGCACGTCGCAGAGATAGCGCTTCGGGCTCGACAGACCGCCGACCGCCTCGGTGCCCTGCGCCAGCTCTCGGAAACGGCTCGCCTCCGGCCCGACCCGAACGGGGCTCGGCCAGAAGAACGCGCGCGGCCGTGCCGAGAGCCGGGAGAGATGATCGCGTCCGAAGCGGGCGTGGGATAGCTCGACGTGGCTCTCGAACGGCTCGACATAGGCCTGTTCTGGCTCGGACAGGTCGCGAAGCTGCAGCACGAAGGAATTGTTGAGGTCGACGCGATCCTCGTTGGGGTGCGACTCGATCAGGATTCCGCAGGTGCGGCTGTTTCCGATGTCCAGGATCAGGTCGACGGTCACCGGCTTGATGGCCGGGAGAGCCGAGACCGTATCGGTAAGACGCATGACGCGGGGCTGGATCGCCCGCTGCAGATATTCGAGCAGCACGAGATAGCGGGCATAGTGCTCGAGGGTGTTCGGGAAATCACTGTCCCGCAGAGGCCGGTCGGGCCGCTGGGCCGCCTTGAACTCGCGGAATTGCTCGGAGAGCCAGGACGGCACCCATTCCTGAAAGCCGGCGCGCTGGCGCGCCTCCTCGCTGTCGGAGGCTGCGCCAAGAAACCAGCCGATGTCGCGGAAGCGGAAGGCGAACCGGAACTCGTGCTCGTTGGCGGCATCGTCGAGGCTCGGCGCCGTGTACGGCCGGTTCGGGCGCCGCTCCAGAAGTTCCGTGTCGAAGGCGAAGATCACCCGATGGCTGATCGGACTGTCTGGTGCGCGGTCGGAGACCTCTGCGACGCGCACCCGCGCCCAGTTGGTCGGGCCCACGTCGAGTTCATCGCCTCCCTCGATTCCCGCCTTCACCCGCAGCATCGGGATCGGCGTCCACTTCTCCAGGAAAACTTCCAGGGCGCCCCGCTCGCTGATGGCGTATTCACGATCGGCACCGCGGGCGGTCTCGATTTCCTCTCCACCCGGGTCGGTCTCGTCCCAGGTCGGGAGCAGCCGATAGGTCTGCCGACCCGCCGACTGGGACACGCCTTCGACCTCGCGCTCGATGAAGCGGCGCGACAGGCGACCGACGGCATCGATGTTGAACGCGTACTCGACGAACTGCACGCCGCTATGGGGCACGAGTCGGATCGTGGGACCGAAGGTGACGGGATCGACGAACATCGGGACGGATACAATCCTGATACGAGACGGCCTTGCCGGGACTCAGGGGACGCGTGGAGGGGGCATGCTCACGGCCGAAGTTCACGGTATGGCAGGGGCTCCGGAAGCGGGGACGATCGGAACCGGGAAGGTGAAGACACTCTGGGAGACACGGGGAGTCGAGACCCGCCCTTCTTCTTCCCGCATCGCCCGACCGTTCTGAGACAGGACGAGGCGGAACGGAATGCTCGAGCGCGCATCGCCGTGCCGGTCGTAAAGGGCGACGGCGATGCCGAAGACCCCGGCCGGCGTCGGCGCCTCGTCCCAGATGATGTGCTCGACCGGGCGGCTGGCGCTGGTCCCTCCGCCTTCGTTCTGGTCGGCCACGAGGCGGCCGCCGCAGGCGTTGCGGTTGTTGAAGCTGATCCGGGCCTGATCGGGGCAGGCGACCTGCAGATCGAGATCGGCAGCCCCGTCCCAGGCGAGGGTCAGCTCCAGGTATCGCCCGCGCTCGATCCGCTCCAAACGCCGTTCAACATCGGCAGCGATGGCGCGCGGCGGGGTGACCGGCGTGGACGGAACCGGGATCGCGGCACGCGATGGAAGGGGACAGCTCGAATCGCAGGAAAGGGCACGGCGCGTCAGCGCAAGCTCTGCAGCGTGCACCTCGCCCTCGATGGCTTGGATCGCTGCGCGCTGTGACAGGTCGGCCGGGTCGATGCCGAGGGAAGCCGCGGGACAGTGATCGGGTAGGACGCCCTTCAGCCAGTCCGGCCAATTGGTGCTGCCGATCGCACAGGCCTGCAGCAGGCGGTCGCCGAGAGCCAGCGAGAGAAGGGCGAACACCAGCCACAGCACGGGCACGAGAGCCGATCTCGTCCGCACCACGCCGACGTCGTTCACCGCTTCAGGTCGCGGAGGCGGCGGCGCACTCGAATGCGGGGCGGCTTGCGATGTCCGCAGTGTGACCATCGCGGCTGCAGCGCTGCCGGTGATCGCGCCGTTCCGCTCGGCAACAACGCCCATCCCCTGAGCGTGACGATAGCCCCATGCCACCAGGACCGGTTGGCCGCCGATAGACCAGAGATGGTCGTCGTCAGGGGTGACGAGCGCATCGCGGATGAGGCGAGCAAGGTCACGCGAAGCTTCGCCCTCACTCTCGAGCGTGTCGGCGAAGGCGGCGACCTCGGATCTCAGGCGCCCCGCTACGCGACGGAGGGCTTGCGCTTCGCCGGCTTCGAGCCCCATGACGGGCGCGGCCTCGCCGTCTCCGTCGGCAAACCAGGCGAGCCCCGGGAGGCCCGTCTTCGCCATGGTGATCGGCACCGGCTCGGCGAAAAGCTTAGCGTGAGCGCGACCGACCCGCTGGGCCAGGAGGGCGACGAACTGATCGTACTGCTGATTCAGCTTCGGATTGACCGCGTCCAGACCTTGGCGCGGCGTCTCGGTCAGCTTGACGGTGCTCGACATCTGGCGACCGATCTCAACGCGCTTGCGGCCCGCCCTCACGCCCCGGACGGGGGCGTGAGGGGACGGGAGCGGTGGGGCGGGGCGGAAGGGCGACGGCACCCTCCCTCGGCGCTGGTCTCGGTGCCGCGTCCGGCGCGGGCTCCGCAGCGGCCCCGGCACCCGAACCGGATTCCCGCGGGGCGGCGGACGCAGGCTCCTCGGGCCGGGCTTCCCGCGCCGTCGCCTGCAGGTCGCATGGTTCGGCGTCTAGCGGTGCTGCGACGCCACTGGCTTCCAGGAATGCCGAGAGACCGTCCGCCCCCAACGCGTAGCGCGCAGTGACGGGCATGCGCCCGTCACTGCGGCCGAAGCTGTTCACGCCGACGACGCGCGCGCAGTAATCCACCAGCGGTCCGCCGCTGTTGCCGGGAGCGATCTCGGCGCTGTGAAGAACCAGCGTCACGGCCGCATCGTCGTAGCGCTGAAGGTGGTTGACGACGCCGGTCTGTAGGACCGGTTCTAGGTCGCGGCTCGCGGAAGCGTCCCCCTCGCCAAGCCTTGCGAACGTCGGGTCGGTGCCGAGGTGAAGGCCGGGGAAACCGGCCGCGACGACAGGTGTCAGTGGTCGTCCGGGTCCAGCCAGAGCGAGGGGTCGCACGTCGGCCTGGCGCGGAACCCGCAACAGGGCGAAATCCGTGAGGTGGCCCTCACCTCCGGTACGAACGAGCCTGGCCGGAATGATTCCGATATGGCGGCCCGCGATCCTCAGGGTCTCGGCATTCTCGACCACGTGGCGGTTGGTGACCACGAACTCGTCGCTGACGAAGAAGCCGGAGCCGGTGGAACTGCCCGCCAGGACCAGGACGCTGCCCCGCTCCAGTCGAGCAACGAGACTGGCCGGGTCAGGCGCGGCAGGTCCTTGGATCGCGGGCCCGATCGCGGCCCGGGCCTGAGGACGCGACGTGGCATCGGGTGGCAGGCGAACTCCGGCTGGGCTCTGGGGAACCAGGGACGGCAGTTCGGCTCGCAGGCGCGGACAGGCGAATGCGGCGGCGGACGCCAGGGCTTCGCGGCGTCGCTGCAGGTTGTCGAGCCATGCGGCCTGCAGCGCCTTCGCCTCCGCCGACACCGTCCGCGGAGCGGTGGGAAACGTCAGCGCGCCCGGTAGAAAGGACAGTCCGAGAAGAACGGCTGCGCATGCGACTGCGACAGGTGCCGGGCTTGACCAAGCCGGCACGGGACGGCCCCTTGGCGGACGTAAGGCTGCCCTCGCTGTCGGTGCGGTCTCGGAGGATGGCGCTTCGTCGGATTGGAAGCGGGACGACCAGTCTGCGCGTCCGACCGGCGGCATCGGCAGGCCCGGGGGCAGGAGGCCCCCGAGGGTAATTGCGTGATGGCGCAGCCGGCTCGCCTCGTCCGCAACCAGTCCGGCCGGGAGTAGGCCCCAATCGATCAGGAGCGGCTGATCGCCGATGGCCAGGACGGCGCGCGGCCCGGCGAGATTCAGACAGGCCCCCAGGAAAGGACCCTCGACGGGGCTGCGAAGGAGGGGCGCCAGATCGGAGAGGATCGCGCGGACCCGGTCGCGCAACTCCGAGGCCTCGCCGGGGTCGAGGTCCGCGAGACTGCGAACAGGTCCGTCGAGGGATGTGTACCAGTCAACACGCGCCGCAGCGGATCCGTTGCTGTGCGACAAGACCGGCTCGGCGAAGAGCCGGGCCGCAGCCGCACCACCGCGCTGTCGCAGCAGACGGACCAGGCGTTCGTGACCTTCGATGACGAGCCCGTCATCGATCCGAACTAGGTCGAGGTCGGCCAGCGTGCGACTGCCGACGAAACGCGACCCTTCCGTCACGGCCGTTCTCCACAGCACCAGCCCAGGAGGCCGGGGCTAATCACAGCGGGCACCTGTGCCAGGGCCGTCGATATCGAGGCGTACGAGAACATCACGTGCCTTCGCCGTCCCACGTTGCGCTGCCCGCTCGTACCAGGATCGTGCGGCAGGTCCGTCAACGGGACCGCCGAGGCCGTTGTCGAGGGCCGTCGCGTAGCAAAACATGCCCTCCGCAAGCCCCATTTCAGCCGCCTCGCGAAACCACGCGCGGGCCTTGGTATCGTTCTTCTCGAAGCGGCGTCCCTGCCGGTAGAGAATACCGATGTTCACCTTGGCGGCAGCGCTGCCGAGGTCGGCAGCGACTTTGTAGGCGCGATACGCATCCTGGTTTGCGCCCTGACGATCATAGGCGCGGCCGAGTTGAAAGCTCAGGCGACGAAGGTCGGGATTCTGCGCGAAGGCTCGCTGGCAAAACGGGATGGCACGTTCGGGTTGCAACTGGCGGAATTCAAGGCGTGTGCGCCGATGCGCCGAATCCGAGTCCCAAGGTGCAGCGGCTGCCTGATCGCACAATTCGACAAAGTTCTCTTGTTGTGCGAATGGCTGCTCAATCCCCAAACACAGCGTGATTTGGAGATGACTGAAAATACAGATTAGAACTAAGCGCAGCATTGCAAATGTCTTCGCATTGCTCGATGTTAATGGCATCGGATTAATAGAGGGAGGGGGACGCTCCGGTCGCGGAAGTGCCCGCGACTACCCGTGCGTTGTACGATGGGTCGCCTTTAGAAAGTACCAAAGACTCTGACGGTTTTGACGAATTTGGAAAACAACGGCTGCGTGTCCCACTTCCGCAACACGTTGGCATTCTCAACCTTTCACGTCGGCGTCAGGGGGAGGGCACCTGGTTACGCATCCTCGTAGTGATGCGAACACCTTGACGACTAGGCCTACGACGATGGCAATGCCAAATACCAGGAGTGCCGCTCACACTTACCGGCGCTTGGAACGGCGAAGGCAGCTTTGTGATGGCGTCTGCGATGGTATATCCCTCCAACGTGCCTAAATTTTCTTCTACTTCGGATCCGACGCCACAAACTACCTTGAGATTTCAATCACATAGGTGTTCGCAGTTTTATTCTGATTGGCGCGCCAATCATTTCAATGATTTACCGTCGCTTCAGGCTCCGTCCCGCCTTCGCGTATCGAGCGCTGCGCGAGGAAGAGGTCTTGAGACGTGAAAGGTGCGTTCCGGTTACCGGTCCTCCTGCTCTGCGTTGCAGCGGCTGTTACGCCGGCCCGGGCGACCTTGAACCCCTCCCGCGACGTCCTCTGGATCGCCCTGCAGGGCTGTCTTCTCACGAAGAAGACCACGGGCCGCGCCTTTCCTTGCCTCTCGGTCGATCTGGGCGACGAGGATCGTCCCGGAACGGCCGTCCTACGGGCGCCCGGACAGCCGACACACACCGTTGTCATGCCGACCGTCGCGGTGGTCGGCCTCGAAGCACCGCAGCTTCAGCAAGCTGCCGGCAATACCTACTGGAAAGCAGCGCTTGCCGCTCGGACTTATGTGGTCTCGGCTCTCGGAGGACGATTGCCAGTGGAGCAGGTCGGCCTCGCCGTGAACTCCGTGGGTGGGCGGAGTCAGGACCAACTCCATATCCATCTCGATTGCATCAGGCCGACCGTTCGTGCTGCCCTACAGCGTCATTCCCTGCGCCTGCGGGAGATATGGACCGCGTTTCCGACGCCCCTCGTGGGCGGGCGTTTCATGGTTCGGCGGATCGATGCGGCCGCGGTGGACGGCTTCAATCCCTTCGCTGCCCTGCGGCAGCTTCCGTGGCGTACGTCCGATCTGCGCTCGACGAGTTTCGCGATCATCGCCCGCGAGCCGAACGATCCTGATAAGGGGTTCTACATGCTCGCCTATCGCTCCCCCGAAGCGCATGCCGAGATGCTACTCGACCACAGTTGCTCGGTTGCGCCGAAGGCGGTGTCCCAGTGAACTCTCGCATCTGGAACGGTGGTGTCGGGCCGAGTCGGTTGGCGCAGGGCTGGACCGCTTGCTGCGGAAGGTGGATCTTCACGTCAGGCCTAACGGCGAGAGCGACCTGAGATGACAGCAGAAACCGGAGATCCGCCGGAACGGCTATCCAAGGTTGTGCGCCTCTCGACGCTTCTCGCAGATCAGGTGCTGGCAGCGCAGGCCGCCGAGCAGCCGGTTCCCAAGGCCCACATCAACGCGTTGCTCGACGCAGCCATCATCCTCGATAAGTACCAAGTCGCGTTGCCGGCGCCACTCGGCCAGATCGTCGATCAGATCAGCGACGTCGAAGATCAGGAAGCTGGCCGGCTCGCATGGCTGTTCCGGCCATTCCAAGGGTCCGCAAGGTAGAGCTCGCCCATCCGTCTCGTAGAAACCGCCGCAGTATTCACCTAACCCCGTCCAGCGAAGGCGGAGCGTTGCTGCTCAAGCCGGTCTTAACGATCTTCAATCAGCGCTTCGACCGACTGGATCTTGGCCTCGAAATCAGCGATCCGCTGCAGGACACCCCTGCACGGGAGTGGTTCACCCGCTTCCGCTTCCAGCACCAAGAAATGCTGTTCAGCCCTCAGGCGTTCGATGAGCGCTTCCAGATCTGACATACCAGGGGAAGCTCACCACGGCGGAGCATGTTCCTCATCGGTTCAGGCTCATCCTTAACACCTGCCTACCGCGATGGACGGACCTTCGTCCCTGGCGCCCGACCTGTTCAGCATCGCGGATCACGCGCGTCTAGGCCCAAGACGCCGATCCCTGTGTGCTGGGCGCAAGCGTGGTGTCACCGACCAAGGGTGGCGCATTGAAGAAGGCTGAAGCGATGGTGCGCGCATACCTGGCGCGGCCGCAGTCAAGGTTGTCGCTGACGAGACCCGCGAACGCGAGGCGGCCGCGAATTCTCGCGCCGTTCGGCGAGATCCCGGGCGACTTTGTCGAGAACATACAGCACGCGCGCGCGGCGCAATCGTTCACGCGGCAGGGGCGCTCGAGGAAGAAGGCGATTCTCAGATCGTCGGAGCCGTCCACCCGCCGAACTTCTCTTCGAGGCATCGTACCAGAGCGAGCGCAATATCCTCGCGCCACGGCCGCGCGGCTATCTGGACACCGATCGGCATGCCCTCGGGGGAGGTTCCGATGCGAACGGTGGCCGTGGGCCAGCCTGTCAGATTGTGCATCTGCGCATAGCCGACTCCTGTCTGCAGTGTGGGATCGAAGCTCTTTCCATGGTGCGGCGCGACGTAGGGCAGCACCGGAGACAGCAGGGCGTCGTATCCGCGCATGAAGCCCATCATGGTGTTGCGGTAAGCATCCCACCGCGTGAACGCGGCCAAGGCGTCCGTAGTGCTGGCCATTGCGGGGGCCGAGCGCGATGAGAGCGATTGCTCGAATAGCGGTGAGATCTGTTCGGTCCCGACGGACTTCAGGAAGGCGCGCACCCCGGCGCCCCCATCACCACGGGTCATGTCGTAGTAGATCGTCGCGGCGCGGTCGGCCTCAGGTGGGCGGCGCTCCTCGACTCTTACGCCCAAGTTCGCGAGTGCATCAGCAGCGGCGCGTAAAGCGGCGGCGATTTCCGGCGTCGGCGCAAGAGTCCCGTCATTGTCAAAGTAGGCGAGGCGAAGCTTCGGTACCTCCACAGCGCGGCTGTCGAGCAATGGCATATCGATGATGGTGTAGTCTTGGAAATCCGAACCCGCGATGATCGGCAGCGCGAGGGCGAGGTCATCGACCTTCCGGGCGATCAGACTGACATGGAAAACCGAATTCCGGGCTCCCATAGGTCGAGGGAACTGTCCGGTCCTCGGAACACGACCCGACGTGGGCTTCAAGGCAGCCAGACCGCAGTAATGTGCCGGCACGCGGATGCTGCCTCCGGCGTCCGTACCGAGCCCGAGCGGCGAACCTCCCGCCGCGACGATGGCCGCCTCGCCGCCGCTGCTTCCGCCCGGCGTACGGGTAAGATCGTACGGATTGTTGGTCCGCCCATAGATCAGATTGTCAGTCTCGAGCGCACCGGCCAGCTCCGGCACGTTGGTCTTGCCCAGGATAATTGCGCCGGCAGCGCGAAGGCGAGCAACGGACGTTGCATCCGTCTTCGGCACGTAGTGAGTTCGGCCGAGCGTTCCGCCCTTGCAGATAACGCCCTCCGTCTCCAAGGTGTCCTTGATCGTTATCGGAACGCCGTGGAGAGGACCCTTTGATTCGCCGCGGGCGAGCGCAGCATCAGCTTCGTCTGCTTGCCGACGGGCGGAATCAGCAGTGAGCTGGACGATGGCGTTCAGCTTGGGGTTGATGCGCTGGATACGGCCCAGATACGCCTCGACCACCTCGCGAGAACTTAGCCGCTTGGAGCGAATGGCCTGGGCAAGTTCGCCTGCAGAGGCCGCAGTTGTCGAACTGGAGGCTCCTGCAGATTTTGCGGGACCAAACGCGGCGACAGCACCGGTGGCCGCCATTCCGCTGAGAACCGAACGGCGTGCAATCCGATTGGACATCCAACTCACCTTTGATGGTTGCTCTGAGCGCAGTTGCCAGCAGCTACGCCATTCGTTTCCGCGCCGGTTCTTCGAAGGTCAGGTTCTTCGAAGAGGAGGTTCTTCGGATACCTTACGGCGTCGGACGGCTTCCCGAGCAAGCCTTGCACCATCCGAGACGATGGTCGGCACGCCGGGAGTGCGACGGATTGTGACTGCTCTGGTGGATCCGGTCGGGACACGGAACGAGAAGACGGGGCGCCTGAAAGTGGCGCGGCTCGCGCAGTGGGCCGAGCAGAAAGGGTAAGCTGAGAGATGTCCGACGACACCCGTAAGCTCGAGATCCTGGTGGGCCTGTACGAACTCGCAATCAGTCGGCTGTTCGAAACGGTCCCAGAGGGAGGCGAAGCCAAGCGACTCTTCGTCGAGGACGTCCGGCAGCTCCTGGGCAGCACGAACGAGGTTCAGCCGCATTCACCGGCCGCTCAGACGTACGAAGCGCTCCTCCGGCGCCTTGGGGCGACTCCCCCCGACGCTGCCGGTGGTTTGGGCGTTGTGCCAACGCCTGAGCGGGGCCTTCCCGTATCCGGCTCGGGCGAGTAGGCGCGCGTCGTTCCCCTTGAGCGCCATGGCGATCGGGTTCAGGGGGGACTGGAAGCGTGCACCAGCTAGGCTTTTCCAGAAGTGCTTTTAGAGCCACACCCTGCGCACAACGATCGACGTTACGGACAAGCTGCCACACTCCGCGCAAAGGCCTCCCGCATGCCTCCGTCATCGAGACCAGCGCAGGAGAGCCGCTATGAGCAACAAAGGGCAGTCCAATGGCGCTGAGGTCGTCCAGTTCCCCCCACGGGTGGCGCTCACCAGTCCGGATGCGGACATCGCCTCGATGATCGAGGTGCTTCAGGACCAGCTTGCCTTGGCTCGCGAAGGTAAGCTGCGCTCGGTGGCTGTCGTCTCGGTTTCTGCAGACGGCGAGGCCGTTGGGACGCAGTGGTCGTGCAAGGGCGCTGACGTCACGGGCCTGATCGGCAAGCTGACGGTGCTGACGCATGACCTCATGGCAGCTCGGAAGTAGCGGTTGCAGATGCCTCCCCGCGGCTCCAGCCAATGGGCGATCGGAAGGCTGAACACATGGCGACGTCATTTAAGGGCCTCTACCTGTGCCTGCCGAAGCAGGCGCAGCCGACGCGCATCCGTGCGGAGGATGGCGAGCATGGCCAACTCACGCTGTCACGGGAGGATTACGAGGCTCGTGGTGGCCAGCCGCCTTGGCAGAGTCTGCCCTGGGCAGGCGAAGAGGCACTTGCACCCGACGCCACCGGCAAGGACATTCCTGACACCAGCATGTGAATGGCAGCCCCTGGAGATCGGACGACCGGCCCAGCGGCGCGATGCCACTGATGCCCGTCGCACCACCCGCGCGCTCAAGCGTGCTATCCGGCAGCATGCCTCGTTGGTTCTTTCTCCTCTTCGCCATCGCACTCGGCTTGTCCGTTATGGGCGGTGTGCTGATCTTTCTGCGGTCGCCGACGCCGGTCGAGCAGCCTTCGAACTAAGCCGTCGTGGGCAGGCAGCCGTTGCGATCAAGCGCGCGCTGTTGGCAGCGCACCGACCTGCGTGGTGTAGCGCGGGCGGCGCATCTCGAACTTCGTCGACCAAGTCCGTTTCTCGGTGAGCCCACCCCGGGCGGGCACGACGGCACCCCGACCGAAGCATGCGGTGCAGGCGTCCAGAGCCTCCATCAGCGGTGCGCCGCGCTCCCGGTCGAGCTGACCGATCAAGGCTCGTGGCGCGTCCGCGAGGCGTGTCGGGTCGGTCGTGAGCGAATCGACCACCTGCCCGGCGCGCGCGACGGCGAGCGGACTCGCATCAACGACAGTTCCGGGGAGCGCAGGTTTCGCCTAGGCTCTGGACCCATAAGTTTGGCTTAGCAGGTGTGTCTGTGATTCCTTCTGGGTGGAGGAGGCGCCG